>CAIMWO010000052.1 GCA_903845195.1 uncultured Phycisphaerales bacterium
CTCCGCTCGTCGTCACGCGGACGCGGCGGGGCCTAGTAGACTCGATAGAAGAGGTCTTGAACATAGATATTCCCAAGATACAAGTTCACGGAGGACACGGAGGAGAAGGGACAAGGGGTGACAGGGTGAGGGGGGAATGCGAGAGACGATGAAAGGGGGTTTTCGCGTTTGACATTCTGGCGTGAAGATTTTGTGACTCGTTTGGCGGTGAATGCTTTGCGTCTGGCGCACGCTATTCGGCCGGCCCGCTGCCCAAGTTAGTTGTGGATGTTCCGTCATACCCGGTTTGCCAGAAGTACATGTCGATGAGCTTCATGAGCGGATAGTGGACTCCGGTTTGTTCCCGGATGCGGCGCTGCTCTTCGCGAAGCACAACGATGTTGTCGGCGCAAAACTGTCGCGCCCGCCTAATGAAGCGCGTGTTGAGGCAAGAATACTTGAGACCTTGGCTCTTGAAACCGGCGACAAAATACCCATCGCACGCGGGCAAACATGCAAATGTGCCAAGGATGATTTTGGTTATCAAAGTGTCCGTTGGGGCTCCAAACTGCGAGTAGGCCTGCTTGATGGCTTGAATCGCCGACTCAATAACCGGAATGAGGTGGGAGTCGCCATCATCCGAGCCAAATTCCGTTTTCCAGAGCGGCAGAAATTGGGGGACCGAGAGGCTGTCAATTACCCCCAAATGCGCGGTATATGCGTACTGGAGGAGGAAAGCGGATCCTCGGTACATGCCCCAGCTTGCGAGGTAGAAGCCGAGTTGTAGTGCCGCCTCATCGCGCCGAGTAGCAATCCCAGCTGGCGCGAACCCTCGGAAGTAGCCGTAGCAGTGCTCTCATGAGCGGTAACGCTGGTGTTCGCTGCCTTCCATTTCGCCGTGGTACTTGCGGATCTTCTGTTGGATGCTCGTCAGTTTTGGTGGCTTTACCATGGCGTACTCCCTTGCTCAGTCCAAGGACCGAAAGACGATGCCCAATGATACCGACGAGAACATACGTATGTCGGCTTTTGCGCGACGCGAGTGAATGTGGGGGGGCCCAGCGTGGCCACGGTAAGGTTAGTGTGTGCGAAGTCGAAAAATGAGTGGGGAGCTTATGAAGTGAGGTCAGATGGCATGTTCCTGGCACCGAGATTGTGCCAAGAACATGCCATCCGGCCGCGCGATGGCAAGGCGGAATGGGCGGTAGCTTGAGGTCGCATCGTGGTCGCATCTGCGGCAACCGATTGGCACCCGCCGACGGCGTCGGCGGGCTTTAGGTTCTACCTATCAAGCTGACGCGCTCCCTAGGTTGGGGGAGAGTGGGAGGGCGTCTTGCCGGGGTGTGCGGGAGGCAGTATCTTGAGCGGTCTTAGGCTCGTTTCAAATTTTCTGATCCTCAAGTGAAATGTGAGAGTTGGTATGAAGAACCTTGTTGCACCGGAAATCTGGTTTGTCACGGGCAGTCAGCATTTGTATGGTCCGGCGGCACTGAAGCAGGTGGCGTTGAATTCACAGCATATCGTGGCGGCGTTGAATGAGGGGAAGACGTTGCCGCTGAAGGTGGTGTTTAAGCCGGTGTTGACGGGGCCGGATGAGATTCGGCAGTTGTGTCTGGATGCGAATCACACGGCGGGGTGTGCGGGGTTGGTGTTGTGGATGCACACGTTTTCGCCATCGAAAATGTGGATCGGGGGGTTGTCGAGTTTGCGCAAGCCGTTCTTGCATCTGCACACGCAGTTCAACCGCGATTTGCCGTGGGCGGACATCGATATGGATTTCATGAATCTCAACCAGGCGGCGCATGGCGACCGCGAGGCGGGGTTCATTCACACGCGGCTGCGGCTGAATCGCAAGGTGGTGGTGGGCCACTGGTCGGATGGGCAGACGCTGGGGCAGTTGGCGGCGTGGATGCGGGCGGTGCGCGGGTGGCATGACATGCAGGGGGCGAAGTTCGCGCGGTTCGGCGACAACATGCGTCAGGTGGCGGTGACGGAAGGCGACAAGGTGGCGGCGGAAGCGAAGTTTGGATATTCGGTGAACGGGTACGGCATCGGCGAGCTGGTGAAGTCGGTGGGCGAAGTGAGCGATGCGGCGGTGACGGCGCTGTGCAGCGAATATGAGAGCCGGTATACGGTGGCGAAGGAGCTGCGGAAGGGTGCGGAGCGGCATGAGTCGCTACGCGTGGGGGCGCGGATCGAGCTGGGATTGCGGGCGTTTCTGGAGGCGGGGGATTTCAAGGGATTCACGACGACGTTTGAGGACTTGGTGGGATTGCAGCAGTTGCCCGGGCTGGCGGTGCAGCGGTTGATGGCGGATGGTTATGGCTTCGGCGCGGAGGGGGACTGGAAGACGGCGGCGCTGCTGCGAACGGTGAAGGTCATCGGGGCGGACCTCAAGGGCGGGACGTCGTTCATGGAGGACTACACGTATCATCTGAATCCGAATGGGCATTTGGTGCTGGGGGCGCACATGCTGGAGATTTGCGAGAGCATTGCGGCGGGCAAGCCGTCGCTGGAGATTCATCCGCTGGGGATTGGTGGGAAGGAGGATCCGGTGCGGCTGGTGTTTGATACGCCGCCGGGACCGGCGATCAATGCGTCGCTGATCGATTTGGGGAATCGGTTCCGGTTGCTGGTGCATGAAGTGGATGTGGTGGCGCCGCCGCAGGCGTTGCCGAAGTTGCCGGTGGCGCGGGCGGTGTGGAAGAACCGTCCGGACTTCAAGACGGGATGTGCGGCGTGGATTTATGCCGGCGGGGCGCATCACACGGCGTTCAGCCAGGCGGTGACGACGGAGCACCTGGAGGATCTGGCGGAGATTTTGAATTTGGAACTGGTGGTCATCGACAATGACACCACGTTGCGTTCGTTCAAGCAGGACCTGCGAAACAACGAGCTTTATTATCACCTTGCGCCGGGCTTAGGCCGGCTCTGATCGGGAGATTTTTCATGGCGTCGAAGTACACGATCGGCCTGGACTACGGGACGAACTCGGTGCGTGCGTTGCTGGTGGATGTGAGCAGCGGCGAGGAAGTGGCCAGCAGCGTGTGGAATTATGCGCACGGGCAGGCGGGGATCATTCTCGATGCGAAGGATCCGAACCTGGCGCGGCAGCATCCGGCGGATTACCTGGATGGGGCGGCGGCGACGATCAAGGATGTGCTGGCGCAGGCGGGGAAGCGCCAGGGGTTTGCGGCCGAGCAGGTGATTGCGGTGGGCGTGGACACGACGGGCAGCACGCCGATGCCGGTGGATGCGAGCGGTGCGCCGCTGGCGTTTGCGGCGGCATTCAAGGATGAGCCGGCGGCGATGGCGTGGTTGTGGAAGGATCACACGGGGCATGCGGAGGCGGAGGAGATCACGGCGCTGGCGGCGGGAATGCGGCCGCAGTTCTTGGCGAAGTGCGGGGGACGGTATTCGTCGGAATGGTTCTGGTCGAAGATTTTGCGCGCGGCGCGGGTGGCGCCGAAGGTGTTTGAGGCGGCGGCGACATGGGTGGAGATTGCGGATTGGATACCGGCGGCTTTGGCGGGGAACACTTCGCCGGAGAAGATGAAGCGGGGGATTTGTGCGGCGGGGCACAAGGCGATGTATCACACGGCGTGGAAGGGGTATCCGGATGCGGAGTTTCTGGCGAAGCTGGATCCGCGATTGGCGCGGGTGCGGGCGAGTCTGCCGGAACGGGTGTACCAGGTTTCGGATGCGGCGGGGTCGCTGAGTGCGGAGTGGGCGGCGAAGACGGGATTGAAGGCGGGGATTGCGATTGCGGTGGGAGCGTTTGATGCGCATCTGGGGGCAGTGGGTTCGGGAATTGCGCCGGGGGTGCTGGTGAAGATCATCGGGACGTCGACGTGCGATTTGATGAGCGCGCCGATGACGCAGGAGTTGCCGGACATTCCGGGGCTGTGCGGGATTGTGCCGGGATCGATTCTGCCGAATTTTTATGGATTGGAAGCGGGGCAATCGGCGGTGGGCGATATTTTTAATTGGTTCGTCAACGTGGTGCAGCCGGGCGGGGAGACGAAGGGATCGCATGAGGCGCTGACGGCGGCGGCGGCGGCGCTGCGGCCGGGGGAGAGCGGGCTGGTGAGCCTGGATTGGAACAATGGGAATCGCACGGTGCTGGTGGATCAGCGGCTGACCGGATTGATGGTGGGCATGACGCTGCACACGACGCCGGCGGAGATGTATCGGGCGCTGATCGAAGCGACGGCGTTCGGGGCGCGCGTGATCATGGAGCGTTTTGAAGAGTACGGGGTGAAGGTGGATCGGGTGGTGAACTGCGGGGGGATTTCGGCGAAGAATGCGGTGGCGATGCAGATTTATGCCGACGCCATGGGACGTCCGGTGTCGATTGCCCGCAGTGCGCAGACGTGTGCGCTGGGATCGGCGATTGCGGCGGCGGTGGTGGCGGGGAAGGCGGCGGGCGGGTACGGGAATTTTGCTGAGGCGATTGGGGCGATGGCGGGCCAGCCATCGAAGACGTTCGAGGTGATACCGGCCAACGCGGCGGTTTACAATCGGCTATACAAGGTATATCGGGCGCTGCATGATGCGCTGGGCATCCGCGACCACGAGGCCAAGCTGGGCGGGCTGATGAAAGAATTACTGGCGATCCGCGATGAAGTAAGGGCGCACTGATGAAATACGAAAAACTGCGGCAGGCGGTGTATGAAGCAAACGTGGGCATCGTGAAGGCGGGCCTGGTGGTGCTGACGTGGGGCAATGCCAGCGGGGTTGATCGCACGGCCGAGGACGGAGGCGAGGGAGGGGTGATGGGGATCAAGCCGAGCGGCGTGGAGTATGAGAAACTGACGCCGGCGGACATTGTGATTGTATCGCTGGCGACGGGGAAGGTGGTGGACGGGGCGGGGCGGCCATCGTCGGATACGCCGACGCATTGGCATCTGTACCGATCGTTTCCGAGCGTTGGCGGCGTGGTGCACACGCATTCGCTGTATGCGACGAGTTTTGCGCAGGCCCAGCGCGATTTGCCGTGTTTGGGGACGACGCATGCGGATCATTTTTACGGCACAGTGCCGGTGACGCGGGCGATGACGGCGGAGGAAATCGCGACGGAGTATGAGTTGAACACGGGCAAGGTGATCGTCGAAACATTTCGCGAGAAGAAGATCGATGCGGCGCAGATTCCGGCGGTGCTGGTGGCCAGCCACGGGCCGTTTGCGTGGGGGACGGATGTGATGAAGGCGATGGAGAATGCGATTGTGCTGGAGTCGGTGGCGCGGATGCAGTTGCAGAGTTATCAGTTGAATGCGGGGGTGAAGGCGATTCCGGCGGCGCTGCTGGATAAGCATTATCTGCGGAAGCATGGGGCGAATGCGTATTACGGGCAGAAGAAGTGAAACGAGGAATGATGAACGAGGAATGGGAGTTGCGCTGAAGGGAAGGCCTGGGGAATCGTATGCGAAGGGATGCGGGGTGGGGGGATCAGCGGAAGCCGTAGACGACGCGTTGGTTGGGGACGCTGCCGAAGTTGTACCAGATTTTGCTGTCGGTGGTGCTTTGGCCGGAGATGGGGGAGAACAAGACGCGGCCATCGTTGTAGAGGGTATTCATGCCGGCCTTATGGCTCATGAGGGGCCGTTCTTCGGCGGCATTGGCGTAGTAGTCCCAATTTCTGGTGGTGTTATCGCAGTGGGTGACGTCGGCGTAGATGATTTTGTTGGGGGGATCGCACATATAGCCGGCGGCGAACCAGGAGTTGTTATTCCAATTGGCGTCATAAGTGCCGCCGCCGCTGTACCAGTGGGGATTGGTCGGATTACTGGCGGGGTAGGGATTGATCATGACATTTTTGCCGCGGTAGTTGTTGGCTTGGTAGCTATTGTTGCCGTCATCAAAGATCCAGCCGGGGGAATTGCCATTGGCATAGCTGTAGCCGATATCGCAGGCTGCGGTGGTGGGATGGGGGCGAGTGGGAGAATTGAATTGCCGGATAATGCCTTGAACGGTTCCGTTGATATCTTTGTAGTACAAGGAATATTCCTGGTTGGGGCAGAAGAGGACGCGCCAGTCGGAGAGGTAATTTCCGTCGAAGACGAGGGTGCTCAACTGGCTGACGGAGTAGGGGCCCATATAGGTATTGTGTATTCCGTAATAGCCAGTGCCCATGCCGCCGGTATCGCTGTTTGAGGCGGGAGCCATCGGATAGGACCCCTGATTATTCAAGGCGTACATGGTGACGGCATTATGGAGCTGGCGAAGGTTGGCGGTGCATTTGACGATTTGTCCGCGTTCTTCCACCGCGATGACGGCGTAGGCGAAGATCACCATCAGGAGCACGAGGATGCTCACAACGGTCAGCAGTTCGATCAGCGTAAATGCCCGACGACGAGTGGTCATGACGCGTCTTTTCCTATCAGCTCTTTCTATTTCTGACGCCGCTTGCGGCGCTTGTACTCAGGACGGCATGAAATTCGTGGAGGTGGCGGACGGGATGAGAATGCTATCGGTGCAACTGCCTGGGGGTTGCTGGCCAAAGGCCTGGGTCGGATCAGCATAGCTGGATTGATCCGGGCAACTGTTGCCGGAGCCATCGGGGTTGGGCAGTGCGCGGGTGTAGATGTTGTCGCGGTTGGCGCCGGCGAAGGGGTTGTCGCACCATTCGACATGGCCGTCGGCGTAGGCGACGTTCTGGCCAATTTTGTTGTGATTGAGGCTGTTGCCCTGCTTGATGAGGAGAGAGGAGGAATTCACGGTGAGCGTGGTGAGGATGGGGTTGCCGGAATTGAGATCGGCGGCAAAGGCGAGATCGGGCCGCATGCGTGCGTTGTAGACGTATCCGTAGACTTGGGCGGATTGGATGCCGGCGTTGACGGGGTTTGTGGGATCCCAGGTTTCGGAGGGGTAGGGGTTAGCCATGCTGTAGGAAAGATTCTGGTGACTGGTGAAGTTGCTGCGCCAGGCGCCGTTGGAGTCACGTTTGTTGTTGTCGGGGTAGCCGGTGTGGGAACGGATGCGATTGGGTTCGAAGGCATCGGGGTAATATCCCGACGCGCTGGGGCAGACGAATTGTTTGGGGCTCATGCGGCCCATTTTGATGAGGAGGAACATCGCTGCGGTGACGTCGTTGGTCGCCGGGGAATTGGCTTCGGATCCGCCAGTGACGGCAATGGAACAGGAGGAGGGAACGGAGGGATAGCCGCGGGCGCAGGTGAAGGCGACAGTGACCGTGTGGTAGGTGGAGAAGACGGATGCGGAAGCGGTTTCCACGGCGGAATAGACACCGCCGCCAGCCGTGAGAGTTTGATACGCGGACTTGGTGCGGGGGTACTCGCGGAATTCCGCGTTGTATTGCCGCACCTGCTGGAGGAAGGCGCGCAGATTGGTTGCGCAATAGGCGCGTCGGCTGGTTTCGCGGGCGCGGATGAGGACGGGAAGCATGAATGAGATCAGTATGGCGATGATGGCGGCAACGACGAGGAGTTCGATCATGGTGAAGGCCGGTGGCGCGGCGGCGGGGCGCGATTTATGGATAGTGATGGATGGTTGGCGGAACGGCAACATAACGATCCATTAACTGGTGGAACAAGATTGCACTATGCGCGTACCAAGCCGCTGGGTTACGAAGGGAGGGCGTCTGAAAGTTCTTGGCCGCCAAGATCAGTATACTAACAATAATTCCATTTTCTAAGTGTAATCTGGAATTATTTGAATCTATTTTCGTAAATATTTGTAAATACGATGGTTATATTTGTATGGTTTGTTTGGGAATGATATATCGCAATTTGCGCGGGTGGCGGCGGGGACGGCTTTTGTTGCATCGCCTACCGTACCTTTAGGTGGGTAATTCGGCACCCGGTTGTTGCTCGTCAGAGCGGCTTGAATCTTGCCTTCATCACTGGTCGTTGGAAAGAGGATTGGCACTCCCGGAGCCATTTTCGGCGTGTGCAGAAATAGAAGGAGCATGGCGGGGGGCCATGCTCTTTCTGGTCATTACAGTTCTGCGATGGGGGAATTTTTATCCGACCAGCGCCTTGGCTTTGGCGAGGATGTCGGCATCGCTGAGGTGGACGTAGGCCAGCACGTCTTCCGGGGTCTTGCCGGACTTGGGGAAATTCTGGACGTACATGCTGTCCACTTTCACTTTGCCGGTCTTGGCGGCGATCTCAGCAATTTCGCTGCCGAGGCCGCCGGTGTAATTGTCTTCCACGACGAGGACGGGCCCGCCCTCGGCGAGTTTGAGCAGCTCTTCCACATTGAACGGCAGGCAATAGGCGTCGACGAGCGTCAGATCAACCCCGGCGGCTTCGAGATCCTTGGCGATCTTGAGGACGGTGTGGATGAGATAGCCGTTGGTGGCGATCGTGAGCTTTTTACCCTTTCCGGCTCCCTTCTTGAGTACCTTGAATTGGCCGAAGGGGAAGGTTTCTGTTTCGGGGTAGATCACGGTGGTATCGGCGCGGAGGGCCCGCAGGTAGACGGCGCTGGGCCACTCGGCCATTTCGAGCACCATGTTATACGTGGATGGTCCGTCGCAGGGGGTCAGGACGGTGATCGCCGGGTTGCCGCGATGGTCCTTAGCGTGGGAGAGGGCGCGGGTGAAGGCGACGTCGACGAGGGCCATTTGGGAGGGGCCGTCGGCGGCGAGGGTGACGCCGGTGTGGGTGCCGACGAGTTTGATGTTGCTGCCGCCGATGAGGGCCATTTCGAGCTGGTCATAGCCGCGGACGATGAACTTGCCGAAGGTGCTGACGAACGGGATTTTTCCGCCGGCGGCCATACCGGCGGCGGCGGAGACCATATTCTGTTCGGCGATGCGGCATTCAAAGAAGTGGGTGGGGTGGTTCTTGGCAAAGTCGATGGAGTAGGTGGAGTTTTTGACGTCGGCGTCGAGGCCGACGACGTTGGGGTTGCTGCTGCCGAGGGCGTCGAGTGCGAGGCCGAAGGCGCGACGCGGCGAAAGTTTTTTCTTGGTGTAGAGGGCTTCGGTGAGTTTGTGTTTTTCGGCGGCTTCCTTAAGGGTGGGGGCCTTGGTCGCATGACGGTGTGCGGTCGGATGCAGCGGGGGATGGACGCGGAGCATGCGTTCGGTATCGGCGGGGGCGACTTTGCTTACGCCGAGATCCTCGCCAGTGCGATCGAGTTCGGCCAGGACGTTGGGAAGATCTTTTTCGGTGACGGGCGTGCCGTGATGGCCGAGGCCTTGTTGCGAGGCGGCGCCCCAACCTTTGACGGTTTTGGCGATGATGGCCAGGGGGCGGCCGGCGACCATGGCTTCGGTGCGTTGTTTGAGGGCGTTGACGATGGCGGTGGGATTGTGACCATCGACGATCACCGGTTTCCAGCCGAAGGCTTCGGCTTTGGCGGCGAGGGCGTCAGCGGTTTGGGCGGGGGCAACGTAATCGGACTGGGCGATTTCATTGCAGTTGAAGATGGCCACGACGCTGGTGAGTTTCTGTTCGGCGATGAAATCCATGGCTTCCCAGATCTGGCCTTCGCGGCTTTCGCCGTCGCCGATGATGCAATAAATAAGTTTGCCGTGATGGTCGACCTTGGCGGCGGCGGCCAGGCCGGCGGAGACGGAGAGGCCTTGTCCGAGGGAGCCGGTGGCGGCATCAAAGAAGGGGAAGCCGCACTGGGGATTGGGGTGGCCATCGACGGGGCTGTGGATATCGCGGAGGGTGAGCAGATCGTGTTCGTCCATGATCTTGGCTTTGCCGTGGAGGTAGATGGAGACGCCGATATCGGCGCAGGCGGCATAGACGATGGGAACGGCGTGGCCTTCGGAAAGCATGAGGCGATCGGCGCCGTGGTGCTGGGGGTTTTCGGGATCCCAGCGCATCTGTTGGTACATCAGAATGGTGATGATGTGGGCGAGCGAGAGGGCCGTGGAGGGGTGGCCGCTACCGGCGGCGGTAGTCGAGCGGACCGCGAGCTTGCCGATCTGGAGCGCCTTGGCATGAACGATCTGATCAAATGTGGGCATGTGAAAAATCCTTCAGGCAAAAAAAAGTGTACGAAGAAAATGTGGGGGCAATCATAGCGGCTTTTGCCGGGCCTGACAAAATGGCGGGTCGGGTACGGGACGCTCGTTTTTGCCCGCCGCCTCGTGATACAATGTGGGGATGCGTGACCTCTTGCGAGTTGGTGGATGGCGTCGAAGCATCGTGAAAACGCTGTGGCTGTTGCTTTGCGTGGCCGGGCCGGTTTGCGCCCAGGAGGCCTCGAGCGATTGGTTTCAGTCGGTCCGAACCGCGCCGCCCAGTTCGCTGGGTGCCATGGGTATGCGGTCGGAGGATACGCGGTCGAAGCCGTCGATGTTCGACAGCCCCGCGGTGATTCTGCGCGACAACGTCGATCTCGACGCGGTCGTCCGCGATATTTCCGGTGAAGCGTCAATCGATCTGCGTGATACGATTGAAGAGCATTTCATCAACGACATGTCTTCCGCGTCGTTTTCACTGTTTCGCGACCGCTTTGCCGGCTCTGCGATCGACTTGCGGCAACCTTACGAGCGCACGAACAACGCGTCGGCGCCGGTCTTGATCGGCCCGGACAGTATGCGTGCTTCTTCGCTCATGGTCGACTCATCGGCAGTCAGTGCGGCCAACAGTTTTGATGTGCCCGTCAGCGGGTCGGCATTCATTGTGATTGCGGTGGGGGTTGGGGTGTTGATTGCTGCGGCGATTGCTTTGATGGTGTACGGTTTTCGCAGCCGGGCCGCCTGAGCCCGCGGGCTCACTCCACGGCCTGGGCTCTGTCTGAAAACTCGGACGGGATCGTCTTTCGTGCCAGGCCGGCCGTCTGCTGCGTCCTCGGACCTCAGAATACTTACAAGTATGCTTCGGTCCTGCGTCCTTGCATCCGGCCGGCCTGGCCCAAAATCCGACCGCGCCGCGTTTTCAGACAGAGCCTGTCATTCAGGCCGGCTCTTCAAAATGCATGCTGACGGTATCCATGGCGTGGTCGAGGCTGGTGTCTTGGTCGGCCAGGACGGCTTTGGCGGCCGTGCGGATGCGATCCTTCATCGGCGGATCGGTGATGTATTCGACGGGGGATTTGCCATCGATGCGCGCCAGCAGGAGCGCTCCAAGCAGTTGTCCGCCGAGGGCTTCGGCGGAGTTGACGAGCGAGCGGTCCGCGGTGTGGCGGTAGGTTTGCCAGAAGGCGTCGGCCAAGAGCATGAGGGGCCGCCATTTTTTGCCGTGATAGAAACCTTTGAGCAGCAGGTGATTGACCAGTGTGGCCACATCGAAGGCGGGATGTCCGTAGAAGGCGACTTCAAAATCGAGGAGCACCAGGTGGGCCAAGGCAAACGCCGGCGCCTTTGCTTCCGGCCCCTGGTCCTTGATCGCGGGCCCCTCTTTCTCCGGCACTAGGAACATATTCTTGGGCGAAAAATCGCCATGAATGAGGCACATTTTGGCGGCCAGGAGTTTGTCGGCCAGTGTGCGGATGATCGGCGCGACATCCGCGTGTTGCTGGGCGGTGGTGAGCAGGTAGGGTTCGGTGCGTTGCTGGATGAAGAGTTTGGGATCGCCGTAGCGCTTGGCCATGGCTGCGTCGTTGATCGTGGATGAATGTAGGAACGCCAGGAGCATGCCGGCGTGATTGGCCGCGGCGATTCCGCCGCCGCCGGCCTCGCCGGTGAGCAGCGCCTTCTTCCAGAGGATCGAACCGGTGGGGGCCGCATTGATCGCCAGGATGTAGTTGGGTTCGTCAAACCAGAGCACTTCGGGCACGCTGCCGGCGGGGAGCAATTCGGTCAGCAGTTGCAGGCAATCACGCTCGACCAGGACGCGGTCGATATCGACCAGCCATTCGGCTTCGGTGCGGAACTTCGGCAGCGGTTGCTTGAGGACGAAGCAGGCGCCTTCATTGGCGCGGTGATCGGGCTTGCCCAGTTTGATCTGGCCGGGCGTGCGCATGTCGGTGCCGATCTTGGCGCCGGCGGCGGTATCGAAAATTTTCAACACCACATTGGCGACGCCGCCGGAAAGCGATTGCACCAGGATTTCTCCCTGCGACGCGCGGTCGGCGGCGCGGAGATAGTCGATGACGTTTTGTTCGGACAGTTCGATCAAGGTCTACGGCTCGTAACGTTTGATATCAGCGAATTTGTCGAGGTCACGGTCGAAGGAGACGGGACGGATGCCCAGCGCATGCGATTGAGCCGCCAGCAGGCAGTCGACGAAGCTGATGTTGGTGCGTGCAAAGCGGTTGAGGCCATCTGCGAGCATGTCATGATCCAGTGTTTCCACGCCCGTGCTGTTGATGACGGTCAAGAGATGCGAAGCGGTTTCCTCGCGCGGGACCTGATAGAAGGATTGCAGCGTAAATACCACTTCGGCGATGATCCATGGTGTCAGCAAAAGGCGGCACTCATTCGCCGCTGCTGCTTGAAAAACCGCCTGGGCTCGGCGGAGATGGTCGGGATGATCTCCCGTGATAAATCGGAGAATGATGTTGGCATCAAGAAGATATCGGGGAGAGTTCATCGGTGTTTCTTTGGCATGTTGCGCGCGGCCCAAGCGTGTTCGGCGGCCTGTCGCATTTCCTGCACCGATGGCGCGGGGCCTCGCCTTTGCAGAATGCCCGCGAGATCGAGAATCGACTTAACGGGTTTGAGTTGAACTGTACCATCGGCAAGCTGCTCGATTTGCACTTCGTTGCCAGCAGCAAGCTTCCACCGCCGGCGGTAGGCCACCGGAATCGTTACCTGTCCTTTACTGCTGATCGTCGCCTTATTCATGATATTCACTTTACAATTATGAAATGTAAAGTCAAATGAATAATGCTTTACCCCATATTGGCGCCGGGCAACTGGCGGATTTTGACGCGCGAGGGGGTCACGGTGTAGAGGCGGCGGGGGGTGAGGCGTTTGTATCGCTCGAACAGGCGGTCGATGGCGGGGCCCTGATCGTGCAGCACGGCGGGGTCGTCGAGCAGCAGCACGATCACGCCGGCGAAGGGGACTTTTTCTTCGTAGAGTTTGCTGACGAATTCGGTATCGGTGGTCAGCAGGTTCCACTGTTTCTTGGCCAGCACTTTGCAGAGGTCGGCCGGAGAGTTGCCGAGCGTTTCGGGCGCATCGGTCTCGGCGGACAGTTCGAGAACCGTGTGGCAGACCTGTTCGTGTTTGATCATGGCCTCTTGGGCAGCGGGATGGACAGCACCATGGACGAGAAACCGCATGAGAGCTCCGATCTTCGAGTGTTAAATCACCATTTACCGGCACGTTGCCGCGCACAGGGAGACATTATGCACACGATGAATCCGTACGCCACGGCGGACGGCCATGAGGGTGGCGGCGGCGGTGGCGGCGTCCCGTTCGTGAATATTTGTGGGGGACATTTTTCGAAGCGCTTCGAGGACTTGTTCGAACTCGTGTTTCCATTGGGGATCGGGTGGGGGGGTGGTCAGAAAGCGTTTGCGGGAGAGGCCGAGGACGACTTCGACGCCGAGGTCGCGCAAGTTTGCGGCGGCCAGTGCGAGGCGCCAGTTGTCGGCCATGGTTTTGCCGAAGCCGACGCCGGGATCAATGGCGATGCGGCTGCGTGGGATGCCGGCTTGTATTGCGGCGTCGATGCGCTGGGAGAGGTAGCGTTTGACGGTGGCGAGGATTTGCGGATCGTCGGTGGGGGGATTGTCAGGGAAGCTTGGGCCGATATGCATCAGCACGATTGCGCCCTGGCCGGCCGCGACCGCCGGGAGAAGCTGGGCATCGTGCGTGCCGGCGGAGATGTCGTTGATGTTTTTCGCCCCGGCGGCGAGGCTTTTCATTGCCACGTCTGCAGAGCGCGTGTCAACCGATACGGTCACGGTGCTCGCGAGTTTCTGCAGGACGGGCTCGATGCGTTGCCATTGCTGGGCTGCATCTACGGGTTGTACGCCGGCGCGAAAGAAGCTTGAGGCTTCGGCGCCCAGGTCGAGGATTGCGGCGCCATCGTGGAGCAGTTGCTGTGCCTGGCGCAGGGCTGCGGCGGGATCGAGGAATTGTCCGCCATCGGAGAAGGAGTTGGGCGTGATGTTAAGCACGCCGATCCAGGCCGGATGGGTGGTGAGGGAGTCCCAGCGAAAAGGCATTTTCATGCGGGCAGTATACCGTCGCGGTCATCGGCTGTTATCGCCGGACGTTTATCCCCGCCGCCAGCCGATCCAGAACGCCATTGCCGCGCTGAAGGCGTGGAGGAGCAAGCGGAATCCGGCGAGGCCGAAGAAATGCTGAATGAAATAGCTCAGCGAGTTGTCGGCCACGAACGGCCAGCATGCCCATTCGGTAAGCACACCGGCGGGGATGGCGACGAGCAGCGCGATTGCGCCGAGGATTACGCTACCCCGCTTGTTCACTGCTGCTACGCACAAACCTGTGCCGAGGCCCACCAGGGGGAGCGCGTAGAATCCGGATGGTACCCCCAGTTTCGCGGCCCCTGCGCCGAGGGCTGCGCCCACGATGGCCAGCGCGCAGGCGAGCGGAAATTGAAAAACTTCGCCCCAGGAAGGTTCGTTTTGCGTGGCGGGGGATTGCGGCGGGTTGGTCGGCGGCGTTGGCGTTGGGTTGGTCATGCGCGGCTCCAATGGGAGAATCGCTCCATTGCACGGCGGTAGGGCGGGGCTGTCAAATCATGAGCCAATTGGAGATGGTCAAGGACCAATGACGGCGTCAATGAGTGATGGGATTTGCCTGAAAAAGTAGAGGAACCTGGGGGACCGAAGGGTCGAATAGTTGCCTCGCGTGCTGAATATCCTACAATGTCATCCATTAATAGTCGGCAGCGCTGCGGAATCATTCGCGGAAGCTTTGGATTACTTGTTCAGCGCAGAGCTCTAGAATCGCCCCGTCGGATCGCCGACGAGGAGCGGCCCCTGCTTGCCGAGCACGGCTGTTTGAAAATTGATTAGGACGTAAGTCGCTATGAATCTTACAGTTAAAGAGGCTGCGAAGCTTCTCAATACAACGGAAAACAAGATCTATCGCCTGATCAGCGATGAGCATCTTCCTGCCTACCGGGTGGAAGATAAGTACCGTCTGAACCGCGTGGAATTGCTGGAATGGGCGACCTCGCGCGGCATGAAAGTTTCCCCTGAAATATTTCGCGGTAATGAAGAACCGGTTCCGTCTGAGCTGCTCGCACAATCGTTGCAGCGTGGGGGCCAGATCGCGGACCTCGACGCGCCCGACAAGCGAGCCGTGCTGCGGGCGGTGTGCGATCGCATCGTCCTACCCGCGGGTGTCAATCGCGATGATCTTTATAGTGTGCTGCTGGCGCGCGAGACGCTGGGCTCGACCGCCATCGGCAACGGCATCGCCATTCCGCATCCGCGCGGTCCGATCATCATGGGGGTGCAGGATCCCGAAGTGACGCTGGTGTATTTGCGGAACCCGATCGACTTCGGCGCGGTGGACGGCCAGCCGGTGAGTATTCTTTTCGTGATCGTCTCGCCGTCGGTGCGGTACCACCTGAATCTGCTCAGTCATCTGATGTATGCGCTACAGGATGCGGACTTTCAGGCGTTGCTGGCGGCGCGGGCATCGGCCGAGCAGATCGTCAAGCAGGTCGTTGCGGTGGAAACCCGCCTGGCCGGGGGCGGCGCCAAAGGAGCGGCGACGTGAGCCTGGCTTTGCTTGCACTGGCCGTTCTGGGCGTGGGCGTACTCTGGAGCATAGTGGCCGGAGCGCGGCAACGGGTGGCGCTGGGCGGGGCGCTGGCGGCGGCGGCGGTAGGGGGGATACTGGCGACGGTTGCGGCGGGGACGGTGCTTTGCGGCGCATCGATCGGGCCGGCGGAAATCGTCTGGCCGCTGCCGCTGGGGGCGGTGTCGCTGGGCCTGGACGGCTTGTCGGCATTTTTTCTGCTGGTGATCGGTCTGACGACGATTGCCGCCTCGATCTATTCGTGGGGTTATTTTCGCGATGAGCCGCCGACGCGCTCGCTGATCGGTTACGGAGTGTTTTACTGTCTGCTGGTTGCGGCGCTGATCACGGTGGTGGCGGCGCGCGACGGCGTACTTTTCCTGATGGCGTGGGAACTCATGGGGGTGAGTTCGTTTTTCCTGGTGACGTTCCGGGACCGCGATCCGGAGGCACGGCGCGGGGCATGGATGTATTTGATTTCGACGCACATCGGCGGGGCGGTGGGTATTTTTCCGCTGTTTGGGATTCTGGTGATCCGGGGTGGAGGGACGTCGTTTGCGGCCATGTCCGCGGCTGCGGCCGGTTTGCCGATGCCCTGGGCGGTCGGATGTTTTGTGATGGCGTTGATCGGCTTCGGCACGAAGGCCGGTTTCATGCCGATGCACAATTGGCTGCCCGCAGCGCATCCGGTGGCGCCGAGTCCGGTGTCGGCACTGATGTCGGGCGTGCTGCTGAAGATGGGGATTTATGGATTGTTACGTTCGCTCGGCTGGCTTCCGCCGCTGCCGATCGGCTGTGCCCTGGCGCTGATGGGTGTGGGGATCATCACGGGTTCGATGGGCATTTTGTATGCGGTCGGGCAGAAGCAACTCAAGCGGATGCTGGCGTATTCGAGCGTGGAGAACATGGGGATCGTGGCGCTGGGGATCGGGGTGGCGCTGCTGGGGCGGAGTTTGGATCGGCCGTTGATCGTGCAGTTGGGCCTGGCCGGAGCGCTGCTGCATGTGCTCAATCATTCGTTGTTTAAGGGGCTGCTGTTTCTGTCGGCAGGTTCGGTGTTGCACTCGACGGGAACGCAGGAGTTCGACCGGCTGGGCGGTTTGGCGAAGAAGACCCCGCGGAATGCGGCGTTGTTTTTGCTGGGCGCGATGGGCATTTGCGCGCTGCCGCCGCTGAATGGTTTTGTGAGCGAATGGCTGATTTATAGCGCGTTATTTCACACGGCGATGGGGCCGTTCTCGCTATCGGCGGGAAGCGCGGTGGTGGGGTTGCTGGCGCTGGCGTTTATCGGCGGCGTGGCGCTGACGGGGTTTTCGAAAGTTTTTGCGATTACGTTTCTGGGCGCACCGCGCGATGCGACCATTCACGCCCACCGCACCTCCACGCCGATGCTGCTGGGGATGCTTGTGCCGGCGGTACTGTGCGTGATCATCGGCACGTGTCCGTGGCTGGTGATTCCACTTTTGAATGCGCCGATGGCGGCCTTGGGATTTGTGAGTGTTGATTCTTCACTGGCCGACGCCTTTGCGCCGCTGGTGCTGATTTCGCGCGGGGCGTTGATTCTGGCAGGTGTGGTGGCGGCGCTGGCGCTGCTCCGCAAATGTGCGGGCACGGATCAGCCGATCACTGCGGGGCCGACCTGGGGCTGCGGTTATTCCGCCCCCACTGCACGCATGCAGTATACTGGCTCATCCTTTGGCTGGAGCATCCTGCGGAGTTTTCGCAGGATTTTGCTGCCGCGGCGCCAGGCACATCTTCCCGCCGGCTGCTTTCCGGCCACGGGCGATCTTTCCACGTCGGTGCCGGATGTGATGTTGACCAAGGGGTATGCTCCGGCATTCGGCTGGAGCGGGCGATTTGCCGAGGCCTGCCGACCCATGGAACGGTGGCGGATCCATGTGCTGCTGATGGGCATCGTGGTCACGCTGGTGGTGATGTTTGCGGTGGAGACGGTGTTTCGGCCGTTCTGGCCGGCGGAGCGGAGTTCCGCCGGCGCTGCTCCCGTTCATTCGGCCGTGGTGGATGGCGGCGCGCCACGTGCAGGAGGACTGCCGTGATATTTCTGACCAGCAGCCTTCTGGTGCTCCTCGCCGGCGCGGTGCTGGCGGTGCTGTTGGCGCGGCACGGGCGCGCCGGTCTGATGGTGTCTCTGGTGGCGATGGTGCTGGGATCGGCGGGGTATGTGGCGGCGGCGGTGGGGCGGTGGATTGATACAGCGGCGCCGCCGCAGCGCCTGATATGGCCGTTGCCGCTGGGCGCGCCGACGCTGACGATCGATTATCTTTCCGCGTGGTTTCTTTTGACGCTGGGGCTGCTGAGTGCGGTCGTCGCGGTTTACTCATGGTCGTATTTCAGTGTCGAAACGCGAAGCACGCGTGCGACGGCGTCGGTGGGGGCGGTGCTGTGTCTGCTGGTGGCGTCGATGGGCGTTCTCTTGTGCGCCGGGGATGTGATTTTGTTTCTCGTCGGCTGGGAAATGACGAGCCTGGCGGCATTTTTTCTGGTGGGATTTCACGATGAAGACCCGGCCGCACGACACGGGGCGTGGACCTATTTGATCGCGACGCATCTGAGCTCGGCGCTATTTCTGGTGCCGATGTTCGCGCTGCTGGTGGCGGTGGGGGGGTGGAGTTTCGCGGGGATCGGAGCGGCGCTGGGGGTGCAGGACTCCACGGTTCGCGTGTTGATTTTCGCGCTGGGATTGGCGGGCTTCGGCGTCAAGGCCGGATTTATGCCGGTGCATGTGTGGCTGCCGCTGGCGCATCCCGTGGCCCCGACGCCGGTTTCGGCGCTCCTCTCGGGTGTCGTCGTCAAGATTGGCATTTACGGACTGCTCCGCCTGCTGATGCTTCTGGGCCCGCTGCCGGGTTCGTGCGGCACGGCGATGATCGTGTTGGGCGCGGTCTCCGGCGTGCTGGGCGTTTTGTATGCCTTGGCACAGCATGACATCAAACGATTGCTCGCGTACCACACGGTCGAGAACATCGGGATCATCGGCATCGGCATCGGCGTGGGGATGCTCGGGCAGACGACGGGTCATCCGCTGGTGGCGCTGCTGGGCTACTCCGGCGCGCTGCTGCACGTGCTGAATCATGCACTTTTCAAAGGGCTGTTGTTTCTCTCGGCCGGCGCGGTGATTCATGCGACGGGCACCGGGCAGATCGACCGTCTGGGCGGCCTGGCGAAAAAAACGCCGTTGAATGCGCTCCTGTTTCTGTTGGCTGCCGTGGCGATCTGCGGGCTTCCGCCGCTGAACGGATTTATCAGCGAGTGGCTCATTTACGGGGGGCTGCTCGGCGGGACCATTCGTTTGCCCCGCGCGCTGCCCGGGGTGGCGGTGGTCGGCCTGGCGGGATTGGCGCTAATGGGAGGGCTGGCGCTGGCGTGTTTTGCGAAGGTGTTCTCGGTGGTATTTCTTGGATCGCCGCGCGAAGCTTTGACCGCGCATGCCACGCCGCGGCTTATGCTCGGGTCCATGTCGGCGCTGGCGGTGCTGTGTCTGTTGATTGGACTGGCGCCTTCGGTGGCGACCGATCTGATTGCACCAGGCGCTGCGGCATTCGTCGTTACGCCTTACAGCACATCAGCGGCTTCGACTTTCGACGCAATTCTCGCGCCGGCCGGTCATCTCAGTGCGCTGCTGGCGCTGCTCTTGGCGCTGGTGATCATTCTGTTGCTCGTTCGCCATCTCATGATCAGAGGTCAGATCGTCATCACCGCCGCGTCGGGCCGCGCCGGCACGTGGGGTTGCGGCTACCCGGCGCTGACTCCGCGGATTCAATACACCGCATCGTCGTTCGCGTGGTCGCTCATCCGGTCGTTTCGCCGACTGCTGTGGCCGCACAAACATCTGGTTGTGCCTGCCGGTGCGTTTCCCTCGGGCGACATTCGCGCGGAGCTTTCCACGCACACGAACGACATCGCGCAGACGGATATTTTCTCACCATTCTTCAAAGGCGCTGCACAACTCGCCGCGATGATCCGCACCGTTTCACTTTCCGGTCATGTACCGACGCATGCCGATGCCGCAATAGGCGAGGATCGCGGACCGTTTCGTACCGGCTGGTACAGTCTTCTCTCTGCTGTTCGCCGCGGCAGCATTCAAGTGTGCGTCGTCTATGTGGCCGCGACGCTGGTGCTGGTATTTATGGTGGAGACCGCGTGGCAGCCGCGTAGCGGCGGCGCTTTGGTGGAGCGTACCGCGCCGGCTATTTCGATGTCTGCTGATCCTTCTCAACCCACGGCCCGTCCGACCGCGACCCGCGGGGCCGACGAACTCAACCATGTTCTGCCTGGAGCGACAAGGCCATGAATTTGCTTGCCATGACCATTCATCTGCCCGTGCCCGGTGTTGCCGCCGTGGTGACGGCGCAGGTTCTCGGCGTGCTGTTGTTGCCGCCGTTGCTGATGAGCGTGATCGCCAAGACCAAGGCATGGTTCGGCGGCCGCGACGGTCCGCCGTGGCTGCAACCGTACTTCGATCTGCTCAAACTGTTCCGCAAAGGCGCGGTCTATTCGCACACGACGACCTGGGTGTTTCGCGCCGGACCGATCGTGAGCCTTGCCGCACTGCTGACGGCGACGACGATGATTCCTGTCCTCGGGCCCAACTCGTGGCTGGGCTTCAAAGGCGATCTGATCCTGGTCGCGTACCTATTTGCGCTCGGCCGCATGTTCACCGTGCTGGCAGCGATGGATACCGGGTCGGCCTTCGAAGGCATGGGCTCGGCCCGCGAGGTGACGTTCGCCACGATGTCCGAACCGGCCCTGTTCCTGTGCCTGGCGGTGCTGGCGATCTCGACGGGCAATCTGCAACTGGACGACATGCTGGGCACGAATCTCGCGGGGGCGTGGCATAGCGTCGGGCCGGCGATGCTGCTGGTGGTCGGGGCGCTCTTCATCATTCTGCTCACCGAATGCTCGCGCATTCCCGTGGATGATCCGCTGACGCACCTGGAACTGACGATGATTCACGAAGTGATGGTGCTGGATCATTCCGGGCCCGACTTCGCGTATATCACCTATGGCGCGGCGCTCAAGTTCACGCTGCTGGGATCTCTGCTGGTCCATGCAGCAATGCCGCAGGTGGCGTGGGTGGGGCTGCCGGGGGCGCTGCTCTGGCTGGCGGCGCTGATGGCGCTGGCGCTGCTGGTGGGAATCATCGAATCGACAATGGCGCGGCTGCGCCTGAACCGCGTTTCGCTTCTGCTGGCCGGCGCCACGGTGCTGTCCGGCCTGGCTGTGCTGTTGGTCCTGTTCAATAAACTCGCCTGAGGTAACCATGCTCGCTGCCCTGACGCATCCGATACCCGACTCCCTGCACACCGCCATCGATGGCGCGCTGGTGCTGGTGCTGTTGCTCAATTTGGCGATGCTGGCGACCAGCCGCCTGGCGACGTGCATCCGGCTGTTCTCCTTTCAGTGCCTGGTGATCTCCGTGCTTCCGATCGCTGCCGCCACCGCTTCCGATGCCATCGGCATTCACGGCTTCTTCCTTATGGGAGGCACGGTGGTGCTGAAGGTGTTTTTGATTCCATTCATTCTGCTCCGCGTGATCCGCACCGGTGACATTCAACGCGAAGTGCAGCCGTACCTAGGGTTCACGGGGTCAGTGGTGGTGGGGGCGATGATGATCGGCGGGGCGTTTGCGTTGTCGAGCCGGCTAGTGCTGCCCGGCCAGGCGATGTCCACGCTGCTGATTCCCGTGGCGATTTCGACGCTGCTCATCGGCCTGCTCATTCTGGTGTCGCGCTATAAGGCGATCACGCAGGTCGTCGGCTACTTGGTGTTGGAGAACGGAATTTACCTGTTCGGTCTCTCGCTGCTGCATGCGATGCCGCTGCTCGTGGAACTGGGCATTCTGCTCGACGTGTTCGTCGGCGTGTTTGTGATGGCGATCGTGGTGTACCACATCCGCCAGGAGTTTGATCACATGGATACGCAGAACCTGGCCCCGATGAAGGAGCCGGCATGATTCTGTTACTGACCGTTACGCTTCCGTTCGTGCTGCTGTGCCTGCTGCTTCCGACCAGCCGGTTGCGCCGCGTCAGTCTGGTGGCGGGTTGTGCCGCGCACTTCGCTGTGATCCTCGGAAGTTGGATTTACCCTGTCCTGGCCGTGGCCAACCCCGGCACGCTGCTGGCGCTGGATCCTCTGGGCCATCTGTTTGTCACGCTGATCTCGCTGCTCTTTTTGGCCACTTCGATTTTCTTTGTCGGGTATCACCAGAAAGTGCTGGTGTCGCAGCGGGTGTTTCTGGCGTGCATGCTGCTGTTGCTGGCGTCGCTGACGCTCGTCTGCGCGGCCCAGCATCTGGGGGTGCTTTGGGTGGCGCTGGAAGCGGCTTCGCTGGCGGCCACGCCGTTGATTTATTTCCGCCTGGGTCCGCGGGCCCTCGAGGCCACGTGGAAATTTCTGCTGATGAATTCCGTCGGCATTGCGCTGGGGTTGCTGGGCATCTTCTGTCTTGGGCTTTCCACCACGGCACCCGCACCGGCGGCCACCACGCTCTCGGCCACCACAGCCGAAGTTGCCGAAACGGCGCCGCATGGTGAAGAGGGCATCGGCATGACGGTTACTGCGCTGCGAGAGGCCGCACCGCGCTTGGACATCGCGTGGGTTCGCGCGGCGTTCCTGCTGGTGCTCGTCGGCTTCGGCACCAAGATGGGTCTGGCGCCGCTGCATTCGTGGAAGCCTGATGCGTACGCGGAAGCCCCGCCTCCCATCGCTGCACTCTTCGCCGGCGGCGTCACGCTCGGAGCATTCCTCGGCATTCTTCGCGTCTTCCAGGTATGCCTGGCCGTTGGGCAAGGGCCGTTCGCCAGCCTGTGGATGACCGCTTTCGGATTGCTCTCCATCCTGGTCGCGGGAATCTTCATCATCGGCAACAACGACTATCGGCGCATACTGGCCTACACGTCCGTCGAACATATGGGCATCCTGGTGCTGGCTGTCGGCCTTGCCGGCCTGGGCGGGACTCAGTCTTCGGTGTTGGGCGCCCAGTCGTCGCCTGCATATGCCGCCATGCTTCACACCCTGCATAACACGCTCAACAAGGGTGTGCTCTTCTTTGCGGTGGGTTTTATCTGGCGCATCTACAAATCGAATCGCATCTCGGACGTCAAAGGCGCACTGCATCATCATCCGATTGCCGGCGTGATTTTCCTTGGCGGGCTATGCGCCACCACGGCGTTACCGCCGTTCGGCATGTTCTATTCGGAGTTCGCCATCATTTTGGCGGCCGTGCAAACGCACCAGTGGTTCATCCTGATCGGTTTCATCGTGACGATAACGATTTGCTTCGTCGGCGTGATGACCGCGATGCTGCCGATGGCTTTTGGTGCGCCGTCGGTGCTGCCGGTGACGGAAGGTTCCGATGGAGCGTCTTCATCGTCCTTCGGCCATTGGCGCGAGCCCACCATGCTGCTGCCCGCGGCCGGAATGCTGATTCTGGCCTTGGCGCTGAGTCTGTATCAGCCGGATTACGTGACGCGGGCGCTGCACGCTGCCGCCGATCAACTGACGCCGGTCCCGGTGCAAACCGCGGAAATTCCCGCCGGCGTCACGACTGCACCGGACAGACCGAACACGGCACCGGCGGGCGATCATCTTGAGGAGGGCCACCTATGAGCGAACAGCTTCCGCGTTGGCTCTATCTCAGACAAGGCGTCGCCGTCGATGAGGCGGCGGTTCCGACGATTGCTTCCGAGGAGTTTGCGGCACACGTCGTGGCGATGCGCGGCCGCGGGGGACGCATTTCGAGTCTCTTCGCCCGGCGGCTGGCAACGGATGCGCTGCGCGTCTACTGCCTGCTCGCCTTCGATGCCGACTCCACGCTGGCGATTTGTGCCACCGATCTGGCCGGCGCGAATCCGTCGTACCCGTCGATCACGGCGCACTGGCCTGCCGCGCAGGCCTTTGAACGCGCGATCGCGGAATCTTATGGCGTCACGCCGCTGCATCATCCGTGGCTTAAGCCGTTGCGTTACGTGGCCACCGATAACGGCACGCCCGCGCCGTGGGGCAAGTTCGATCCGGCCAAGACCATTCCTGGCGACTATCCGTTCTACCGCGTGGAAGGCGAAGAGGTGCACGAAGTGGCTGTCGGGCCTATTCATGCCGGTGTCATTGAGCCAGGACACTTTCGCTTCCAGTGTCACGGCGAAGATGTGTTGCACCTGGAAATCGTGCTGGGGTATCAACATCGCGGGGCGCAGGCGCTGCTGCTGCATCCGAATGCCACGCGGTCCGCACTGGTCGCTGAGACCATTGCCGGCGATGCGACTATTGGCCATGCGATGGCGTACTGCGTCGCGCTCGAGGGTCTCGGCGGCGTCTCGGTCGGCATGCGGGCGAGCGCCATCCGCGCCATTGCGCTGGAACTCGAACGCCTCGCCAATCATGTCGGCGATCTTGGGGCACTGGGCCTGGATATCGGCTTCCTGCCTACATCCGCATACCTCGGACGGCTTCGCGGGGATTTCCTCAATCTTACTGCCGAAATCTGCGGCAGCCGCTTCGGGCGCAACCTCCTGCGTCCCGGCGGCGTGAAGTTCGATATCGATACCGCCCTGGCGGAAAAGATTCGCACCAAGCTGGAGGGGCTGCAGAAAGAGACGCTGGAAGTTCTCGACCTGATGTTTTCGACACCCTCGGTCCTGGCTCGTTTTGAGGGTACCGGGGCACTGACGCGTGAGACAGCCGAGGAAATCGGTCTCGTCGGCCCCGCCGGCCGGGCGTGCGGATGCCCGCGCGACGCGCGTTCCAATCACCCTCACGGTATCTACCAGTTCAATCAACTTCCCTTGGCCACCGAAACCACCGGCGATGTTTCGGCCCGCGCGGTCGTCCGCTGGCTGGAAGTCCAACGCTCGCTCGAGTTTTTGCTCGATATCCTCACCCGGCTGCCCGAAGGCAAGACGTTCGCGCCGCTGACCGCGCTGAAGTCCAACGCGCTGGCGATTGGCCTGACGGAAACCTGGCGCGGCGAAGCCACGTATGTCGCCTTCTCCGACGCCGCCGGAAAAGTTTCGTTCGTCCAGCCGAAAGACCCGTCGATGCATAACTGGTACGGCCTGGCGCTGGCGCTCCGCAACGTCGCCATCTCCGATTTCCCGATCTGCAACAAGAGTTTCAGCCTCAGTTACTGCGGGCATGATTTATAAGGTTGAGCACCGATTTTCATGGTCAATGAAGGGCTCCCATGCTAAAGATTCTGCAAACCCGGCTGCATCAGGGCCATCGTACAACGAAATTTCCGCTGGAAATCCCGGCGTTGCCGGAGCGTTTTCGCGGACGGCCCACCATCGACCAGGCCAAGTGCAGCCCGCAATGCCAGCAGTGCGTCGACGCCTGCCCCACGTCGGCGCTGTCGATCGTCCCCGTGGAAAACGGCGCCACGAAACGGGAGCTTCGCCTCGACCTGGGCAAGTGCGTCTTCTGCACCGAATGCGTCGATATCTGCCCGACCGGCGCGATCGCGTATACCAAGGATCACCGCTTGGCGACATCCACACGTGAAGACCTGATTCTCAGCGGCGATCAGCTCAAACTGGCCGAGGGCTTAGGCCAGCAGATCACGTCGCGTCTGGGCCGGGCACTGCGGCTGCGCGAAGTGGCGGCCGGCTCCTGCAACGCCTGCGATCTCGACACCAACGTGCTGAACACGGTCGGCTGGGATCTCTCACGCTTCGGCATTGCGTTCGTTGCCTCGCCGCGGCATGCCGATGGTTTGCTCGTCACCGGCGCCATTTCCGAGAACATGCGTTACGCCGTCAGGGACGCGTACGATGCCGTCCCGGCGCCGAAGATCGTCATCGCGCTGGGCGCCTGCGCCATCTCCGGCGGCCCGTACGCCGGCTCTCCCGCGACCCACAACGGCCTGGGCGATGGATCGATCCTGCCCGTCGACTTGTTTATTCCCGGTTGTCCCCCGCATCCGCTGACCATCCTCGACGGGTTGCTGCGGCTCATTCATCGGATACCGAAAGGGTAGGGAACTAGGGGATGACTTATGCACAATTTCATTCCACTCCCCAGTCCCGGCCGAAACGAATAAAATGCTCCCGGCGGATTCAACTCTGAACTTCCGCACATCGATAGGCCTCCAAGGGAACCAGCACCATGCGCTATATTCACTTCCTTGCCGTTCTCACTCTTGCGATTGCCGGAACGCTTTGCCAGTTCGCTTGTTCAAAGAAGGAAGCGCCGGCCACTACCACGGCCCCTTCCGCTGAGTCTTACCGCGCCGCTGCAGAGCGGGGCGATGCGGATGCCCAGGACCGCCTGGGGTACTTCTACTACAAGGGCGAAGGTGGTGTAGAAATGGATCTGCGTGAAGCCGTTAAATGGTTTCGCAAGGTCGCGGACCAGGGGTATGCCAAGGGTCAATCCGATCTCGGTTGCTGCTACTCCAAAGGCCAAGGCATCGAGCAAGACCTTGCTGAAGCCGCCAAGTGGTTTCGCAAGGCAGCGGATCAGGGATATCCCACTGCCCAATCTGATCTCGGTTTCTGCTTCTTCAAAGGCCAAGGCGTCAAGAAAGACCTTGCTGAAGCGGTCAAGTGGTACCGTAAGGCCGCGGAACAGGGAAATGCCGAGGGGCAATTTCGTCTCGGCGGCTGCTACCAATTCGGCGAGGGCGTGGAGAAAGACTCGCGGGTAGCCGCCGAATGGCTTCGCAAGGGTGCGGAACAGGGGCTTGCCCAAGCCCAATTCGGTCTCGGCATCTGCTACGAATTAGGCGAAGGCGTGGAGATTGACCTGCATGAAGGGGTCAAGTGGATGCGCAAAGCCGCGGAGCAAGGAGAAGCGAGTGCCCAAGACAATCTCGGCACCTGCTACGAGTCAGGGAGGGGCGTGGAAAAAGATCAGAAGGTGGCGGTGGAGTGGTACCGCAAGGCGGCGCAACAGGGTGATGCTCACTCCCAATACGATCTTGGTTTCTGCTACGAGAAAGGCCGCGGGGTAGAACAAGATCCGCGCGAAGCTGTTGAGTGGTACCGCAAGGCGGCAGAACACGGCTTAGCCCGGGCCCAATTCAGACTCGGCCTCTGCTACGAAAAGGGCAAGGGCGTGGCGGCCGACAAGCATGAAGCGGTACAGTGGTTCACGAAGGCCGCGAATCAAGGCAATGCCATGGGCCAGTACTATCTCGGCGTTGCCTACGAATACGGTGATGGCGTGGAGAAAGACTGGTCCAAAGCGGTCCAGTGGTACCAAAAGGCGGCTGACCAGGGTGATGCCGACGCGGAAAAAGCACTGAAGCAGCTTTCCCCGCGATAGGAGTTGGAGCGGGCCGAATCCCTTTCAAGTGGCGTATTCGACGACGCTCCTACTCCCCCAGTTCGCACGTCCACGTTCACACCATATAATGATTTCTTGATTCCAGACGAAGTCTTGCGCCCGGAAGGTAGTAATGAACGACGCGGCGATCCGAGAGACATTTCGCGGCAAGTCGGTGCTGGTCACGGGACACACCGGCTTTAGGGGATCATGGCTGACGCTGTGGCTCCACGATATGGGCGCACGCGTCACGGGCTATTCGCTGGCTCCGCCCACTTGTTCATCAACGCTTCCCTTCGAATCGCTGCCCCACGGCTACGATCACAAGTATGTTTACAGTCATATCGGATTTAATCTGAAGCCGACGGATCTGCACGCCGCTGCGGTGAAGAATGTCTGGAGAAGCCTGTGAGCGTCAACCCGTTGGCCGCGGATCTCGATCACATCCTTGCGCATTCGCAGGGAATCTGGCCTTCGCTCCGCAACGCGCGGCTATTCATCACGGGCGGCACCGGCTTTTTTGGCCGATGGCTGTTGGAATCGCTCACGTGGGCGGATGATCAACTTCAACTCGGCTTGCAGGCCACCGTGCTTTCCCGCGATCCTGCCGCATTCGCTGCAAAGGCTCCGCACCTTGCGGCTCACAAAGCGCTCCATTGGCACTTCGGAGATGTTCGCAATTTCCGATTTCCGACGCCGCCGTCCGGCGGCTTTACGCATATCATCCATGCCGCCACCGAATCCGCCGGCGATCTGGCCCGCCGCGATCCCCAAGGCCTCCTTGAGAGCATTGTCTTCGGCACCAGCCGCACGCTGGACTTCGCGCACGAAAGCGGTGCACGCGACATCCTGTACATCAGTTCCGGCGCCGTCTACGGCCGGCAACCGCCCGACCTCCAGCGCGTATCAGAAGATTTCACCGGCACGCCCCATACCCTCGATGCCTTCGGCGCCTACGGCGAAGGCAAACGCACCGCGGAACATGCCTGCCATCTCTACGCCCGCGACTTTGGCCTGCGAATTCGGATCGCGCGCGGCTTCGCCTTCGTCGGTCCCCATCTGCCGCTGAACGCTCACTTCGCCGTGGGCAACTTTATTCGTGATGCGCTCGCGGGCGGACCCATCCGCGTGCAGGGCGATGGCACGCCGTACCGCTCGTATCTTTACGCAGCCGATCTGGCCCTCTGGCTTTGGACAATTCTGGTCAATGGAAAAAGTGGCGAGACGTATAACGTCGGTTCGGACCAGGACATCACCATCGCCGATCTGGCCCGCCTTGTTGCCGCGACGGTTGCTCCCTGCGCCGCGGTGCAAATCCTCACGCCGACGGTCCCCGGCACGCCTGCCAGCCGGTATGTTCCGTGCATTGATCGCGCTCGCCACGACCTCGGCCTTGCCCCGCTGATCCCCCTGCCCGAGGCCATCGCGAGAACTGCCCAGTGGCATCGCGCTTCAATTTCGAGATAAATTGTGCCCGGCTATTTCGCTGCAACCGGCGGATTCGTCGGCAATTTCCGACGCCGCGCGAGCAACGCATCAAGCCCCATCAGTCCCAGGCACAACGCCATCGCGAGGGCGGCGCAAATCCCCGCCCACTTGTAGGCATCCGTAGATTCCGGAATCGGCGCCAGGTAAAGCTCCGTCGCGCCGCGCGGAACGTTCACCGCCATGCGGTCCCAGGAGTCCGCGGCAAACGGCGCATCCCGGCCGTCGACCACCGGATGCAAAATCCCCCGGTTGAGATAATTCGCCACGACCATGCCGCCGGGAAAATCCTTCGGCAAAGGAATGCAAATGCCCGTCGTATCGGCAAAGCACGGCAAGGAAGACACCACGGTATCCTCCGCACCCGCCACGTACGCCAGCGGCTTGACGCCATCCACCTCCAGCAGCCAGCCGGCCGGCGTCTCCAGGCGCGTGTGCATCGTCTGGTCGTCGTAGTGGATCGGCGGAATCGATGTCGGTTGATTGGAGAGCGAGCAAACGAACACCCAGCGAATGCCATACTGGCGCACCGCGGCGAGCCCGCCCTTGGAGATGCGGGCAACCATCGCGTTATACATCGGATCGTATGCGTTCAGCGGATCGTAGTCGGTCACCGCCGGCACGCCGTAGACTGATGGAAGATTGTGGGTCAATGCGCGCCAGAATTCCGGATGAGGGTTGTGGAAGGGACTGATGGTATGCCACCGTCCGGTGGGCGTGCCGTCGGGATTGAACAGCAGGGTTCGCATTTCCGGCGGCAGCGGCGGGTACGGCCGGAAGCCCCACATATAAAAACCCGGCAGCGGTAAACTCACCTGGCATAGCAATAGCAGCAGCGTCAGGCCGACGGCGCGCCGCTGCCAGGCGATGCGCTGGGGGATCACACGCAGAATCTCTTCCAGCAGCAGGCCGCCCGAAAGCACCGCCAGCAACGTCATCTGCGGCAGCGCGCGCCATGGATAGTGCCACTGGTGCGCGATATTCAATCGCGATGACAGCACGTTCCACACGCCGCCATCGTCGCCCATCACCCACAATAACCCGAAAAGGAAAGCGGCCGTCCAGACGTGGCGGCCGTACGTTGCGCGGCGCGGCCGGGCCGCCGCCAGTAGCAACACCGCCGCGACCGCCAGCACCGCCATGGTCGTTCCGAAGTAAACCAACTGCCCGTAGTAAGGTTCGTAGACATCGCCCCAGTTATCAGGGTGCTTGGCCGACGCGAGCGGATAGGGCAGGAACATGCAGAGCAACTGTTCCGTCACGCCATGGCCGTAGACCCGGGAAGTCAGTCCCGTGGAGAGCGCATCGGGGGATGGGGCGGTAGTGGTGGCGGCCTGTACCTGCTGAATGCCCGTCAGGTGCGTCCAGAAGCTTCCGAAGTTCAGCAACTGCAACTGGCCATACGCCAGCGGCATGCAGAGGGCCGCGGTCAAGACGCCAGCAGGAATCAGCCATCGCAAGCGCCACAGGGGGATACGTTTGCACGCCACCAGCCAGACCAGGCAGAACGTCGTGAACCAGAGTGCAATGATGACCGTTTGCGGAAAGCCCGCGTAATAGTACATGGCCAGTACCAGTGCCACCCCTACGGGCCAGCGCCAGCCGACATCCTTCCGCGTGAGTTGAACCAGCAATAATAGAAAAAGCGGCTGCCAGAGGCACACCGCGGAGAAACTGCTCCACGATCGTCCCATGATCAGGACGCTGCCGCTGAGAATGAAGGAGAGGCTCGCCAGCGTGGCGACGGCTCTGCCCTGGCCGATCCGGCGGGCCAGTACGTACGTGGCCCAGTAGCCGCCGATCAAGTGGAGAATTGCTGAGACATCCAGGAACGCATACGGATCGCGCAGCACGTTGCGGGCCAGCGCATAGGCCACATAGAACGGCGGGTACATCGACGGGCCGGTACCAATCCCCATCCCGAGTTCCGGAACATAGCGCGGCCAGTGCCCCGACCAAACGGTGCGAAAATTCTCGAGCAACACCGGCATTTCGAGAACGAGTACGTCATCCTGCACAAAGAAATAGGGCTGGCGGATCTCGAGGAAAGCCAACGCTGCGAGCAACATCCCCATTCCCGCCAGCGGCCAGGCCCAGGCGCGAAGTCTGCTTTGCGGTTCAGGGGGTTCCGACGTTACAGGAGTAAGTATTTGCTCGAGGATCGCCGCCGCGCGGCTGCGGCGCAGGGGAAATCCCAGCGCTACGCACAGACCCAGCAAGCAGACGATTATCAAGCCGGCGATCGGAATCATTCGCCTCCCTCAATGGCGGTTCGCTTCGTCCGTGATTCTTGCCGCAAACGCAGGTGCAGTCACCCGGCGTTTGCCGCACAGTCATCCCTCGGCCCCGCGAGGCATCATAACGCGATCCGGTCAGACGCTACCAGCGATGGGCCGGCCCGCTGGGACCGATGCATCGCTTCATACATCGCTTGCGTTGCCTGTGGACCGCGATTTTCGTTACGATAAGCCACCGGCGCGGAACACCGGAAGATCATGGGAGCATCGCTGCATGGCGACGGCAAAGTTCAGCAAGGGTCGGAACGCGCCCGGCCAATTTTGTCATGTGAGTGAAATGCACATAAACGTCCTGCGAAGCTGTCCAGTGTGCGGCCATGCCCGATGTGAAATATTGCGCAAGCAGCGCTTCGTGCTCCCGGACGGTCATCCGCTGGCCGGCGGCTACGCGGTGGTCTGCTGCGACCTCTGCGGATTTGTCTATGCCGGCACCGCCGTTTCGCAGGACGATTATGATCGCTTCTACCGCGAACACTCTAAGTATGAGGATACCACCACCTCCACCGGCGGCGGCGATACGCCATGGGATGACGTTCGTCTGCACGAGACCGCCCGGTGCATCGCGGAGTTTCTTCCCGATCGCGCGGCCCGGGTGCTGGATATTGGATGCGCCAATGGCGGGTTGCTTCGGCATCTTGCAGCGCTGGGCTTCGGCCATTTGACCGGCCTCGACCCTGCCGCCGCCTGCGTGCAGCACACGCGGTCTATCGCTGGAATACGTGCCGAGATGGGATCGCTGAGCCATATTCCCGCGGGCCTGGGAACATTTGATTTTGTGATTCTGTCCCACGTTCTCGAGCATGTGCAGGATCTGCACGGAGCGGTTGCTGCCGTGGCGCAAGTGCTGTCCGCCAGCGGCACGGTATATGTCGAGGTGCCCGATGCCACCCGCTATGCGGAGCACGTCCCGGCGCCGTTTCAGGATTTCAATACCGAGCATATCAACCATTTTTCTTTGACCGCGCTAGCCAATCTGATGCACGTTGCAGGCATGCAGGTGGTCAGCCAGGGCGTCAAAACTTTGATGGCTCCCCCGCCGAATCCCTATCCGGCATGCTTTGCGTTCTTCCGCCGGGGTGGAAGTGTGCAGGCCCAGTTCGCGAAAGATCCGGTCCTGCGTCGGAAGATTCTTGAGTACATTGAGATTTCAACCGGGAAATTGCACGCCATGGATGAGTTTCTTCGCGCCGCTTTGCCGGCCGATCAACCGGTGATCGTGTGGGGCGTTGGACAGTTGGCGATGAGGTTGCTGGCCGAGTCCGTGTTGGGTACGGCGAGCATCGCGGCATTCGTCGACGGCAACCCGATCCACCACGGCCGGTTCATCCGCGGCGTGCGGGTGAGCGCTCCGGAAGGCCTCGCGGCTCTGCCGCACCCGATCCTGATCGCCAGCACGTTGCATGATGCGGAGATAACCGCGACGATTCGGCAGAAGCTGGGCTTGAAGAACCGCATTATCCATCTTGGCGTGCCTACACCATCACAGGAGCAGTGAACGCATGAACGTGGCGAAACGGGCAATACTCAATACCCTGCGGCGGCTCGGTTACGATCTGATCGCCGTACCCGCGGCCCACGATGGCAACGCCTACGCCGGCGTGCGTTCTTCAGCGTTGTACTCGCCTTGGAACGTGGATGCCGAATTCCTGAAGGCCTATGCGTTGGCCAAACCCAACACACTGGTCGATATGCTCCGGCTTTACGAACTCTGGAGCCTCGTGGGACAATCGGCCAAATTCGTGGGAGATATTCTGGAAGTCGGCACATGGCGCGGCGGCAGCGGGGCCATTCTGGCGCTACGGGCCAAAGCCGCCGGACTGCCCTGTAGGGTCTACCTCTGCGACACCTTCCAAGGCGTCGTCAAAACCGGCGCAAATGATGCCGTCTACCGCGGCGGCGAACATGCCGACGCATCGCGGGCTGCTGTGGAAATCTTCCTACACGACGATCTGCAGTTAGAAAATGTGACCATCCTCGAAGGAATATTTCCCGATCAGACCGGCTCCGCCATCGAAAACGGCCGATTCCGCCTCTGCCACATCGATGTCGATGTCTACCAATCCGCGAAAGACGTCACCGCGTGGATCTGGCCTCGATTGGTCGTCGGAGGCATGATTGTTTACGATGACTACGCCTTTCCCAACACCGCGGGGATTACGAAGATGGTGGATGAACAACGCGATCTGCCCGACAGGATCACCGTCTACAACCTGAATGGCCATGCAGTTGTGGTGAAGATTTCATGATGCGAGTTGCTGATTATATCGCCCAGTCTCTGGCCGACGCCGGCGTGCGCCAGGTGTTTCTGGTCACCGGCGGCGGCGCCATGTTTCTCAACAACGCCTTCGGCTCTGAGCCCCGGCTGACGTGCGTCTGCAACCATCATGAGCAGGCGTCGGCCATGGCGGCCGAGGGTTACGCACGCGTCACCGGCAAGCCCGCGGTGGTGAATGTCACCGCCGGGCCCGGCGGCATCAACGCCCTCAACGGCGTGTTCGGCGCGTGGACCGACTCCGTCCCCATGCTCATTGTCTCCGGCCAGGTGAAACGCGAAACCCTCCTGGCCACCTATGGCCTGGCCAATCTTCGCCAACTCGGCGATCAGGAAGTCGACATTATCCGGATGGTCAAGGGCATCACCAAATACGCCATCACCGTGACCGATCCGCTTTCCATCCGCTACCACATGCAGCGCGCCATTCATCTGGCGACGTCCGGCCGCCCCGGCCCGTGCTGGCTGGATATTCCCATTGATGTGCAGTCCACCATGATTGATCCGCAGACATTGCGCAGGTACGACCCCGCGGAAGATGTGCTCAACTGGGACGTGGCGGCCATTCGGGCCCAATGCCGGGATCTGATCGCACGCCTGCGAACGGCCGCGCGGCCGGTGTTACTGGCCGGCTCGGGTGTCCGCATCGGCGGCGCCATCGATGTGTTTGAGCAGGTCATCCAGCGACTGGGCATTCCCGTCACCACGGCCTGGACGCACGACATCATCGCTTCGGACGATCCCCACTTCTGCGGCCGGCAGGGCACCATCGGCGATCGCGCCGGAAACTTTACCGTGCAGAACAGTGACCTGCTCTTGATCCTCGGCGCACGGTTGCCCATTCGTCAGATCAGTTACAACTGGAAATCTTTCGCACGCCAGGCGTTCAAGGTGCAGGTCGATATCGATGCGGCCGAACTGAATAAGCCCACGGTCAAGCCCGACTTGCCGATCCACGCGGATGTCCGGGTGTTCTTGGAATGCCTGAACGAAGAACTCGCCGCCGCGGGCTACGACGGCGCGCCCCACGCGGCCTGGCTGGGCTGGTGCAAGGAGCGCCGCCGGCGTTTTCCGGTCGTGCAACCCCGGCAGCGCGAATATCACGGCGCCATCAATCCGTATCACTTCATGGAAATGGTTTTTGCGCGGCTGGCCGCCGATGACATCGTGGTCTGCGGCGACGCCACCGCCTGCATCGTGGCCTTCCAGGTGGCGCAACTGAAAAGAGGCCAGCGGCTATTTTCCAATTCCGGCTGTGCCTCGATGGGCCATGACCTCCCGGCAGCCATCGGGGCCGCCATGGCGCGCCCGGGCCGCAGGATCATCTGCCTGGCCGGCGATGGCAGCGTGCAAATGAACATCCAGGAACTGCAGACGGTCGTGCACTACCAGTTGCCGATCAAAATCTTCACCTTGAGCAACGGCGGCTACCTGTCGATCCGGACCACCCAGCGGAGTTTCTTTGGTCAGGAGATCGGCGCGGGACCCCAGAGCGGCGTATCGTTCCCGGATATGACGAAAATTGCGGCCGCGTACGGAATCCCTTCGCGCCGCATCAACGAAGCCGACTTCGGCGCATGCCTTGATGCCGTGCTCGCCGGCTCCGGTCCGTTTTTGGCCGATGTCGTGCTCGATCAGAATCAGACCTTCGAGCCGCGCTTGAGTTCCAAACAATTGCCGGACGGTCGCATGGTCACCGCGCCGCTCGAAGACATGTTCCCTTTCCTTGAGCGCGCGGAACTGGCCGAGAATCTGCTGATTCCGCCGGTCGAGTAGGGAAGGGAAGGCGGGGCTATGGTTGATCCCAAGACCGAATTGACGGCCTTGCTGGCGGAATTGCCCGAGGCTGCGGAGGAGCGGCAGCGGTCGGCGTTTGCCGAGCAGACCCAGGGGCGGGCGAAATCGTTGGTGCTCTTTGGTGCGGGGAATCTGGGGCGGCGAACCCTGGCGGGCCTGCGCCGCGTGGGCATCGAGCCCCTGGCGTTTTCCGACAACAACCGCGAGCGCTGGGGAACGACGCAGGACGGAGTCCCGATACTGGCTCCGGCGGAGGCGGCGCAGCGCTATGGGAGCTCGGCCGCGTTTGTCGTGACGATCTGGGGCGCGGGTCAGAAGCATCGGCTGGTAGACATTCGGCGGCAGCTTCAGGGGCAGGGATGCGCTGTCATCGTTCCGTTCGCTCTGCTGTCCTGGCATTATCCCGATGCGTTTCTTCCCTATCTGGCGATCGATGTTCCGCAGAAGGTGCTGCGGCAGCGCGACCGGGTGCTTCACGCCTATGAAGTCCTGGCCGACCGCGTTTCGCAGGACGAGTTTGTGGCCCAGGTGCGGTGGCGGTTGTGGCTTGATTTTGACGGTTTGCCGGCGCCTTGTCCGGGACCGCAGTACTGGCCGGCAGATGTGCTCGCGCCGCGAGGTCAAGAAATATTCATCGACTGCGGTGCGTTTGACGGCGATACGATCGCGGAGTTGGTGCACAAGCGCCCGGAATCGATTGGGCAGATCGTGGCCTTTGAGCCCGATCCGGCAAACTTCGTCCGGCTCCAGGAATGGGTGACGCATTTGCCCCCGGAACTTGCGGGGCGAATCCGCATCCGGCAAGAGGCCGTCGGGGCTTGCCGCGCGATGCTGCGGTTTGGCGCATCAGGCACGGCCGCGTCGGCGGTGGGTCAGGGTGATCACACTGTGATGTGCGTGGCCCTCGACGAAGTGTTGGCCGCGGAAACGCCGACCTACATCAAGATGGACATAGAGGGGTCTGAGCTCGATGCGCTGCACGGGGCGCGAGGCGTTATCGGACGGGCCCTGCCGGTGTTGGCTGTGTGCGCCTATCATTGTCAGGATCATCTGTGGGAAGTGCCGCTGGCGATGGCCGCACTGGGCGGTTCGTACGGGCTATACTTGCGGGCGCACAATCTGGAAGGGTTCGATCTGGTCTGTTATGCCGTCCCGCCGGGGCGCTGGGCGAAGACCGCCCCTGACGCTATGGATTGAGTGCTTCTTTTGGTATCTTGGGCCGGTAGCTCAGGCAAGGAATTCCGCATGAACCTCGATATTTTTGATGACTTGTTTGTCCTGGAGATGGCCAACAATCACCTGGGCGATGTGGAGCGCGGGCTCAAGATCATCACGGATTTCTCCCGCATCGTCCGCTTCAACAACGTCCGCGCGTCCATCAAGCTTCAGTTCCGGGATGTTGAGCGGTTCATCCACGAGGATTTCCGCAGCCGCACCGATATCCGGTACATCAAAAAAACGCTCGATACCCGCCTGAACAAGAAGGATTACGCCCGGCTGGTCGATGCGATCCGCAAGAGCGGGTGCATTCCCAGCGCCACGCCCTTTGATGAAAGCAGCGTGGATCTCTGCGTCGAACTGGGCGTGCAGATCATCAAGCTCGCCAGTTCCGACATCAACGACTGGTTCCTCATCGAAAAGATCGCCGGCACGCGCAAGCCGGTGATCGCCTCCACCGGCGGCTCGTCGCTGAAGGATTCCGACGACCTCGTGACGTTCTTTACCAACCGCAACATCCCGCTGGCCTTGAACCACTGCGTATCGCTTTACCCCAGCGAAGACCGTGAACTCGAACTCAACCAGATCGATTTTCTCCGCCGGCGCTATCCCAACCACACCATCGGCTTCTCGACCCACGAATACCATGACTGGGCCAGCTCCATGCTGATCGCTTACGCCAAGGGCGCACGCTGCTTCGAGCGGCACATCGATATCGATTACAACGGCGCGCCCGTCTCGCCGTACTGCTCACTTCCCGAGCAGGTCGACACCTGGTTCAAGGCCTTTCACAAGGCCAAGGAAATGTGCGGCGGCAGCGATACGACCAAACGCGTCCCCCCCGAAAAAGAAACCCAGTACCTCGATGGACTGGTCCGCGGCGTCTATGCCAAACGCGACCTGCCCGAAGGACACGTGCTCGTTCATGAACGCATCAACGAAGACGTCTACCTGGCCATCCCCCTGCTCAAGGGTCAGATCTCCTGCCGCGAATTGATGAGCGGCGAAATGCTGCTGCAAGCGGTCAAGAAGGATCAGCCCATTCTCATCGACATGATCGACAGCCCCTACGCGTATAACGACCGTCTGAAGAAAGCGATCTACGAGCGCGGGCTCGATCCGACGCCGCCGGCCGCGGGTGGCCCGGCCAAGAGCGATCTCCGCCTCGCACAAGGGTGACCCTTCTTACGAGCAAGCCACATGCCTTCTTCCAGCGCCGGGCCTTCCGATCACAGTGGGCGATTTTCGCTCATTGTTGCCACCATTGGCCGCACTTCCGAGCTCGCCCGGCTGCTGAAATCAATCGATCAACAGACCTACCGGAACTTTGAAGTCATCATTGTGGATCAGAACCCCGACGACCGGCTCGCCGACGTCTTGCGGCCCGTGGAAGGGAAATTTCCGCTCCGCCGCATTACTTCTCCGCAGGGCGTTTCCCGGGCGCGCAACCTTGGTCTGGCGCATACCACCGGCGATTGGATCGCCTTCCCTGATGACGATTGCTGGTATGGCGCCGAACACCTCGCCCAGCTCGCTGAGTTATTTGATAAACATCCCGAGTGGGATGGAATTGTCGGACACATGCTCGACGAGCGCGGGTTGCCCATCGCACCCTGGAAGCCCAAGTGCGCCCGCATGACGCGTTTTACGGCGTGGTTGCGGTCGGGTTCGCCGGCCATCTTTCTTCGCCGAACCGTCGTCGATCGTGTGGGCAAATTTGATGAGTTGCTTGGACCTGGAGCCGGAACGCCATGGATCGGCGGAGAGGATTGCGACTACGTGCTGCGGGCGCTTGAACTGCAATTCCATATCGCCGTGGAACCCGATGTGATCGTCTTCCATCCGCCGGTGTACGACCCGGACGGGCCGGGCGCGAAACAAAAAAGATACCGTTATGGACGTGCCGACGGCTGGCGCCTCCGCCATCGCGATCCCATGCCGCTCTGGTGGACGATTCTCTTCTTTCTCGTTCCGCTGGCGCGCGCCGCTGCCGCGCTGGTCACGCTGCGCTGGAACCAGGCGCCGGCACATTGGATGGGATTTAAGGGAAGAATTTCCGGCTATTTTGCGAAGTCATCCTGAACGCCCCCCTCCCCCCACCCCGCGCTCACGCAAACCCCACCCAGTTCATCCAGCGCACACGCCGGTAGCCGTAGAACGGTGCCAGCAGCAGGATGACCGCGCACTGGTAGGGGAAGTAGATCAGGCCGAAGCCCCAACCCGGGTGCCGCGTGCGGATGCGTTCCAGCGGGTAACGCAGCCGGCGATGCCAGAAAGTCAGCGGAATCTTTTCGTGGCGGTACAGGGCGTAGAGGCGTTCGAGTTCGTGCGTGATCTGAATGCCTCCGGATGCGGTTTTGTTGGTTCCGGTCGTCAGCGTTTTGCTGAGCGGAACCTCCATCATTTTCCACCGCGCCCCGATCGACTGGAAGTAGGTCCACAACTCCGTGTCCAGCGCGTAATGGAAGGATTCATCCAGCGGCGCCGCTCGCGCAAGCAGCAGTTTGCGGCGGTAAAAGCAGCTCGGCTGGCCGCAGGGCACATTCACCGGTAAGACGTCGACCACCTCGGGATACGGACCCCAGAGGCGCTCCGGCCTTCCATCGCTGAAATGCTCGATCGTGCGGCCTGCCAGCACGTCAATCTCAGGATTTTCGGCAAACTGTCGCCCCACCGTCAGCAGCGCTTCGGGCAGTAACTGATCGTCGCTGCACAGCCAGTTGACCACTTCCCCCGTCGCCCGCGCAAACCCCTTGTTGATCGCGTGCGCTTGGCCGCGATCTTTTTCGCTCACCCACCACGCCAGGTGCCGCTCATAGCTGCGGATGATCTCCACGCTCGAGTCCATCGAGCCGCCGTCGACCACGATGATTTCGAGCCGCGGGTAATTCTGCGCAATGAGGCTTTCGAGCGTCTGCCCGATCGTCGCCGCGCCGTTGTAGTTCGGCACAACTATGGAAATGCTTGGCAGCTCTGCCGCCATCCTCACTACCCTTTCTCAACACGGGCGAAGACCGGTCGGGTGCTGCGATCCCCGGCCATCGATGATCGACGCACAGTCAGCAGTTGATCCGCTCCCGCTCAATGACCAGCGGCCGCTTCTGCACCTGCGTGTGGATGGCGCCGATGTATTCCCCCAGAATCCCGATGAAAAATAATTGCACGGACGAGAAAAAGAACAGGCTGATCAGCAGCGGCGCCAGACCCATATCGAAGCGATTCCAGTACAGCAGTTTGGCGACCAGATAGCCCAGCGCCAGTAACAGGCTCAGCCCTGACATCGCAAAGCCAAACATCGTCGCAAGCCGCAGCGGTACCTTGGAATGGTTGGTGATGCCGAGCATTGCCAGGTCGTACAGCGTGTAAAAGTTGCTCTTGGTAAGGCCGCGCGGCCGAACCGGCTGATGGTAGGGCAGCTTGTAAGACTCGAAGCCGATGTCGGCAATTAAGCCGCGGAAATAGGGATACGGATCGTCGACTTGCCGCAGGATGTTCACCACCTGCCGATCGAAAAGCCCCGACCCTGTGGCGTTCTGCACCAGCTCCACATTGGAGAGCTTGGCCACCAGGCGGTAATACGTCTTGCGGCACAGAAACATCCAGAACGATTCGTCCGATCCGGTCTTTACCCCCAGGACGATCTTGTATCCCTCCTCCCATTTCGCCAGGTATTGCGGGATGAGGTCAGGAGGATCCTGAAAATCCGCCACGATTCCGATCACCGCATCTCCGGTCGCCTGCAACAAACCGTAGTAAGGCGAGCGAATGTGGCCGAAGTTCCGCGCGTTAACGATCACCTTGACGTTGGCGTCCTGGCGGGCAATTTCCCGCAGAATGGCGACGGTCTTGTCTTTGGAGGCGTTGTCGATGAACAGATGCTCGTAGCTGTATTGCGGCAACCCCGCAAACACGGCCTTCACCGCTTCATAAAGCGGACGCACGTTTTCTTCTTCGTTAAAGCACGGGGTCAGAATCGTTATTCGACGCATCGATACACCTGTCTGATGAGTGGCAACCCTCATGGGCCATCCGCATGCAACTCCATCTTCCTCCGCGGCACGCTCAAGTACAACTCCCGCGTTGTTCGCGTCTCCCGTTCATTTCCGGTTTTCGCGCGCCGCGGTGCCCGCATGCCAGCGCTCGAGAATCTCTGCATACCAATCCAGATACGCGCTGGCCATCCGCTGGTGGCTGAATTGCTGCTGTGCCAACGCCGCTCCGGCATCGCCCAGCCGAACGCCCAGCGCTGGATCGTCCAACACCTGCGTGATGGCCCCGCCCATGGCCTCGGCATCACCCGGCGGGACGAGCAGTGCCTCACGACCAGCCGTAACGCGCTCGGACATCCCGCAGATATTGCTGGCCACCACCGGCACCCCGCACGCCAGCGCCTCGAGAACGGTCAGCGGCGCAGCCGCCTCCGCTTTCGCGGCATGCACGTACAAGTTTGACGCGTGGTAAAACTTCGCCACCATTGGGGATTCCCGCTGAAACGGGACATAACGAATTTCGAGATTGCCGAACTCCTCTTGCGGTCCCGCTCCCCCCAGCGCCACCAGGATATATCGCGCGGCCGGCGATCCCGCTGCGACGCGGCGCATCGCAGTCACCAGCGTGGCAAAATCCTTGAACGCATTGTGCCGGGGCCTCGTCCCACAGAAGAGGACTACCCGGGCGTCGTCAGGCAGCCCGATCGCCGCGCGTGCCGCACGGCGATCGCCGCGGTGGAACACCGCCAGGTCGATTCCATTGGGAATGACCCGCGATCCCATGATCGCCGTCGCCAGCATCGAGCGCTGGGCCTTGTCCATCAGCCATTGCGATGGCGCGGTGATGAAAAGGCGGCTGGTCTTATAGATCGCCTGTTTCACGCGAAAGTTGTGCGCGGTGCCGTCGCGCCAGATTTCCGGCGGGATCGTCAGGTCCGGGCACTGCCCGCAACCCGTCAGCCAGCGGTCGCACGCAAACGAGTGCGCACAATGGCCGCTGAGCAACCAGGCATCGTGCAGCGTGAGGAGCGTGGGAATCTGGCCACTCAGTTCCGGCAACACTCGCAGATCGAAATAGCGGCCATGAAGATTGTGGGCGTGAAGAATGTCCGGCCGGCCCGGAATCAGGGAGAGCAACTCGTGCGAACCGGGGAAAGCAAAATCTTCCCGCCCCATCAGCCGGGAGGCAAACCGCGCCGGCTGGCCGACCGCTAGTTCCAGCAGCCGCCCGGCGGTCGGAAATCGATCCTCGCGCTCCGCCTTTTGGATATAGGGTTGTGCCACGCCGTTCCAAAAACGCGCCCACGGATTCCGCAACGCATCGTTCGGTATCGTCACCACGCGATCGTCATTCGACCGCCGATTCCCCACCGCCAGCCAGGCGTCATGGCCCGCCTTCAGGTATTCCCGATGCAGTTGCAGCGCCACCGACTCGGCGCCGCCGCCGCAATCATGGCTGTTCATCTGCAGAATACGCATTCTGTTTCGCCTGCTTTACGGGTGGCTCGCGTTTCGCGGCTTCACCCGAAGTTCACCCAATTCATGTTCCGCACGCGTTTATATCCGTAGAACGGACTGAGCGCCAGGATCATGGCCATCTGATAGGGATAGTAAACGCAGCAACCAAACCACCGCCCCGGATGCCGCCGCCGCAAACGCTCCACCGGAAACCTCAATCGCCGATGCCAGAAGGTCAGCGGAATCCGCTCTTTCACATACCGGCGGTAGATGCGCTCCAGTTCGTAGGTAACCTCCACGCCACCCGTTCCGCTCTTGGTGTAATTCGTCATCTCATAGCGGCTCAGCACGTCTGGAATGAATCGCCACCGCGCGCCCTGTGCGACAAAATAATGCCATAATTCCACATCCATCGCGTAATGGAGACTTTCATCCAGCGGCGGCTCGCGTTTCAGCAGCGCCCGCCGGTAAAAGCAACTCGGCTGTGCGATCAGATTGGCGATCGACAGTAGCGCCAGGTGGCTCTCCTGCGGAGTCACCCGCAGGTTCTTCCGGCCCGGCCGAAGATCGATGTAGTCGCACGCCCCAGCCAACACATCCATATCCCCCGCGGCAGCGAACCGTTCGCCAATCACCTGAAGCGCGCCAGGTGTCAGCTCATCATCGCTCCCCAGCCAATTCACGATCTCTCCCGTCGCCTTGGCCAGTCCCTTGTTGATGGCATGCGTCTGTCCGCGGTCCTTCTCGCTCACCCACCAGGTGATGTGGCGTTCATACTGCTTGATGATGGCAATACTGTTGTCCGTCGAGCCCCCGTCGACCACCAAGATCTCAAGCTTCGGATAATTCTGATCGACCAGACTCTGCAACGTGCGCCCAATCGTGGCCCCGCCGTTGTAATTCGGAACGATGATGGAAATGCTCGGAAGCGTGGCCGCCATGCACGTGTACTCTTTCAATAACCAGATAACGCTTGCCGCCCCCGAAACGATTCGCTCAACGGAACAATACAAAAGATGGCAAGAGGCGTCTGCTACGCCCGATGCGATGGCACGATCGCGCGCCGTATCCGATCGTACTCCGCCGGTCCTTTTCCTCTGAATCTTTCCCACACATATAAAAACTTCATGATGAAGTACGACACGTAGGCTAATCCCAGCGCCACTCCGTCCCATCCCCGCAGGAAGGACTTTTTCTTCACCACCACAACGTATAACGCTCTCAGCAGTTCTTTGAAGCTCGCCTTGAGCGCCATGTTGCCGTCGGTGTAGTAGCCGGCCTCCAGCCTCGTATACCGCGTGTGCCTCTCCCAAAACATTTCCAGCGTTTCGTGCGTCAGATGGTAAAACGCCACGTCCTCGCTCGGACTCATCCGGTAAATCTTCGTGGAATCGTACGAGATCTCCGTGTGGACTTTATCGCTGGTGACCAACGCACTCTTCCTGACCAGGATATCCTTGTTGACCATACACCAGGGCGAGCGCTTCGGATCCCTGATGCCCAGCACATACAAGGCAAAAGGCAAGGCAATGACGTCATAGTCGAAGTCTTCGCGGTTAATCAAATCGAGCACTTTTTCCACCAGCTTCGGATGGATAACATCCGAAGCCGTCACAAACAGCACCCACTCGTTCGTGGCCAGCGCCACGGCCCGCTGAAGCTCCTCTCCCGTACCGTCCTGGTACGGAATGCTGATGATGTTGTTCGTGTACTTCCGCGCAATCTCCACCGTCCTGTCCTGCGATGATTTATCGATCAACACGATGTCGTCGCTCCAGGCGAAGCTCTGTAGCATATATTCGATTCGCCGCTCCTCGTTGTAGACGCCCGCGATGATCGATATGTTTTTCATGCACGTTCCCCTGCATTTCCTTGATCGTCTTCAATGGGCATCGCCACACCCAGGACCGCGATTCCGCTTCCCACGTTCAGCGCACAAATAACGCGTTCATGATGCTGCCCTTGTACAACTCTTCCGCGAAGAGCTTGAATCCTTGGCTCTCCAGCCAGCGCCGGTACGCCGGATAAAGCACCACACCCTCAAACACCTCGGTGTGATTGACCTCCGTGAAAATGGCGCGCACCTGGCTCAGCACCTTGGGCGCGGCATTCAACGCCGCGAACTCATGCCCCTGTATATCCAACCACAGAAAATCGACGTGCGCCACGCCGCATTGCTCCGCCCACAGATCCAGCGTCGTCGTCTGTACGTCCAGCTGCGTCTCAAAACTCACCGCAGGATTGTCGACGAGATGATCCTTCGGACGCATCAACGAGCTCGATCCATCCGACGCGCCGCCGCTGACAAAAATTGTCGCCGTCCCCGCACGTTCGCTCAGCGCCATCGGATATCGATGAACATTGGGCCAGCGCGCCGTGTTTTGACAGAGTTGTTCATACATACGCGGGATCGGCTCAAAACAATGAATCGTCGCACGCCGCCAGTGGCGCCGAAAACGCACCGTGTCAGCGCCAATATGTGCTCCCGCCTCCACAATCACCGGCGCGCCCGGAAGAAATTTTCCGATAACACCCAGCGGTATCCCCCCCGGCCGCAGACCGCCGCCTTCGTGCGGCGGCGCTAATCGCCAGGAAAGATCTGGCGTCTTCCACCGCTGCGGCAGAAAGTGCTTCGCAAGCCTGCTGAGTTGTTCCCTGATCATCGCACCGCTGCTTTCATGACTGAACCTATGGTCGCTCAGCAACCGCTTCCGCATCCCATTGCAAAAGCGGGAAAATCACACCGGCATGATTCCGTTCATTCAGGATGCCGTGAAAAGACGATACGCTCGGATCCAACTGCACGTTGAATCGCAACACCGGCTCGCCCATCTTCATCACATCCTTCACGCAGTGAATGGAGGCCTGCGGAACAATCAGGTACTCGCCCAGATTCAATAAGTGCGGCGGTATCCGGCACGTCAACACGTGCGTTCCCACCGGCAGCGGTTCCATCGGATGAACCGTATCCACATGATGGATGCGCCACACCACCGTCGACGCCTTGATCAACTCAAATCCCACCTTGAGCAGTTCCTGCCGCTGCCGCACCCGCACCCGAATGCGCACGCAAACCGTCTCGCTGTTCGCAAACGTATCGCGCGGCTGACCGTTTTCGGCCGTCAATTCAAACCGTTCCACATAGGCTTCCTGCGTCCCATCATCCGCCACCGTGTTCTGCCAGGAACCCGTCGTCGCGGTCGTGCGCTGCGCACTTTCATAGGCATGAATCGCCCCCGGAACTGCTCCCGCATAGGTAATCTGACCGCCTGTCAGAACGATGCAACTCGTACACAACTGCGCCACCGCCGCCAGATTGTGACTGACAAACAACACCGTCCGCCCGTCCTTCGCCACTTCGCTCATCCGCCCCAGGCATTTCTTCTGAAACTGTGCATCACCCACCGCCAGCACCTCATCCACCACCAGAATCTCCGGCTCCAGATGCGCCGCCACCGCAAACGCCAGCCGCATGTACATCCCCGATGAATAATGTTTCACCGGCGTGTCCAGGAATTTCTCCACCTCCGCAAAGTCCACGATCTCATCAAACTTCCGCCGTATCTCCGGCCGCTTCATCCCCAAGATCGCCCCGTTCAGAAAAATGTTCTCCCGCCCCGTCAGCTCCGGATGAAAGCCCGTCCCCACCTCCAGCAAACTGCCGATCCGCCCGTACAAATCCACATTCCCTTCCGTCATTTCGGTCACGCGCGAAAGAATCTTCAGCAGCGTGCTTTTGCCCGCACCGTTCCGCCCGATGATCCCCAGCACCTCCCCCTGGCGAAGATCGAACGACACATCCTTCAGCGCCCAGAAATGCCCGTCCCCCTGCTTTTCCCGCCGCCGAAATGGCGCCGCCAGCATCCCCGTAAGCGACTCCGTTAGCCGCCGGTAGTTCACCCGCTGCCCGATCTGGTAGCGCTTGCTCAGACCCTTCACTCTGATCGCCAGTTTGCTCATGCTTCCTTACACCCAGTCCGCCATCGTCCGTTCCATCCGCCGGAAATAGAACATCCCGCCCACAAACAGCACGAATACCGTCGCGCCGCTCGCCGCTAGCATCGTCCACATCGGCTCGACATTCCCCAGCAACGCCCATCGAAACGCCTGAATCGCCCCCGCCATCGGATTCATCCCATACACCACCTGCCACTGCCCCTCCACCAAACTCGCCGGGTACACCACCGGCGAGGCAAAGAACCACACCTGTATCAGGAATGGAACCGCATACCGAAAATCCCGGTAATGCGCATTCAATGCCGACAACCACAGCCCCACCGACAATGCCGTGATCACCACCATCACCACCAGCACCGGCAACAGCAGCATCGCCGGCCCGACGCCAATGTGGTAGTACCATAGCATTACAAAGAACAACACCGACGAAATTGCAAAATCCACCAGCCCCGACAATACCGCCGCAAACGGTATCAATAATCGCGGGAAATAAACCTTTGTCACCAGCCGCTCGTTCTCGATCAAACTGTTGCTCGCCTGCGTCAGCGATTGCGAAAACAACTGCCACGGCAACAACGCACAATACGCAAACACCGGATACGGGATATCCCCCGGCACCTTCACCAGTTTTCCCACGAACAACGTGAAGATCACCATCGCCGCCACCGGCTGCAGCAACGCCCACAACACCCCCAGCACCGTCTGCTTGTACCGCACCCTGATGTCGCGCGCCGCCAGGAACCACAGCAGGTCCCGGTAGTGCCACAACTCCGTAGCATTGATTGCCTGCCAACCCCGCCGCGGCCGCAACCGCAGCAGCGGTTCCCCCTCAACCTCGGTCTCAATCGTATTTACCACGTCTTCCAAGGCGCCTGCCCCTCCTGCCACAATCGCTACCTTCATCGACTTCTCCGTTTTCGTCTTGCCAAATCCCGCACGCTCGTGCCATCGTAGTATCTACGATTCCTCCAGCGCCTCCACCAGCTCCGGCTCGATCATCAACTCCGCCCCCTGGCCTAAAATGCTTATCTGCAATACAAACTTCAACGCCCCGTCACGCCGGATCAAAGTCCCCGCAATCCCCTTGAGGGGCCCGGCCGTCACCCGGCAACGCACACCCACCGCCATGCCCGGATACGGATCCGTCACCCGCCCCTCGCGCAGCACGCGATACAACTGCTCCAACTCCGCGCCCAACTGGTCCTGATCCGCTACCGCAATCACCTGGCATAGCCGATCCGTCCTAAGCGCCCCCTGCCGCGCCGCCTCATCCCCGCAGAAAAAAACGTACCCCGGAAACAGCGGCATCATGCCCCGCCGCTTGCGTCCCCCCGAAAACGTCACCCGTTCCACCAGTGGCAGAAAATACGCGATCCCCCGCTCCCGCAAATCCCAGCCAAATGCCTTCTCGCACCGCGCCTTGGTATGCCCAACCCACCACGGCCCACCGAGCGCCATCGGCCCCGAAACGTCCGGATACAGGCTCGGCGGATTGTCAGCCAACTTCAACATCGCTCTTACCCCGCAGTCCCCTCCGCCCAGACTTCGTCCCCGTCGGTGCACCGCGCCGATGACAAAATCGTCCGCCGTTCGGTCCAGACGGCCCCGCCGCCTGTGTCCACAGATTACGCCGCGTCCCCCCCATACGCAACCTCCCCCACACACCTAACACCCCTTCCAAAAATAACTTAGCAGTAGCATCTCTTGCCCCCCAAAGCCCGCCAACCATGTTGGCGCGGGTTGATCAACTCGCGCGCACAAACCCGCGTATCAAACCCCAGCTTTCGCCTACGCCCCGCTCCCAGTTTTTTGTTTCGTGTTCTATGGTTTGGGGTTTACCGCGGTTTCTGCGGACCGCGCCAGTGGCAATTCCAGAATGAACGTTGCCCCCAGTCCCAACGTGCTTTCCACCCGAATCCCGCCGCCTGCGAGTTGCAGTAATTCCCGGCAGATCGTGAGCCCAAGTCCTGTGCCACCTTTGGGGACCACCTCGGCGGGCAATTCCGCGGCACCGGCCACTTCCGCCACCGCGCCGGCAGGCCGCGTCTTGGTCGAAAAGAAGGGCTCAAAGATCCGCGGCAACACCTCGGCCGGAATCCCCGGTCCCGTATCGGTGATGCGGATCTCCACCCGATCCTCACGCACGACAGCCGCCGCAACCGTCAGGCGTTTGGGCGCCCGTCGCACGCCTTGTACCAGCGGGCTCAGCATGGCCGCGCGGGCGTTGACGATCAGATTCATCAGCACCTGCTGCAACTGCCCGCCATTCATCCCCACCGCCAGTTCCTCGGGCACATTGGTCGAAAGCGTGATCCCATCCTTGGAAAGATCCCGCGACAGACATGCCAGCGTTTCATTCAGGGCATGTTTGACGTTCACGGTCGTCGATTCATCACCGCGGGCGAACCCCAGCAGACTCTTGGAAATATTCGCCATGCGCTCCGCCCCCGACAGCGCCTTGCTCAGTGCCTTGGTCCGCAGCACATCATCCGCCTTGTCCGACAGCGCGTACTGCGTGTACGAAATCATCGGCGTCAGGATGTTATTGAATTCATGCGCGATTACGGCCGTGACCATGCCCAGCGTCGCAAGTTTCTGCTGTTCGTGCAGAGTCTGCTGCAGGCGGTCGATGCGGCTCTGGAGAGTGGCCAGGGCCATTTCCAGGGAGGAGGGATCCAGGACTTGTCGGGGGGCTCGGGCCACGGAGACTCCAGGGAGGACAGCGACGTACAGGCACCTGAAACCGCCGGCTCAGGTTCCTGGTCAGGAAATGGAACACGAGCCGGCGGGCACGCGAGCCGGTCCTCAAGTTGGGCCGAGTCGCTTCAACAATTTCTATCGGGTGTTCAACCGTTTGTCCTTCACCCGGGATTTTGGCCGGAGCCCTTCGTAGATTCCTATAATAAGTGGCTCAGGATGGCTGAAATAACGTTTCTGCGTTTTTCAAGGAATGGGTGCCGAACCGCCGACCGGAATTTCGCCTGCTTCCGCGTTGAGAATGGGAAGCTGGGAAAACAGGCTCATCGAAATCTCCAGAAGCGTCCTTCCCGTTTTTCCCTTCCAGTGCTAACATACTCCGCGCATTGGCTGTGACATCCCACGTAGGGGGGGATCCTCGGTGCCAAGTATTCTGGACATTCCTAATAGTAGTTTCTATACTTTCAATAATTATTGAAGGATCGCGTGGGGCCATCTGGGCCAGGTAAGAATCCTTCTCGAATGCAGTGACAATCTGATGCGAAGGGATACGACCATGGCCGGAGTTGCGGCTTCACTCGCCAACTCAATTTCCCCGCACCTCAAGGCGGTCGACGAACTCTTCGCTCAGGAACTCGTCTCCGACCTGCCCAATGTCAATCAGCTCGTCACGCACGTCGGTAAATTCCGCGGCAAGATGCTTCGCCCGATGCTCGTGCTGCTTGCCGGCCAAGCTACCGCCGAATCGCCGGAACGCACCCTGACCCGCGAACACGTCACCCTCGCCACCGTCGTCGAAATGGTCCACATGGCCACGCTGGTGCATGACGACATCCTCGACGGAGCCGAAATCCGCCGGCGCGGGGCTACCATCAACCATCTTCACGGCAACGAAGCGGCGGTGCTGCTGGGCGATTTTCTCATCAGCCACGCGTTTCACCTGTGCTCCAGCCTGGATTCGCAGGACGCCAGCCGGATCATCGGCCACACGACCAACATCGTGTGCGAGGGCGAGCTGACGCAGAATTTCAACCGGCGCAATTGGAAGCTCGACGAGAAGACTTATTACCTGATCATCTACCGCAAGACCGCGGCGCTGACGGAAGCCTGCTGCCGCCTGGGCGCCATGTGCTCCACCCGCCGGCCCGAGTGGATCGAGGCACTGGCGACTTTCGGCAAGCAACTGGGCCTTGCGTTCCAGATTGTCGACGACATCTTGGACATCTGCGGCCAGCAAAAACTCGTCGGCAAGAGCCTTGGAACGGACATCGAAAAAGGGAAACTCACCCTCCCAATGATTCATTTCCTGAAGCACGCGGCCCCGCAACACCGGGAACTGCTCATCGGTCTTCTGGAAAGCCAGGAACACGATCGCGTCGAGCGGGTCCGGCAACTGCTGGCGCCCAGCGAATCGATTGCATACGCCAGAAGCGAGGCCGAACGACTGGTTTCGGAGGCCATCCGAGCGCTGCACGTGCTGCCACAGAGCGAAGCGCGCGAGGCACTCATGGAAGCCGCCCATTACGTCACCGTCCGCGACAAGTAACGATTACTCCCGCCAGTAACGACGGACGATTCCGGCAGAGGATGGAAGACCGTGCGCACTTGCCTGAGCGTGCGGGAATCGGTATGTTTGAGGTTCGCGTTTCCGCTGAAAGGCGGGAGAATCGCGGGCGTTTAGCTCAGTTGGTTAGAGCGTACGGATCACACCCACTTTGCCTGTAAATGCAGGCTTTTTTTATGCAATGATCGATTTCGTTCAATGTTTATGCGGGTTAAACAATCATGGACTTTAGTTTATGTGATTGATGGGGGCGGCAAAAACCCGGTTTTTTACACCCAAAAACAGGTTTTTTTACACCCAATTCGATTGGGTGTAAAAGTTTGTGTATGCCTAACAGATGCCAAAAGTGGCAGAGGCGATGTTGAGACGTTTTACGGTCCTCAGGCCGGGGGATGACTTGCATGTCGGCGATGGTCTCGGCAATGCTTCTGGAGGCGAATGTAAGCTCCCGATGGAGACCAGAATGGCGACGATCCTTACATGACCGATGCGTCCAGCGACGGCTCGATCCTCGCACATGCCGATACACTCAAATCGAGGCGACGTGGCGTCATCGCCTCCTGATCATCACCATCGCCGTCGTCGGCCGATGGCGGGGGTTCGGACGTACGGACGGCTTCCGGGTGTGGCGTAGCGGAAAGAGACAATGGGACGCAAATCCAAGACCAATGAACCTGCCGCAGGAAATGCGTTTGGGATCGCCAAAGGAACTTTTGCCTTGCACGCTTGCGGCACGACCTGCAACAGGCCAAGATCATGGCCAAACTCGGTAGGGAGTTGCACTATGGTCGATGATTATCCAATCCGCAATTCGCTCATGATGCTTGCTGACGAGTTCCAGCGAGCTTCTGACAGGTATCCGGATATTTTCCACGACGAGGTAGATAACTGGTGGGCAGGCCAAATGGAGCCATTCATGTATGCCGAGGAATGGCGTGCATTCATCGCTGCCCAAACTTCTTGTTCCAACGAATGGCAAGAGTGGCATGGTCCGCATATTTACTCACGAGTAAGGTCGTATTCTAACGAACAGATATTTATCAGGGACTATGCCATTCATTGCGGTCGCTTCTATGGTGATGAACTTGAGAATCACAAAGCAGCCTTAGGCAAGTTCAAACAACTCGCCGACAATCTCTACCTTGTTCTGCGACACATCAAGACGCCACTGCATTATGCAGGATGGCCCGGCACGCTTGAAATGTTGTACTTAATGGCAAAGTTGTACCCGACACCACTTGTTAGGGTGGAGGAAGGCATTTGGGATTGGGAGCCGAACCCAGCAGATTGTCCAGAGGACCAAGAGGCCGACCGAGAGGGCTGCAAATTTCTGTGCGACCCACGAGGTTTCGTTATTCACCCCCTGAAATCGTCGATTAAGAACAATCTCTTCACGGTCACCCATGCGGCGATTCGCCATATTTTGGACCCTCGCTCGATGCTCTTGGTTGGCGAAAGCCATTCAGAACGGCTCACACAATTCCTTCCATACTTGCTCCCACCATCTGGTGAAGAGCCTGTGAAAACCACCGTAGCAGTTGCCAAGCACGTATCTGCGGCGCTGGGCCAAGTTGCGCCAATCAAACGCACGGAGCCAAGACCATGCTGGGACGAAGTGAAGAGAGAATTATGGTTTGGCAAGGTGCTCCTAAAGCGCTTCGGCAAGGTTGCAGTAGGACCGCAGATTGTCATTCTAACTGCGTTCCATAAAGAGGGATGGCCTCCCAAAGTTACGCCTCATCTGGACAGCGAAAACGAGGCGAGGGCACGACACTGTGCTATTTACGACCTCAATAGGGGTCTTCGTAACAAGACGCTAATGTATTTCGACGGCGACGGGGATCGGAATGTTCGTTGGAACCTTGGCCCCAAGCCTCCAACGACTCGGAAGAAGCGCAAGTAGCATCGACGTTCACTCGATGTTGCACCGATGTTGAATCGGTATAGCTCATTTATCTCCACGTTTAATCTTATTTCATGGCCGCTGGGCTTACTGCTCAGAGCTAGGTGTGCCTCCCTTCGGAGGACGCCACCTCTGACACAGTGCGAGCATCGCACAGCCTATAGGCCGATCCTGACCGTACCGATGACACCGGTTCGGCACCAGCAAAGGAGTTGCTCACATGCTTCCTAACGAAGTCGCAGAGATTAAGGAGTTCTTCAACGCTTCTCGCCATGCCCTCGCCGAAGCGGCACGGACTGGCGTCAATGATCCCGCTATCGTGGTCGTGGACGTTTCCAATCCCCTTGCGGCCCTTGTCGCATCTCGCCTCCCTTACTCAGACACATATGTGGATACTTTTGTCATCAAATGGGCATCCAAGGCCTTGATCACTGAGATTATGGACGCAGTTGTCCCCGGCTCGCCAACCGCCAACACGATCAAGGAACAAATGCAGCATGACAAGCCCTTCCTCCTGTATCTCGGTGATCACGTGAAGGTCGCTCCATGGGACGACGAAAAAAAGCTCGTGGTTAGCGTGACCGCCAACGATCCGCAAGTCCACCCCACGGCTGCTCGTCGCTCAGCGCTCATCGACTGCAATCGTGAGAAGATCGAGTTAGCGTACGAACAGGCATCGGCCAAACTTGGCAAACCTGCACTCGTTCTCGTCCTCGACCTAACCGACGATCTCTGTCGTAGCTTGGCCAGCAACACCAAGTTCGGTAATGCCCAATACCTCGACAACTTTGTGAGTGAGACCACCTCTGAGGGGAACGTCCCGACGATGATCGTCGGCTTAGGACAGTGGCAAGCGTACAAAACGATGCGGACGATTCAACACATGTTGCACCAGATGACGCCAAAGAATCCGCAAACCTCTGAAGTTGTTGAACAACTCAAAACGCAACCTCCTGATGGTTATTTCTGGTGCTTGTGCATCAGCAAGGGCAAACAACTGGCCCCGATCACAATCCCACACTAAGCGCAACTGCATTCTGATTGTCCATGGTGTTGGTTATGGCTTCCTTTGAGGAGAAAGGTCATGAGTATTCATTTTCGTTCCGAGCGAAGTATTCCGGCCGACCGCTTTGAGGCGGCTGGCGGTCTCTGGAATCCCGATGTGCATTTCATTGTGATGCCCAGCGATGAGATTGCAGCCAAAAATGTCCAGAGCATTTTGGACCGCTACGCATCGGGGGTGGTAGCCCATTGGATACAAGAAATCGATGGAGGCTGCTACAGCATCGAATTGCAGTTTTCTGACCCACAGGTGGGCGATCAGTGTAAGAAGGAATACTGTCGGGGTTGGCAGAGTGGTGGGCCCGTGACTATCGCCAAGAAGGCTCAGAAGCAACGTGCTACGAAACGCTTGTTCAAGCATCGTATGTACATTTTACCAGAGGGGACAGAGTTCCTTTACTGCGGCGTCTACGATGGCCACGGTTACGTCTGGGGGAAAGTACAGGTCCCAGAAGCTGGTCCGGGCAAAGTCACCAATCAGGTTGTCCACAGAAGTGTTTTGGAGAAGTGCCGTAGCCGAATCTAGAAGAGTCTGTCAGATTCGATGAAGACTGAGAAATAAAACGTTGCCTTGTCCGGCCCAATTGAAAGTCCTGCATATAGGGATGGTATTTCTAAGTAACTCGCATTTTGAGGAGTACACAGTGCGACACCATTACACAGTCAAGACTTATGCAGAACTGCGGTCATGGGCGGTGAAGTTTGCCTCGGACAACCAACTCCATTCGTTGGTCATCTTCGGTACGCCCGGCACGGGCAAAACCGAGACGTTCACTCGGGCGCTGGAGGATGCGTACCTTGTGCCAGTGAAGGGCCGCCTCACTGCCTTTCAATTGTTCCAAATGGTCAAGGCAAACCTCGATGCCCTCTTCCTCTTCGATGATACTCGCCGCATCTTGAAGGATTTTGAGTGCATCAACCTTTTGATGGCTCTCGGCGAGCACAAGAGTCCGAAAGTCGTTCAATGGAACACATCGACGTTGACGAAGAAGCAGCACAAGGACGATGACGACAACCCCAATGAGGCCATCACGAATTCTCGGATTGTATTGGTCATCAATAAAGTGGAAGAGGACAACGAGGACTTGGAGCCCCTCTTCTCACGCTCAGTGGTGATACGCTTCGCACCCAGTAAGGAGGAAGTTCATCAGTACGTCGCCGAATGGTTTCCCAAGAATAAGTCCAGTCGGGAAATTTACGAATACATCGGGAAGCACTTAGCACTGATCCCGGTCGGGGACGTGCGAGACTACACAAAGAGCCTGACGATTTATGACATGAACTGGAAAGAGCAACTGCATGAGGCGTGGACCGGCGATGAGTACCTAAGTGCGGCGCTCAAAGTTGTAAATGATCCGACCGTCCTACCCGGAAAGCCGCAGGTTGATGCATTTGCTCGGCTATGCGGCGGTAGCCGGGCACAGTTCTTCCGCTTGAAACGGCTGCTGATGCCACTGAGCTATGGGCCAGTCTCGCAGTCTCATCAGACTGAGGCAGGCTCCAGCAAACGCCGACGTATCCTGCTGATGTGATGAGACTCTGAGACTGCCAGTCTATTTGGAATGAAAGCTTGGGTGGATGAACTCCGCCACGTGGAAGGTACGTCCCGACCTAAGCCCTGATCGATTTAGAACATGCGCAACCCATACGAATCCCTCGATCCCGGATGTGTATACCGGACAACTAATAACTATGACCACTAACTAAAGGAATTAACTATGTCTGAATGGCTAAAACGCTTTGAGTCCAAACGGAATACTACGAACGGCCCCCGGTTCATCCCGCATGTCACCGTCAATACTGGACACTCCGTCGATATTCCATCTGGGTTCTTGGGACGTGACGCTGCCCACGTACTCGTGTCGATCATCAAGAGCGGTTTCGGACCATTGGGATCGACGGGTTTGTATTTGGTGGTCGTGAAGCATGAGGGTTACGCAACATGGGATATGCGCACGTCATACGGTGCGTTTACCGGGACATCTTCATCGCCACTCAAAGATGCAAGTACACCGTTCGTTCCGCTGGCGACCGCCACTTTCTGTTACGACGAGGGTTTGAGTGAGGGCGCTTGGAACTGGGAGATTGGTACATGTCTGAAGGCGATGGCTCTGTATGCCAACATTGGAATTCCAGCAGCAGGTTCCAACATCCACCGCACGGGGAAACCAAACTGTGTTCCGTGGATTGCCACCTTCGTTCATCCGGAGTTGAACGCCATTCCAACGGTACTTCAAGGCGTTGTGGGCTGCATGGGATCGTGCCTTGGATGGGCCTATCTTGAATACCTTAATGCCAAATAAGAGACGTACGTGACCTCAGTAAATCAAATATAACTTTTCATTGGAGAAAACTATGGGTGCGAATACCAAGATCGAATGGACGAAGAAAACATGGAACCCGGTCGTGGGATGTACACGAGTCAGCCCCGGTTGCCAGCATTGCTATGCCGAGCGCATGTCGATGCGCATGGCAAGCATGGCCAAGGCCAACAAGGCGACTGCGGGTCGCAAACGGCATTACCTTCATGTGATCAATGAGCACGGGCATTGGAACAACAAGATTGCGCTGGTCAAAGAAGCTCTGGACGATCCATTGAAATGGAAGACCCCGAGCCTCATTTTCGTCAACTCAATGAGCGATCTTTTCCACAAGGACGTGCCCCTCGACTACATCCAAAAGGTGTTTGAGGTGATGCGGAAGGCGCATTGGCATCAGTTTCAAGTCCTTACCAAGCGCTCAGAGCGCCTTGCGGAACTCGCTTCTGAACTCTCGTGGCCTCCGAATGTCTGGATGGGTGTCAGTGTTGAAAATGCTGACTACCGGCATCGCATTGATGATCTGCGGAGAACGCCAGCCAAAATCAAATTTCTTTCTCTCGAGCCACTTCTTGGACCATTGCCCCGATTGAACTTGCGGGGCATTGATTGGGTGATCGTTGGCGGCGAGTCGGGTCCGGGTGCTCGGCCCATGCTCAAATCGTGGGTCACCGATCTTCGTGATCAGTGCAACAATAAGAAACTGCCGTTCTTTTTCAAACAGTGGGGCGGCGTGAACAAGAAAGCCACGGGATGTACGCTCGAAGGCCATATTTGGCACCAGATGCCAGATACCAAATCCGCATCACTCTCATCCACGGAGTCGCTGGTTTCGGAACCTACTACGTCCTCAGACTTGGAGCAGAAACGACCGCAGATGGACCTGACGGTAGGCGAACAACGGCAAACCGAAGTCCGGCGTAACAAGAAGGGTGAGGTGGTAGTGGCGTCGGCGTATCAAGAGTTCATCGTAAATCTGCTGAAGCAAAACTCAGGGGTTATTGCAGAAAAGGACTTGGACGCCGAAATCCAGCGAAATTACGACGCCTACTGGGGCCGCACGGATCGTGCTCCATGGGGAGACATCCCCAGTAAAGCTAAATGGAAGCAGAACGTAGCTGCCGCCAAGGCCGGGCTAGATCACCGGGGGGAGGTGATCCGGATTGTGGTCAAGACCGCAGTCAAATGCCGCACAAACCCACGCAAGTTCAAAACTCGGGTGCGGGTCTACCGAGTCTACCTTGGCCCACATTACCAATGGATTGTCGCTGGCATCCGGCAACGTGATCAGCGGCGGCGCATCGCCAAGAAGGTCTATCCGCAATTGGAGCAACCCGCACCCCGATACATCGTGCCCACGCCTCCGCAGATGGTTACGTAGTGCCGAATCTGCGTCGTCGGTGACCGGACGTGTTACGGGCAGTCGAGGTCTCGATTTAAATACGAACTGCGCACAGACATTAATTCACAAAGGGAACTCCCAATGTCCTCATCCACACGGAAACGCAAGCGAGTCACTCCTCTAATCACTTCTCCCATCGTCGGGCGGGCCACGTTCCGAAGTGAGTCGCATTTCAAACTAGCCATCACCACGACTCGACACTCACTCGCCAAGATCACTTCGGCCTTGCGGGAGAGTCAGTGGAGCTTTTGTTTCGGGGACGACTGTCTCTACGACGAGAAGGGCAATGAAATTGGGCGCTTCGAGTGGGGTGTTGAGGACGTTCTCGAATCTCATGTCGATCTTGGCGTGCCTGATCAGGCGGGGGGCCCAGTGGTCGCAAATGACAGAAATGACCAACCATTTCCACAATACCCGGTGATCGAGAAGCACACGACCTCTATCATAGAACTCGTCCAGAGGGTTCGGAAGTGGGTTGTGGATGACTCGGACCCCAGAAACTCGCCGATGTTTGAGACACGCTGGTTCATCCGTCGCCTTCGCCGGGTTGACCCTAACTATCAAAAGCGCACCCGAATCGAGCGTGCGGCCATGCACGAGGCTGTCGAGCAGACGTGCTGGGCTGTATACAAGGCGGTGGAGCAGCAGAAGATGTCGGGAACGCCGCATTGATCATGATGCCACGGCACCGGCAGACGTGGAAGCCAGAACGACAGCCGACTCATCAGCAATGTCCATGCATTGCGATGCTCTATGAATCACTAAACTGTGCATTCCTACCGATGCGGCAACAATTTACCGATGAAAGAAGTATCAGCCCGCCAAGAATCTGGAAAGATTCGGGAAGGGATTTCGGGGGACACCTCGGAAAAAGAGCATACGACGGTCACAAACCATAGTCGTGAAACAAACTAAAATCCCGCCAGTCTCGGGATCAATTAGAAACCTTTACCGATTGTGACCCGGTAGGGGTTTCGCTTTTCTGTAGGTCACAAATGAAGTACGACACACTCACCCGCCGATACGCAAAATGGCTTTACCGATACATCGATAGATTCGATTGGGCAGCATCACTACCAGACGGCAGCAACTACCATCGGAACTGCGAAAACTGGAAACTGATAGACTCACCATTTCCACCACAGAAATTGACGCAAACCACCGTAGAGCAACACCTCAACCGCACCACCAAACTACACTACTTATCATCCAAACAAGCAGATAATGCACTGATTGCTCTGGACTTCGATGAACACCATGAAGAGGGAGATTCTCAAGATGCAGCCATGTACGTGCAAGAGCACTATTTGCCAGACACGTTTCTAGAACGGACTCCACACGGCTGTAGATTGTTCTATTTGCTGGCAATCGGAAACTGTCAGCGGGCCAATGTGAATGACTATCTGGCAGCACTAGAACACCAGCTATCTATCGTGGTCAAAGACGCTGGATTCAAAAGCCCAATAGAAGTGCTCGGGGGGTACACCGTAACAGATAGACGCATTGGTAATATCAGCCGTGGGCAGACAGCATCTATACCCATGATTTGGAACGGCATGGCAGATATGGACCGTCTAGAAGCCCTACAGCCGATCTATGCGGCAGAAGCATTCCAAAGCATCTACAACGATGCTTGTAGTGTTGTGGGGGACACTGGAGACACCACAGCCGCAAGCACCCCATATACCTCCCTTGATGTATATGTGGCGCAAGGTAATCGTACGGGTACTTTCCGAACTATGAATAATACAGATGCGTTTGATCGAATGGTGAAACTGTGCTTTGACTACACCGTCGTCAATAAGAGAATGCCCGATTGTTCCGAGCTACTAGAACGATATGCCACTCTGTATGGTCCCTCTAGTTCCCCGGACCATGAGCAGCGCCGTATTCAGCGGGCAGAGCACGCCATCAAGGGAAGAGCCAAAACATTTGATGAATCGAAAGCGGCCGAATCCGGATATGAAACCGCCAAGCCCAAACTGTTGGAAGCCATAGCCAAATACGCCACTGACAAATCGCACAAATACGACCGTTCAATATCTGATGAGGACTTGGCTATCGGGCTCTATTTGGTCCAGCGTAACAGTTTTGGCATCGCCGACACTCCCAAATTGCAATACACGTGCCCCAATAACGCTTTCACCAAGATGTTTGACACATTGCGTGTCGATGGTCTTACGAGCCGATGCGGAAAGAACCGACGAAAATTGGTAGCCATCAAGACAATTCTAGAACGTGCGAAGCTAATTGAATGCGTGGATGCTGAATGGGTGCATTACGGAGACGGCCGTGCGGGACTCGGGAAAAAGTACACCATTGGACGTAACCACTGGCGCTACGCTGATTTCGTCCGCTTCTCGGAAGACGTGCCAGTGGTATATGTGAAGCCGTCACTCAACAGCAGCCAAGACCCGGAATTTGTCACACTAACAGACGGCTTGGCAAGCCCTTGAATCGTTGGATCGAATCACGCAAAATTCACCAACTTCTCTCCAGAGGAAGTTACCACGTCAAATGGAATGCCTACTTTACAGAATAGATGAGCGAAATTTTCAGCCATGTTGTTACCGAGTCGAATGTCGTTCTGCAACGTGACTATGTAATGTCCATTTTTCAACCGTCTGTAATAAGCTATGTGCATCATGTCTATCTGTTGCAGTCTGATCAATATTGCCTCGAACGTTTGCACTTTGGAAAAGCCGTCTATTTTGGCTTGCATGTACACTTGGTCAATAACATACACAACTGTAAATATCGATGATGAAGCGTCTTCAAGACTTCTCATATAAGAAGGAGCTTCTTCTCTCAACTGCCGAATTTCATCTAACAAGACGCTCAACTTGGCGTCGGTTGGCGATTCTGTGACGTTGGGCTCTTGGGCTTTTGTTTTCATGCCAAGAATCTTCCACATCGATTTACTGGTGCTTCCCACACTGGCTTTGATGTGCTTTGTCAGCTTAGTTATCTCATTGTCTATCTCCCACCGCAGCAGTGTTGATTTGTACTTGTGGTGATTGACGGCGTTCATATCAAATGGAATCGATTTGACTAGATCGTCCATCACCATGCAGACGGGCCGGTCTAGGGAGATACGAATACCCAACTCGAAAAAGACATTGGCGTTCAACGTAGAAATATCAGCGAGAACCAAATCCGCCGTCTGGAGTTGTTCGACGATTCCAGCGTGAATAATATCGGCACCGGTGCCAATTGGGCTAATCGGCTCGAATCCAGCCGCTTCTATCGCTGGCTCAAATAACCATTTCATGACGTGTTCAAAGTGTTCTTGATCGTCTCTGTATTTAGAGGGGTCTACTACGCTTATCGGCATAGCCATGAAACACGTTGGCTTCGACTTGTAGGTCTTCGTGCTCTCGTCTTTTCCAGCCATGATTTCACCTTTATCTTGATGTCACGTGATCTCAAGAAGTGTACCACGAACGGAAGTATCCGCACGTCACGAGCACTCAGAGTTGGGAAACTGCCATTAGGGATGAAGTCGCACTCGCACCTCATCGATCAGAGCATTAACTCGTGCGATTTGTTCAGTCGGCGAATCGGCCAGTATTCGCTGAAGCTGGTCGAGCCTGTTCAGCACCTCCTGCGCTCCATTCCGACGCAAGGCATCGCTGGCGACTATAACCGTCTTCCGTGCTGGCGGTTCTGGAGCGTTGTAAGCCCCAGCGGCGGTTTGTGCCCGTTCCAAATAGAACCGTTTCCGCAGAGGTAACGCACGGTGGTCGATGACCAATTCGAGCACAAGGATACGGAATGCCTCCGAGCCATCCGCCTTGAGATCGGCATCTAAGTCTTGGTTGGGATGCTCACGGCGCTCAAGTCGATGGCGCTGATCCCAAAGCCTCTTGGAAAGGCATCGTGTGGAGCAAACCAGCCGCTTTCCTGAGGAGACGTGCTCTACGGCGTAGATGGCGGGCTGCATCCTGCGGCCGTCAAGGAGGCCTTCGAAAGGGTTGCTATGTGTGTTCTCCATAATTATCTATTCGATTGCCTCACGTGGAATTCCTCCTACTTCCTCTCGGTTTCTTTTTGAAGGAGCGTTTGAATGGCGATACCTCGGTTGAAAGAGGTGAATATATTGGCCATTGCCGTCTCGGCAGCGCCAGCCAGAATGGAATGCGTACATTTGCTAACTTTGTCGGCAGAAGTACAGCACTCACAAAAGCCGTGTTTTGCAGGTGGATTCGGAGCTTTTTCCAGTGCAGCACCGCACGCACGCTTCCTCTTGCATCCTCTCACCGATGGCGAAACCTCCGGAGGTGGTGGCATTTTCTGGCCCTCGGAGGGTAAACCCACGATGTGACTCCTGTGGAGGGCCATGATGGCGGGGGTCTGATTTCTAGCGATGAGAAATTTTGCTAACGTCACCGTCTTGCTGATCACCGGCCGTCGAAACTCGACTGGGCGTAAAGAACAGGAGGAAGTCCAAAGACGTGGAGAGTGCTCTTCTGGAAAAAAGGGGGGATGGGCCGGTCTACCTCACATGATTTTGTTGCTGGGCCATGTGGTGGCGATATCAACCGCTTCGTGCTCTTCTTACGGCTTTGCGGGCGTCTCCCATGGGCCAAAGTGTTCAGATTGGAACCATCTTCTTTGTGCATCATCGTGACTGTAGGTCGCACTTATATGCGCATCGAGTGTGTGGATGTAGCCGTCCTGCACGTAGAAACGCCCCAGAATGGCATCGAACACTATCATTTCACTGACGTTTATCCACGCATGATCGATTCTTTGGCCACCTGCAACGATAGAGCCATGGACCAGCGTACAGCCGGGAAACTCGCTGTTCTTTTGAAGGCATTCGAGGGCATGCTTGTAGCAGAGATAGTCGAATTTGTGACTGCGTTTACGCTGCTTAAAGCCGTGAGGCTTGCCCGTTTCATAAGGGGCGAGCCGGGCAACGAACCGTAACTCCGCAGCCTTACGCTCTTCGTCTGTCATGTTGCGCTCCTACACTTCACGTATGACACCGCCGTACTTGCTCTTTAGGAACCGCCCGCACGCCCACAGTGCCCGGTCCACCTGACGATGTGGGTGCCCGTCAAACCGAGCAAAAAATGGGATGTACTCGCCGAGGTACGTTCGAACCTTCGTGGGATTGTGGAGAGGAATCTCGTGATTTGGCAGTCCCCGCATCACGGCCATCGCACGATGTACGTGCTGGTCGTAGATCGGGAATTTCGTGGGGTGTTGGAGGTGCAGGAAGAAGATTCGCCAGATGGCACCCCCCGGCCGATTCAGGTACTCGACAACGGTGGCATTGTCAGCGTCGGCGGCAATCTCCTCTTCGGGCAACGAATACTGCAAGATGGACTTGGCCTTCTTGGGTGAAAGCGGCGTGCCGTTTTTCCACACAAACCATTTTTTGATTAGCTCGGGGGTCAGAGGTTTACCAATGTTGGCGGTGTAGAACTCCTCATCGAAATCCCCATACAGTCGGTCCCAGAAGGCTAGAAACTGCTCCGAGTCTTCTTCGGCCAAGAGAAGAACTGGGAATCGTATTTTATTTGGTGAACTATTCTTTGGCATTGTCAGCACCCGCCAGTTTGCTTCGGCCGAACCATTCTCGTTCGCTCTGAACTTGCACACGAAGAAGATACAGGCTTGATTCTCGCCACAAACATTTGGTAAGTCGTTTCACGTTGCATGTCGATGATGGGAGGCGGATACGGCAGCGCTTCCGAATAGCACTCTGCAAGTCCAGCGTTCTTTCCTGATCTCGCCGTCTCGTATGCCTCAATCAGTTGATCGGCAATGGGAGCGATCAGGGGCATCGCTCGTGAGCGGAAACAGGAAGAAAATGCTCCTTCGAGTGTGCCTCGATTTGCTTTCGACACCATATCCTTCAGAAGCGGAATGTCACTCCTGCCGTCATTGGCGACGAGAACAGGGGCGGTGCGGTATTTGAACGGCATGGATTTCGGTGACCAGAGAATTTCAAATCGAGTGCCCATATTCCTGACATGGACCACAGGCGTCAGATATACCAGCCGGAACCCGTCACGCCCTCCTTGTGCAAAGGCCAGCCGATTGCCTTCGAGTTTGGGAGCATTCCTCGGACTGAGCAGGTTCGTCGAGTGGCAACCCGTGCATCCGAATGAGCCAAACTCCCAGAACGGATCGGAACGCATTTCATTTGGATTCTCAGACGCACTCTTGGGGCGGCGAAGATGGACAATGAAAACCCGTGGCTGATCCATTAGTTGTTCCTTTCGATGAGCGGCACACCTTGCTGTCGTAACCATTCGCTGAACTTCTCTGGCACTAGAAATGACGGCGGCACGGCACTTCGCTGGATAAATCCATCCTTCACCGACAACCCGCCCCACGCTTCCAGCACATCATTCCGCACCCGATAGGCTCCGTCACGCCATTCCCCGATGGGGATACATTTCTCCAACCTGCCCGACACGCCGGTCTTCGCCCGCACCACGATGTCGTGCGCCCAGTGTTTCACCTTCCGGGTATGAGCATTCTCGTGCCAACGGTCAGGAGGAATTGATGGGACCGCAACCACTTCGGCCACCACGTAGACGCCGACCAATGCGTACAGGAGTTTGTGGCCACACTGGCTGACCGGCCGAAGCCCGGCATAGAAAACGAGCATGTCGCCATCGATGAGCGTCTTGATCCCAGCGCCACGATTGCTGCCGTCGTCACCATAGGTCAGGTAGCCGAAATCAGGATCGAGATGGATCGGCTGGTTGAAAGTGTCGGGATCGCATCGCAGATCGGCGTGCAGATCGATATGCCGTAGGCTACAGAATTGTTCCAGAGCAGGCTGGAACTCCTTGAGTCTGCGGCAGCAGGTGGGATGGAACTCAGTGGCACTCTCGGGAATCGGAACATAGACGAATTCGCCGGTGGCGGGATCGACAGGGGCGTTCCAGCCGCCAAAGGCTTGATCGACGCCAATTCTGACGAGGTAGGCGTTCACGTTAATCCTTATCGTCCAACGAAAACTACAACGCAAGACCCGAATCCGCCGTCAAGGAATATCATCGCCACAGGATATGGAAGCATCCTCTCCAACACCTTGAAGTCCATCGGCTCGGTCAGATGCGCCAATAAACCCGCCTCCTTGCTGCTGCGGATATCCAATCGGTGGCTGGACGGAGGTCGTGATGATGGTGGCGACCCTGTACTTCTTCGGCTACTCAGCGATGATCGAGTTCTGGACTGCGATCTACTCGTTCCACGTGCTACTGAAAGCGAGGTACGGTCACACCTCGTCAGCCAAACTTTCGCAGAGTTCGCAATACCACCCTTTCTTGCCATGCCTGCCGCCAAGCTCAACGAAGACCGGTGCGTCACAGTGGACGCACACATCAACAGAGGCATCCTCATCACAATTCAGGCATCGCCCTGTCGTCCCGTGGTCTTTGACGTTTAGTGTGTCGTAAGCAAAGGCCTTCTCATCGCAGAATGGACACTTCACATACCCGATCGCATCGTCGGGAACGCTGATACCACAGCAGAAACAGTAGTAATATTGATGTATTTCAGCGAGTGATTGATGCTTGCATTCCCAGCACAACAACACATCGTCCTCTGACCACTGCTCTGCTTCCTCTTCTGATTTCTCAATGTACGGCTTGTACCCCATAAGCTTCTTGTAAAGCTCCTTGTCGATGTAGCCCGTGAAAGGAGCATGTGGGTCGTCTCCGATAATCCTTCGCATCACCTTGAAAGCCATATCGATGGCCAATATTACTGATTGTTCGTGGGTCAGCGACATGAACGCATGAACTATGCGGTTTCGGTAAGTCTGGAACTTTTTTAGAAGCTCGATATCTGGCGGCTGCAAGCGATTCTGATTCAGGGAAATGAATTGCTGCTTCAGCGGATTGTAATCCTTGGAGCGTAGCTCCCCAGCCCAAATTCTCTTCCGAAGGTCGGCTATACCTGCAAGCGGTTTCTCAAAGATGGCCTGCGTGCCAACATTTGTGACCAGATGCCACTTAATGAGCAATTCTAGGCTCATTTGTAGATTTACGATCAAAAACTTCGCAGCCTTATCGTTCGCCGGGTGGGAGAGGAGGAAGACGAGACCTTGGTTCAGGAAGTCTCTAGCGTTCCCAAATAATTCGTCTGCTAAATCGGCTCTTACTTCCTCTTCTGGTGTCATGCAGTCTTCCTGTTCCAAAATGCCTTTGAATCCAGCTACCTCGACTTGATTATCTCGTGGGTGTCACCAACTCGCTAAAGCGTGCCGCCCAAGTCGAAGCGATTGCGGGGGCTTCGGAAAATAACGACGTTCACCACCGTATTCTTCTTCTTCACTTCACGGCGGGCTTGTTTCTGAACCAAGTCACGAAGTACTTGGACGATTTGAATGACGCCTCCTTTGAATGGGATGATGCCGGAAAGGGGTGAGGGAGACAAGGGTTTGAGTCTTCTTGTATTGAGCTAAGTAAGCTGTGCGAGCGTTTGAGCCGTTTTGTGGAGTTGAATCTGATAAGCCGTGAGCGCAGAACGAACAACTTCCGCACCCAGTTTAGGGTCTACGTGAAAATCCTTCTTATGTGCATGCATCACAATTTTGAGTCTCTTTCGGAACTCCAAGGCCTTTTCTGGTTCTACAACTTCTTCACAAGTGTCCATCAAGCGATCAAGAAGACTAAGAACCAATGGAACTACTTCCGGTGAAATAAACGTACAGTTAACTCGGTGAGCAAACTTGTTCCGTATGTTCTTCACATCCCGTAGAGCCATTGCTATCGTTGTCGATATGATGCCCGTTAGAAGCGAAAGCTGGATGCGTGCCCCGAATGATCCGCAAGGCGCACGACCATCTGCATTGAGACCCAAGAACTCCTCACATTCCTTTGGGTAATTCTTCAACCGCTTGCTTAACAACTCGGCTAAAGCCAAGTCAAGAACGCTCGCAGCTACAACGGCCAACTCTCGGTCGGACAAATGGGAATATGCCGAGCCGATCTTTTCTCTTCCGGGAAATATATCTGCCAGCCAGCTTTCAAGTTTCTTTGCCATGTTAACTCCATAGAGTCGCTAGTCGGAACCCGTTGATTCTAAGCCGTGTCGAATGTTAGGCCACTTCCGAAGTCCACAACCACACATGAATGCATTGGCCGGGACGATAGCCATCCGACCACGAAGTCGTGAAGGCCATCCAACGAGCGGCGTCGAGCTTCGCCAAGGCTGCCAGTTCACAAACATCATCTTGCATCGGTGCGTTCACGGAATCGAAACCGATCAGAAGATAGCCAACTCGATGGGCGTCTGGCTTCTTGAGTGTCGCCAATTTCTGCAGATCATGTGGGACCGTATGGGTTTTCTTCATCAAGCCGGGTTTCAGCGGATGGAACAGGTATGAGCGGTAGATGCCAGTGTTGCCGTAGTCGATCCAGTACTGCTTCCACGCTCCTTTGTTTTCCAGCCACAACAAACTGCCGTCAGGCATCGTCACAACATTATCGCATTTCCGCTTTGAACCGGGATAATGCACTTCGGCTTTCGTGGGATATCCCACAGTCGTTAGTATCTCTTTGAGTCGGCGAGTCCAACTGGTTTCAGTCGGTGGACGTTTTAAGGTGGGACGAAAATATCCCCCGTAGAAATTCAGCCCCGTGGGCGAATTCTTGAAAGTCGTATTGGCTTCGGCATCCATCTGACGGAGAGCAGCCAAGAGCGTGTTGGCAAAATTATTCATTCGTGTGCGTCCACCTCATTCCGACACGGGATAACTGCGCATGATCGTCCGAGCCTCCTGCTCAGTGAGCACGGAGAGTTTCAGATGGGCAATAGCCTCGTCCTCCGAAGCCATCGACCGCATCAGGATGACCTTGAAAGCTTCCTTCTTGGCGTCGAGGCTTCGGGGGTTGGCGGCAACATACTTCTCGTACGCCTTGGCCATGCCCTCCCAGATGGCAATCTCCCGGTCCACATGAAGATCACGCTTAAAGTCCTCGATGGTCGCCTCCAGCGTCACGCCTTGGATTTCGGCAAACGTGGTGTGGATACGTTTGATTCGAGCCAACTGCCCTTCGGTCAACGTTTCGTGCTGGATGGGGCCGGGCTGGATCGTGTTGGGGTCCACCCACTGGACGGTTCCTGATTCTGGAGCCGGGGTGGCCTTGCCCTTCTGCCAGAGCACCAGTCCACCAATTCCCAGCAGAACTACGACGACCGCCGTGACTAGAACGCTACGTTTCATCGGGTCTCCAGTCTTAGAATCGGCAGGCGAGTACATGATGGGTGGGTTCGTGGTCATACTCGGCCTTCCACCAATGAGGGTCGTTGATCTCTCGGAACACAACATCGGCCGGAAGCGTTACTGAACGCTTGCGGAAGGGCTCGGCGAGCATCACGAAGACGGCTCCCGCCACCGGCCAACCGCCAAAGGTTTCCACAACCCGGTTCCCGGCCGCTAGTTCGGCATCGAGCAGAATGCGCAGCTCTGGACAGAGACGAGCCAGCAGGTCAGCGTCAGGAGCAGGCTGACCCTGATCGCTGCGTTCTCTCTGACGAAGAGCAATCTCATTGCGAAGGTATTCATCGCTGCCGAAAGGGGCAGAATTCCGGCTGGCCAAATCACGTCGAAGCTCGGCTGAGTGCTGCTCGACGATCTGCTTGCTCAGCTTCCTGAGTTCTTTTTTCCGGTCTTTGTCCATGTCAGCCACCAAGGTTGAGCGTAAATACACCATGACCATCACGCACCAGTGTCGTCCTCGCTGATCCGCTTCACAACTCGCCGCACGGCATCCCAGTCTGTCTCTGCCGTGGCAAAGGACGAACTAGGCAGCAGTGTTCGCTCCATTTCGTCCTGTTCCTGCCGTAGCTGGTCTCGGTCAATGGCTATATTGGGGCGGGTCCAGTTTCGACAGATGCTCTGCACCCGCTCGCCCATTTGCTCAACAAATCGTTGCCGGAAGTCTCGAACCGCTTCGAGAAAAGCCGCTCTCGGCAACTTGTACGCTCCGAACTCGGCCGTCCACACCGGCAATCCTTTGTAGCGATGGCTCCGGTTGTCCCATCGGACTTCGACTTCCTCCCCTTGGCTCCATATGTGGATCACGGGGCTGAACCGCAGGTGCATGACCGGCATTTGCCGATCTCCCCACCACCCCGTGGCGGCAAAGAGCATCTCTTCGGCATCGCTGAAGCCACGTCCGTCCTTGGCCGCAAAGGCACGGAGGACCGCTTCAGGTACAGGACTCGCTCCGGTGGTTCGTCGCCATTCATGCACAGTGTCAATATGTGCCGCAATATCGGGCGGCACTGGTTCAAGGGCATGGGGGAGCACGTCAGCCAAGTCTGCCTCCAATCGCATGACCTGATAGGCGTCGTAGGGCTCGCCGAAAGTTTCAAGTGTCTTGCCCTGTTCAGCGGCTTCGGCTTTCCAGCACGCCAGCACTTCGGGCGTGTAGCGGAACAACTCATCTCGGCCGACCTGAATCCAGTAGCACCCATCCGTCAGCCCAAAATAGTGCAGGCTTGGGGGCGGTCCCCAAGGTTCAATCTCGTCAACCGGTCGCAGTCGGAATTGAAACACTGACGATTGCCTCCAACAGATTCGACGGGGTGCGTTCACGCACGTCCAAACTTCTGCGCACTCTGCAATTCCTCGGCGATGCCGTTGATGCACCGCTGTGACCAGTCCTTGCAGTTGGCGTCTGTGGCCAACTCAGGGCGGAAGTACCATTTCAGGAACTCCGCAGGCTGGGCCGGAAGGAGTCGGTAATCCCATGCCAAGTCACTGGAGTGAACGAAGCCATTGGTCAACTCGGCCAACGAGGCGGCGAGAATGACATAGGCAACGTTGGTGATCGCCAGTTGGCCCGCCGAGCGACGGAAAGCCCAGTATCGACCGATCTGAAGACTCCGCTTGGGCAGGTCGCCTAGTCCTGATCCCTTTTCACCTGCGACTTCCTCGACCAAGCACTCACGGTGCAGATCGTTCATGATCCGAGCGTAGGCGTCGGTTCCACCGGGGACACCCTGCACGAAGAACCAAGCGTAGTGGTCATTGGGCCACCAAGCAGGGGCGTTCAGATCGAAAGGCAAATCTCGGTTCGTTTCATCGGCCTTGTGCCGCATGGCGACATCCAAGGTCACTGGTGTCGTGATGTCATAGCTGCGGAGAAAGGCGGTGAGATGGTTGGTCGCCACCGTCAGCAGTTGGGCGAAGGAGGGAATCAGGTCCGTCGAGGGATAGACATCGAAGGTGGTGCTCACGGCTTGCCCTCCATCCTGTCAGCCTGCCCACCTCGTACAAAACGAGCTTCATTCTCGCCTTCGATCAGCGCAACGCCGACGTTGCGCAGGAAGGTGACGAATGAAAGTCCCAAGGCTTCGGTTTCCTGTTTTCGCCTTGCAGGGCCTACGATCACGAGCCACCGGTTCTTCGTTCGGTTAGGCGGTCTTGATTTGCTCGTGGCTTCGTCGAGGACATACCACAGGCAGATACTCCAGTCGTTCATATCATGCCCGGCCATGCTGGTGGCCTGTCCGGTACTCCACTCGACCGACTCAATCCTGTCGAGAGCCACTGTCTCTCGGATAAAGCGATGGCCAAAGAGCAAGAAGCCGAAACGCACTTCCTTCGCTGGCTCTGCTTCCGGGGCGCTCTCGACAAATTGCCTGCCCGCCAATCCGCCCAGCAGGTTGGTCAAATACCTGTGGACACCATGTGCTTCTCGAACACTGCTCCGCACCATGAACGTGACGAACACGATCCAAAGGCCCGATGCAACCATCGAGACGCCGCATATGAGATTGGCGACGGACAAGAGGACAAAGAACACAACGATGCTGGTCATGATCCAATAGAGAACAGTGCCGCTTCGTGATTTTGGAATGACCATCTCGTGGAGCATCGGGTTTTCAACCTTGAGCGAATGCTTGGTGGTATCCATAGAGGCATTGTAATGGAGCAGGCCAGAGTCGTGGAGGACATTCAGGCTCCGGAGTTCTCTTTCGGGAATTGCCTCTCAGTCTTAATCCCGCAGCCAAATCTTTTCGCCGAGTACATGACCGGAATCAATCACAATGGCCTTGAACGGGCGAGAGGACAGTCCGTGCAGTGGCGAGTGCTCTTTTAGAAAAAGGGCGGGGATGGGGCCGGGCTACCCCAGCATCATTTTTCTGTTTGTTTGAGCGGCGGTTCCGAACGTCAGTCCGGTGGACTGGTTGCGACGAATTCCATGATTATAATCCGACGATGGATATCGAGGCATTTACTAACGCAATCAATAATGGTCTAGGACGGGTCCATCTCTGGCTGAAAGAGCATCCATGGCAGCCCTATGCCGAGGCGATTCGACATGTCTGCTTACACAACACGGCTTATGATCGTCAATGTGAGAGAAGCCGGGCCGAGTATGTCTACGAGATCATCCGGCTCACGAACGCCCCCGAGTATTTTGCAGAAATTATCACCATGGGCCTGTTAGCTTCGAAGGACTTCGGGGACACCTGCCACCTCTATCATCTCGCCCGACTCTTGGCCCAAGATGGCAACGCTGCCGCCCGTGAGGCCATGTACGCCAAGTTCAAGCAAGATGATGCCGAGGACCATTTCGTCGGGGCCGATCAGATATTTCGGCTCGATGGCATTACGGGCCTCTTCTTCGTATTGGAGCGGATCGGTCGGTGGTCGAAGACGCATCCCGAATACTGGGAAGATTACAGTTTGCTCAGCGAAGCCAAAGAGGTCTTGGGTGACGAAGTGATGGCGCAGGTCGCACAAGCTGCCCAGACGAACCCCGACATCGGCAGGTACATGGCCCTCTACGAGCGGTGGGAACGAGAGGACAAAGAACGTACTCCCACCGCATCCGTTTGGAAGAATTGGACCTATGCCGAACTGCGGCAGAGGATCGTTGAAAAACCCAGCGATGTTCCCCGTCACTGGTTGTTCATTTGGGGACGAAATGCTGCCGAAGATAGTCTGCGGGAAGCCGCTGCCGATGTAATGCAGGAAAGCGATCCCGAGCGGCTGCTGGCATACCTGCGGATATTTGCTCGGTCACGCTTTCCCCTTGACCCTCAGCGACTTATCGAGCTTGCAGCCGATGACAACACGGAGATCGCCACGGCCTCTCGCAGAGCGCTGCAACATATCCAACATGATTCAGTGCGTTTATATGCCATGAAAGTCATTGAGCAAGGAAAGGGCGATGGAGACGTGGTGCGACTGCTCGCCCTGAATTATGCGGCGGGGGATGAACGAGTGATCGAATCGCTCTTGATCGCACAGACCGATGAGGACGAACTGCACTGGATGTGCCATGCGGCGGTGAAGGTCTTCGAAGCCAACGTGGGCGCTGAGTTGTTGCCCTCGCTGCTTCAGGTCTATGAACGGTGTCGCTGCTCGATTTGCCGTGCCGAAGCAGTAGAGGTGTTGATGGCGAGGAAGTTGATACCGGAGTGGATGGCAGAGGAGTGCCGGTATGACTCCAGCGAGGACATCCGCAAGGCCGTTGCGCAAGGGGCAAAGGGTGGGTAAGGCAACTCCGAACCCCTCGCCCTCTCGTGCGTCCAATCGCTTACGACCCCGCTGCCGAGGCTGCATCAAGGAGTCCATGATGAAGAAGATCGCTGTGGTCATCTGCCTGTTGCTGCTAATCCAAGGTTGCGCACGGGCTGACACTGCGTCCACCCGGCCCGCTGCAACACCGAGAGTCAGCACCGATACGCTGGCAAAGCCGGAAGACGTTGCCAAGATCACTGCGGTACTTGGCCATCATGGGGTGCTATTTATCCGTTCTGAGACTCGCTGGGAAGAATTCAAGAAGCTCTTGCCCAACCGGGCGCTCGAAACGGAAAACCCCATGCTCGACTTCGCCAAGCAGAATGTCGTGCTGGTTTACGATAGCGCCAGCCGCCCCAAAGACACATTCTCCCTTTCCGGGTCTGACCTTGGGGCCAACCCGCCTCAATTGAATTTCTTCCGTCGCTGGGACAACGGCCCCGAAGACATACCCGAGGCCCGTTCCAAGAAGTACATCCTCGCCATAATTCCTGCCACATCGACGGTCAAAGTCACGTTCTCCTCCGTACCCTTTAGCACGGACGAATTCTCCATCGTCTCTATCGTCACTTGGTTTTCCGCCACCCTCGGCGGCAAAGACGGTGGCGACATCGTGGATGGCCTGCAAGCGACCATCACGCCGAAAGCCGCCACGATCAAGCCCGGCGAAGACATTCTGATCGACTTTGAACTGCATCTTGCGAACATGCCCGATGCCCACCCTCAGCGTTTCGGCACAGACCCCGACATCGTTCATGTTTGGGATGGCGATTTTTCCAAAGGCTACCGCAATCATGGCTTTTTCGTTACCACACCTGACGGCAATACCAGCATTCTCCGGCCCAAGGAACTGCCCTTTTATTTCAACAGTGACCATTCCGAAGACGTTACGGCCAACGAGTCGTATCACCTGCCTTATCCGGGCAAAGGCGAGGCGCTCAAATCGCTCAAGGCTCATGGCCTCGATACGTCCACCCCCGGCACTTACACGATCACCGGATTGTATGAAGAGGCCGCAGTCACGAAGACCACGCCCGATGGCAAGACAACTTCACTCTGGGGCGGCTCCATCGCCTCCAACACCGTCACGGTCGAAGTCAAGAAGTGACCAGCAGACAGGACATGAAAGGCAAAACGATGTGGAAGATCATGGTTCTCCTCGTGGCGATCATGCTGTTTGACAAGGGGTATGCGTGGGCCGATATCCCAGCCTCGCAGCCATCCACCCAACCGGCCAAGATCGATCTCAAAGAAAGTGAGGCCGTGCGGGTTAATGGAGTGGATTTTCAACTCGTGGCCCCGAGGGTCTGGATCGTGCCTCTCGGCGACCTGCGGATCAGCATCCCGTTGGCCCTCAAGGTGACGAATCAAACCGACCGGGACATTCACTTGCTGGACACCTGCCGCATCGTCCTCACGGATGCAGCGGGCAAAACGCTTTCGGTCGTAGCCGACAAGCAAGAAGGCAACTTCCCAAGCCAGCCTCCGCTACTCACGCAAGGCCAGTGTGTGAACCTCAAAAGTCCCGCCCAACTGACGCTCGTCAGTGACCGACAGAGCAGCCTCCGGCTCAGCGGCGTGGATGGGCAGTTCAAACCGTGGCACATCGATGGGCTGAAACCCGGCAAATACACGCTGGGCATGATCTACGAAAACGCCGAGGGTGATGCCCAAGACCCGTCGGTCTGGGTTGGCAAAGCCACCACCAAACCATGGCCCATCGAAATCACGGACCATTCCGCTATCGTCTCGGAGCCTGCCGTCAAAGACGGCCTAGCGGTGCAGGTCACGCTACCCAAGGCAACCTTCGCCGTGAACGAACCCCTGACGTTCACCGTAGGTTTGACCAATACTTCCAAGAAGCCGTTCCAGCTTTTCGACCTTGATTACCAATGGGATTGGCAGATGCGCATCGAGGGTCAGGGTCAAAATGGGGCATGGCAGGTCCACCGGCTCTCTGCCGAGGACCGACTTCCGTTCAACCCGACGCCTATGAAGGCAGGACAGAGCCGGGAGGTTCCGGGGGTACTGGACCATAGCGGAGCGGAAACCTTCGAGTATGTATGGGACAAGAAGCAGGGACGGGAAATTCTACCGGTCGAAAACCTGCCTCCGGGTCGCTACCGTTTCACCTTGCAGATGGACTTGAAGGCTGATTCCACCCTCCAACGACCAAGACCCCCATTCTGGACCGGCCAGATCGCCAGCCGCCCCGTGGAATTCGAGATCGGCGACCAAGGTGTCCCGACTCCGCAAGCATCTAAACCGGTGCGGGTCAACGGAGCCGAGTTTCAGGTCATCGCCCCTTTGATCTGGCGGATTCCCATGAGTGAGCAGCCAACGACCTTCATCCCCTTGGAGTTAAGGGTAAGCAACCACTCGGATAAGGCCCTGCAACTGAATCTAGGCGACTGCGTGCATTTGAAGGATGCGGTGGGCAACGAGTTATCCATCCAGCGGGACGGCGATTCCGATTTTCCGTTCAAGCCGGTCGTCGTGGCGAAAACCAAAAGCGCCCGCATCGACCGTCATGCCACCCTCTCAGTCGGTGCGACGGAAGGCACCTTCCGGCTCAGCGGCGCAGATGGCTTGGCGGGAGTTTGGTTTTTCGATGATCTGTTGCCGGGCCAATACACGCTCTTCATGACCTATGAAAACACGGCAGAGGCCAGCGAGCAAACGGTCAAAGCCTATGGTCCGCTCGCTACGGACCCAAAGGACGTGCCCTTCTGGAGCGGCAAGGTCACGACCGAGGAATTGACCATCGAGATCACGGACACGACCGTGCTTGCTGCTGCCGAGGCGGCATGGCAGAAGGTGCTGGCGACGTTGCAGGCGGGCGACAAGAAGGCGCTGGGGGCGGTGGCCACGGCCAAGGGACTCCAGTCGCTCATAGGCGAGAAAGGCGATGCCCTGACGGCCCAGCAAATGCAGGCCCGAGAGCAAGTGTGGGCCAAATGGCCGTTGCGGTGGGTGAAGAAGTCCGAAACCACCGTCAACGCCACCATGGGTCCGGAGGCCAAGGAACACGGGTTAGAGTTCGTGAAAACGTCCGAAGGCTGGAAATTCAATGAGTGGACGCCGGGGGAGTAATAGAAGGGAACTGCTATGTGGAAAATCCCTGTTTGGCTGGTTGGGGTCACGATCCTCGTCATGGCATATGCCGCATGGGCCGAGGCCCCGGCCACGCAGCCGTCCACCCAACGGGCCACGGGCGACATCAAAGAAAGTGAGGCGGTGCGGGTCAACGGGCTGGATTTTCAGATCGTGGCACCCGTGGTGTGGATGATGCCAGTCGAGAAGGAGGAAACCCCGATCCCCTTGGTCTTGAAGGTCACCAACCACACCGACAAGGCCGTGACGTTGAATCTGTTCGACACCATCACCATCAGTATGAAAGATGCAGCAGGCAAGGAACTGCGGATCGACGGTGGACGTGATGGCACCACCCCGTGCCCACCATTGATCGTAGAGAAGGGCCAGAACGGGACCGTGGACCGCAGTGCCAAACTCCAACCCTTGGACGGGAAGCTCGGCCAGTTCCGCCTGATCGGCTCGGACGGGGCCGGAGGCATCTGGTACTTCGATGGCCTCAAGCCGGGGAAGTACACCATCAGCATGGCCTATGAAAACACCAAAGCAGGCCCCGAGGATGCGCCTAACTGGGTCGGCAAGGCCACGACCAAGGAACTGACCGTCGAAATCACGGACAAGTCTGCTGCTTCGCAGCCCGCCCGCTGAGGACCAGCGATAGTGCCATCAGAGGTGACGCCCATGAAAACTTTGCTGCTGGTCGTGATGTCGGTGCTGCTGTTGTGGTTGGCCGGTGTGGTTCTGGCCGAATCAACCGCCAGCCAACCGGCCATACAGCCGGTGAACTGCTATGCCTACTGGTTGAGTGCCGACGATCTCGGCGAGTACGTCGATCTGCTCATCTCGAACCAGCCGATTCAAAAGCTTCCGCAGATCACGCTCGACACCACCAAGCCCATAGGCGATGCCGCTGCCGTCGTGGTGAGAACCTATAGCAAGGACTCCATTTGGAATGTTGACCGCCGACCCTTCAAGCACGTCGAGGCCGTGGGAAGCGTCGATGCCGGTAAGCAGCGGGTCGTTCTGAATGGAAGGGAGTACAGGTACGCACCTGTGCCTCTGCGGGACATCTTGGCCTTGCTCGAAAGACCGGAAGGAAAAATGCCGGTCCACCGTATTAACGCACCCCTCGCCGGGGCCGAGGATGACCGATGGCGGCATATTGGTCGAGTTCAAGAAGACTTCCGGAGGCTGGAAGGTCGATGGGTGGACGCCGGGAGAGTGAAAAGGTCAATTTGTAGCATTCGGCTCATGCAGCCCACGATCACCTGCGGCCAGTTTCTTTTCTAACTCGTCCACCGACCCCATCTGCGCCAGACTCATTCTGATTCTGGCTTCGGCCACCGTGAACAGTGCTAATGAATATGAACCATGCTTAGTAGATAAATTATTGCAAGCCAGAGAATGCCTAAAGCAAATCCGATACTAGCAACGAGCCTACCTGTCAGTCGTGACGCCTTTCTAGTGATCAATATCCAAGCGGAAGCGGCGCAAATCACCGCAATTGTTGGCATGACATACAGACTGCCGTTCTGAATCGTCACAGGTACTTGAGAATGCCAATATCGATATACCCCGGAAAACATGGCCGCACCCCCGCCACATACAAATGGAATTTGCATTCCACATAGCACAACCGAAGTAATAGCAAGCTTCGATAGCTTGGGCGCCTGCCTTATCGCTGGGGATACTCTTCGATAATTTATGTCGATAGGGTCACCATGATTGCCTGTGTCGATCACAAGACTCCTTCTCTTAGGTGTCAAAGACTTAATCCAAGCTCAGATTCCGTATATGTCCGATCAAGAGCGGCGTGTGTTTCATTTATGCAACCGTTGGCTCAATCAGGGCCTGCTGCACGAGCGACTCTTCTGCATTTGGTATAAAGCTCTTGCCGAAGGTCGGCATCGGACACGTAGACCCGCAGATAAGCCTTCAGCGCATCCCAGTCTTCATTGTTCACAGGGAATCTTTCGTACAGGGTGACGATATCTTCGTTCAAGGCCCTCTTACGCCATGTTTCAGCATTCCGTCTAGCGGTGATCTGCTGGCTATTTCTTTCTAGCCTACGACTATTCTCCGCAAGCTTTTTTTCATAGGCTTGCCGAATTTCCGGTTCTTTGATGGAGTCGGGTGCAATGCCAACCATCAGATATCCGGGTGGTGACGTATTGAGAAACACCCTATTGTTCGGATCGTCTTCTTTCCACGTTGGGTCAATTTCCCCCACAATTCGCCGCCATACTCTGAGCCGATACTCCACGAAGGTGTTGCGATAGACGGCCCCGGACTGGGGGGTCAGCGGTCTGCTGTCCAGATCAAGGGAGTAGCTCATTTGCCTGACCAAATCCATAGCCAACGGCACTGGCACGGCGTCAACATACGGCAGGCATCCGACCACAATCGTCTGGCACATCTCAAATCTTTTCTCGCCCATATTCATGGATGTCAGTTTGGTCGTGCATTCATAGCACGCATGAACATAGAGTTCGACCTGATCTGCGGCACTGGGTTTGGTAGCCTTGCAGACCTCCTCGATCCGGTTGGCCCAAGCCTCTCGTTGCTGAAGAGGCATTCGTGCTTCGGAGTAGTCCTCAAAGGCATGTCGCATGTCCTTTATGAAATCAAATATCGGAGTGATGTTGGGTTGGGAGGCGGGAATGCGGACTTCCCATGTACCTCCGGCCCATCCGGCAGAGGCGGCATACAACACAAAGAACACCACGAGAAGTGAACCGGATTTACAGACGGTCTTCATCGACTGACTCCTGTTCGGTGCGGTTGGGTCGCTAAGCTGGCTCGATCCATGGAGTAGCGGTGCTACCTTGGCAGAGATGCGAATACCTTTGCATCCAACTGCTCAATAAACGGAGTACCCGCAGATTTTACTGCCTCAGACAGGCGGAGGACCTTGGCGTATCCGCATTAAAGCCCGCTAGAATCGTTGAGTGGTGTTTGCTGACGATGACCGAGATCGCCACTGAGTCCACCTATTTATTGCCATTCATGTGGGGTCATTAATGTGAGTAGCACAGCTATCGGCGGGACAGCATCTGACGATATTCAAATATGCCGTTATTTTTCCTTTTGTCGAATCTGATCTGCGGCCTCATCAATCCATGAAAGTTTCTCTTGGGCAGTGGGATTGGCTGTAAGAACCTCACGGGCCTTTGCGAGAATCGTCAACGCCTGATCTCCGCCCAGCGTCACTAAGCCATCGAGAGCATCTTTCCATACGTCGTCGCTAGAATCGTCTAAGGCCGCCGCAAGAGTCGCAAACGCCGCTGCGTCACGAAACTGCCAAATTATGCGAACCAATCTGGCTCGATTTGTTGGATCGCTCTCCTTTTGAAAAGCCGAAATGAAATAGGGTATTGCACATATCCCATAGTCCATCCGTGGATCGTCATCAATCCATGTTGAATCGCTCAGCCTGTCTAGATATCGAGTGCGAACATCCTGTTCAATATTTACCATTCTGTGCTCCCTAACTACTTTTCCGACAAGCTGGTGATTTAATGGATGGACTAATTTCTGCTTTCTGCATGCTGCGATCACCTTCCCCTAGTCTGCTTTAGGTTCGTAGCCGCAGCGATTTCCACTGGAAACGCCGATGGGGGATGAAGCTTGGGTCGGGTCTTTCGCCAGACGATGAATAACACCCACGAGAAAACGGCTATGAGAAACCAATAGGGAACCCCCAAGCTGTAAGAACTTGCACGGGAAGCTTCAGGGGTATATTCGTAACTCGACACATAATGGTTATGGCAATAATAGAAACCCAGCAGATTATAGTCGTTTAAATTGTGCTGGTCCGTCGGCCAGAACCGGATAGGATTTACGGGAGATACGAGACACAACCAGCCAACCGGAATTCTCCTACCAACCGGAATTCTCCCGTCCCACGCCAATTGAACATAGACGACACCCTGCCCGTGACCGCATGCCATCCAACGGCCATCGAGCGAATAATAAAATGTGGTAGCTTGCATCCCACTCCACCCCCACCCGACCACGCAGAGCAGGATCGGCAGCATGAAGATTCCACGGATGATCCAACGTCGTCGCATGACTGGGATTGTACCCTCAATCTACTGGCGGTCATGGTCTTCCACCTATTTATTGCCATTCATGTCTGTTCATTGAGGTGAGTAGCACACGGTGTGCTCTAGGGCGAAATATTCCCTTGACGATGGTGTTGTGATGAATAGGGACTTGGCACCTTTTGATCGGCCAGTTTCGGGATGAGTACGAGTGATTGCGAATACGCATACCGAATCCGTCCAGTATGCAACACCAAAGAAAGGAGCACCGCTTATAGTAGCAGGTATGTTCAAGTCCATTCCTTCATACCTATGCAAGGTGCCTCCTCCCACCATCGAGTAATCTTCTTTTGAGAAGTATGACGGCAGTTTTCGATTCAATACCATCGACTGAAATATTGTCCGGTAACAAGCTGGGAGATTATTGATCGCAGCGTCAGGTGTAATGTCGAGTTTTCCAGCGACAGGTTGGATGATGAAGACCGTTCGAACAACATCCTCGGTTATTTGAACATTAAATCCGTTTTGCGTGTAGCGACAGATGGTTGCTGGCTCTGCCTGTACAACCGATTGCTGTTCCATATTGATCTGCGGCCACCAATGGAGTTTCTTGAGCCAGATGTGAGAGAACTCCGGTGGAATCATTGCTGGCTGAAGCACAATATTCGGCAGTTCCTTCGGATCGAAGTCGTTGTATCGTAATGCCTTTTCTTCCGTTGTTTCTGCAACTGGTTCCTTCGCCAGCGTATTAAACATCTGCATTACATGTAGAAGCGTGCCGCTTTCATGGGTGGGAGCCGGAAACAGCGAATTCTGTGTCGCTGCTGCCTTAGCGCCGCCGTTGAGGGCGGGGTGCGCCTTGATGTACAGAATCGAGCCCGCCTGCATTCCCACGGCGCTCACCAGAACTAGCAGGCACAGGGCCAGAATGACCGGTCTGAGACGTACTGGGCCAGATCGGCCGCAAACAAACCACGCCACGAAAGCAGCAGCAATGGCCTGCAACGGGCTGAGGAATACGATCCAAAATGCTCGGGGGTTGGCCCACATACATTCCTGCACTAGCGGAATGTGAATCAAGGCGAGAACAAACATGGCTAGTGCCACCGAAGCGATGGCCCAACGCACAAGCGGATGGCGGCGTAAGGTAGTTGGAGCAGAGCAATCCACGAGCACGTTACTCCTTCGCCAAGAGGCGGTCGAGCTTCTTGAGCGCTTCCGTTCGGTGTTTCACTTCCAGAAAGTGTTTGGGAACGTGCCGCAGAAACCAAAAGTGTGTGCGTGCGATTCCCGTAAACTTCCGGTCAGGGCTGGCAATGTATGCCCGCAATGCTTCGGCTTCATCCCGGCCCCACGCCCACAACATCTGCCCCCGCACTTCCGTCTTGTAGTAGGCATCCTCAGGCCACTGGAACTCATGCTTGGCCCGATATCCACATGAACCGCATGTGCAAACTCCCCATTTCTCTTTGGTCCGAGCGCAAATCTGACTGCGGCGGCGGCGGTTTTCCGGGGCCTTCCATGGAAACTCTTTCGGGTACTTCTCGATCATGAACCCGCCGCCGAGTTTCACACCGTGAATATGCGGGTTAGCGGCTGCCGCATCGGCTTCTGGTCCTCGCACGAATTGGAAGGGATTAACCAGTGTGGCTTCGTGCTTACACCGAGGACACTTGATCGAACACGGCAGTATGGGCGTAATCGACTGGTACTTCGGAATCGGCTGTCTATTTCTTGGCGGAGTCATATGAGTGTGTGCCTTTTTTGTGGTGAACGAATTTAATCGTCAGTCGAAGCGCAGTCGGGACAAGAAAGATGAGCGACAGATAATATGGCAGATAAAGTACTCGCCGGTAACGGGTCTGTTCAAACCGGATGCCCTGCCTCGTCTCTACGGTTCCTGAATCACCATTTTCATAGCAGAAACCCAGCCACTTGTGTCTTTCGGGATCGCCACCCCATGTGGTGACTTCGGTGCGCCTAGTGACCGCAGCGCCTGATGCAGATTCCGGTAGAACGATAGTGCCAGCGATCTGCCCATCAAATGACCAGCCAAGACCGGCGAAGTTAGCCATCAAACGAGATTCTACTCCGGGGAAGGGGAGGGCTATAGCCATCTCTCCTTTGTGTATAAGGATAGCCGGATAGAGGCTTGCGATACCCAGCCCGGCGAGAAGAGCAACCCACGAGAATGTGACGGCGGTATCCGCCAGTCTTCGACGGAGACGTACGAGACCCGATTCTGAATGTGGGTCAGCGATGATTGTTCCACATTCCGGGCATTTGTCGCCGATCTTGTGGGCACGCAGGTCGTAGGAGCATTGCGAACAGCAGCCTCTCATTCGCCGACGCCTTCGTAGACGCCAACACAGAATTGTCAGAGACAGCGTAGGCCATGACAAACCGATTGCCAGAACGAACCAATAAGGGAACGCAGTTCCGTACGTGTATGGACTTGAGCCTTTTCGGAAACGGAATCCCCACGTGCCGCCTCCGATTGCAGCTTTGGGGGCGGTCCAAGGTTGCGTACTCCATAGCCATCCTACCGGGCGTTCGTTGGTATTCAATTGAAGAAGGGAGGACACGAGGCCACTGTTATGTCGAATATCGAAATCGTATGTTCCGGCGGGCACGGCCCACCGATAGGAGATGTCATCATAGTTACCGTAGCTTCGTGGCCAGAGGTAAATCGTTGCTATGCACGTTGCGATGCTGAATGCCCACAAGAGGCAGACCCCGCATAGTTTCAGAAATTGTCCGATTCGTCGCACGACAAATTGTTCCTTCACCGGAGGTTACCCAATTGCACTTTGCTCACAGCCTCGACGAGGGGTTGGGAAGCGTTGCGGCCGGGCGAGTGGCTGTAGCGGGCGGCGTTTTCACTTCGTCGAATGATAGCGTGTGTCCAGTTTTTGGATCACGAAATTGGGTGGATACGCCGCCACTGGGCGTAGAAATGATGCCGTGGAAATAAGGACAAAATTGCTTGAGTTCGTCGGGCTTTTGGCCAGCAGCCACAAGAAGTTCATAGGCTAATTGGCGAATTGGATAGCACGTAATGCCCTCAGCCTTAGGATGCTCTGGGGTCTGCGCTCGGAGGCTCACTGTGAGCTTATTGGCGTCACTCAAAGCGGATTTCACAGCGGCGACGACCTCGGGATCGTCCAAATAGAACGAAAGCGCACAAAGGGAAATGATACCATCATCAAGGCCGTGGGGGCTGCGGAAGGCTTTGAGAAAGATGGCTTTGAACTCGGGGTCGGGAGGAACCACCAGAAGCGTAGCACTACCGGCCCACAGGGCTTGTTCTGCTGCACCGGGAGCGTCAATATGCAGAGCACGCTCCGGGTGATCCACCTGTTGTTGAGGCGGCGGGAGATGACGTTTGGCATTGGCGGCGAGGGATTCTTTGGCGAGATCGAGAATGTCCTTGCTGGTGCGTAGGATGGCCCCAGCCTTCGTGTAGGCGACCCCGGAGGACAACTCGGTAGCTGGCTGGTCGAGGTTGATAGCGTAGACCACAGTCGGTTCCTTGCTGGGGGGCCAGCGGGATTCGTCTTGGTCCAAGAACAAAAGGTATTTCGTGCCGGATTGGCCGAGGTGGGTACAGGCGTCGGTGCTGAAGGTAATGCGTTCATCGGCCTTGCCTTTGAGCGTTTCGAGGGTCTTGCAGACGAGTTTTCCCCTTTCCCAATGACGGGAGCGAATGTCCTTCGTTTCTAAATCAGCGACGGAGACGACCTCGACGTGGACTACAGTCGGTCTAAAGGTGCAAAGCCATTCGAGGCTATACCCCGTATTGATGGAACCGTAGGCGGGACGTGTGCAGCAAAACAACACGCAAATCAGCATTCCGAGCAAGCGCATCAGCGTCCTCCCATAGCGATATAGTCCACCTATTCATTGCCATTCGTGTCGGGTCATTACGGTAAGTAGCACACTTTAGAATATTCACTCTTCGAGCACTTTGCTGATCTCCTTTGCGACAAGGTGAGCGAATGCCTGCGCTATGTTGGTCTCACGTTTCGAGAATCGAATATAGATCGGGACTTCGCCCGGAAAAGCGATAAAGTATTCAGGATGCAAGACCATGTATAAAAACTCGGCGAACCAAAGAATAAGCAGACCCAATGCCCCATATAACATGTCGAAATATCCTCCGAGGATTGTTGACATGTTCCATGAATAATAAGTCAGAATTGAAAACACACTGACGCCAAGCACGCCAGCCATTATATTGGAATTGATACGGAAAAAGGTCTTGGTTCTGGTGCCTAGTAACCGTAGGGGTACGCTGGTCCGTTCGCAAATACAACCGAAAAACAACCTATCATGTTCGATCCGATCTGGGAAAAGCCTCCAAGAATCACCCCAGAGTATGAAACTGCTGCGAAAAGTAGCTATAATTTCCGCCATTGCCTCTCCCGGAGTTCTTTCAATTCCCATAAATTACGGTCCCTATTTGTAATCGCAAACGCCCACGCTGCGGGCGGTCACGAATCCTTTAGGGACACCACGAGAAGTGAACCGAATTTACAGACGGTTTTCGTCGATTGACTCCTGTTCAGTGGGGTTGGGTCAGCTTCCTGCTCAAGTAAAAAAGATTAAGCAATGTGAGGTGAAAGACAACCCATCATGGCTTGGTTGCGGCGGGGCGAACTTCTTCAGTGCCTCTTTGGCGGCAGCAAAACCCTGATCCGCTGCCTTGCGATACCATTTGACAGCTTCATTCTGGTCTTTTTCCACGCCCGTGCCATTCTCGTAGTAGACGCCAAGATTATATTGACCGATAGCATTGCCCTGCTCAGCCGCTTTGCGGACCCACTTGACCGCCTCACGCTTGTCCGGTTCCACGCCCTTGCCAGTCTCGTAGCAGAGGCCAAGATAGCACTGGGCTTTGGCATCTCCCTGCTCCGCTGCCTTGCGGACCCACCCGAACGCTTCATGCCCATCTTGATTCACCCCTTTGCCCTCGAAGTAGCAGAGTCCGAGATTGTATTCGGCAGCAGCAAACCCCTGTTCTGCCGCCATGCGATACCATTTGACGGCTTCATGTTGGTCTTGTTCCACGCCATCGCCGTTGAAGAAGCAGATACCAAGACCACATTGGGCCTTGGCGTCTCCCTGCTCCGCTGCTTTGCGGAGCCACTTGACCGCCTCACGCCAATCTCGACCAACTCCTTTGCCATCGGCGTAGCAGAATCCTAGATCGCTTTGGGCGGCGGCTAGTCCCTGTTCCGCCGCCTTCCGAAACCATTTGACTGCCTCATACCAGTCTTGTTCCATCCCGCTGCCGCTATAGTAGCAGACGCCGAGATTGTATTGGGCAGCGGCCAAATCCTGCTCCGCTGCCTTGCGATACCATTTGACCGCTTCGTGGTGGTCTTGTTCCACTCCCGTGCCGTTGGCGTAGGCGAGACCCAGATTGTATTGGGAGGCGGCTAGTCCCTGTTCCGCCGCCTTGCGATACCATTTGACCGCTTCGTGCTGGTCTTTCTCTACGCCGCTGCCTCTTTCGTAACAAAAGCCCAGATTGTGTTGAGCCTTGTCATATCCCTGCTCCACAGCCTTGAGATACCATTTGACCGCTTCCCGCTGGTCTTGCACCACGCCGTTGCCGCTATAGTAGCAAACGCCGAGATTGAATTGGGAATGCGCATCCCCCTGCTCTGCCCTCTTGCGCAACAACTCGACCGCTGGTGCAGTAGCCGTACTCGTGGTCGTATCCCTTGAACACGCCACTTGGCACAGCAATCCGACGACGACAAGGCCAAGAATGTTGAGCAGATGCAGACCTCTCATGGTGTCTCCTTCCTTTCGGACGTGAGACGAGATTGTACGTTTGCTTCCCTCATGTCATCGCCTCGCCCGCTCTCGTTGGCTTGCCTCTCACCTTTACCCAATACTCCTCCCGCACGTCTTCATCTATTGGTACGGGGCGATACCCGTATAACCCGTCCTCCCCATTCTTCTTCGGTCCCGAAACCCAGAACAACTCCCCGGTTTCCTCATCGAAGTGATTGTACTTATATCCCCGTCCAGTCTTCATCAACTTCCGGCCTTTGTAGTACAACGTTCGGCCAGTCTTCGAAAACGTCACCCGCCCAATCACTGCTGGCCCTTGGACCCCATGAGTGCCTGCTTTCTGCGCCGATTTGTTTTCGATGTACATGATCCGTGAAGCAGGCATTGATACACCATCCAGTCGGGTCACCGGCCAAGTCATCCGGCACACTACCGACATTGCCATCGGCGTCCGCTCGATCAGAATACCCCGCTCCTGTATTTACAGAAAGTGCGAACGGGCAGAGAAGATCATCCCGGTGCCTTGGGCTGCGTGGCTGGATGATTCGGCGGGGCAGATCGGAGGACATTCAACCGCCGCAGTTCTTCGGTGAGTTGCTGTAGCCGGGCCGGTGATTTCTCGATGAAGATTGCTTCCCCCTCCGAATCACCTTGCTGGAAAATCGGAAAGGACAGGTGTTGTTGCTCCATTGTGGTCAAGAATCGAGTGGTGGGGACTCGATCCAGCCGACTGTCTGCATACCAGATCACCCCTTGGAGCATGAGGACGCACGAGAGTACAACGAACAGCGCAGACAGGTAGGGGAATCGCCGCCACAAGAGCAGCCAGATCACGACAGCAAGGGCGGGAACCACCCAATGAATAACACTAAGAATGGTTGGAAATTGGATATTCAAATTCCAGAGTGGTCGCAGACTCAAAGAAACGATATCCGCCCCCATACCCACCGAACCGATCAAGACCACCACAGGCAGGACAAGAGTGAGGATGACGTTGGGTTTGCGGCGAGTATGAACGGTCATGCGATGTTTCCAAGATCAGGCGGCAGTCTTTGCTGATACACAATTCATAAGGTCAGTGGACGTTTAGGTCGGTCTCATTAAGGAACTTGTAGATGCCGTGATGAGTGCGAGCAAGCTCTTGGATTTCCTTTTGATAATCAGCGATGGGGGACATGCAGACGGTGTGGATGTGGACGACATGAGCGGTGTCCAGTTGCCGAACCAGATCGAGTAAACCATTGGTCTCGCTGTTCGTCAGGAAGATGATCGTGTCGGGCTGCATGGCAAAGGCATTCCTAAAAGCATCTTTGACGGCGTTGGGAGAATCATCATCCCCTCCTTCCACTCTAATCTTGTCGATTCGAGTGGCGACCTTGCCGCAGACCTCTTTCGTGGCAGGCTGAAGATGACTCGGACCAAGGATGTTGGCAGCGGATTCAAACTCGTTGAAAAAGATGACCGCAAAAGATTGACCAGACTGGAGAGATTGAACTGAACGTTTGAGTTCAAGCTTGATGAAGTCGAAATCATCCAAAAGTGAGCCATTATTGTCGATGATGTAGACAACCTTGCTGGCGGGTACTTGGAGGGTGAAAAGGGTGACTTTGGGGCCGGGTTCGTTCACGACGGACGTATTGGCGGGCCGGGCGTCAGAAGGGGACCTGTGCAGAGGATTGTTTGTACAGGATACGCCGATGATCACCGTGGTCAGCAGTAAGCACTTGGCGAAGGAATTCAACCATGACCGTTTCATGTTTTGGCTCCTATTGTGATTGCCGTCCCGCATTCGGGCAGCAGTCCTACTCCGGGGCGAATGCAAGCTGGTTGCCGATCAAACCTCATGAGCCGTAGGTATTGAAGGTGAAAGTCATTCCTGTCAACGTCGAGAGAAACGTCACCACACAGGCAAGGCCCAGCGCCAGCCAGAATCTTCCTTTGCCGATATTGAACCAGTACCGGTGAAAAATAAACGTATTGAGACAAAGTGCCGTGACTGTCGGCAAATAGAACCCGAGGTCAAGATCGAAGACAATAGACGGATTAGGAATCATCCGGCCAAGAATGCCGCTCGGATAGAACAGGAACAACGCCAAGACATGGGCGACAAAGATTGCCAGTGTGAAGATCAAGATGCGCCCGATCCTCAGCCGCAGGGACGTTTTCAACGATTTCTCGTTACGCAGGTTCAGCCAACGTCTCATTCCTGTCTCCCCGTTCTGCTCAAGGTCGGTGTGCCACATTCAGGGCAACGGTCTTTGCTGGCACGTAGGTCGTAGCCGCAGTTCACGCAAAGTCCGGCCTGCTGGCGATATTGACGCCGAACTCGCCGCCAATGGTACGTTCCCCACAATGTGAGGACGGCGGACAACACTGCTACGAACCAGAAGGGGACGAAGAGAGCGTAATGGTAATCCCCCCATCGCTCGCCAGTCACAAGCGAAAAACCAAACACATTCCAAAAGTAGACATTCGTTCCCGGCACTCGTTCAAACTTCACTGCGGGCTTGTCAACCCAGTAGTGAAACTCGAACGGCGTTGTCAGTTCAACACCAGAAAGGGGGACGTTGTGTTCCAGTCGCAATTGGCCACAGGAAGTCCAAAGAAATGTGCTTCCACGTGAGTTCCCATACTCGAATAACTCGTTCTGCCAATAGCTCCGCACCCAGAGAGCCAGTGCCGCCACGAATAGCAGCAGTGAAAAGATGGCGAGGATGTTAAGGAACCAGCGTTTCAAGTGATCCGTTCCTTTACAAAGCCTGTTGGGATCGGAGTGCCGCACTCGGGGCAGCGGTCACCGGGCAGGTGAGCACGCAGATCGTAGCCACAACTTTGGCAACACCCGCTTCTGCGTCGTCGGTGCTGTCGCCACAGGCGCAATGCCCGGCGCAGCAGCCAGATTGCAGTTAGGCCCGTGGCCAGCGTGAGGAACCAATACGGGAAGCGGATGTCGTTGATCGTGCCTATCTGCCTCGTGCCTGATACTGATACAGCCCCGGTGTATGTAGGAGCATCCCGCTCCACATGGAATCCACCCCATGCCCAACCATTAAAACCCCAATCATCGAGTTCCCCCCACCCGGGCATACGATGCCATTGCACTACCCCTTCATAGGGGGCGGGAAATCTGGGGTTTTCTTTCTTGGAGTCATAGACGATGCAGTCGAAGCCGATGCGGCCTGTGCCCGAAGCCACTACGAATTCCCGTCTGATTGAGTTGCTCACGATGAAATAGTCGTAGGCACAGTAACTCTCGATCCACAGCCCCACGGTCGCCACAGAGAGCAGCAGCGACAGTCCAGTAACTATGTTGAGCAGCCAGCGTCTCATGCCTTGGCCTCGCTCGGGGCCGGGATTGGTGTGCCACATTCTGGGCAACGGTCTATGCTGGCCCGCAGGTCGTAGCCGCACTGGCGACAGCAAAGGTGGCCGCTGGGTACGTGGCGGCGGCGAACGAAAGCGATGCACCACCATGCAGGAAGGATGGCGAAGACGAGAACCAGAAACCAGTGAGGAACAAAAAACGCCCATGAACGCACTGGGCCAAAATAGCGGTCCACGTAAAAGAGAAATCCCCAGCGGTTCCAGTACACCGTCTCGTATGAAACCGGTTGCTGGTAAACAGCGCTCTCGTTATAGCGAGGCCAATGCGTGTAGTTCCACCCGTTCCCACCCGGTGTAGCGTCTTTGTCTATGTCAGCAAATAACTGTAGCCGTCCCGGCTCGGTGATAATCCCGATGCGGTCAATGTATCTACCGATCTGGCCGTACCAGAGGAAATCGTGGTCAAAGTGAGAGTCCACCCACTGGACGATGGTGGCTATGCAAAACAGCATCGACGCTCCGGCAAAGATGTGGAACAGCCATCGTCTCATGCCTTGGCCTCGGCCTTGGTGGCAATCGGCGTCCCGCATTCAGGACAGCGTTCTTTGCTGGCCCGCAAATCGTAGCCACATTTCAGGCAGTGCCCTACCTTTGCCCCATGCCGCCTTCGCCACGCCCGCCAAGCCCACAGAACCGGCAGAACCAAGAACATCAGAGCGGAAATCCAATGCGGCAGAGCGAAGAAAGCAATTCGACAGACCACCCGACCGTCCTTTACGGCTTCGCTGTAATCCGCAACATTGCCCCATGTCCAGTCACGACTCTCTCTTGAATTCGCCCAGCCATTGAACACATAGCCGATCCGACCATCTCGGATGTGGCTAAAAAACCATTCCCTTGGCCCTACCGGTCGTGTGCTGCCCACACCGAGCCAGCGTGTGAAGGCGTACATCTGAAACTCGACACTTCCTTTCGAGGAATGCAGGCACAGGCAACATGTTCCTTCCTTGCCGACCCCGAAACTCTCGGTCGTCCCACTCCGTACCCACAGCACCACGGTCGCCACGCAGAGCAGCAGTGAGAAGGCGGCGAGAATGTTGAACAGGCGGCGTTTCATCCCTTTCCTTCGTTCATCAGCGGGATTGCCATGCCGCATTCGGGGCAACGGCCTTTGCTAGCCCGCAGATCGTAGCCGCAGGTGGGACAGATGTGGAGAAAGTGGCTTCGTAGAATAGACCGGTAGGCTCTAAGCCAGAGGAGGGGAAGCAGGAGGAAGATGAGGGCGAGCGACCAGTAGGGAATTTCGAGGGCATTTCCGGTGCTTGCGGCGTTGTTGATTGCAATTAATCGAGAAGTATAGAAGTTGCCCCATAGGAAGATGGGGCAATTCTCACTGTAGGAGAAACCGGCGAATATCCACGTACTGGCGGGAGGACTCGGGGCAAGGCTTGGGGGCGTAGTGACCCAGCAGAAAGTGATTCCGCCCATGGAGGAGGTGACGGATTTGTAGGGACGAGTGGGAATGCGGATGTGAATCATACCGACGTAACTGATGAGCCAGAGGAGGATGGCGAATTCGAGCAGGAGTGTGGACAGGGTGGCGAGGATGTTGAAGAGCCAGTGTTTCATCGAATTGTTTCCTTCACCACGCCTGCGGGGAAAGATGTCCTGCATTTCGGACAACGGCCTTCGCTGCCCGCAGGTCAGAGCCATTCTGGGGGAATGCCCACGAGGTTGCAGAGTGCGAGGACTTCCGGCGATAGCTTGGTGCGGTCGTAGGTGCGTGTGATCCATTTCCCGCCGTCGTCCCAACTCACCAAGAAGGCATCTGCGTCTCGTGCGAAAGTTTGGCTGACCGGAAGGCGACCAAGGGCGGCATCTAGCGATGATCGCTGAGCTTCGGGCATAGGACCATCGTGGCCGTGCAAACCACTGACCCCCATCCTCACGTTCTTGAAAAGTGTGACATGTCCTCGGATTCCATCATGGTAAATACTGCAATTCGTCATCAAGTGTATTTGTCCACCGCTGAAAAAGGAAACCAGCACGACCGTGTTAGAAGTGCGGACGTTGCCGTCAATGCGTTCATGCGGCAGGCGCATTTCGGCGAGAGTGAACGTGCCGGGCCATGGCGGAGCGGGCTGGTGGAAGAAGCGTATTGCTGCCGCCAGACAAATAAGCAGCGAAATGGCGGCGAGGATGTTGAACTGGTAGCGTTTCATCGGCTGCTCATTGTACCGAAAGTTGATCATTCACGGCGATGATCTACCGATGGGCTACAATCACCCCGTGGGATGAAGGATGTGCATCTTCGTGATCCTTTGGTTCCAACGATGAACTGCCATGAGGATTGTGACAAACAAGATCACGTAGATTACCCATCCCAGAAACAAGTCCACCCCGAATTCGCTTTCGAGCGCCGTAATGACCAACAAAAATGGAGCACCCAGCGGTGCGACGGCACAAATGATCCAGAAGATCGGCGTGTACCCTGCCGGAGTAGGAAGCAGAAGAATCACGCCAAAGAGGCCGTAGCTCGCCATTACATAAGCCAAAAGGAAACTCTTCCAGTTGGGCCATTGCCGAATCCGAAGGCGGTAAGCCCTGTACAGAGGAAGTAGGGCCAAGGCCAGTGGGGGCAAGAACGCCGGAATGGTATGCTCTCTGTAAACACCCAGCGGGATGGGCCAACCGTGCGGGCCCCAGCGTTCGACTCCATGGATACGTGGAGCCGTGAGTGAAGACCCCATTTCCCAATGAGTCGAATCCCATGCTCTTCCATGCATGGTCCAATCGAATGTTGGATGGGCCGCAAGATAGGTATTGGATGGAATTTCGAGGGCCTCCACGATCCGTGTGGTTGCACGATGCGCCGTTCCGACATTCCCTCCGGTCCAGAAGAACCAGCGTTCGACTTCGGTGACGCTGGAGCCATGGACGGTCCAGTGCTGAGAACAGAAGTAAATCCCATCCCTACTTCCCACCCACCCGACGCACGCAGCTAAGCACAGAACCAACGAAAGTGCTGTTACCGTGTTGAGTAGGATGTTGCGGTATTTCTGCATCGTTGGTGCCCCAAATGAGGTCGATGTGACTATCGTAACTGTCGGCTGTTTCATGCTCAATGCTACGCTGATTACGGAACGAATCTCACAGTTCCAATATCTGAGTCGCCACCGAACCGCTCGGTGTTTAGGGGCAAAGGATGTCCAAGAATATGGGTTCCCTGCGGCAACGAAAATGGGGGATGGGTATGGGGGGTGCAGATGAAGCATTCTTTTTTTGTACGGAGACTGGAGACGGGCGATGGTCGTCTCGTCATTTCGGCGAAGGTGTGAACCTTCTATGCAACTCGATCAGAGAACCATAGTCGCCACCGTCAGCAGAGCGAATTGCCGCAAGGTATTCTTGACGAATTGTGCTTTCATTTCCCAGTGTATCTTCAGGCCAATCAGTCGGGGGATGATCATGAAGTATCAACCAGATGTTTGCCAACATTCTCGACCACCGACCATTCCCATTCAGGAAGGGATGGATTGCTACGGCTCGGTGGTGCAACATCGCAGCCTGCTCGATCATTGGCCTCTCGCTCTTCTCCCAGAACTCAAGATCGCCCAGCAAGCCGTAAAGCTGCGATTCGATTTGGTTGGGGGGAACACCAAGATTCAGATCACGGAGCCGTCTCTCTCCAGCCCAGACCCACACTCGGCCAAACATTTCTCCGTGTAGCGATTTGAGCCAGTGAAGATCAAAGGCGGCTTGCCGCCGAGTGGGCTTGGCGGACATGTACTTGATGACGACAAGCCGAATGTTTTCGGCTTCTACCGCATTTAGGGCAGTACGGGTCTTGACGCTCCTGATCTTCAGACCAGAGATGTCATCGAGCGGTGTCTCGCCACTGATCGGCTTCCAGTCTGTCATTGCAATCACTCAGCCCAGAGTTTTCGTGCTGGTCCCGCAAGAAGCTCGTGAACGGATCGACGCATCATCTGTTTGTACTTGGCGTGATTGACGGCCTGTGCTTCTAGTGCCGCCGTCCCTTGCACCATTTTCATCAGTCGCTGAGCTTTCTGCCTCCCTTGCTGTTCACGGAGGTCTTCGGGATCAGTGGTGGAGCGGAGTTCGAGCGTCATGCCCAATACAGCAGCGAGGGATTGAATATCGGCGTAACTAGCTTTTTGGTGTTTGCCGGAGAGGATGCGCTGTGTGGTGCGAAATGCAACGCCGCTCTTCTGGGCCAGCGTGATCGCTGGCATACTCAGTTCCCGACGACGTAGGTCAAGTTCTGCGAATATGTTGTTCTGATTCTTCATCTGCGACTCCTCTGCAATGACAAATCATACGCCATATGTGGCGTTATTACCAAGAAAAATACGCCATATATGGCGTAAAAACAATTAATAATATGCCATATTTGGCGTATCGGATCAACCTTGACCTTGACTTTAGTAGATGGACTAATGACTTTGTTAATTATGTAAGTTGTTGTGTACAAATGCCTTATACGATTTAGAATGCTGTCACTTGTGCTTCTACGTACTCTTTCTTAACGCAGACATGCTCTACGCCAAGTGTCCTCCGTGCGCCGAATACGCCTTCTTTTTCTGCGAAGATGGCCCGTCCCCGCCCCAGCATCTGACCTGCTCAACCGATCCTGTCTTGGGGAATGGATTCCGAAGGCGCATCTAGAACGAACACAACATCTAACTGCGCCGTCGTTCAAGGAGTTCGGCGAGCGCATCCACCGGGTCCACCCCGCACGCCGTTGCCCAATCCGCAAATTCCGCCACATCGACCCGTCGTTCGGCCGTCTCCGAGCTATGAACCATCGTGTGGCTCATTCGCAACTTCTTCGCCAAGGCACGCTGGGTGAGATTGGCCTTCTCTCGCATGTCACGCAACAGCGAGGGAAGACGACGATAACGTGATGCTTGCAGAGACTTGGCCATGGGGGCAATGTATGCACGAAGCTCCTTGTTTCGGTTTTCTGAACAGATTAGACTTGTTCAGGAAATGAGAACGACAATCAGCTTGCATGCATCAGCCGCCGTGTCATGGGGATCAACTGGAAAGGCAGATCGTAACGGGAGGACGGAAGACCATGATTACCATCACCTGTGGACAATGCAGAATGAGCTACCGAGTAGTGGATAAGCCGGTGGCATGGAAGGCCAAGTGCAAGAAATGCGGAACGGTCATGCTGATTCCGGCAGGGGAACAACGAGCGCAACGACCTGAGATGGCTGCTCCCCTCGGACCATCACAACCGGATAAACAGCTATGTGACAATTGTGGGCGCATTTTGGGGAAACTAGAGCGGCTCTTTCCGTGGGGAGAACATCATGTCTGCTACCAGTGCCATCAGCAGCTTCAACTTGAGGCCGATGCCGTTACGGCCTCGGCCTCTGGCGAGCAATCCGTTCCGCAAGCCAACGCAAGTATTCCTTCGTTACTCGAAATGTCAGCAGCCGTTCCAGCTATGGGGAGTTGGTCACTGGCAGATGCCACGAGATCAAATGCTGGTCCGCAACCCAACACTGCTCCCGTTCAGGATCGAAAGAGCAGTTGGAAGAAGATATTGGGGTGGTACTTTGGCGTATGCTTGGTAGTTTCCGCCATATGCACAGGGCTCATCGGCGAATGGATTATGTTACCGGTCTCGATCCTATGTTTCGTTGTTCTCTCCCTGTGTGTTGTCGGTCCAATTATTCTATCAACTCGTTGGGAGGAACGCAGAAAGCAGCGAATCCCAGACGACGTGAGTGGAAAACAGCGAATCCCAGATGATCTGAGTGGGCAGATGACAGAAGCTCGGGCGAAGCAGATCAGCGGAAAGAGCATAGGTAAGGCTGTCCTTGTCTCCGGTATCTGCCTACTAATCCTGTTGATCGTCGGCTGTGTAATCTCCCTTGTAGTGCATCATGAGCATCACCTCTGCGCCCCAGTAGCGCTGCAGCCGACACTCCCCGGTTCTCGACCAAACTATACGGACGAACAGTTGGCGCAGGTTGGGATCAAAGACGCTGGCGGACAGCAATTCCGTGACGAAGACAGCAATGAAATCGTGTCTGACGAACAAGTTGCTGATCGGATGACACATCCACCCGGAATGGGGATCAGCTATTACGTTATCAATTTATTCCTCGGTTTTGTGGGACTTGTTTTTCTGATTGCACTATTCGTAGAACTCCATCGTCTATCCGAGTCCCAATGCCCGGCTTGCCGCTTCTACGGAATGGCCGTGCTCTTGGGGAATGAACATCTCGGTACTCGGGAGATTCACGAAACCCGGATGCAAAACGTGAAGGTCGGTGAAGGTATAAGCCAGATGGGGCGAGTGATCGCCAATTACAATGTACCGGTGCAGGAACGTTACGTGGAAACTCATTGGCGGGAACACTGCAAATGCAAGTATTGCGGTCACCAATGGTCACGCCAAAGGCGTTCCCAGCAGAGAGCATGACGACGAGCGGTGAGCCGCATTACCGATCCAATATTGACGGAGTAGGTCATCGCCGCAGACCTGTTTCACCGATCCTATTTCGGCTCGGCAGGCGAGAAGAACTTCATCGCAATCTCGTCCCCGCACACACCCGCCAGCATTTCGTATGGCTGACCAATTCGCCGATGGGAACCCAGAGGAATTCGTGGTGGTGGCATGGGTGAGGGCCGTGCAGTCTAATCATTTTTTCTTTGGGACGGGTACACCGACATCACAACACCCCCTTACCCACCACCTCCGGGTTGGCACGAGAAATAAGCGTACGCACCTTGGCCTGATCCACCTCCAGCAGCATGACCCGGTCGATCTCCACCCCAAACTCATGATGTTTGCGTTCTTCTTCCAGCGTCATCTCACGGTCTTCTGAAATGGCCTTCGCATCCAATGCCGCTTGAAAATCCTGAATCATATCCATTATGAACTTTTTGAGGAACAACGGCTTGGCCTTGATGAAGAGGCTGGGTTCTGCGACTCCTACGCACAACATCCCCTGCCGTTTGTTGCCCGCAAACAGTTCAATGTTCACGTGGGACTCGGTGTCGGTCCAGATCAACGAAACAACAATAAGATCAATCACCATGGCTGCCTCCTATACCCGTCTCACCGATCTTGCATCACACGAACCAATGGAACATGACGTAGAAAAGGTGGCAGATGAAATCCAACCCATGCCCAATCGGGACGCCGGGACCAGACGGACCAAAAATGCGGCGGATCATGAAAAAATAGATCAAAGTATAAAACACAAAACCTGCAAGAGGCATAGTTGAGGATGCGCCTCCCGGAATGTAGGTGTGCGAATAGCCGGTGAAATTACCTGACGATCCGTAACTCATTGTGGTGATCACGGTAGTGCCTGTGACTCCGAGCAGCAGGAAAAAGAAGACCACCTCTGCGAGGTAATTGTGATGGGCAAAGAATCCATGGTTCATATATTCATCCGCCGCTTTGGATTCCGGAGTGTCACCGACCTCGATTTCAATCTGATCGACAATCGGGGCGGGAGTTACCTCCGCTGAAGGAGTCTCCGTGACAACAGGTTTGTGACCGGGAACAAAAACGTAGGTAACTCCCAAGAATCCCATCCAAAGAACAATGATGAAGAGAATGAAAAGTACAAACACTTTCATGATGATCTCCAAAATCTTGAGATTGGTCTCACCGATCCTGTTAAGAGACGCAGCTAATAACCGGTCCATTCGCAGTGGGCCAGCCCTCATACAGGCAGATACATTGACGAGCTTTCAGTGGGGCGAGCGTGAAGGTATCGGCCAGTGGTGGCGATACTGGAATGACCGAGAGTGGCCTGTACGAGGGAGATGCTCGCCCCACGTTCCAGTGCGTGGCTGGCGTGGCCGTGACGCATCCAGTGTGGACTAACCAGCTTTTCAATCCCGGCACGCTGAGCAGCTTTCCGCACAATGCGCCACACCTGCATCGGACTGAGATGGTGCTTCTTTTTGCTGCGGAACATTGGCGCATCAACATCAGCATCGCCACGGAGTGCCACCAATTGGTGCCATACGGACGCTGGAAGCATGATCGTGCGTGTTTTGTTACGTTTCCCACAGACCGTCACTTGGCCCGCATCATGACGGGGCTGAAGGTCGCTCCATTTGAGCGAACACAATTCAGAGACCCGAAGACCAGCGACATACAGAAGAGTCAGCAGCATGTGGTTCCGGGGCTGGTTTTCCAACACCAACATCCGCTGCACTTGTGCTTCGTCGAGAATCCGATCCGCCAGCCCATCCCGAAAGCCCGGCAGGAGCAGCGGACGGGCCGTGTCAAAAGGCAAATAGCCCAGCCGATGGCCGAAGGCGAAGAGGGATTTCACCGCCGAGAGCGCCCGATGAATGGAGGCGGGCTTGAGAATGCCGGAGTCCAGCGCCGTGGAAAACTGCTGGAGATCGCCAAGGGTGACATGATGCAGCGGCTTGGCGACCATGACCATGAACCGCTCTACATCAGCCCGGTATGCACGTTGGGTGTGACGGCTGCGACCGTGGAGCCAGAGGGCCAGCAACTGGCCATCGTTGTCGGCCTGTTGGGGGAGAGACATTCCAAGATTCGCAGGTTCGATTTTGGTGATGGCGTTTTCCACGGGTTCCTCCGCACGATTGATAATGGCAATTCTCTTTCATAGACCTAAACAGATAACCGACAGCTTCTGAACGATCTCTGACAACTTTTGAACACCTTCTGACTACGATCTAACCAACATTTGAGCGATGTCTGACACTATTTAGGTGGTTGTCAGACATCATCGATGCATGATCTAGCCAACACCTGTACGGCGCAGGTGCCGAAAAACGGCCCGCAGCACCGTTGATTCATCTACTCCAGCGGTCCCTTGAGGGAAGGCCGCAGCGATGGCCTCCTCGATCTGTGCGGCCGTCGCTGACTGAATCCCAAGAGCCTTCACACCGTCCAGCAAAGCGTCATGCGTGGTTGCTTGCGGACGTGAACAATGCCGACCACGTGCGGCCAGCGGGCCTTCTTTTCGGCGCTCATAAAAAAGTACATATTCGCCGTTGGAGCCGATCCCAGTTTCACGGACGGCAAGAATCTCCCGCTGCATTTCGAGGGTGTAAAACGGACGACGGTTAGTGATCGAGTACAACGGCGAAACGAAGACACCACGCTGGACGTGCGAGTAGAAAGCGGCACGACTCATACCAACGGCCTCGGCCATTGCGGAGACACTGATGATGGCCTTCATGCGAGTTGGTGTAGTTTGAGTAGGCACGGTTTGATGCTCCTTCAAGTCGTGGACACAGAGAGATGGGATGCACCAGCGGCGGTGAGCATGCGCCCATCTTCTGATTTCGTGACCAATCCAAGTCGGATCAATTCGCTTTCGATGACGGCTTCGATGGTTCTCTTGGGCAGGCTCAGTTGCGTGGCGATCATATTGAGCCGCAACGGGCCTTGAGCAGCACGAAGCAGGTCGAGATAGCGGCGTTCGAGAATGTCGAGGCCGAGATGGTCATAGCCTTCGATCTCGCACATGCGGGCCAGATGCGTGACCGTGATCGTGTCGGCTCCTTCGGCACGTGCAGTGCGGCGGGCCGCTTCCAGCAGTCGGATTGCGATGCGTGGCGTGCCACGACCTCTTAACGCTAAGCCCTTGATCGCTTCCTCTTCGATGGGCCAGTGCAGTCCCTTCGCACGCTGTGCGACCAAGTGAACAATCTCGTCTTCACTGTAGTGTTCGAGATGTGCGACGATCTTGAACCGATCCCGCAACGGCTTGGCCAGCGCCCATTCGTCGGTCGTCGCCCCGATGAACGTGAATGGCGGAAGCATGATATTTTTTCGGTCGCCACCCAGAAATAATCGTCGCTCTTCGAGACAGCGATACAGAGTGGTTTGTGCGATGGCCGGAAGCTCGTGAATTTCATCCAAAAACACAACATCTCCGACCTCGGCCATCATGAGTAGGCCGTGCAGATGACCCGGCGTGAGAATGTTCTGCGCCAACTCTTCGTAGCACTTCGCCCCGAGTTCGGCCGCAAAAAGTCCGGACAAGAGGCTCTTGCCAACTCCGGGAGGCCCCACCAGTAGCACATGTGGTGCGGCGGTTTCGGCCGTCGCAGCGGAGCGGTCGTTGAAGAAAGCGTCGAGAACAGTTTTTAGCTGGCGCACTGTTCGTTTCTGCCCAACGACGTGGTCGAGGGTCGGAGGTGCGCCATGAAGGTCGGAATTTTCCATTTTAGTTTCACTCCGTTAATACTCAGACGGTAAAAGGATGGTTGTGACTGAGCGATCCCATTCCGTGATCACCCAGAGTTTCTCGTTGGCGCTCGTCAGATAGGAACTCATCACACGATCCTGATGATCACGGTCACCTTCATGGGCAATAGCGTTGTCGTTCAGCGTTTTGTCTTCGGCGGGCATATCGCCCCAGTCACCTATGCGATGTCGTTCAATGAACTTCGCCGGATCGTCTCCGGACTTCTGGAGTGCTGCGATGGCTCCCGGTGTGGCAACCATTTGGCCGAGCTTGAATTTAGGGGTGGGGGGAGAAGAAACGGCAGCGACCATTTTGAATTCCTCCAGATCGAGGTGATGGGACGACAACTTGCGTTCCACCTATTAACCGATCATCCGGGATCGCCTGAAGAAAACACGAACCATTCAGAGATGCAGACTTGTTTCACCGATCCTGTTGCCGTTGAGATCAGAAGATCAGCGTGCAAACGGAAACAGCGGACAGAATGCCGCTGACTGACTTCTCAATTTTTTCGCCATAATGCTTCGACGAAAATCCAGAACCCCACGATCAGAGCGGCCCAACCCGTGCAGCCGCCGAACATTGCCAGATAAGCGATTCCTGCCATTGCGCCAAAGAACAGCACGGCGAAGATGAGTACACCGAGGCAGCCACCGGGGGGCCTTGCGTCCATATTGAAATCACTCATGTTCCACCTCGCTTCCCACGGTCGGCTGCACTGGCCCGACGATCCGGATGATGCTCATACTGTTTGGGATGTATTCGCCCGTACCCGGCGTCAACTTGCGAATGGCATCGCTGACCAACACGTCTTCGGGTATGTCGAGAGCCGCAGTGAATGTCGCTGAATAGGTGACGATGGCGGTGCGGCCGGTATTTGGCATGACAATCTCCTGATTGAAATTCGGTGGACACACGTGCGGTGGACATGGTTGATAGATGGCTGCTATGGGCGAACTGACCGCTTGTCTTCTTGATTGCCTTCACGGGCCAGCCAAGCTGCACATACGCTGCGATGATGTTCGGGAGGAGTGTGGCTCACTGTGCGGCACGGCCACAGACCGCCGTTGGCGTCACGGAGATAGACGCCTGTGTGTTCAGCGTCTTCGTCGAGCAGCGTGACCCCGACGATGTGGACGGGATATGCAGTCAGAGACGTGTGTTTGAAGTCTGATGGGGCAGAAATATCCATGGTCAATCTCCAGCGGCATCATCGCCACTAATAAACCGATCTCCTGAACGTGCCTGAAGAAATTACACCCGTTTGAACTTGAAGCCGTCTGTAATCATGTTGGGCAAACAGCAGCAGCACAGGTTCTCCGTCGCCTCTGCTTCCCCTTTGCGACTATGCGGACGGGTCACCCGATACATGCGAACGTCCTTGGTCCCACTGCAACGTTCACACGTCTTTTCCACCGAATCCTGACCGGCGTCAGACAGCTTCAAAACCGGGCGGTAGAATTCCCGCCGCATACGACGGCCCACGTCGTTCTCGGCAGCCTTCGTCAGTTCCTGTTGGGGTTTGTCCCACCCATATATTATTTATTCTTAGTAGGGGTAGTGCCAGACCACCATCAGGGCTGATCTTCTAGAAGCTGTTCTGGGGTCTACATCGGTCTACATCCCCCCACTGCCAGATAATGGCATCGTACGGAAGACCATAGCAGGTTCTAGCAGTGTTCAGGATGCCCACCAGACCGTCTATGAAGCCCGTGGCTGGGTTGTTGGGTTTTCTGTGGCTTCTAGGATCGTTCTAGAAGATCAGGGTCTGGGAAGGTGATTTGCTGGGATGAATGCATAACCCACCAAACGAATAGAATCCGCTGCGCCAGCAGAATCAATAAGTACCCCATCTTTGATTGCTATGGCATGGGCTTCACCCCACGCATAGGCAACAGAAACAACAGCCATGGGATGTTTCTTTGCAAATTCGGCGATGGTGATACGCTTGCGTGGCGTGTATTTCCGCCAATCCCCGAACTGGTTCACAAGCCAGTAACCTTCGTCAGAATTCAGTCCACCCCTAACGCTTCTGCCATACGTCTGACGTACCAATCGGTATGACTTGCCCGTCGCATTGGCGATGGCGGCGATCATGCAATCACTTTGGTTTCTTTGCCGCATCTTCTTTCGCTTCCGGTTTTTCAATCAACTTCAAATGGGGTTGTTGACGGACCCATTGCCGAACTTCTTCCAGTGTGCGATCTGCGGCATAGAACCCACCAGCGGCGTACCGTCCACCTTATTTCCGTTGGGCATAAAGGATGCGCCAAGTATTACTCATCTTCTGATATTCAATGTACACATCACGGGTGTTCTTCGGCAGCTTCATTTTCCACCCGTTCGTTTTGCGTTCTTTTTCACTGTGTTGTTTGCAGGCCAGTTGCGGTAATGATCAATGACATTCTGGATGGTTATACCGGGCACGTTACAGACATAGTTCCAATCAATTTCATGAATGTACATTCGGCAGCCGTCACTGATACGTGTGATGCTGTTTTCGTTGACCTTGAAGCCTGCTTTTTCCAGTGCGTTGCACAGTTCCGTAGATCGTATGGATTTTTCTTCTTGTCTTGGGTCTTCTTTCAAGCACCCCGGTATGGGGTTGCCTTTGGAGTCAAGCGAATAGCGGGGTTCATCTTCCTTCGCAGTCGCTTTCTTAGCTGCGATTGTGGGTGAATGTACGCCTTCAAACACGGCTGATTGCGTTCTTTGTCGGCTAGAGTTCTTGGATTGCTTTTTCATTTCCATCCGAAGGATTATGTCTTCGGCGATTTCCGGACTGGTCTTCTTTATGCGGGCGATTTCTGCTGGGATGTCCCAGCCTTTCGGATCACTGATCACCTGAAGCATCATGGGGTAGTCTTTCCACCTTGACCACGCCTTCCAGCCTTTGGCAGTGATGCTGATTTTCCCAGCCGTCTTCTTCAGGAAACCATCCGCAAACAACCCGTCAGCGATATCGCCACGCTTTGTCAGAAGTTCCGACACGTGATTGCCAAAGTCAGCCAATTCACTGACAGCACAGCAGCCTTCGTGCCCACCGTACTTGACATACAGATAGCAGATGTTGTTCAGCACGAATTGTGAACGCTTGGCGTCTTCCTTCGCTGTCGTTTTCTGTTTCGTGACTGCTTTGATCTTTGCGCCTTTTTCGGGAGTCGTGGTTTTCTGTTGCGCCGTATTTTCAGCCTTCCCCAGAACGTCCCACACCATCCCCAGATAGTCTGAATTCAAAGCTGCTTTGTCGGCAAGGAATTCGTAGATCGCCACAGCCGGAACAGTCTTCATGACCTGCGTGTATTCCTTCAGTTTCGTCTTGTCCCTGAAGTGACAGACTACCTTTTTCCCTTTCAGTTCGTTCACCAGCCGATATGCAGACCAGCCCAATTCATCTAGCCGTTTTTGAACCTGCAACCGAATATCCATGATTTCTTCCTTCGCTACGGATGTCCGTACGATATTGTACCCAAACGGTCGAAGAAAAGGTGTTGGGTGAAAAACAGTTCATGATCATTTTCGACACTGGCCGATTCCAGCGTGGGTTTCTGTATCACGGGCCACAGCCGGTGATGAAACGGACGGTCAGAACACAACCACAGACGACGCCGATTATGGCGTCTAATCTGACGACGACAAACGGATGCCAGTGTGGGGCTAATCCGGCACGATGATTTCGCCGGTGTCGATTTCGATTCCGATCACCGTGCGCAGTGCCACGTGCGTAACATTCGCTGGCCCTGTGGGAACGTGTTGCGCCCCGATAGTCCATGCAAAAGCTTCTAATAAGGATTTTGGATGCGTCGTGATCATCACTCGTGTATCCAACCTGACCAGCAGAAAATATTCCATCCCTGTGTGACCGAGCCACACTATTCGTTTTTCAATATCGATCAATGCCACCGCAATAACACCGCTGTATTCTTCAAGTGCATGAGCCAATCCGACCCTCGGGCTCTCGGCCGTTTCCGCCAATCGCAGGATGGCCCCTGCCGTATCGACCGAAGTGATCGGAATGCTGTGCTTCGGCACATTTCCCATCGAGCCTGCATCGGAGCATGTGAATAGCAGGGCCAGCCGTCCATCACGGCTGATGAGCGGCCGGAACTGTGAGCCGTCGTCGCTGCTTGGCGGTGGGACTTCAGCGCCATTCGCCATGACTTTGGGGCCGTGAATTGTGGCGAGGAGGGCACTGGCCCGGTCCAACGTTCGCCATTCGTTTGATACGGCCAGAAACCACGGGGAATAGACGGGATACGAAACACAGATCGAAGGAATGCGTGAGTTAATTTCCGGCACGACGAACATTGAGATGCTCTTTTTGGCGAGGTCGTTACTGGCATGGTGGAGGATTTCTTTGAGCAATTTTCGTGTTTCTCGCCAGTGCCGTGGCGGCACTGGGCCGACGAATCCGAGAAGTGCGTCCATCTGCGGTCTCCGATTGATGAGGAACGTATCTTCCCGTAAACCGTATGATTGGAAGTGCCTGAAGAATATTGTGGCCCGATCTTTTGGCATTACTGGGGCCTGCAAATCCTTCATGCGTGAAAGATTTGGCGTTACAGGTGACGGGCCGTGTCAGCCCGAGTGAAGAGGATCACCCACATGACTCGCCACCCGACACGCACATACATCACCTCCAATCGCCACTTGCGTCTGGTGATGATATTGACGAAGCGGGAACTGCGGGCCTCGTACGGACGGGGCCGAGGATACGAGCGAGGATGAAGAGAGAGATGATGGGGTTGAATGGGTGGTACTTGAAATGGCAACCATTTGAAAAGAAGGTAAACTTCTCACATTAGGGCACCTTCACCGGACGAAATGCATGAGCGGTCCAACAGACAACCCTCCGCCCACCAAACCCAAAACCACGGTGGAGCTTTACACTGACGGTGATTGCATTGGCAATCCCGGCCCCGGTGGCTGGGCCTTCATCCTTCGCCATCCGTCTTCGGGCCGCACCAAAGAGAGAAGCGGAGGCGAGCATCAAACCACGAACAATCGGATGGAAGTTTTGGCTGTAATCCGAGGTTTGGAGGCGCTGAAGCTTCCATCCGTGGTCGATCTCTACAGCGACAGCGAATACGTCGTGAAGGGAGTCATGGAACGAATGGCCACCCAAGCGGCTCACGGTTGGCACAAGTCCGTCAAGTCCTCGAAACTCATCAAGAATGATGATCTCTGGCGGCGGCTTTATGAGTTAGCTCAGGCGCACCAAGTGACGGCCCATTGGGTCAAGGGTCATGCCGGTCATCCCGAAAACGAGCGGTGTGACCAGATGGCTTCAGCAGCGGCAAAGAAAATTTCCACCTACCAGCCAAACGTCCCCAAATCATTGGAGCAGATGGCCGACGATCTGTTAGCTGAAGCTGAAAGGGCGGAAGGGTGAAATTGGTTCTCTGCCTTCAGAGTGATTCGAGCGGCACATTCCGGTGGACCAACTCGGAGTAGCCGCACGGCTCGCATTCCAGAAAGAACTCCAGTTCGTCCTTCCTTATTCGACCCTTATTGCCACAGTTCGGACAGAGGGTGTCGATGGGAGTGTTCTCCGTGCAATCAATGCAGCGGAAGAAGTAGCCGAACCGCCCGTGCTGAGCGTGAAGCTTCTCGCTCTTGCAGTGACGACAGACCCTTTTTGTTACGGACTTCCTTGCTATGGTGGCGGCAACTATTGGGGGAGCGACCATTGCGGGCTTGGAAACCACAACGGGGGGTACACCAATCTTTGGTGCAGCCATCGCTTTCCCCGCCAACATGATCTCGTCCAGCAACCCCGGCTTGGCCACCTTCACCCCCGAAACGTAGAGCAGGAATTTCGCTCGGCTGGCCCCGACATAGAAACTGGCTCGGCCTTGCGGGTTCGTTTCCAGTTCGTCGGCTCCCAGCAGGAATACTATGGGTGCGTCATACCCTTTCGCACTGGCAATTGTGCTGATGGTCAGGTATCCGTCCTCAACAAGGGTCACGTTCTTGTTGGCGGGATGGTCGTTGTCTACGAAGTGCAGTTTGCAGCCATCACCAATCGCCGCTTGAAGCCGCTGTGGAAGTCTGTCCTTGAACGAATAGTGGCTCTTGTACAGGATCAGGATGTCGCTCGGCAGAACCTTCTGCGTCGTCACGAGTTCCTTGATGACCTCAGCAATCCCATCGATCTCAGCGTTCCGATGTGGATAGGCTTTGACGACCGGCGTTGGGCCGGTGCGAGGGGAAAAATGAATGTCATATCGGTCACCATTCTCGCTAATGAGGCCACGTTGTTTCAGGCTGGCAACATCGGCAAACTGCCTCGTGGCGACTCTTTGGCCTTCTGGAGCGAACGATCCGACCAACACATTGAAGGCAAAGGCGAGGGTTTGGGTGGTATTGCGAAGGCACTGGTCGAGAAAGACCGTGCGAGCGCCCTTGATATTGATGCCCAGTTTTTCCCACGTTGGTGGCGTCACGCCATAGATGTTTTGGGCGTTGTCGTAGAACAGAATGAACGTTTGTTTGTCATCCTTTTCCTTGCGGGCCAAACGAAGAAGGAATTCGAACTCTGCGGGGATCAAATCCTGAGATTCATCGACGTAGATGGCATCGAAGAGTAGTGATTCCTTGGTGGCAGCATCGAGCTTGTCGAAGGCCGCAGACAACGCCTTGGCCCGTTCTTCCTTCTTCTCATATGTCAGACCTGTGGCGAGTGACGGGTGCTTGGACTCGATGTCACGTACCAGCCCTTCAAAGTGGGTGATCTTGAGCATATCCTCGGGAGGGGCTTCCAATGCCATGCGCCCGTACCCAACTTCGATTTTGCTACGGAGATAATGGACCAGCGTGCGATTGAAGCAGACGACGAGGATGCGGCGTGAGGGCTGGTTCCCGCCAAACAAACCACTTGTTTCCTCGGCGAACTTCACCAAGGTCTGAGAAACGCTGAGTGCCAGCATGATCGATTTGCCACTGCCTGCGACTCCACGAAACAATCGATGGGAACCTCGCATGTCGGATTTGCCGAATTCTTTCTGCTGTTGGGTGGCTTCTTTGAGCGTAAGCTCCAACTCCTGAATCTGAACACCCAGTAGATTAGGATCAGAATCGTCGATGTAGGTGCGGCGTGGGGCATGAAAGAGGCCCCCGCCATCGAGGATGTTCATGATCGCCTTGTGGGCAAATCTGTTGAGCCGCTCTGTTCTGTAGGCGATTCGTTGCTCGGCGTTGACTTGTGCAAGTACTCGCTCACGAAATGCGTGTTTGTCAGCACAACAATCGGCAAAGAGCGTCTCAGGCAAGAGACGAGTCTTGAAGCGTAACTCGAACTCGTCACGACGAATGCGGGGAAAGGCGACTGTGCTAAGAAAAAGAGCGTGGCGGAGATCGAAGTGCTTCTTGCAGAGGTCTTTGATGCCGAACATGACGTTGTCTGCTTGCTTGAATGGGTCTTCTTCTTTGGGAATGCCGTTTCGGAGGAGGGTCAACAAGGTGTGATGCACATTGAGAATTTCGCCGAGATCAACGCCCTTGTTTTCGATGACAAGCACGCCGATGTCAGGATGAAGAATGATCAGATCGGGTCGTGGAATGCCTCCGGCTGGAGGCTTCCCTTCGATATAGAAAGTGGCACCGGGATTATCCCCGAAGGCTTCGATGGCGACCTTCACGAGAGCAGCGTGGTAGAAGTGATCGATTCGGCTGATCCCCACCACCTCCGCTTTGGCTTGGGTGGCGACTCGTTGTAGTTCTTGCTTCCAGTTGCTCATGTGGCGCATGGTAAATGAAAGACTGGAGGTCGTCACGCAGCGTCTTGATTGACCGGTCAGCCGTTCCACGGACCACTGGCAGCGTTTGGTTGCTGCCCGCAAGAAACGGATTCTGCTGTCTTACGCTTTCTCACCTTTCATCTGTACGCTCGTGCTGCCCCGTCGTAGAATGTGCCGCATCGGGAATTAGTACGAAACGTTTCCTTAGATGCGGGGCAACATGAGTCCGGCAACTGCGACACCCCCTGAACAAGGTCAACTCGTGACGGTGCGGCAGCGGCACTACGTAGTGACCGAAGTCGCCCACGGTATCGTTCCCGACCACTCAACCAAGCCGTCCCACGCAAATACCAATGGCCACCACCAAAAAGCAACGGAGCCGTAGTATGGTTCGATCCACGACGACAGGTTCGGCTGTTCTCCCACCTGCGGTTGGCAAAAAGCAGTCCGAACGTCTCACGTTGCCCCGGCTCGAACGCAAACTCTTTGAGGCGTGCGACATCCTTCGTGGCAACATGGACGCCTCCGAGTACAAGGAGTTCATCTTTGGAGTCCTGTTTCTCAAGCGTCTGAACGACCAGTTCACCGAAGACCGAGCGGCACTACGAGGGGAGTATCAGAACAAGGGACTGAAGCCTGCCCTCATCGAGAAGCAACTCAGTAATCCCGACAAATACGACTTCTTCGTCCCCGACGAGGCCCGTTGGAGTTACACCGATGGCAAGGGGCGCAACCACGGTATTGCACATCTGAAGACGGCAGTCGGCTCTGGTCTAAACAAAGCCCTTGCCGCCGTTGAGGATGCCAACCCCAACACGCTGCAAGACGTTCTGAAGGGCATTAACTTCAACCGCAGGATCGGCCAGCGGACTCTCGATGACAGCACGTTGGTGGAATTCATCCAGCACTTTAGCGATATCCCGTTGAGCAATGCCGATTTCGAATTTCCTGACCTCCTCGGTGCCGCCTATGAATACCTCATCAAGTATTTCGCTGACAGTGCCGGGAAGAAGGGCGGCGAGTTCTATACCCCCACGGAAGTCGCCCGGCTTCTCGTCCAGATCATCGAACCCCACGAAGGCATGGCGATCTACGATCCAACTGGCGGCTCGGGCGGTCTGCTAATCCAGTCGAAGCAATACGCCCAAGAGATCGGCGGCGATCCCCGCAACATCGAACTTGCGGGGCAGGAGCTTAACGGCAGCACTTGGGCCATGTGCAAGATGAACATGCTGCTGCATGGCATCCGCAGTGCCGACATCCGGCACGGCGATACCCTCAAAGAGCCGCTGCATCTGGACAAGAACGGCGAGCTTCGTCGCTTTGATCGTGTGGTAGCCAATCCTCCGTTCTCCCAGAACTACAGCACGCAGGACATGAAGTTCAAAGAACGCTTCACCCACTTCATGCCTGAGAGCGGCAAGAAGGCCGACTTCATGTTTGTTCAGCACATGGTTTCCTCGCTCAAGAGCGATGGGAAAATGGCCGTCATCATGCCTCACGGCGTGCTGTTCCGTGGCGGTGACGAGAAGGCCTGCCGCCAACGATTCATCAAAGACCGCATTCTCGAAGCTATCATCGGCCTGCCGAGCAATCTCTTCTACGGCACCGGCATCCCCGCCTGCATCCTCGTCATCAATAAACAGGGAGCCAGAACTCGCAAGCAGGTGCTTTTTATCAATGCCGACCGTGAGTTCCGTGAGGGCAAGGCCCAGAACTACCTCCGGCCCGAAGACATTGAGAAGATCACGCAGGTCTATCGCTTCCGGCAGGAAGTTGAGAAGTATTCTCTACTGGTAACACTCGACGAACTAGAGCAGGAAGACTTCAACCTCAACATCCGCCGCTATGTGGACAATTCGCCACCACCCGAGCCGCATGATGTGCGGGCACACCTTAATGGTGGCATCCCCATCACCGAAATTGAACAACTCGCTGGTTACTTCGCCAACTACGACGCCGTGAAGGGCCTACTCTTCAAGAACCGGGACGCCCGCTACAGCGACTTCGCTTCGGGAGTGCTATCCAAGGACAGCCTCAAGTCCTTGATCGAATCGGCACCCGGCGTCCAAGCCAAACATACCGCTTTTCACAAGGCCATCGACGGCTGGTGGCGTAAGAACGTGGCCGAGATCGAACGTCTTCCAGAGACCAAGAACGTGTTCGAGCTACGCCGTCTCTACATTGACAGCCTCGCCAAGACTCTTACCCCGCAGGACATGTTGGGAGTGCATCAGGTACGGGGGGCCGTCGCCAGCTACATCAAGGGATTGGACAGCGATCTCAAGTCCGTGGCGGCGAGTGGGTGGAATGCCGACCTGATTCCCGAGGAGGACATTCTGAAATCGCAATTCCCTGACGTGCTGGAGAAGATCGAGAAGGATCAGACTCGAATCGCTGAATTGGAGGGCTTATTCGCCGCTGCTAATGAAACTGATGAAGAGGATGCGGACCTTGAGAACGTGGACACCGAAAATGGAGTGTTGCCCAAAGCGTTGGTGAAGGTACTGAAAGAAGAACGCAAGAAATTGGCGGGCGAGGTCAAAGAAATTCAGAAGAGCGCCAAAGAGCGACGACAAGATGCCAAACGCACCGAACGGGCAGGTGCCTTCAGGAGCAACGGTGCCACATTGACTGAGGCCAGCGACACCGCATCCGAGGGCCGTGAAAAGCCCATGAGAATCGAAGAGATCGACCAGCAACTCGCCCGGCACACCGAGTTGGACGACGAACTCAAAACCCTCAAGGCTCACATGCGGGATGTGGAAAGGCAAAAGGAAGAGATGATCGCTGCCGCCCGTGCCAAAATCAGTGAGACTGATGCCAAGGAACTCATCCTTGCTCGGTTTCAGCGGTTGCTGGGCGAGCAGTTTGAGGGCTACCTGTGGCAATACCAGCGGGCTTTCATCGCCGCCGTCGAAAATCTCTGGGATAAATACGCTATGACCACGAAGCAGATTCTCGCCGAACGGGACCGGGAAGCGGCCCAACTCAACCAGTTCTTGAAGGAGTTGGGGGTATGAGTGAATTGCGGCCACCCATTGGCTGGAGCGTCAGGAGGCTTGGCGAGATCACCGAAGTGGTCAGTGGTGGTACCCCATCCCGTGAGAATCCCAGTTTCTGGGAGAATGGAACGATTCCGTGGGCTACGCCGACCGACATCACCGACTGTAACTCACGCCTTCTGGCATCTACTGCGGATCGCATCACGCCGAAGGGGTTGCGGAGTTGTGCTGCACGACTTCTGCCGCCCGCTTCGCTGCTGATGACCTCCCGTGCGACTCTTGGCGAGATCAGGGTAGCTGCAACAGAGATTTGCACCAATCAGGGATTTAAGAGCTTGGTCCCCACGCCGCTGATCGACAACTGGTATCTTTTTTACCAGATGCAGTTCAGCAAGCCACGGTACTCTGTTCTGGGGAAGGGCAGCACATTTCTCGAAGTCAACACTGGCGATACGCAGTCCTTTCCCATCCTCTACGCTCCACTACCCGAGCAACACAAGATTGCCCGCATTCTGGAGAGCGTTGATAACCTGATCGAAAAGACGGAAGCCCTGATTGCCAAGTATCAGGCGGTCAAGCAGGGCATGATGCACGACCTGTTCACCCGTGGCGTGGACGAACACGGTCATTTGCGCCCCAGTTGCGCCGAAGCCCCCTCACTCTACAAACAGTCCGAATTGGGGTGGATTCCGAAGGAGTGGAGGGTCGCAGTGATGGTTGATCTGACTCTCAAGATTGTCGATGGAGTCCATCACACACCAGAGTACGTTGAGCATGGCATCCCGTTTGTCACCGTAAAGAATTTGACGCAGAGTGATGGCATTGATTGGCAAGAACTTAATTACATTACCGAACTCGACCATTCTGCGTTTATCCTGCGGGCTGACCCGAAACCCGGCGACGTGCTTGTAACCAAAGACGGGACGCTCGGTGTAGCTCGCATTGTTCCGAAAAACGTTCGGCCATTCAGCATTTTTGTCTCGGTTGCTCTCTTGCGTCCGAATCCTGCTAAGTGCCTTTCAAAACTTATTTGGTTGTTCTTTGACAGTGGCACATACCTATGCCAGATGGGAAGACTTTCGGCGGGAACAGGACTCAAGCATATCCATCTGGAGCATTTCCGTGAGTTTCGGGTCGCTACGCCGCCACTTGATGAGCAGGACAGAATGTTTGTTCGTCTCGACGCATCCGGCAGTAATCTTCTTCGAGAGAGAGCGCATCTACAAAAACTACACAAGATCAAGACTGGCCTCATGCAAGACCTTCTCACCGGCAAGGTCCGGGTGAAGATTGATGAGGAGGATGTGGCTCATGTCTGAACACGCCTTTGTAGAAAAGCCATTTCTCGCCCAACTGGCCTCCTTGGGCTGGGAAATCGCAGATCAGGGCATGGGTGTGCCGACCGATCCGACGAAGAGTTTCCGCACCAGCTTTCGGGAGGTCATCCTGAAGGACAGGTTCCGCAAGAGTCTGCACGACATCAATCGCACGGATCAGGGCCAGCCGTGGCTGACCGAAAAGCAGATTGACGACTTCATCGAGGCGTTGCTCAACCCGCCGACCAAGAGCCTCGTAGAGGCCAACGAGATGGTGCTGAAACTGCTGTTTCGGGCACAAGTGGAGAGGAACGAGATCACCGGCGAAGAGTGCCCCAACGTCAAGCTGATCGATTTCGAGCATCCCGAGCGAAACCACTTCCTTGCCATCAACCAGTTTCGCATTGACACGCCGGGGGCAGGCAAGGGCTTCATTATTCCCGACATCGTGCTGTTCGTGAATGGCCTGCCCTTGGTCGTGGTCGAGTGCAAGGACGCCAACGCCTTCACCGCCAACCCGATGTACGAAGCCTTCCAGCAGTTGATGCGGTACAGCGATCAGCGAGAAGAAACGAAGCTGGCCGGGATGAAAGAGGGCGAGCCGAAACTCTTTTTCACGAATCAGCTTCTCATCCGCACCAGTGGCGACACGGCTGACTTCGGCAGCATCACGGCCACCAATGAGGAGTTCTTCTCGCCGTGGAAGGATATCCACCCTGAGAAATACCGGGACTACAAGCCGCCCCTCGGACATATTCGACAGCAAGAAACACTGATACTGGGAATGCTGCCAAAGGAAACCCTCCTCGACCTCATTCGCAACTGCATGGTATTCATGGATGTGGGCAAGGTGCGGGCCAAGATCATCGCCCGTTACCAGCAGTACCGGGCAGTCTGCAAGATCATTCACAGGCTTCGCACGGGAAAGACGCCGGAGGACCGATCTGGCGTCGTCTGGCACACGCAAGGGTCTGGCAAATCTCTCACGATGGTCTTTGTCATCCGTAAGCTCCGCATGTGCGAGGACCTGAAGGACTTCAAGGTCTGCCTCATCAATGACCGAAAGGACCTCGAAAAACAACTTGGCGAAACAGCGGCGCTTACCGGCGAGAAAGTTACACCCATCACAAGTTCTGACTACCTGAAGGTGAAGTTGGCAGGACCCGCCTCGAACTTGAACTTAGTGATGATCCACAAATTTAAGGAGAACCTAAACCGGGACATGCCGGACTACATGGAGGACGTGCTGGGCAAAGTGCCCGAGTACGCTCGCATCGGCATGGTCAATGAGTCCGAACGCATTTTGCTGATGATTGACGAGGCCCACCGCACGCAGTCAGGCGATCTGGGTGACAACCTTTTTGAGGCGTTTCCCAATGCGACTCGTCTGGCCTTCACCGGGACGCCCCTGATCGTGGTGAAGGACAAGAAGACCACGACCCAGCGGTTCGGGAGTTACATCGACAAGTACAAACTCCAAGACGCCGTGGACGATGGAGCGACGGTGCAGATTCTCTACGAGGGGAAGACTGCGGATACCGCCCTGAAGGAGAAGTCCAAGTTCGATGACAAGGTGGATGCAGTTGCCGAGAAACACATCGCTTCCCAGATGCAGAAAGCCGAAAACGTCGAATTGGTGAAGAAGATTGCGGAAAAGCAGAATCGTTCCTTCGATAACCTGATGAAGGAGCTTTCGGACGCTGAAGTTAAGGCGTTGAAGAAGAAGTGGGGCACCACCGGTGACATCATGGAAGCCCCGAAGCGAATCGAGGCCATCTCCGCCGACTTGGTGCGGCACTACATCGACAACATTCTGCCCAACGGCTTCAAGGCCCAAGTGGTCTGTGACTCCAAGTTGGCAGCCGTGCATTACAAGACCTACATCGACAAGGCTGTCGCAGAGAGGTTGGCCGAGGAGCAGGCCAAGCCCGCATGGACGGGTGATCCCCATAAGTTGCCGGAAGACCGGCGAGCCGAGTACCGGGACGACCAGCTTTGCCAGAAGATCGCCTTCCTCAAGTCAGCGGTGGTCGTCTCGTCCGACGGAACCAATGAGCGGCTGGTGATTACGCAGGCCCGCAAGCACGGCCAGAAGATCGATGCCGTCGAAAACTTCAAACGGCGGTTCGACTACGCCAACCACGAGAAAGTAAACACCGGAGTCGCCTTCCTGATTGTGTGCGACATGCTGTTGACCGGTTTCGATGCCCCCATCGAGCAGGTGATGTACATCGACAAGAAGGTGAAGGATCACAACCTGCTACAAACCATTGCTCGGGTGAACCGGGTCGCCAAAGGCAAGACTCGGGGCTACATTGTGGATTACATTGGACTGACCGACCATCTCAAGAAGGCGCTCTCCATCTATGCCGCAGACCAGCAGAAGGACCTGCACGATGGCTTCAAGGACATCAACAGCGAGCTTCCGATTCTGGAGGATCGATACCGACGCCTGCTGCAATTGTTCCAAGCGCAGAAGGTGACCAACATCGAAGCGTGGGTGAAGCAGGAGATCGCCGATCCTCAGAAGAACTATGAGATTCTCGAACAAGCCATCGAGGCCATGAAAGACCTGCGGCTCCGGCAGACGTTTGAGGTCAACCTCAACGCCTTTCTTCAAAGCATGGACATCATTCTGCCGAATGCTGCGGCCAATCCCTTTAAGATTCCGACCAAGCGATTCGGCTACCTGTTGGCGAAGGTCAAGGATCGGTACAAGGACGATAGCCTCAATATCTCTGGAGCCGGGGAGAAGGTGCGGCTGCTTATCAACGAGCATCTCATCAGCCTCGGCATCAATCCGAAGATCAAGCCGGTCGAACTCCTATCGTCCCGGTTCATTACAGAATTGGAGAAGAACAAATCGCCCAAGGCCAAGGCCAGCGAGATGGAACATGCCATCCGCAAGCACTGCAAGGTACACCTCGAAGAAGACCCAGTGTTGTACAAGAAACTGAGCGATAAGTTGGAGTCGCTGATCCAGCAGTACAAAGACAACTGGGACGAACTCTACAAACACCTCTTCGCTCTGCGGAACGAGGCTGAAGCAGGCCGGAAGGACGACAAAGACCCGAGATCGGGTCCATTCTTCGATCTGATCGGCCTGATCGCCTTTGGCAAAGGGGGTGTCCCCAAAGAATACACGGCGACGGTGGCCGGGTTGGTGACGCAAATACTGGAAAAGTTGAAGCGGACGATTGGGATCATCAACTTCTGGGGCAATCCTCCAGAAGTCAGCAAGCTCAAGGGTGAACTGTCCGATTTGCTTCTCTTTTCCAACGTTGACCAGATCGTCAAGAAGAGCGACAGGATTGTCACCGAGATCACCTCCTTAGCGAAGGTCCGGCACGAGGACATTCTGCAATGATGCGGACGTATAAGGACATCGAATTCTCATTAAAGCGGAGCCACCGGAAGACCGCCAGCATATACATCGAGCGGGACGGCGAGATATCCGTGCTCGTGCCCGAGAAGTTGTCCGACAGACAGGTTGAGGAGTTGCTTGAGAGCAAACGGAAGTGGATTTACCGAGGTCTGGCCGAGTGGCAGGACCTTAACGCTCGGCGTGTCCACCGAGATTATGTGAACGGCGAAGGTTTTTTGTATCTCGGAAGGTCGTATCGCCTCAAACTGGTTCCCGATCTCCCTGAACCGCTGATGCTCAAGGATGGATACTTCTGCCTCCGGGGCACCAATGGTGCCATTCCCGATGCCCACGCTGCATTTAAGGCGTTCTTTCGGGAGAAGGGAAACGCCCATATCCCACCACGGGTCACCTATTTTCAAGCAAAGATGGATGTGCAGCCAAAGTCGATCAAAGTCATCGAACTGAAGCATCGCTGGGCGTCATGGACTCCCGGTGGGAACCTGAACTTCCACTGGAAGTGCATGATGGCCCCGCTGACGATTCTGGATTACATCGTCGTCCACGAACTTGCTCACCTGATCTACCCAAACCACACGGCGGCGTTCTGGAATGAAGTGGACAAGGTGCTGCCGGATTACCGGGAGCGAAAAGAGTGGCTACGGATAAACGGTGCTGGGATGGATTTGTAGCGGACGGAGGTTGGTGTGCAATTGGCGTGTGATATCCTCAGTGTAACCGGCGAGTTTTTCGCCAAGTTCCAGACGAGTTTCTACGCCGACCCCGCTGATGCGGTGTTTAAGGCGTTGGGTGTGCAGTAAGAACTCTGCCCAGAGGCAACGAGATATCTCATGACAAGACACTCGGAAAGCTGGCGATGGGACGGATGATGCAAACGGTACGCAAAGTCTTCCAAGCCCGCACTTCATCGGCACATGGGATTGCTGAGGAGTTTGGCTTTGAGTAACTCATCTGTCCCACCCCAGTCAACGCCTGCCGATTACATGTCGGATAAGGGATGGTGCCCGCTCAAGGCAGCGGCACGAAAACATCCTCGCTTCTGCTGTGTTTGCACCTTGCCAATCGAGCAATCTGCTGCATGCTACAGGCAAGAGTTTGAATCATCATGGCTTGACGATTTGAATGGTTCTGAAGAAAAGAAGGTCGTCCTTTATTGTTGTGAGCACTGTGCAGACACTCACAAACTGAGCACGATTGAAGGCGTCAATAGCATGAGAGAAACGTTGGCATTGGCTCGGGACGGGATGGACGAGAGGGGGAGTGCAAAGCATATTTACGGTTCAGCAGCGTACGTCCCACCAGACCCAAGCCGAGGCTGGTCAGCAAGCGTCGAGCAGCTTAACTGTGAGATCAAGCAGCAGGAAGCACACCTGCATGAGTTGAGAGGTCAATTGCACCAACTGAAGCGACTCTATCAACGACGACGGGTACTTAGTGTGCCTAGTATCGAACTCCGTGAGCTTGCGTCTAAGGCATATGAATGCATTGACAATTACGTGAATCTCGTTGATGTGACATTTAGTTCCTATCTCCCAGCACGCTTTAATAAGGTGCCGTTTCTAAAACTTGCATTAGGAGGCCATGGCACTTCCTTATCCACGATGCTTTGGGCTGACGAGGCAATTTTTGGCGATCAGATTCGGGCGCTTGCAGAAGGCCAAAAGATCGATGTTGTAGGAAGAGTTGTTGAATGCGACAGCGGCGAATGCCTTCTACTCGCCGAAGAAATCTTCTTGCATTAGGTGTGAGCGACGAACACCGGCGTCGATTCATTTACCGAAGTACTTGGGGAGAATGGCAGCAACTCGGAACAATTTGGTGTCTACGTCAATGGCGAGAGGTTCCTATAAGATAGTTGTCTTCGAGTGCAAGATGAATAATCGCATGCCAGCCACTCCCACCATCCTCCACCTCGACATGGACGCCTTCTTTGCCGCCATCGAACAGATGGATCATCCCGAACTCAAGGGCCAGCCCGTGTTGGTCGGTTATGACGGGCCTCGGGGTGTGGTCGCCACCGCTTCCTATGAAGCCCGGCCCTTCGGCTGTCACTCGGCGCAGCCCATGTCCGTCGCCAAACGCCTTTGCCCACATGCCATCATTGTGCCAGTCCGCCATGAGCGTTAACGCTGCCTGCATCCTCATACAAACTGGCTTCTATCAGCGGAACAACCACCTTTCGCAAGGCATCATAGGCTTTCTGTTTCTTGTCCAACTTTTCAACGGCAGTTGTCATCGTTTACCCTTTTGGCTGGCTATTTCTTTTCACTGTGTAGTTGAGGCACTTTGTAGTTGCGGTAAGCATCGACGACATGCGGGATGGTTACACCCGGAACGCCATTAACATAGTTATAGTGCGTCAGAAGAAAAAGTATTCGTCGGCCATTACTCTGATTTCGGACAAAACGTAGGCCAACTCTGAAGCCTGCATTTTCCAGAGCTAGTTTCACTTCTTTTATCCGTTGTTTCGGGTTTGCTTTCAACATCTGGATCAATTCTTTAGCCACTTCCGGATCAGTCTTCTTCAGACGATCAAGAATGGGGAGGAATTTTCGTCCTGCCCATGCCCTCCAGCCGTTTGCGGTGATGCCGATTTTCTCTGCCTTCCCCGTCTTCTTCTTCAAGAAGCCATCTGCGATTAGTTCGTCAACGTCATCGCCATGCTCTGTTTGTATGGCTGCCACCTGTGCATTAAACCTTTTGAATCCAGTTGCGTCACCGCCGACATATTCGTAGTACAGGCCACAGATGGTGTTCAACACTCGTTTGGATTTGAGCTTCATGATTTCTTCCTTTGCAGTATGTTCGTAGATTATTGCCCAAGCGGTCGAAAGATCAAGGGCGCAAAAAAAGGCCCTGCAATCCAGATGGACGGCAGGGCCTCTCTCATTCTGCTTCTGCTATCGTCCTTGAACTTCTGGCAACACCTTGGCATCGAGTAACTCTTTGCGCCATTTATTCAAGGCGTCGGTTACGTCGGAATATCTCGCAACAAGCTCATGATCGCCGACGTACTCGTAGCTCTTGCTGATGCCTTCGACTGCCTGTTCGCCGATCCCGACCGGGAGAAGCAGCAGCGTCTCGATGCCGTGGCGGATGCGATCAGCGACAAATTTGGGAAAACGGCAATTCGGCGGGGCGGATCATTGAAATAACCCGCCTTTACTCACCGTACCACCGTCACCAGCACGACCATGCACCCGACAACCATCGCCCCGCTGACCACGATCACCACCAGACATCCACGACCCAAACCAAACGTCGTCCTGCTGCAAGTGCGGTTTTATGCTGCCTTTTTGGGATTCATGCGCCAATACGTAAAGCCGGACCGCTTGGAAGAAGTCGAAGACTCGGTACAGGTAAAACCGTTCAGACACAGCTTCGGAACAGCGGACTTCCCACCACAGTCATCATTGAGTCCACGTGCTTCATATCTTGAGCAACCCCGCCAAGTTTGGCTAAACCCCCGCCTAGTGATACGATAAATTTTCGCCGTTGTTATCCTGAACGTTAATGGGAGCAGACATGGGGGAATATCTCTCGAAGGAAACACTCGGTCTCTTATATTTTTTGCTGCCGGGATTTTTGGCCGCATGGGTATTCTACGGCCTAACCGCCCATCCCAAGAAGGAGCCATTCGAGCGGACGATTCAGGCTCTAATCTTCACTGTCGTTACCCAGACCATAACGTTTTGCCTTCGTTATCTGCTGATTCTAGCCGGAAGAATCCATTCGTTTGGCCCATGGACGACCGAGACGAGCCTTATTTGGTCAACCGTAGTGGCGGTCGGGGTGGGGGTCTTGTTCTCAGCCGTAGCGAATTCCAGTTGCATCCACGCATTGCTTCAAAGACTTCGTATAACAAAACGGACTTCGTACCCCAGTGAGTGGTATAGTGCATTCCACCACTGGCGACGATTCTGTATTCTGAACCTGAAAAACGGTCGGAGAATGAGAGGTTGGCCTGAAGAATGGCCAGATCAGGGAGGAAAGGGACATTTTCTCATACAAGCGCCGGAATGGCTTTTGGATGAGGGAGTTAGGGTTACCCTTTTTCCCACAATGCGTGCATTGATTGCAGCAGAAGATGTAGAATTCGTCGAATTTGAGTACGACTCAGATGAGATAAGATTGACCGAAGAGGAAAGAAACAAGATTTTTGAAAGTCAGAAGGTGCTAATCCAACTGAACAAAGCAGCAGAAGCGAAGAAGGAACATGAATCATCGCCGCTACTAGGCGATGGGACTACTGAGAAGCAGGAGGCCAGTCATGACGAACGAGGAATCAAAGCAGCCGAATAAGACAGGAGAAAAGACCTGCTTGAGCCGTAACGGCCCCCAACGGCAACAGGTAAAACCAAACACAACTGCCGTAGCATCAGCAACAACATCATCACCAGCACCACCGCCGAAGAAATAACTGATTAAGGAGCGAACGCATGGCACAAGAAGAACGCATCGAAATAATTAAGGGCGTGAATGGCCCCAGCCCAAGAGACATTGCGGCAGGCCACAACGGAGAAAAGCCGACGACTTCAGCCGTCATCCCGGCCAAGCCCACGTCATCCCCGTCACCGCCGCCGAAGAAAAGCTAGTCTTAACTGACAGGAGAACACATGGGAGCGAAGATGCCCGAGCCAAGACCGACAAGCCCATCTGCTAATCGCAGTAGGAACGGTGCTATAAACGAAGGCAGAAATCCACCAGCGCCACAGAGTACGCCCCGGCCCACGACATCATCACCAGCACCGCCACCGAAGAAGTGATTCCACTCGAATGTGTGCAACCCATCCATGCCAATTTGATTCCGTGAGGTAGCCGTCAGCGTTTCACGATGCTATTAAGATGAGCTTTCAGTTCCTCCGTTGGTGATTCAGGAATGTCTATCAGCATTTCTGGCCCGAGATGCCACGTACCATACTCATATGTGGCCGTCCTCAATATATTGCGTCCGGGACACTCAGTTTGTACATAGTGCCAGTAATTATCCATTACCTTTGCCATATCACTCGACGCATCACCTTGCGGCATTATGACACCAAAGTCTATGTTGCGGATCGGAAACAAATAACTGACACCAAAAAGTCTTCTGTCCATAGTGTAATGAAACAAGGCAACACGATCCTCGATTGTGTTTGGTAGCGGCATAAACTCTCCGCACCCGTTTGGATAAGCAATTAGCCGCATGGCATTTCCGAACCGTTGAAAATATTGCGGACAATCCGACCTCGTACCATCTGCACGAAAATAGTTGCTGAGTGCCTCTCGCACGACCTTCCGATACGGATCAACCAAGACCTCATATCCTCGCATATGAAAATCCGTGAGATATGCTGCCTTTAGTGCAGATGCGGCCCATTGCGACGGCATGAATTGCTCCCCGACTATAAGACTAGGCATACAAGGTGCAATACGTTGGTCTGTCCGTCCCGGCATAGCTCTACTATTTCGTTCGTCCTTGAGTCGTGGATCATCTTTTGGAATGCGCAAGTATAGTTTTCGAACTGTGCCGTCCTCTTGGGGAATCTCAAGACATGGAAATGACGGACATTCCTTCGCAAAGAATGCTTCAATCTCTGATCCGTCTGGCAATTGTACAAAACGGCGGTAAGCGTTTTTCAACCGTTCATACTCATCCATAAACGGCAGGTTCATGTAATAGACGAATGCGGCCTCTGTCTTGGACCCATAGAAGTTGTCGATTGTTCCAAACTGAATGACTGTCTTATTTGGCACGTACTGCAACGCCACGTTGAGAAGGTGGCCGTTCATCAGGAATGCCTCGTCAATCTCTTGATCCAAAATGGGACAGACGAATCGAGACACGGACTTCCGTGTCCAGAAATGGTAGTCTGAAATCCATCGCTGCAACTCATCACGGTTGACAGGCATGGGAAATCCTCTCTCGCCAGCGTGCATTGATTCAGTGCTCGCTATGTTGGGCAAAGTGAAAACGAGATCAACTTTGATGCCACATTCGAATTGTGGTGGCCAAGAGTGGTTCCAACTGGTCAATGGTGGTGCAGTTTCAGCCATTCGTCAGCCGAGGCAATCGAATTTGTCGTTCCGACGGCGCTTCCACCCTGCGGCGGGACCGGGGGAAAGGCAGATTTCAAAGGGACTTTGTATACAACTCCAGCGGAGTCGGGGACTGCCGGTGGAGAAACCGGTTGCCCTGATTCGCCAACCTGTTCGAGTGTTTCCGGTGTACGGTGAAACTTTCTGCCAGTAAGACTGGCGAGGGCACGCACAGCATGTTCACGCTCGGGTAGCGGCAAAGACACATCACGAATCTTGCCTGCCAGCACCGACACGGACATTGTCTTCTGATGACTCAAGAAGACAGCGAAATGTTGGTGCAACACTGCCCATTTGCCTTGCTTCCCTGAGATATGATCAGGCTGGCTGGGGGAAATAGACATGGCCGTTGCCTCGCCGTAAAAGAAGCGAGCAAGGTAGTCGAATACGTCTTTTATTGCCTCAAAGAATCGTGCTATTGCTGTAGAAATGCGGGGCAATCGCTCGTCGGCTTCGGCCTTTGTGTAGGGCCACATTGCAGCAAGTGCCTTGTGGTGTGCAGTCTCCACATCAGCCGCTTGTTCTTCTCGGCCGGGATCGGGCGGCGCTAGCTGGTCGGCAGTCAATTCAATGCGTTCGAGCGTATTCTCCCGGATGGGTTCCCCCGTTCTGATGGCGACCCCAATGCTCGTTGCTGCCTCCGTTCGTTTACCGAGCGGCCCCAATCCCCATTTGTCGATCAGATACTTGAGGAGGCTGGTATGGTCGAACTGCGTTCGTTCAACACCTTGCTTCACGCATGGCGATACCAGTAAGGCCGGAACCCGCAGGCCAAGCCGATCAAAGGTGTATTCCTCCCGATGGTTGTCCGGTTGAATTGCTTCCGGGGGTTCAACATGATCATAAAATCCTCCGTGTTCGTCGTAGATAATCACAAGCAGCGTAGACTTCCATAGATCAGGGTTTGCCCGGAGAGAATTATAAACGTCGGCGATGAGCTTCTCTGCTTTCATGATGTCATGCGGTGGATGGTCATCGTTTTCGTCGTACCCCATGAAATCCGGCTCGATAAAGCAGAATGCCGGAAAGTCATCCGCCAATCCTCGTGCGTCCGCATGGAATCGGCTGATGTAGAAGTAGCGAGCGACATTCTCCGGTCGGCGTTGGTGACATAACACCCACGATTGGGGGGCATCATGGAAGTAGACTTTCCAGTGAATTCCCTTCTCACTGAGACGGTCGAAAATCGTTGGCTGATCCTGTTCGAACCAACCCGGCAAATCCACTTTGTGCGTTTCGTCGCCGGGCATAGCGACTCGGCCATTGGCAGTTCCGCTGAGGACGAAAAAGCGATTAGGCCACGTCGGGCCGGGCAGGGAAGAAAACCAGTGGTCACAGATTGTGAACTCTTGAGCCAATGCATGAAGCGCAGGTAGAAAGTTCAGGGAGTAGTACCCCATGATGAACTGCTTATCTTGATCTGTGCAGGGAGGCGTAGCGTGCGAGAAGGACTGATCAAAATCCTTAACGAAACCCCCATTATGATTCTCAAGCTGTATGGCAACATGCCCAACCTCATGATGCGGGTCAAGGAGCATTTGACGCTCAGTGGTCGGGGCTTGCGAAAAGCGTTTTCCGGCGAGGTCAAAATTGGAGTAGGGATTCGTCGGATCAACCCCTTCCAATTCGGGATAAACCTGTTTGAGGCAACCAAGCATCTGGTCAAAGGAATGGTTTTCCATCATCAGAACGACGACATGCTTGATCGGATCATCGTTCGGTGCCGTGCTCATAGGTTCAAGTGATGGCATGTTGCACTCCTTGAGACTCAATAATCATCCAATCAATTCTGTCTCTTGTGTCCTACCGTATATCCGCACCACATCGAGGGCACTTGCTCGTTACGAGTCGAAAATCCAAGTCCAATTGACAGTGCGGACATCTACCCTTGACGGGAAAGCCCTTCCGCCGCCATTGAAGAAACCCGTCGAGAACAGCCGTTAGAACAAATAGACCGAATGCCGTAGCCATCAATGGACCCGCCACGGCATCGTTCAAAATGATGATAGATGCACCAAGCAGAATGCAGGCTACGCTGGTCAAAGCGTAGCTGGCCCGAGAGATCGGGCAGCCACCACGCCATTTCCAAGCGGCACGAATGTTGGCGCACCACTTGCGTCGGGAAGATGCAAGAAATATTACAAAAATACCAAGAACCACAAGAATGACGCCCAACGGTCGATTGTGATTAATCATCGATGCCATCCTCATGCAAGACGGTAGTGCCAACAAACGCCATTCTTTCCCACGTTATATGGCTCGGTCACACCGTTATGATTTCGCAGGATGTTGTCCAATCAGCGAATCGTGGGCAAATTGCAGAAGGGGCAGGAGCCGCTTCGGTTTCACGTTGTCTGTCACCCTGATTGTTAGGCTCTTTCCCGATGGGTCGTATTCTGCTGGATACGGGCACAGCTTTATCGCACGTCTACTCTTGTCTTTGGGGATTGTTACAAACACCTCAAACGACTTCGTGCCAATCCAATGGACGCCGAATACATTGAAGAATCCATGTTTGAAGCCTGCATAGTAGGCATTGTATTTCCGCTCCAAACTCCAGCCCGCTGTTTTCACGAGTTTCTCAAATGTGGCGACCATATCCAAAAACGCACCAGCGCTTTGGGGATTATATTGCTCCTCGTAAAACTTCCTGTCGTACACCCGCATTCCCTTGGATGTGCCCCGTCCTTCGTCATCCGGCGTTTCGAGTTGGGAGACGAGGACGAACTCGTCCGCTCCAATCATAAACCTCGTTATTTCCACGAGGTCAACGGGGTAGCCGAGTTTGGTTAGCAGCCGTGGAACAGTCGGTTTGATAGATGGGGCGAGAACGATGAGACGGATTTGGAGACGATCCCAGTCCATCTCGATATCACCTATGTCGTCCGAGCGGTCCTTCGCTTCTAGCCACCACGTCTTGATTGTGTCCTGATGAGTTTCCGCCCATATTGCATAACGCAGAAGCTGAGGAAGCACTTCCTCGTCAACGGGCTGGTTCTTATTCTCGATGATGACTGCATTGTTGTCTTGGTCGATGCCCACCAAGTCCGGGATATCCCGTCCCGCACGTACTTGACGTTTAAGAATGACGATGCCCGAGAGGATTTCCTTGGCATTCAGAACATAGCGTTCAAACTCATCCTCGGTCTTGAACGGGACTGCGGTAGCCGCAAGGACTTGCCCACGCTTCGCATTCCGAAAGAGCTTCTGCACGTTTGCCTCCAATTCCTGCCGTGTGCGGCTTTGTCGCCCCTGTAATCTGGGCAGTCGTACATGTCGAACACATGCGTGCTCGGACCTTCACATTCAGCGTCACGCCGCCCGATACTCACTCCCCTTCTTTCCACCCAGCGGCTTCCGTTTCAATTTCCCAGCCTTCACCATCAGGCTCAGCGTGTTGTCCACCGTCGCACCCCGTCCTGCTTTTTTCCATAGTGCCACCAATTGGTGTGTCGTCAGCGCCTTCCGCCCTTTCAGCAGCCCCAGAATCATTTCTTCGGCGGTCTGTTTGAAAACTCCACGCTTCTGCTTCCGGGGGGCGGGTTTGGCTGCATTTGCCGACGCCGTCTTCGGTTCTGCCATCCCCAATCGCTCCAGTGCCTCCCGTTTGCCGAGACTTCGGATCGCCAGCCACCGTGCCTTCTGGGCCTGCCGTGGCGTCGTCTTGCCGGTTTCCCAGAGGTAGATCGTCACTTCCGACACGCCAGCCAACTGCCCGTAGTGCTTGGCCGACAAGCCGAGTTTCGCCCGATGGGCCTTGACGCCAATGGCACGGAACCGCCCCTTCTCCAGCACTTCTGGTGGAGCGGTGATTTCTTTCGGCTGCTTCTTCTCCACAACCGCCAGACGCTTCATCAAACCGACGAACTGTCGCTTTAGTGCGGCTAGATCACGGCGGTGCTGGGTCACCAGCTTTCTGGTGGGCTTGGTGGCGGCGTTTACGACACGCTTCGAGAGTCTGGTGATTTCTTGGGCAAGGACGACGTTTACGTTGGGCATGGAATGCTCCTTTGGCGGCTTTGGACAGAAGTGAAACCGCCTATACCGGCCCAAGGTTAATGGTTCCTGCGCAGAACTTCCATTAATATGGAGTCTGTGTTTGCCTTATGTAGAAATGCTGATGCTGAGGGCAAAACCTCGGAGTGAAGATGGATCAACGACCGCCTGCCCTCGATTACGCATCACCACCGGCTCGTACAAAATATTCGCCCATCCTATATTGGCTCGTGGTGGCCGACTGCGTCATTTTGGTCTTGGTCCTCAGCCTCCTTCATTATCCAAGTGGCGCTGGTGGCTCTTTCTTCGCAACTGAGGCCTTCTTTGCGGTCCCCATTGCCTTGACTGCGAGCGTAACGGGACTGATCTACGGTATTGTACTGGCGTTGAAGCGTCGGCACGTCGGGTTGGTGATTACTACGCTGCTACTATCAATTATTCCTATTCCCATGTTCTGGATCGGCTATCACATAATCGACAGTATCAAGCATTTTAACTTTGGCCCCGGCTGACTTGCTGTTGTGGTCCACTTCAAGAAATAAATCCTCCTCAATAAATCTCTTTATCGTTCATCACGCTCAAGACGCCGGGCACACAGGGTCTCGCCGCCAAGCCCTTTTAGGTGACCAATCCGCTCATGGGAACCCAGAGAATTCGTGGTGGCCGGAGGGTGAGGTGGACACAGGAAAAGAATGCTTGCTTAGGCTTGGCCATCGTCACCCAGTAAAGCGTGGAAGGTGTGTTCTTCAAATAGACAGATTAAGATGCCATCTTGAAAGGGGAAAGAAAATGACAGTGTCTGCTAAAATCGTCATGGCCATCATGTTTGCCGCCGTGCCAATCAGCATGGCCCAAACGACCCAGCCAACCGCCAAACCGTCGCCATCGTCCGCACCAGCAACGCAGTCAGCAACGACATCAGTCGCAACACAACCATCGGTCGAGTCGTTGCGCAAGGCCGCCGAGAAGGGCGAGGCCGATGCCCAGTACAGTCTTGGTGTCTGCTACTACATTGGTGATGGCGTTGAGGCTGACCAAAGTGAAGCCGCCAAATGGTATCGGAAGGCTGCCGCTCAGGGGCATGCTAAAGCCCAACGCAATCTTGGTGCCTGCTACCTAGTAGGCAAAGGCGTAAAGAAAGACCAGTCGGAGGCAGTCAACTGGTTCCGCAAAGCGTCAGATCAAGGGGATGATATAGCCCAATGGTGTCTCGGCCGCTGCTACTACTGGGGCTTCGGTGTAAAGATTGACCAAAAAGAAGCAGTCAAGTGGTTGCGTAAGGCGGCAGCTCAAGGTCTTGCCAAGGCCCAACACCTCATTGGCATCTGTTACTACAAGGGCGAAGGCGTAGACAAAGACTTCCATGAAGCGGTTAAGTGGTTCCGCTCGGCAGCCGAACAGGGTGATGACAATGCCCAAGCCTGTCTTGGTGCATGCTACTACAATGGTGAAGGTGTAGAGAAGGATGAACGTGAAGCCGTCAAGTGGTTACTCAAGGCTGCGGTTCAAGGAAATGAGAATGCCAAGGCGGCATTGAAACCGGGGAAATCGTGAAACGTGGAGATATTCGAGCCGTACAGAGTTGAATTGGGAGAGGCAGACCCAATAGACACTTTGAAGCGTGCTGGCGAATTGGAGACGCAAACGACACCGAAAGTCACGAAAAAGTAACGGCCTCGACCGAGAATGCCGTCTTGGGACTGGGACTCAATCCAGATGAAAGGTCGGTACGATGAAATGTGATCGCCCCGGATGCCATCACGATGCCATCGCCTTCCTCACGGTTGCCAAGAAGACCTACGGGTATTGCCAAGAACACCGCCGCTGTAAGAACTGCGGTCTGGAGATCAACGGAAGCTGTAGGTGCAATCCGCCCGTGGAACGGCCGGAATTTCTGAAGTACATGGCTGGCAAGAGCGCAAAGGTTGAAGTGAGAGCCGATGCCACCGGCGTCCTGAAAGCCCAAGTGGTGCATCCCAGCGCCAAAAGGGGCAAAGTGATCACTCAATAAGATGAGGTAAGATAAATATGAAGAAACAAAACAAACCAAAGACGAAAACCCTCACTCCGTCCAAGACTCTGGTCTGGCCAAAGATTATACCACCAAAGTCAGTTGTTCGGTTGGTGCGGAATGATCGACGATCACCAGCTATGCAAGAGGATGTTGGCCGCAAATTCCGGGTGGGATATTACAGCCCTCAAGATGGTCTGGATTGCATTTGGCTCGTTAACGAAGCTGCGGAATACGAGCAAACCGCTGACAGACAATGGCTTTGCGACTATTTTGTTCTCGAATGGTTGTCAAAAGAGACGGACTACTTTGGATGGACTCGTCCGAAATTGCGCAAGCTCACTAAGAGTACTTTAAAATCTAGAGGAAAACGGAAGAAAAGAAAAGGGGGAAAATAGGGGCATAATTGGGCTGGGCTTCTGCACGAATGGGGATTCGTGGTGGCCGGAGTAGGGGTAGGGTATGGCGGGGCAAGCATGCTTATTGGTAATCGACCATCGAGGTGGTCCCATCTTCCATCGCCGCCCCGATCACCACGGCTGCCAGTTCCTCTTCCGCTTCTGCTGACAGAGATGACACGTCTCCCTCCGTCATTTTCAACGCACGTAGGAAAACCTCCTCGACATCCTCGACGACTTCTTCGGACAGCGGAAAGCAGGCTCCGGTGGTGATCCAATAACCGGGCAGGGGGATCAGTCGTCCCCCCAGCAAGGCCCCCGTCTTCAGCGTCTTGCTGAGCGTTTCATCCACAAGGAAGAGTCGGTTGCCCCGCACGAGGTCATGAACATGGAGCCCGCTGCCTTGGATGATCTTCTCGATTCTGTACATGGAATAGCGAGATTGTGACATGGCTTCCCGCACCACCTTCTCGTCGGCGTCATCCGTGGGCGGCAGCTTGGCCAGATACTTCTCCATCAGCGTGCGTTTCTGGCGGTGGGAGTAGATGCAGAAATCCATCAGGATGGTCAGTTCGGATTCGCTCTCCAGCATCAGCTTGTTACCGTCGAGCATGCCAAACGTCTTGGCGCATTTGCGAAAGGTGAAGCCTGATATGGTCTTCACGGCGGCATTCTGATGTTGCCGCAGGATGACCCGTAGACGTTGGTACTCTTCCCAATCGGTGCAGGCGAGGATGGGCGTGATCATGGCCATGGCGGCGGAAAGTATAAACCCAACCGGTGGGTGCCGAACACCCGTCCGCACCGCTTTGGTCTGGAAAGGACTCAGATGTCCTCCGCCAGCCCAAACGCCCCAACAGACGACCTCTGAGGGGTTGGGAAGAATGTGGCTGGGCAGACCGTCAATTGTGTGCATTCCTGTCGGCCGAAAAAAAGTAGGCCGATAAAAGGAGTAGAAAGCTCTTCGCTCGAAAGAAGAGCTACGACGGTCGCAAACAGTCGTACGCAGCAATCCCGTGATCCTCTGATCGAAAGATCAAGCGGCATTATCAGATACGTCCAATCATGGGACTGCTGTATGGGAAACCTCCGATTGCGACCCGGAGGTTTCCTGCTTTTTGCCTCGGAACGGACGTGTCAAAGGTCGCACTGTGAAAAAGAAAACCCAAGAACCAAGGAAGAAGATCAGGCCACTGCCCATAGAGTTGCGGGACTACTACAACCGCTTTCTGGACTGGCACTACTTCGGCTTCAAGTTTCAGTTCTGCCAGATCAATGAAAAGGAGCAGAAGGTTGAAGAGGTCGAAGAAATCCGGCCGGTCAACTACGCCTGCACCTTGGATTTCTGGTCCAAGAAGAACGATATGACCTTCAAGGAGAAGACGCAGTGGGTCAAAGACTACTGGAAATCCGGTGCTTATAAGGACGACGATCCCTGTGATCGCATCAGCTTCAAGAACAGGCTCTCGCAGACAAGCATCACCGAGTTCCATGAAGGGGGGCAGCCCGTCTACGGATGCAGCCGAGGGGATGCGAAGGTCCACAACCTGATGCTGGATTTCGACGACAAAGCGAGGGTCTACGGTGACACCCTTCAAGCCTGTGAGTATGTCAATACCACCTATCTTCTCGGAGAGACATTCGTCCAGCCTTCTACCAGCGGCTCCGGAGCGCATGGGCATTTCCTTCTGGAAGCATTTGCAGACCCCTATGAGCAGAAGAAGGTGCTGTCAGAATTCATCAGTCTGTTGAAGTTGGACCTGAAAGCCAAGAAATTCAAATGCTGGGAAGACTTGGATGCCGTCAAATTTCAGGCTTCGATCTACGAGTGGGTGAAGTCCGAGTACAAAGCCCATGAGAAGAAACCTTGGTATCCGAAACTGGCAGTGTGTGGCGTGCTGGGTCGTTTACCCAATGTGGCCAAGCCAGAAGACCTGCAAAGGCTCATGGGCCGTCAGATTATCAATGAGGTTCAGCTACGAAGGGCTGTGGCTTCCCTGAATGCCTCCACAGGCGCAAAACCTCAACAGTTGCCAGAGAAGAGGGGGAGGAGGAGAGAACCGAAGGATACATGTGTAGGACAAACTACTCAGACCCTCTCCAAGAGCCATTCTTCTCCTGAAGTCGCAAACATGAATGGAGCGCAACGACGCTGCCATTGTGTAGATACTCTGCTCCGGCAAACTAGCGGAGGAAGCCTAACGGTCGATCAGGTGCTGGAGTTCTACCATGCTCACTATTCCTTCACCGGCAACGGTCCTGCCGATGTCGCCAAGCGTTGCCGGGACTTCAAGAGGCTGATTCCGAGGCGTTCTGCCACATTCGTGCCCAGTGTCAAATCCAACCCCTTCTCCATCAAATCAGCCAAGTATGTTGATGTCGTCAATGCCCTCAGTATTCCCGCCACAGAGTTCCAATGGCCACGAGTGGAAGGTAAGAAGGCCAGAAGAGAGCTTTTGACCCCCGAAAGGCTCGCAGCCTATTTGAGCATGAAGGTCTTTCAGTGCATGACGGAACGGCCGGATAAGTATTTTGGTCGTGCGACCCGCAACAGCGTCATCTCTCTTTCCCGTACTCTCGCCACACAAGAGCCCCCAGTCATTGATTTCGTTCTGACCGCCAACGTGATCCAGAAGTACAACGACATAGCCGTCCATCACGGTCTGCTGACCTTGGTGGACGACTATCAGGCCCCGAGGATGAAGACAAGCGGTATGAAGCTCGAATTGGAAAAAGGCTGGGGCAAATTGTTAGCTCCGACGAAGAAACTTGACGCCGATGCCTTCCTTGAGTTCACCAAGCGGTACGACGCATACCGAAGCCGACTGAAACTGGTCGAGAAGAAGAATACCGCCTAGTGATGAAAACGCTGGCCTCGGGCACCAGCCTGCGTAGGCTTCAGTTCTAGGCTGGGTTGCCCGCAATCGAAGGCGAGGTCATGCCTGCATGTTCACGACCTCGATCTCCGTCCGATCCTTTGACTGGGCCAGCCAGAAATCCCGCTCCTCGGTCGTCTCGGCCTGATCCACCATCGGCAGCAGCTTCCGGTCGCCAAAGAACCACGCTACGACCTTCCCGTAGTTGCCCCCCTCGAACTGGTAATTGAGCATGTTGATCGAGGCGTCCATGCAATGGAACGTGAGTTCTGGGCGGGCGGCGGAATTGAAAAGGCAGTACCTCGTGATCGCTTTCGCCGGGACAGTTCCTCGATAGGCACAATTTCCCAGCATGACTAAACTCTTCCGCCACATGTTCTGGAAGAGGTCGAGATTGTTGCGGACGTGGCGGCTCTGGCCTTTTGTGAGTTCCTTGCCACGTCGATCACGGGCCAAGAGCGTAACGAAATCTTCGTCGGGATAGAGCCGTACTTCGTCAAGGTGGTGAGCGTCGATCTCGTACACAACGGCGATCTTGTTCTCGCTCCCAGTGGCGAAGTAAAACGGGTACGCCGTAGTCAGATACACCATGTCGGGACGGCTCGGGTTCTTCTTCCAGTTTGAAGCTCGTTTGGACCGAGGCCGCAGCCCATACCGGAGGATGTGAGCGTGGAACTGGGTGGTTGTCCCGTGGTAGAGCTTCATGTCACCGACCCCTGTTGGTGTTTGTCGCCGCTGGCGATCACCGGGAATGCTGTTGCGGGATTGGCTTTAGGCCGAGTCTTTCGCCAGACCAAGACCTCCCCAAGTACTGCCAACATCAACAGGAACCAATACGGGATGGAGAGCATGGCCCAACGGAATGAGCGGCCATCGTGTATTGTGCTGTGCTGTCCGTAGCCGAAACCAAGAACACCGTGGTCGAGGTTCAGGAAGACGGTGGACTCGGCAGGATCAGAAACAGCCATCCAGCCGTCAGGATCATGAACCGTGGGGTTAGTACCCCAACCGATGTTGACGATTCCCCATATCGTGTCACAGAAGATGTAATAGCCAGCGTGAGTGTGCATCACACTGCTGTGAAGCGGGATGCTCGACCCCCACCCGACGATGCACAGCAGGATGGGCAGCATAAACATTAAGCGAATGATCCAACGTCTTCTCATCGGGCATAGCCCACATCGTAGAAGCGGGAGGCAGAATCCTCAATATCCGTCCACCGTCACTGAGTACGGCGGCAACGAAATCTTCAACTTCCCACCAGCGGCCTTGATGGTGGGGGCCAGTGAGTAGATGACATTCTTACCCTTCCGTTTCCCGAGGATCAGCCGATTCATCCGCAGCAATCCCAGATGGTGACTGACGCTCGGTTGGGACATTTTGAGTTCCTCGCATAGGCTGGTCACGTTGCGCTCGCTCTTGGCGAGCAGCAGCACCAACCGGAGGCGAGTGCTGTCCGCAAGCACGCCCAAAAGATAAGTGAACGATGCAAGGGCTTCGTCGGAAGAGCGTGCCATCGTAGAGTTCTCCACATTAGATGCTGGAAGATGCTGCGGTATTGTCACCCATCCGCTGCCGCTAGACCAATTGCAGTGCCGTTCACATCAGTCCATCGTCATGGCTTCTTGCGATAAACGTTCAGCCCGATTTTCTCGTCCCGGTCGGGAATCGATATGTTGCCTTCCGTCGAGGCGATGATGATCGTCTTGCCGGAAGACGAAGGGCCGAATTCTTTGGTCAAATCCACTTTGATGGTGAGGATGTTGCCTTCGATTTTGAGTTCCACGTTCTTCATGCTGATTCTCCTTTCGCCTGATTGTGGCGAAGATGGCCCTAGCTGGCAACAAGTCTTTTCTGCGAGTGCCGGAGGACTTCTGGATAAACTGGTCGTCGTTTAGATGAAATTCATAAAGCGATGTAAGAACCGCTTTTACGGTGCAAGAAATAAATCAAAATATGTAGAGTTCTTATGCTCCGCCGAGATTGATGACGTACTATTGAAGGTCAGAGGTTCGAGTACCCACACTCACCTCTGACAAAGTTCCTTCCTTCTCCCCCACGAAAGCCGGTGGCTTGTTTAGGCGACCACCGGCTTCCCAAGATTTCCGTTGTGATCCAAGAGCTTTTTGGCCGGGCATACAATGGCGATTCTCGGGCTCCAGTCCACTCTGTCCCGCTTCACACCGACGAAGTAGAATGCGTGCCAGCATTGCCCCGACCTCCCTTGATGAAAGGCATTTCATGACCCCCATTTCTTCCCGTTGGACCCTCGTACTTTCTTTGGCGATTCTGGCAGCATCTCCTATCGGCGTTCGATGCCTACGAGCCGAGCCGCCGACCTCGACCTCCCAGCCAAGTTCTTCAGCGCCCGACCTGAGCGATCCCAAAAAGACTTATGAGACAGCCATGACGGCTTTGATGCATAACGCTTCTGTCACGTACAAAGCCTGCATCTACTTTCCCGACAAAGCTGATGGACCATTGGTGGATGCTCTCATTACCGAGCAAATAGCGAAGCATCAGCTTGGTCAGGCTGCCGTGGCAAAGTTTGGAGACGATGGCAACGGCCTCGTCAATGAGCCACAGAACTCTGACGAGAGTCTCCAGAAGGCGCTCGACAAGATGAAGAATGGCATCGTGGAGACAAAGGGAGAATGGGCGGTACTACGGGAAAACGCAGAGAGATTTGGTTCGTCGGCCAATTTTCGGAAAGTCGATGGACTCTGGAAGATTGACCACAGCCGGTATGTCGCCTTTCTCGCCAAGGACCGTGAGCATAATCAGGCCGGGATGGTTGCCAATGCTAGGGTCATGGAGGAACTGACCCAACAGATCAAAGCCGGGGCCTTCAAGGATGTGGAAGAGGCCAAAGCAACCTTAGCCTTGAAGAAGATCGCCGCCAGTTCGACCCCTGCCACAGCGCCAGCGGCAACTGCGACACCGAGCGACCGCTGGCTCAAGAAGGCTGCACAGCCGGGACTTTCGGACTTGCAGCGGGTGGCATACGAGCAACTGGCACAGGTCTATCTTGCCAACCTGCAACAAACGGGCATTCCGGGTTCTTACGATATGAACATGCCCAATTCGGGTTCGCCCAAGGCGGTCGGCAATCTCTATGCGATGGGGCTGGATGTCGTGCCGATTCTGGCTGAGGCCCTTGATGACACCACCATGACCAATACGGTCACCAGACACGGATCGGGCCGAAAGATCGAGCATCGAGTCAACGAGATGGTGGCGAGGCTCATTCAAAGTATTTGTGGCCGCAACTTCGTGGTGGGTGAGGACCCACATCAGGTAACCCTCGAAAGCGTTGGCACGAAACCGGAACTTGCGCCGCAGTTCCAGAAGGTGATCTCAGAGTGGTTCAAAGTGAATCGCAAGAGAAACGAAGTCGAGCGGAAACTGGCCGACGTAGAAGACAATTGGTTCCGCAATCGGCTCGATGCTGTGGAATGGTTGGCCCGTAAGAAGGAAGCGAAAGGCGTTCCAGCCATCGTGAAGTATATCGACCGGACATTTGTGGCCATGGAGAAGGAGGAAAGTTCGCTCAAAGTGTCCGAGTTATCCGAGTGTGCCGTTGCTCTGGGCCAGATCGGCGACAAGATGAGCCTGCCTAGCGTGAAGAGTGTGTGCCAGCGGCTCTCGGCAAACTGGGACAAGCGGCATAGGCCGCTTGGCTCAATGGAGATCGGTGATCTCTTCCAAGCCTATCAAGGCATGGCATTATTGGGCGACAAAAAGGCAGCGGTCGATGAACTTACTCGCATCTATGATGCTTACAGCGGCGAGATGGAGGCGATGTCGAGTCAAGAATTCAAGGAACGGCTCGATAAGGCGGCAAAGTGGTGAAGTGAATGCCATGAAGCGCTACCTGTTCCACATTTTGTCGGCCGTATCTCTGCTGCTGTGCGTGGCAATGGTGGTTCTTTGGGTGCGGAGCTATTCATCCTACGACGTGTATTCTCGAAGCCGAGATAGGTTCCGTGAACCCCAACTGACTATCGACACAAGAGGGATATTAACGGCATCCGGTCGTCTGATCTTCCTCCGCAACCACGCAGAATTAGTGATTTCGAAAGAAGAAGAAATACGGAGATTCGGTACAACGGCCGAAGATAACGTGAGTTGGGGTCATCGCCAGCAGAAAGCGAGTTCATTCCCTATTGCTCAGTTCGGTGGCGACTCATCAATGAGACTAGCGGCGGATTCGGTGGGGTTTCCGTTTACAACCGTGACCATTCCGTTTTGGCTCTTGACGATCCTACTGGCCGTGCTGCCCAGCATGTGGGCGATGACGTATTCTCGACGGCGGATCAAACACAATCGTCGCTTCCGCCTCTGCATCAAGTGCGGTTACGACCTGCGTGCCCACAAGCCCAATGAAAAATGCCCCGAATGCGGAACATCTGTTTCCGCCACGGCCACGGGCGTCGGGAGTATCACATCATGAAACGACTAACGTTTGTCGGACTGTGCCTTCTGGCCTATGGAGTGGTCCTGCTCTTGGCATGGACCTTCGGCCCGAAGCTTTTCGAGTTGCCGGTGATGACCCTGACGTGGGTGATGATCATCGGTCTGGCGCTTCTCTTGGGTATTCCATGTGGGATCTTCAGGGTTCTGGATTTGCGTTGCTTTCAACGGGAACAGCGAATGGCTCGGAACCTTTGTGTACGATGCGGCTACGATCTTCGAGCCAGCACTGATAGCTGCCCGGAATGTGGGACGCCAATCTCGATCACCAACGAGAGAAGAACGTGAGGCAGCGGCTCACCTCATCCTCCTCCAGCGGCTAAGAGGCGCTGCGATCCAATAGAGAGCCTTCGAGGCACAATTGGATGTGTCCACAGTGATTGCAGACCTTCGCCCGGACGTTTTTACCAAAGTCGAACCAGCGACCGTCTGGTGCTTTGAGCGCTTTGAAACGTAGCGGGATTAGCCCGTAACAGAATCCAGACGTGTATTTGGAATTGCCGCAGGCCGGGCATTCCAGCGAAGGGGGTCGAGTGCTTTCATTCGGGCCATTGGATTCCATGAAATCTCCTTATGTTGTGCTGAAATAAGAAATGGTGATCTCATCGAGAGAAGCATAATTTCAACGTTTTGGAGAGGGGGATTCTACAGCTTTGCCCGTTGGCGTCGTGGGGACGGGAGTGCCGCACTCGGGGCAGCGTGCGTCAGATGCTCGAATATCATACCCACACTGTAGGCACAGACCTCCGACTGCGGCACGAAGATAAGGTCGCATCCAAGAGAGCACGACTTGTTTGTGAATGAACCCCAATGCACCAGCCGCCAGAGCGACCGTCACGCCCACCGTAACGGTCCACATTGGGGAATGTTTGATCGAGTTGGCCCACCAGATGAATGCACCGAAAAGCAACATTATCGAAACTGGCGAAACCCACGTCTGCCAGTGTCTGTAGGGCTTCCACCAATACTTCGCAAGCAACCGTACACGTTCCCTCATCGGAAGATCAGCCAATTCGGGCAAGGACGTTGCATGCCAGTACCAATGGGTGTCATGCCTCATGAAAATCCATTCCTTTTTGTGGTGTTGCCATCTTGCATAGTTGAAATTGGCATGCCGCACTCCACACCCACCCGCCCACGCAGAGCAGCAGAAGCCCGACAAAGAAACTGTGGATCAGCCAGTGGCGAATCATAGTCACGCCTTTTTCGCCGTCATTTCCACGGGAAAAGCTCTGCCCGGCTTGGACTTCCTCGTTTTCCACCAAACCACGAACAAGGCGAAAGAGACAAGGAGGATCAAAAACCAATACGGCACACTCGCATAGTCTACTCCTCCAACCGAAAAGGAGGTTGGTGCTGCACGGGCATAAAAGAAGCCCAGAAATGAGGGGATTTGAGACGGACCCAGCGGCCAGAATCGGGCGGGAAGAGCGTCGTCACGAGAGGCATTGGAGATGCTTGCGAAAAAACAGCCGTTAGCTATTCCGGGTGCTCCCCGCTTTCCCCCACTCCCCACATAAACGACGCCCGATTCCGTCCCGCACTGAACGAAACAGCCATTCCGGACGTAATTGATCTCACCTGTGTGCGTTCCGCTATACACCCACCCGCCCACGCAGAGCAGCAGAAGCCCGATGAAGAAACTGCGGATGATCCAGCGTCGTTTCATGGCACTCGCTCGGGTTGGCTAGTCGTCATGCGAACATCCACATAATGACGAGGAATAAGGCAAACCATACCAAGACGCCTATCTTCGTAAACTTCCGCAAAGTACCGTCCCGCCGAGCAATGACGTTGCGAATAATATTGCGTTCACCTCTAGGCCACCCCCTCGTACCGGCATTGTTAACAAACATGAAGGTAATCGCCAAGAGTATGGCTGCTACCGTAATGATAATTTTCAAATGAATTGACATAAGTTCGCCTAGAGTAAGATGCTTTGTGCTCCCACGAAGAGCAGTAGAAGAGCGATGAAGAAACTGCGGATGATCCAACGCCTAATCATGCTGCCTTCCGACCTCAACCGGAAACGTCCCTCCCAGCTTCCGCCTCGCCGTCTTCTTCCACGAGAAGAATAGTGCGACAGCCGAGAGCGTGGTCAGAAACCAGAAGGGAATGCCCCCGGCCCAGCGGCCCGGTTGATAGGGATCATTCCAAAGAAAACCAAAGCCGAGGAAGTACCAATCTTCCCTGTAGTCCCCCAATTCGGAGTGTAATTCACCCGAGGAAATGGTGCTGAAACACCGCCATGTTGGTTTATCGTTCTGCCAGTTGTACTTCTCTCGGTAATCGGGCCAACGCATCAATGCGACCTGTCCATTAACACTTTCGAGAGTCCAGAGGCCCTCTCCCATGTAGGATACTCGTGCAAGACGGACGTAGCTTGCGATCCATCCGCCCACGCAGAGCAGCAGAAGTCCGATGAAGAAACTGCGAATGATCCAACGTTTCATGGTGTTGTGCCCTGCTTGGCCATCATCACTGGGAACCCCCTTCACGTTGTGTCGAATACTTCGCAGACGACCTCGTGCTCCCTCTAAGCAAGTGATATCCGACTATATTGACGGATGCCAATCCGATCAGGGCAATCGCAAAGAAACAGGCGGCGGAACGTGTGGGCTGTTGAATCCAGAGTCCCACATTGTTTCGGAGGTTCTCCGCTAAGTAAGGCGAATACACCCGTAATTTGTCTTCGTTGAACGCACCCGCCCGGTCTAACTCTGTCACCCTCATGGGACCACCCAACGAGGCGAAAACAACGACGTAGACCCACGCCGCCAACCCAACAAAAAGTGCCAGATAATTCAACGTCAGAAATATCTTACGCATTTTCCTTCCTTCAACGTCAACACCTTCCTTTTTTTGGTCATCTCTGAGCACCTCTGTCGTCCGCCCACGAAGAGCAGCAGAAACCCGATGAAGAAACTGCGGATGATCCGGCGTTTCATGAGGGGCATCTTACTGCGAATCCAAAGCGCATGGCATCTGAATTCCCATTGCGGGGGATTGACTAGCAGGGCCAGTTACTCCGCTTTGCTGGTTTGCTCAGTGGTCCGCTTGGCTAATTCAACCGGAAATGCCCGGCCCATTACCTTTGGACGAGTCATTAGCCAGACCCACAACAGAAGTGCGGCAGAAAGAGTGGTGGGGAACCAGAAGGGGATGGCGGCTTGCCAAGCCCCGACATAGAAACCAAAATGGAACTGGCCAAAGTAACGTCGGAGGACGAAGTTTCGGCTTTCCGTTTCATCATGATAGAACGACCAGCCCTCTGGTTCAATTTGTATAAAATGCTCATACCGCAGCAGACGTATTTCCCCTCGAAGACAATGCACTCTCCACGATATGAAATAGCCAGATACCGTACTGCGTGGCACATAGCGGAATCCCGCCGTGTTGGAGGAATAGGTCCCAATCCACCCGCCGACGAAGAGCAGCAGAAGGCCAATGAAGAAACTGCGGATGATCCAACGTCTATTCATGCTGCCTTTCAACCTCGACTGGAAACGCCGATTTGGGATTGGCCTTTGAACGAGTCTTTCGCCAGACCACGTACAAGAGCGCCGAGAACACGACGATGAGAAACCAATACGGCACTCCCAAGACTCTCATGGGATATGGATAAGCGCCGCCACCAATCATCTGCGAGTAGAACCCAAGATATGAAAACTGGTAGAAATTCGCAGACGAAAACCGCTGAAAGTCACAGGTCCAAAAATCCGATGGTACAAACTCAAACTCTATCGGGACCGTGGCGCATCTCCAGCCTTCGTACCGCTCTGTATCACCCCACCTCACATCGAATGAACCACTATAGGTGGTAAATTCGACAGCAGCCCCAGCGTGGGCATGAGTGAGCCTGCCGAAATGCACGGAACTCCACCCCCATCCGACGACACACAGCAGGATGGGCAGCATGAAGCAAATGCGGATGAACCAGCGGCATTTCATGCCTGTTTCTCTTTCGCCGCCGTCTCCACTGGCGACACCCGTCCGAGTTTGGTCTTGTTAGTCTTTCGCCAGACAACGAACAAGATCGCAGAGAAAAGGACGATGAAGAACCAGTATGGCACCGACAAGATGTCCGAGTGCCGCTCAGTCGAGAACACACTGTCATAACGGAATCCGACAAGGCCGTCCTGTGGCAATGCACGGGCATGGGCAAGTGGAGTAACCGTGTACCGACAACCGTCAACTTCACCGACGCACGCCCCCCTTCCCAACAGGATGACACCCGCTTCCGTGCCGCACATGACCCAACCGCCAGAAGCATATTCTTCAATCCAATGGCTATGACCATAATATGCGATCTGACCGGTATGCCACCCACTCCAAACCCACCCGCCCATGCACAGCAGGATGGGCAGCATGAAGAAACTGCGGATGATCCAGCGCCTAATCATGGGTGCATCTTACTGGCAATCCAAAGCGGATGGCATCTGAATTCCCATTGCGGCGTATTGACGAACAAGCCCAGCACTACTCTCACGCCGAAGTTTTGTTGCTGCTAGATTTAAGACAGAGTCCACGTCGCATTCGCCTTTCACGGTTCTCTCTCCGACCTAGTACAATCATGTATACGCCAATACATGCGACCGAAACGACAGCTACGGCGATTTCGAGAATCAATTGTACGAATGATTGGGGGTCACCAATTGCCGCAATGATCGCTATCGGTGTCATTACCCACGCTAAAGCGATTCCAGCATTCTTGAGGTTCGTTTTGAGCGGCCTCGCAATGGTCTGACGGTCGTTCATAGGATTTGTCTCGCCCCCTTCATTTCCATTTTCCTTTCGTTGCAGTATTGGGGCATCTTACTGGCAATTCAAAGCGGATGGCATCTGAATTCCCATTGTGGGAGATTGACGAACAAGCCCACCTATACCACTTTGTCCGTTTTTCCTTCAACTTGTTTGACCATCTCCACGGGAAACAGTCGCCCCGGTTTTCGGGACCGAGTCTTTCGCCAGACGATGAACAAGAACAAGCCGAAAAGAACAGTTAGGAACCAGAACGGCACTTGTATTTGGAAAGTGCTGCCACCATCGGGGAATGATCCGTGATAAAGATCAAATCCGAGTGTGGGCCAAAACATGTCAGGAGGAGAAACGTCGTCGTCGGCTCCGAAGTCCAACCTCCAAGCGTGATGAAATCTATCCGTCCGACTCCACAAAACGACCTTCACTGCGCCGGGGAGCGTGCGGCAGATGAGCCAAACACCTCCCGGAGAAACGCTGAACGAATTTGAATGCTCCCAACTCCGCTCCCACCCCGCCACGCAGAGCAACAGAAGGGCGATGAAGAAACTGCGGATGATCCAACGTTTCATGGCTCAACTTTCGGGTTCGACAATTCTACGGGGAATGCCCGCCCCTTAACGGGAGGCCGAGTCTTTCGCCAGACCACGAACAAGAGCGCAGAGAAGACGAGGATGAGGAACCAATACGGTACTTCTATGGTGGTAATTGAAAATCCGGAATAGTATCCGAAACCGAGAAATGAAAAGTGATCCGTGAAGAGTCGGGGCCAAAAATGGACTTCCGTTCGAGGATAGATGCGACATATCCAGCCGTCGCTAGCGATTTCTCCGAGACTTGGGGGACCATAATTCACGCATACAAATCCCCATAGCGTGCCGCCGCCGAACCAGTGGCCGTGGCGATGATACTCCAGCCTCCCATCGTGTTTCGCACTCCATCCCCACCCGCCCACGCAGAGCAGGATCGGCAGCATGAAGATGATGCGGATGATCCAACGTCGCAGCATGTCGCCATTCTATCGATTTGTTTTCAGCCTGCACGACGCCCATCACTCGACGCCACCACAGTGGAGTTACGCTCCAACCCCCGCAGGACTACAATGCCGCCTGTGGCTTGATTCTTGAAAGGACGACCTGATGCGCACCATTTCGCTTCTCCTGATTCTAATGGCGATCATCGTTACCTCCAGCACCATGGCGCAGGAGCCAGCCACAACTGCACCTGCAACTCAACCCACAAACGCACCGACGACAGCACCAGCGCTCACCCAAGAGCAGGTAGTGGCCGAGATCGAAAAGTTGGGAGGTCAGATTGAGAGGGAGGGTGGGAAACCAGATAGTCCGGTCGTGGGCGTCAGATTCGACAGCATGGGGAGTAAAGGGGTGACGATCCCTTTGTTGGAACGCCTAAACGGTTTGAGTAGGCTTCAATCTCTCGACTTGAGTTACAGCAATGTGACCGACGCTGGAATGGATCATCTCAAAGGATTGAAGCAACTCCAAGACCTGCGCTTGAACGACACCAATGTGAGCGATGCTGGGCTGGAGTATCTTCGGGTATTGATCCAACTTCAAGTCCTGAACTTGACCAATACTAAGGTGACCGATGCGGGAATGAAACACCTCAAAGGACTGAAGGAACTTCATTTCCTGTTCTTGGACGGCACTAAGGTGACCGATGCTGGCATGGAGCAACTCAGAGGGCTGAACCAACTTCGAGGACTGGGTTTGGATGACACTGAGGTGACCACTGTGGGGTTGGCGCATCTCAAAGGATTAAACCAACTCCAAGCTCTGTGCCTGCAAAACACTAAGACTACTGATGTGGGTCTAGTGAATCTCGAACAGCTTCATCAAATCCAAACGCTGTACTTGGGAGGCACGAAGTTGACCGATGCGGGAGTGGTGCATCTCAAAGGACTGAATCAACTCCTTTTTCTAGACCTAAGCGGCACCAAGGTTACCGACACAGGAGTGGAGAATCTCAACGGGCTGAACAAACTCCATTCGCTCGTTATATCACGCACCAAGATCACCGATGCTGGTCTGGTGCATCTCAAAGGGATGATTCAGCTTCAAACACTAGACATTCGTGACACAAAAGTCACCGACGCAGGCGTAAGGAAGCTTCAGGATGCACTACCCAAGTGCAAGATCAGTCGTTGACCGTCTTTCTCGCTTAAAAGGACCACTCGATGCGCACCATTCTGCTTTCCCTGATTTTGATCGTGATGCTTGTTACCTCCAGCACGATGGCGCTGGAGCCACCCATAACTGCTACCGTACCGACGACAGCACCGGCACTTACCCAAGAGCAGGTGGCTACCGCTATCGAAGAGTTGGGAGGCACGGTCGAGATGGAGGGCAACCCTCCGAACTGGTCAGTTGTTGGGGTCGGTTTCGGCCTTAATAAAGCGGTGTCGGATTCTGGGTTGGAACCCCTCAAAGGGCTGAAGCAACTGCGCACGCTGATGGTGCGAGATGGCATCAATCTGACCGATGCAGGGGTCGAGCATCTGAAAGGGCTGACTCAACTCCAGTCTCTGGACTTGAACGACGCCAAGTTGACCGATGTGGGAATGGGCTATCTCGAAGAGATGAAGAAGCTCCTTTATCTGAACTTGTCCGGCACCAAGGTAACCGATGTTGGACTGAAGCATCTAAAGGGCTTCATCCAACTCCAAGTGCTGTTCTTGAACATGACCGACGTATCCGATGCGGGGCTAGAGAACCTTAAAGGATTGAACCAACTTCACGAACTGGGCTTGTTTTCCACCAAGGTGACCAATGCTGGACTAGAGCGTATCAAAGGCTTGAATAAGCTTCAAACGCTGACCTTGGCAGGCACCACGGTGTCGGATGCCGGGTTGGAGCATCTCAAAGGATTGGAGCGGCTTAATTCTCTGAGCTTGGCAGGCACGAAGGTGGGCGACGCTGGGTTGGAGCATTTGAAGGGTTTGAATGGACTCCAAACGCTGGACTTGGCAGGCACGAAAGTGACGGATATGGGGATGGACCAACTGAAGGGATTGAGTCAACTCCAGTATCTCTGCTTGTCAGACACCAAAGTGACCGATGCTGGGATCGAGCATCTCAAGGGTCTGAAAAAGCTCCAATTCTTGGAGTTGCAAAACACAATTGTGACCGATGCAGGGCTGGTGCATCTCAAGGGAATGAATCAACTCCGGCAACTATTGCTACTCCACACGTCGGTGACGGATGCTGGACTCGAACATCTCAAGGGACTGGCTCAACTCCAATACTTGGATTTGCACGACACCAAGGTGACGGCCCAAGGGGTAAAGAAGCTCAAGGAAGCACTGCCCAAGTGCAACATCAAGGATTGACCTATGTTCCCCCCTGAAGCCTTGCCGAAGTGCAGAATTAAACGCTGAGCTACTTTCCCGCTTGAAAGGTCAGCCGGAGCGAGAATCCTGAAAAGCAACGGAGACGGAATGGCAAACGAAACCCCTCGGTTGGATTACGCTACGCCACCTGCACGTCGGGCGATGCCGATTTGGGCATGGGTGCTCATCGGAGTGGGCGGAGTGGCAGTGCTGTTGATCGGCGTTGTCCTGTTGCTGGGGGCGTTGCTTTGGAGTGGGAGGTCGAGTTCCCGCATGACGATGACACTGGGAGCACCAGCGATGAAAGCACCAACTACGGCAACAAGTATCACCTTCCCAACGCCTACCACGGAGCCACCATGACCCCTCCCGTGCCACCCAATTCTGCCCCGACTGCTCCTGCCGCCGATGAGGATCACCTGCGGCTGCTCTCGATCTTCCACTACGTCCTCGCTGGCTTCACCGCCTTTTTTGGCTCCTTCCCCTGCATCCATCTGGCAGTGGGCATTGCCCTCTTGGCCGGAGCCTTCCCTCCTAATGCACATGGTGAGGCCCCGCCCCGTTTCGTCGGTCTGATCTTTGTAGGGGTCGGCTCGATGTTAATCCTCGTCTTCTGGACCTTCGCTCTCCTCATCTTCCTTGGGGGCCGCAACCTTACTCGCCGTCGCCGCTACACCTTTTGTCTCGTGGTCGCCTGTATCGAATGCCTGATGATGCCCTTGGGCACGGTCTTGGGTGCATTCACGATCATTGTGCTCAATCGACCCTCCGTGAAACAACTCTTTGGTCTGCCTGATCGTCCCTCAATTCGAGAGAACCCATGAGCAAGCCACAACTACCGCCAATCGCCGCCATCCCCATTGGTCGCTATCGCCACTACAAGGGCAACGAGTACGAAGTCATTGGAGTTGCCCGGCACAGCGAGACGCTGGAGGAACTGGTGGTCTATCGGGCCTTGTACGGTGAGCATGGACTGTGGACACGACCGAGAGCAATGTTCATGGAGACAGTCGAGATTGAGGGGAAAGTGGTGGCGAGATTTGAGTACGTGGGAGCGATGGGGGAATAGCGGTCTTCCAAGAAGAACAGCGGCATTGTCGCTGGGAGCCTCCCTCTTCATACCTTTTTCAAAACAATTTGAACCGATGAGGTTATGAAGCAGGAGCCTCTGGGGAAACCGCTGCTAACAATGATCCCATGCAGATTTATCGATGAAACACCCGATAGTATATGGGCGTGACGTGCAGCGGGGCGGAATCAAGAAGTGAACATTGGAATTATCCGTCGTGCAGTGCGACGGAATGGATTCGTGAATCTCACGGTTTTAGGAGAACGTCATGGCGAAGAAGAAAGCTGCTGCGAAGAAAAAGAAGTCCACCAAGAAATCCAAGAAGTAAGCCGTCCGCAGTACGGCGTAGCCCCCCGGATCATGCCACTGGCATGGTCACGGGGGGTTTGCTTTTGGGGACGCACTTCTCCGTGGCCAGAAATCCGGGTGTCGGACAGGTCACTCGTCCATATTAATGAAGCCTTCTACATCGAAGTCGTCGCCTTCATCCTCGTCTTTGTTGTCGTCGGCGAATTCATCCTCGATGTCGTTGTCAGCCTGTTCGTCTTCGTCTTCATTCTCGTCTTCAATATCGTCATCTTCTTCGAGGTCGTCCTCTACCTCGTTGATGTCATCTTCGTCTTGCTTAGCGACGGCTGGTGGCAGCAATGGCGTTTTGGGGGCCGGGGTCGTGGGGGACACGAGGCCCGTAGCAGGTTTCTTGGCCGCCACCTCCACCGCCACGTTCTTGGCCGGTGGCTTCTGCTTAACCGGCGACCCCTTCATCTTTCGAGACACCTTTGACGTGACTTTCTTGGTGGCCTTTGGCTTCATCGCTCGGGTCTGCTTCTTCTGGATCGAACTCTTGGCCTTTCGTGCCTTCGCTTTGGTGTGCTTCTTGGCCAATACCGATCTCCTCATGGAAGCTGGATAAGAAGTTAGCCGGAACGGGTAGACGGAGAGTGATCTTGGAGTGACCCCCGACACTTTCGTGCCGGGGGTTTGTCTCCATTCGGAATCCGAATACTTACTTCGCCATGTCCTTGAGGGCCTTCAACGGACGTACCTTGATAACTTTGCGAGCAGGCTTGGCCTTGAACATCTGCTCTTCCTTGGTGAACGGGTTGATGCCTTTGTGCGCCGGGACGGCGGGCTTTTGGATCACCACGATCTTCAGCAGGCCGGGCAACACGAAAATCCCCGGTCCCTTCTTGCCGACGTTCTTGGCGATCAGGCCAGCGCAGGCTTCGAACACCGAGGCAACCTGCTTGCGGGAGAGTTCCGTGGAAGTGGCGATGCTGGCGAGAATCTCGCTTTTGGTGGGGGCTTTTCCGGCCATGTGAGTCCTTTCGGGTAAGAAAAAAGAATCCGTTCGTGGGCATTAGCATAAGCTCATCGGCAAGACAGGCAAGCGGAGAATGCTCGTGGTCAACGTACTCGACTCAATACACTGCCGCCTCAGAACTCACCATGTATCCGATTCTGTCGGGGGCGATCCCTTCTTCCAGAACACGGTAGGGATCGTGGTTCAGGAGTACGCCGAGGTCCGTGTAAAGCTGCACGGCATCGGCATCCATCGTCTCGGGCGGCACGATCAGGTCCACGTCCCACGAAACCCAAATATCAGCGGGTTCACCCCAGCGGGTGATGTGTATCTCGACGGGCGAGGCCGAGTGGCCACGAAGCATGTGAATGTCATCGTGGAGTTGCTGTTCAAAGGTCATGGGGAGCATGGGAGTCTCCCTTTTACACAATGTCGCATAAATCTGATGGCGGGTTAGTGGGATCAGAAGTGCGAGGGTGACGCAATCCGCACCGAAGTGGCGATACGTCGCACAAGGACGTGTCATGCCATTGCGGCATATATCACCGTAGCGCCGCCGAGAGTTGACATCCATTAAATAAAGATGGAATTGTCGGCTATTGGGGCGGGGTTGTGCTACCATGAAGTCTTCGCAGCTTACCCCATGCGGAGCATGGAGGGAGTTATCATGGCTGCTACTGTCTTTATCGTCCCCACCAAACTGC
>CAIMWO010000053.1 GCA_903845195.1 uncultured Phycisphaerales bacterium
GATGGTCATTGGTCATTGGTCATTGGTCATTGGTCATTGGTCATTGGTCATTGGTCATTGGTCATTGGTCATTGGTCATTGGTCATTGGTCATTGGTCATTGGTCATTGGTCATTCCCCGGAGGTCCCCTCATGCAAGCCTGGCTCCTCCCCTCCCTCTCCGGCCTCTCCGCACTCCGCCTCGCCGAAGTGCCCGACCCCACACCCCAGCCCGGCCAGGTCATCCTCTCCGTCGCCTACGCCGGTCTCAACCCCGCGGACCGCTACCTTTCCGAAGGCCAGTACCCCGCACGCCCCGCCTTCCCCCACATCCTCGGCCGCGACGGCCTCGGCAACATCATCGCCCTCGGCGAAGGCGTCCGCGGCCACGCCCTCGGCGACAAACGCCTCATCCTCCGCACCGACGTCGGCGTGAACACCTGGGGCACCTTCGCAGAAGAAGTCGCCGTCGCCGCCGAATCCCTCGTGCCCGTCCCCGCCGGCTGGACCGACCAGCAAGCCGCCGGCGCACCCCTCGTCTACATCACCGCCTACCAGGCACTCACCCAGTGGGGACCGCTCCCTGAAAATTGCGTCACCCTCATCACCGGCGCATCCGGCGGCGTCGGCGTTGCCTCCACCCAACTCGCCCACGCCCTCGGCCACACGGTCATCGCCCTCTCCCGCAGCGAATCCAAACGCCAACAACTCGCCACCCTCGGTGCCAACCTCACCCTCGACCCCGCCGACACCCAATGGCGCCGCAAGCTCAAGGATTTCCTCCTCAACCGCCGCGTCGATCTCGCCATCGACAACATCGGCGGCTCGCTCTTTTCCGAACTCCTCGACACTCTCAACATGAATGGCCGCATCAGCGTCGTCGGCCGCCTCGCCGGCCCCGTCCCCAGCTTCAACACCGCCTCACTCTTCTTCCGCCGCCTAAGAATCGGCGGCGTCGCCATCGGCACCTACACCCCCGATGAATCCCACCACGCCTGGAAAACCACCCTCAAGCTGCTCGCCCAAACCAACGCCCGCCCCGTCGTCGATTCCATCCACCCCTTCACCCAACTCCCCGCCGCCTTCGCCCGCCTCGAACAAGGCCCGATGGGCAAGGTGTTGCTGGCTGTCGCCAAATGACACAATGACCAATGTCCAATGACGCAATTCACCGTGTCTGGTCCTATGATGATGGTCATTGGTCATTGGTCATTGGTCATTGGTCATTGGTCATTACAAAGTGAGCGTCCGCGGAAAATAATCCTGCTTCATCGCCTGCTTCGCCAGGTACAGCGTCTCCTCCGCCGCCACGTTCGCCCGCGCCGTCCCCTCCTTCAAAACTTTCAGCACGTATCCCGGATCTTTCTCAAACGCCAGCCGCCGCTGCCGCATCGGCTCGATCAGCGCCACCAGCACCTCGACCAGCTTCCGCTTGCAGTCCACATCCCCGATCTGCCCCGCCCGATACTTCGCCTGAGTCTCGGCGACCCACGCCTTGTCCGGGTTGAACGTCTCGTGATACGCCCACAGCGGATTCTTCGCCGGGTCCGTCTCCCCGGGGTCCGTCGCCTTTTTCCGATTCGGATCGGTGTACATCCCCATCACCTTCTTCTTCACCGCATCCGGTTCATCGCTCAGAAAAATCGCATTGTTCAGCGACTTGCTCATCTTCAAAAGCTGACCCGTCTCGGCGCTCGGCCCGCCCGTTCCCACCAGCCGCTTCACCCGCCCCAGCTTCGGCTGAATCACCGGAAACACGCCCCCCGCCTTCACATAATCCCGATCCTCTGTATGCGAATTCACCCCGCAAAATTGCTGATCGAATCGCCGCGCCACATAACAGCACAATTCCAGGTGCGGCAACTGGTCCTCACCCACCGGCACCAGTTCCGGCCGAAACGCCAGAATATCCGCGCACTGCCCCACCGCGTACATCGGAAATCCAAACGGATAATCATCCCCCAGCCCCTTGTCGCGAATCTCATCCTTGATCGTCGGATTCTTCATCACCCGCGAAAACGGAATCAGCATCGCCAGCAGAAACGTCAACTCCGCAATCGCCGGAATCTCGCTCTGCACAAAAATCGTCGAAACCGCCGGATCGATCCCCGCCGCCAGGTAATCCAGCGTGATATCCAGCACGCTCTGCCGGATGTCCCCCGGATTCTCCGCCCGGCTCGGATTCGTAAACGCATGCACGTTGGCAATGATGAAGTAGCACTCGTACTCCCGCTGCAGCGCCACCCGGTTCTCCAGCGACCCCACCCAATGTCCCAAATGCAACCGCCCCGTCGGCGTATCACCCGTCAATATCCGCGGCTTTGTCACAGCAATTCCTTTAACCACCAAGACACGAAAGCACCTATCTCGGCATTATAAGGAGACTGCCAATCACTGTCGCGGATGCCCAGGGCTCTGTCTGTGGAAATAGACGAACCCGCGACGCCGATTCTACGTAGAATGTCCAGACGACCTCTGTCGGAGCTCTACCGTGCAACCCGTGCTCGACTACTCCAACGACCTGAAACGCAAACCATGGATCTATCGCGCTGTGCCGTATATGGCGTTGCCCGCGTTCTGGATCGGCCTGGTTCTAGGTCCCTTGAGTCTGCTTTGGGCGGGCGCGGCGATCGCGATGGTCGCGGTCTTGATCTGGCGCAAGCGATTTCTAATCGCGGCCCTCTCCCTGCTGCTATCTCCCATGGGCTACTCCGCGGCGCGCGGCGTTCACGAATACGCGACGGGGAGCGCCGTTATCATGAGCCTCGGCTTGATGCACTCCCGCACCAATATCGATCCGGTGACCCGCTGCCCCATTGGTTCGGGCGGATGCCTGGTCTTTGGAAACGAATGGATGACGTATGGCACCTACAATCTTGCCGTGTGGACGCTAGCCAAATGTTTCGGCCCCATGCCCGGCTCATACGACGGCCCCTATCCCAATCAATCGACGGCCAGCAGTGCGATGGCCGGGGCTTCCACATTCGACTTGCGGCAACTGCCTTCCGATCGATTCGTCGTCGACAGTCGCACCATTTCCTTGCCCACAGGCACCGGCACCGCCATCCTCGGATGTTTTCGAGAGGGACCCGCAACAGATGTGACTGATCCCGCACTCATCGCGCGATATGGCGAAGCACGGGTCACTCTATATGGAGGACAATGTGTGATTCTGGCCATCCCGGGACGTGACCCTGCAGCGGTGCCCGGCGATAACCGCGTCTTATTGCTCATCGACGCCAAAACTGGAAAGGCCTTCGCGCACTATTTCGACGGCTATCCCATGGCTTTCTGGCGCCGCGTCGGCTGGTGATTCCGAGCCTCCTCTTAATTACCTGTACCTAAACCCCAGTATTACGCGTTCACCCACGATCGTAGGCCGTTATTTCCTTTTTTCCGCATCCCCGAAATGACGATACATCCTATAATGTGACACACCTTGACTTTCGCATGCCAAACAACCATGCTGGCACGTTGCTATCGAGGAATCGAGCGTTTGAACTACAGTCGCCGCACATCTGCACGCAAGCTCTGGCTGGGCCCCAAAACCCTCGCCATGCTTTCCTGCGCGCTGACACTCTTGGCAGCCCAGCCCATCATCGCCGCCGATGCCCGCGCCAACGAAGCCAAGTCCACCCTCAGAATCGCCGGCCAGGATCAGGCCTCCTCCAGAACCAACATCCTCATCCGCACCGACGCCTCGCGCCCCGCACAAGCCGTCGGCCGCAGTAACACTCCGACGCTCTCCACCCGCCAGCTCCACATCCTCGCCACCCTGGAAATCTTCCAGCGGCTCATGGCCTTCGAACTCCGCCCCACCGATCAACTTCATCTCCCCGCACTCATCTACGCCCCCACCACGCTCGCCTTCATTCAAAACGTTCCCCTCCCCACGCAATCCCTCATCCTTGATATCTCCACCCCCAAGCTCACCCCCGAACAATCCTTCTCCCTCACCCACTGCCTCCTCGCCCCACCCACGCGCGTCTGATCCCCCATTTGTGGCCGCGCACCAGCGCTGCCCGGCGATCGCGCATCGCCGCAACCTCATTTACCGATCTCAAATTATCAATTACTTAGCAGAGGGTCCTCTCATGGTCGCTGTCTATTTCAATAAAGTCATGACCTCCATCTTCGGCTCACGCAACGAACGTCTCATCAAAACCTACCGCAAACGCGTCGAGCTGATCAACTCTCTCGAATCCACCGTCCGCAAACTTTCCGACGCCGAACTCAAACAGCGCGCTGCCGAACTCGGCGCCAAGCTCCGAAAAAAAGAGACCACCGACCTAGAAGTCCTCCCCGAAGCTTTCGCCATTATGCGCGAATCCATGGACCGTCAGATCGGTCTCCGCAACGCTTTCAACCCCGACACCAAATTCGACACCAACACCCTCCCCACCCAGCAACTCCGCGACGCTTACACCGACGTCAAATTCAAATGCGTCGGCGAAAATGATTGGCGCTTCGTCGAAATCCCCCTCGCGCTCTACGATGCCATCCGCGCCATCGTCCCCGAAGACCGCCCCCCCTTCCGCGCCCGCCCCTTCGATGTCCAGCTCATCGGCGGCATGGTTCTCTACGAAGGCCGCATCGCCGAAATGGCCACCGGTGAAGGCAAAACCTTCGTCGCACCGCTCGCCTGCTTCCTCATGTCCCTCACCGGCAAACACTGCCACGTCGTCACCGTCAACGACTACCTCGTCCGCCGTGATGCCAACTGGGTCGCCCCCGCCTTCTTCGCCCTGGGCATGTCCGTCGGATACATCCAGGCTTTCATGGATAACGAAAATCGCAAACGCATGTACCAGTGCAACGTCACCTATGGCACTAACTCCGAGTTCGGCTTCGACTACCTCCGCGACAACATGAAGACCTCCGTCGCCGACCAATGCCAGGGCTCGCTCGATTTCGCCATCGTCGACGAAGTCGACTCCATCCTCATCGACGAAGCCCGCACCCCCCTCATCATTTCCGGCCCCGCCCATGATGACGCCCCCAAGTACAAATCCGCCGACGAAGTCGTCCGCAAACTCGTCGAGGCCCAGAAGCCGTGGGACCGCGTCAACGCCCGCATCGAAAACGCCAAACGCCACATCAAAGGCTACGAAGGCGACATCAAGAACACCAAGGATCCCGTCAAGATCAAGCAACTCGAAAAACTCGCCGAAGACGCACGCAACGAACTCCCCAAGGCCGAGGAAGACCTCAAGTCCGAAGTCCGCCTCTATGAAGTCGAACTCGACCGCAAGTCCGTGCACCTCACCCACGAAGGCATCCAGAAAGCCCAGGAATTCGCCGGCGTCGGCAGCTTCTACATCGGCTCCAACATGGACTGGCCTCACCTCCTCGAACAGTCCCTCCGCGCCCACGTCGTCTACGAAAAAGACAAGGAATACGTCGTCCAAAACGGCGAAATCATCATCGTCGACGAATTCACCGGACGCCTCATGGTCGGCCGTCAATGGTCCGACGGACTCCACCAGGCCGTCGAAGCCAAGGAACGCGTTCAAATCAAACCCGAAACGCAAACCATGGCCACCGTCACTCTCCAGAACTTTTTCAAACTCTACAAACGCATCGCCGGCATGACCGGCACCGCACTCACCGAAGCCGACGAATTCATGAAGATCTACAAACTCGACGTCGTCCAGATTCCTCCCAACCGCCCCTGCCAGCGCCTCGACCAGCAAGACCTCATCTTCATGTCCGAAAAAGCCAAGTGGAACGCCATCGTCGAACAGATCAAGGAACTCCACGACAAAGGACAGCCCGTTCTCGTCGGCACCACCAGCGTCGAAAAATCCGAACGACTTTCCCAGATGCTCATGCGCCGCCATGGCATCGAGCACGAAGTCCTCAACGCCAAGAACCACGAACGCGAGGCCGACATCATCGTTCTCGCAGGCCTGCAATACGTCAACAAACTCGGCAATACCGTCGGACGCGTCACCATCGCCACCAACATGGCCGGTCGCGGCACCGACATCAAACTCGGCAGCGGCGTCCCCGAAGTCGGCGGCCTCTACGTCCTCGGCACCGAACGCCACGAAGCCCGCCGCATCGACAATCAGCTCCGCGGCCGCTCCGGCCGGCAGGGCGACCCCGGCGAATCCCGTTTCTACCTCTCCCTCGAAGACGACCTCATGAAACTCTTCGCCGGCGACTTCACCCTCCGCGCTCTCCAACGCCTCGGCATGAAGGAAGATGAAGCCATCGAACACTCCTGGGTCTCCAACGCCGTCGCCAAGGCCCAGAAGAAAGTCGAGGAACGCAACTTCGGCATCCGCAAAAACCTGCTCGAATACGATGAGGTCCGCGATGTCCAGCGTAATTACTTCTACAAACGCCGCCAGCAGATCCTCGAAGGCCTCAACCTCCGCGAAATGATCTTCGAAATCATCACCGAATCCGTCGATGACGCCGTCGCTCAATATCTCGACATCGATTACGTCCCCACCGTCATCGCCGAATGGGTCCGCAAGACTTTCAACTGCACCATCGAACCCCAGGATGTCCGCGACACCGACCTGGCCGTCCTCGAAACCTCCATCAAGGAACACGTCCGCGAAGAGGCCAAGAGCTCCATCACCACCAGCCTCGATGAATTCATGGACCCCGACGCCGAATCCGAAGACTGGGACTACAACGGCCTCGCCGGCTGGGCCCAAACCCAGTTCGATGTGACCGTCAGCGCCTCCCATCTCAAACGCATGGACCGCGACCAGATCCACGACGCCCTCATCGAAGCCGCATTGCAGCAGGTCGATCGCAAGGACTGCGCCGCCGTAGCGCCCTTCCTCCTGAAAGGCTTCGCCCAGAAGCAACTCGCCGAATGGGCCAACACGAAGTTTGACGTCAAAATCGAACCCTCCGATCTCACCGGCAAACCCCTTCAAGAAGTCGCCGACTTCATCCTAGCTCTCGCACGCAAGAGCTACGAACGACGCGAAATCGAATACCCCATCGACTACGCCATGGAAGTCACCCTCGGCGGCGGCGGCCTGGAAAATATCTACGCCTCCGAACAACTCGCCAACTGGGTCGTCGGAAAATACGGCGCCTCCATCACCGGCGACCAGATCCGCGCCACCCCCATCGCGCAACTCCACGGCAAACTCGTCGCCATTTCCGAAGCCGCCAACCGCAGCATCGATAAAGAAATCGACGAAGCCATGGAAAAACTCACTGAAAGCCCGCTCCTGGCCGCTTGGGCCGCCAATCGCTTCAAGATCCCCCTGCAGCCCGATGAATTCGAAGATGAGCCCGTCGAAGATCGCCGCCGCCGCCTCTACGAATGGGGCCACGCCTTCCTCCGCGCCGAACTCACCGAGCTCGAACGCGCCGTCCTCCTGCAAATCTTCGACTCCACCTGGAAAGACCACCTCTACGCCATGGATCTCCTCCGCGAATCCATCGGCCTGCGCGCCACCGCCGAAAAGGACCCGCGCATCGAATACAAATCCGAAGGCTCCAAACTCTTTACCGAATTCATGAAAGGCATACGCGACAAAGTCACCGACATGATCTTCAAGGTCCGCCTCAGCCGCGAATTCGTGATGAAGAACGTCTACACCAACCCCGTCGAAAACTTCCAGCGCCAGACCAGCTACGGCGTCTCTGCCAGCCCCGCCGCCCAGGAAGTCCGCGCCGAACGTGCCGGCGCCGCCGGTGACGAATCCGCCGCCGCCGAACAGGAGGCCCGCGTCGCTACCATCGTCAACGAAGGCCCCAAGGTTGGCCGCAACGACCCCTGCCCCTGCGGCAGCGGCAAGAAATACAAACAATGCTGCGGCCGAAACGCATAGAAAGGTTGTGAAAAAGAAGAGGGCCGGGTGCCGGGTGCCATGCTTAACCCTGGGAAGGGCCCCAGGGTTAAGCATGCCTAGCGTCAGAACCTCTCAAATGAAGCACGATCAACATCGTCTGAATCATTCGTCATTCGCAGCCGTCACCGTCTCCCCGTCATCGCCGCATTCAACCGCGCCTCCATCAGCGACTCATCCAGCTTGGCAACCTCTGCCGTCGCCTTCGCCGCTTCCAGATCGAGCATCGCATCCGAAACCTTCTCCAGCGTCGATTGCCCGGCCTTCATCTGGGCCGCCTCCAGATCGTATTGCCGCTGCCGAATGTCCGCGACCTTCGCCGCCGACGCACTCTGATTCTGTGCCTTTTTCAATTCCAATTGCAGCACCTGCGCCATCGATGGACTTGCCACCTGCCCCGGCGCCGGATAACTCGCTTGGCCGTTCTTGAGTTGCACGTCGGCCTCCTGCACGTTCAGCCGCGCCACTTCCGCCCCCGCCCGCGCCACCTCGGCATCCAACTCCGCCGACATCAGCGCCGCCTGCCCCGCCGCCGTCGCATCACGCTTCGCCGCCAGTACCTTGTACGCATCCTCCTTCACCTGCGTCACCTTGTCTGACAACGCCGATTGAATCTGCGCCTTCTTCAACTCCGTCTTCAGCTCCAGCACCGGCAAACTCTCCTGCATCCCCGGCACCGTCGGCGGCGCCGGCGCAACCGGAGGCACCGGCGCAGGCACGGTCGGCGGCACCGGCAACGGCTTGTACTGACCCATCGCCCCCATCTCATAGCCCAAAATCCCAAACCCCGGCACCGCCCCAATCACCGCCACGATTATCACCTTACGAAGCGACATAAGATCCTCCTTAATGTGTGTAAAACCATGAAATCAACCGAACTCATTACCATACCACTGATAACTTCCCATTTCCTCGTTTTCTCAAAATTCATCAGACCCACCGCCTTCAAACATTGGAACACAGAACGCTCATTTCCCACTTCGATTCATTCTTCCCCTCATTTCCGCTACAATGCCCTGTTCGCCCGCGCCGCCCATATCGGGTTTCGCGTTTCATGTTCCGCGTTTCGAGTTTCACATGATCCCCATCGTCGCCATCGTCGGCCGTCCCAATGTCGGGAAGTCCAGCCTGCTGAACTTCCTCTCGGGACGGCTCATTTCCATCGTCGACCCCACCGCCGGCGTCACCCGCGATCGCATCTCCACCCCCATCACCGTTGGCAACAAGATTTTCGAACTCACCGATACCGGCGGCTATGGCATCGTCGATAAGGACAACCTCACCGCCGACATCGAACTCCAAATCGCCCTGGCCATCGACGAAGCCCAACTCATCCTCTTCGTCGTCGACGCCAAGGCCGGCATCATCGGCCTAGACCGTACCGTCGCCCAATACCTCCGCGGAAAAGACAAGAAAGTCCTCCTCGTCGCCAACAAGGCCGACGGGGCAAAAATCGAAATGTCCACCGCGGAATTTTACTCCCTCGGCTTCGGCGAACCGCTCTCCATTTCCTGCGTCACGCGCCAGGGCAAAACCAAACTGCTCGACAAGATCGTCTCCAGCCTCAATTTCAAAGATGCTGAACCCCAATCCACTCCCGAAATGAAAATCGCCATCGTCGGCAAACGCAACGCCGGCAAATCCACCCTCGTCAACACGCTCGCCGGCCAGCCCCGCGTCATCGTCTCCGAAGTCCCCGGCACCACCCGCGATTCCGTCGACGTCCGCTTCGAACGCGAAGGCAAAAGCTTCCTCGTCATCGATACCGCCGGCGTCCGCAAAAAAGCCAAGATCACACGCGACGACCTGGAATTCTACGCCTTTCACCGCGCCCAGCGATCCATTCGCCGCGCCGATGTCGTATTCCTGCTCATCGACGCAACCTGTGACATGGGCGATGTGGATCAGAAAATCGCGGCATACGTCGCCCAGGAGCAGCGCCCCTGCGTGGTGGTCGTGAACAAATGGGACCTCGTGGAAAACCAGACGGACCCCGAAAAATACGAAGCGTATATAGGGTCGGTGCTGCCGGCCTTGGATTATGCCCCCATCGCGTTCATCTCTGCCAAGCTGGAAAACAACATTGAAAACCTGATCCGCCTGGCGCAGATCATGCATGAGCAATCGGGCACACGTTTGGGGACCAGCCAACTCAATCAGGCTCTCGTAGATATTCTCGCCTTGCGCGGGCCGTCCTCTCCCACCGCCAAGAAGGTGAAGGTCTATTACGCCACCCAGATTGATGTGAAACCTCCAACGATCGTGCTCTTCGTGAACGATCCCGATCTCGTGACTGAGGAATACCGGCGATTCTTTGTACGCCAACTGCGCGAACGCCTGCCGTTTTCCGAGGTACCAATCAAGTTGGCGGTCCGCGGGCATCATCGCAGTTTCGACCGGACGCGCAACGCCTACACCGACCAGGCGCCCAAGACTCCGCAAGATTCTGCACCACGCAAATCCGCCCCGCGCAAGGGCCGCTCGAACCGGTCGCAATCCCCTTCCAAAGGCCCGGCAAAAAGCCGTAGCCGCCGCGAACGCTAATCTTCGCTGCGGCAACGTTTCAGTAGTGGGCAAACTTTCGCGGCAACGTGCCTCGCGCAACTCTTGCCTACGCCGATATTAACGGCAACTTCGCCGCCCTGCTTTCTTGACCGGCACCCGGGACGGTAGGTACGATTGCGTAATGCGCAACGCGCGACCGCGTTGCCGGTATTTTGGAAGTTTCGTTGGTCCATCCGTCCGATCATCCGTTTGTCCCTCGCTCACTCGATGGTTTCTCGAGTGTCCGGAGACCTGCAAAAGAGTTTGGTGCCGAATGAAAAAATCGTGGTCGTTTTCTTCGCCGTTCAGCGTGATGCTGGTAATCTCGCTGGCGCTGGCCGCGGGCTTGCTGGCGAATCATCTTGCAGCCCGTGCCGGGGCAGTGCCGAAAGACATCCCGCCGGCGCCGAAGGTGGGCGTGGATTACGCCGATCAGATTTCGCGACTCGTGCAGAATCGCCGCATGGATGACCTCGCAAAGCTCTCGATCCCCACCGACAATCCTCTCAATGCCAAGCTGGAAACATGGACCAAAGATTACCTCGCAGAAATGCAGAAACAGGAATCGCAGCGCGATACCCAGTACAACGAAACCGTCGCCAAGGCCCAGGAATTGCAGAAACGCGGCCGCCTCGACCAGGCGATGGACCGGGTCGTGGGCGCGTACCAGATCGTCAAGGACCCCGATGCGTTCATCAAGCTCGATTGGGTCAAGGACCTGACGACCAAGGTCGCCACTCAGGCCGCAGAGGATGAAAAGGCCGGGCAATGGCTCGACTCCCTGCAGCTTTATACCGATCTGAACTCGCTCTATGAAATTGACACGCGCTACAAGGCCGACATGCAGCGCCTGGCGCGGCGCACCCGGCTGCTGGCGATGTACACGCCGAAAGTCCTGTATGACATGCGGAAGGCAACCTTCCAGAAGATGGAGAAGGAACGCCTTGAGGACGAAAAGGCCCATCCCACGACTGCCCCGGCTCCGACAACCGCCCCCGCCACGAATGCGGCGACCAACCCCGCCAATCCCCTGGATGATGAACCGGCATCTTTCACCCAATGGCAGGATCACGTCGATGCCATCACCTTCGATATGATGAAAGACTCCATCGATCGCGCACGCAACGATTGGGTGGAAGAAACAACTTACGCCGCCCTCCTGCGCGGTGGAATCGATGCACTGCGGCTCTTTCTCACGACCCCTGAACTCGCCAAAGAATTTCCGGGACTGGCCGATGAAGATGCCCGTGCCAGGTTCAGCAAGGCCCTCGATGGCATCGTGGACCGTCTGAACGCCGTCAAGGATCGCGATAACGACCTCACTGCCGACGACGCCGACGCAGTGATGAAATCCGTCATCGAGTCGAATAACACCAGTATCAAGCTCCCCGAACGCGTGGTCATCATGGAATTCACCGACGGCGCGATGGAAAAGCTCGACCAGTTCACGGCCGTCATCTGGCCGCACGAAAAAGATGAATTTGACAAGAATATTCGCGGTTCCTTCGGCGGCGTCGGTATCCAGATTTCCCTGGAAAACGGCCTGCTCAAGGTGATCTCCCCACTCGAAGACACCCCCGCATTCCATGCGGGCATTCAGGCCGGCGACATCGTTTCCGGCATCGACGGCAAGCCGACCGTAAACATCACGATTGATCAGGCCGTCCATCAGATCATGGGCAAGCCCGGTACCCCGGTCGTCTTGCGGATCAAACGCGATGCCGAGCCGGACAAGGATTACGCGATCACGCGCGCCATCATCAAGGTGTCGTCGGTCAAGGGCATCAAACGCGACGACGAAGAAAAATGGGACTTTATGCTCGATCCCGATTCCAAGATCGGCTACATTCGCATCACCGGCTTCCAGGATGAAACGCCCCAGGAATTCCGCCACGCTCTCGCTGATCTCCAGGCCAAGGGCATGCGCGGGCTCATCCTCGATTTCCGCTTCAATCCCGGCGGCCTTCTCAACGCGGCCGCGGAAATGTGCGACATGTTCCTCGACCACGGCAACATCGTTTCCACCAAGGGACGCACTGCCCCGTCGCACGTTCTGCGTGCGGATAAGTACACCGAGATTCCCAATTCGCTCCCGATTGTCGTGCTGGTGAACCAGTATTCCGCTTCCGCATCGGAAATCTTCTCCGGCGCGATGAAGGACCTGCACCGGGCGTTGATCGTCGGACATCGCACCTTTGGCAAGGGCTCCGTGCAGAACATCCTGCCGATCGGAAATGCCCACGCTGAAAAGCCGGCCACCATGAAACTGACCACCTCGTACTACTATCTGCCAGACGGCGAAAATCTCCACCGGCGCGATGGCGACAAGAAATGGGGCGTCGATCCCGATGTGTCGGTCGATCTCACGCCCAAACAGCTTGGCGACCTCCTGAAACAACGTCGCGATGCCGAGATCATCTATCGCCGCAACGCGACGCAACCGACGACCACGCAGAAGGCAGAAACCGTTCTCGACACGCAGCTGGATTCGGCCCTGCTGCTTCTGCGCCTGCAGCTCTTCCAGTCAGGCAATTGAGACGTCAGAGGAAATACACGTCGCCACGGAGCCGTGCGGCTCTGCCGCCGGCCCAAAATGATGAAGCAGCATGATTATGCCGATAATGAACCTGATGTGGGTTCAGCTTCCTTCGTGGCAGCGGAAGCATTTATTGCGTAGTACGCACGACATCCGTTTTCGACGCCCCCCCGTACCCATTGGAAACACACTCAGGAATTCTTGCTTGAAACGATGGATCTGTAATCTTCTCTCCTCGGCCGTCGGCTTGATCGCCGCATTCGTCACGGTCTATTTCTCCCTGAGGTACCTGCGCGAACCCCAAGGCCTTTTCGACTGGTTCGTGCTCCTCGCATCTGGGCTCATCGCGGGAATCATCGGGTTCTTCATCACCTGGGGACATTTTCAGTCCGATCCCACGCCGTCGTAATCCGCGGTTACTAGACCGCGGCAATACGGAAAACGCCAACGCATAGCTCACTCACGCGATATATCAGCAATCTCAATGATTCCGCGGATGTTCACGCCTGACCTGGTCGTGCATCGTCCACGGCTGGTTGGTGTGCAATCGAACATCCACATGCCGATCGCGTTCTATTCTCACGCTCCGCGGCAACACACGATCGTGACGCCACGAATCATGGTCCCTCCAGTAATAGAGATTCACCGACGGCGCATAATAGACTTCCGCCTCGGGGTAGTAGAAATAATCGTAATCCCCGTTGCCGTAGACGCCATACACGTGCTCAGTTTCGCAACCTGCCGCGCCCATGACCAACAGGGACCCCGCAATCACCATTGCCGACAACCATCCTGCGCGTGCCATATAACACCTCCAAAACCTATCCCCCCAATTAATCCCGCGCTGTGGCGAGCAAGTTTCCGCAGGGAATCCTCACCATTAACGCAAAGCTGATCTTTCCGTTTAAGCACTCACGAATTCCCGCTCCGCCACCGCCCCGATGCCGCTGCCTCACTTCTTTTTCGGCCCGCCACCCGCGACGGCCTTTCTGATCTCCCCCATCAATTGCTCCACCTTGAACGGCTTGAACAGCACCGCCGCCAAACCTTCCTGGCTCGCCCGCACAATCGAATGGTTCGGATCGTACCCAAAACCGGTCATCAAAATCACCGGCGGGTTGTGGCCGATTTTCTGCGCCGCCGCGAAAATCTCGTACCCGCTCTTGTGAGGCATCTTGATGTCGCTCAGCACCAGGTCGTACTTCGGCTGCGCCGCGATGAACGCACAGGCCTCCGCGCCATCACCGGCCATATCCACCACGCATCCAAATCGCGTCAGCAGATCCGCGATGGTCTGGCGGATATTCGGCTCATCATCAGCCACCAGCACGCGCTTGCCCTCCAGCAGCGGATCCGTCTTGGCTTCGCCAGACTGCGCCCCCAGAATCGTCGTCGGACCCGCCGCCACATCCTTGACGCTCTGCCGGATCTTCTGCACATTGTCCAGCACCGACCGCAACCGTCTCCGCATGTCCTCGTTCCCGATGTAATCATCCATCAGCAGCGTGGTTTCCGATTCGATGTCATTCAGTGGCCCCGCCATCTCTGCATTCACGTTGCTCGCAAGCTGCCCCGTCGTCGTGTAACGCTCCACGACCAGAAGATTGAGAATATTCAGCGCCATCGCCACATAACGGCCGAAAATCTCCGAAAACTGCCGGTCATCCTCCGTAAACGCCGCCGGTTGCTGACTCTCAATATTGAATATGCCTATCACCTTGTCGTGCAACATCAGGGGCACCGTCAGGCTGCTCCGCGCATTCGTCAACCCGGTCACGTAACGCAGATCTTTCAGCACGTCGCCGCAAATGTAACTGCGCCCCGTGCTGGCCACATACCCCGATATGCCGTTGCCTTCGGGCAGTGCGAACAGTTCCACTTCCATCGCTTCCGTCGGCATCCCCACGCAAATCACCAGTTCCAGCTTATTGGTTTTCCGGTCCAGCAGACGAATGGCAAAATGATCGAAATGCATCAACTGCCGGCAGAACTTGATGATCTTGTCTTCCAGCAGTTTCAACCGCTGGCCCACGTTCAGCTTTGCAATCGCCTCCCCTTCCAGCCGCACAAGTTCGCGCCCCGCCTGGTCGATCGCATCAATCTTTTGCTGCAGCCTTCGCCCACTCGTCGCATCCCAGCAGATCGCCACGATCTGCGTCACCTGTTTTTCCGCGTTGAGCACCGGCGAACAGAAGACTTCATAATAGTGCGTCTCATCGATATTGAACGAAAACTTCTTCGACCGATACGTCGATGCATGCCCCGTCGCACTATCCGGCGACATCGGCCCCACCTGATTGGCGAAAATCCCATACGCCTCAGCACAGACCGCTCGTATCCGATCCCGCACCGGCTCCGCCCACTGCTTGATCCGCCGGTTTGCCCACAGCAAATGGCCCGCAAGATCCGTGATGCATATCCCCTCCCCGATCGTATCCAGGATCAGCCCGCTCTGATGCGTCGCAATTGCCCGCTCCAGCGGCAGAAAATCGGCGGAGTCCGAATAGACCGCATCGATCTTCCCCGCGCGTAATTCCTCCAGCGCCGCATCGATCGATTCGGCAACCACCACATCATGTTGGCTCTTAAGTAATTCGACAATGCTCGCCGCCCGGGTGTTTGGCCCGGTCAAAACCAGCAGACGCTGAACAATGGGAGAGTCACTTATCACATCTATCTCGAGGTACAGTATATAGACATCCTGTCGCAGGATTCAATGCAATTCACCCACCCGCTTCAGGCCCCGGCATCTTTGCGTAAGACATCGTGCGATCACCATTCGCATCCGAAGCCGTGGTGGCTATAATTGCGGGATTGGTACTGTTATTTCTGCCTATGGAGCACGATGTGAGCAACTATCCCCAAGATTACTCGAACATCCTTCAATCCTCCGAATTCCGCGAAGAACTAGCCGCACAACAGACGTTTATGGCCCGCGTCTATGGCTGGATGACCATCGGCCTGCTCATCACCGCGCTGACCGCCCTGATCGTCTCCGAAACCGGAGCCAACCTCACCATGATGCGCTCGCCAGGTCTCTTCATCACCATGTTGCTAGTCCAGATCGGCGTGGCTATGGCCATGACCTGGGCCATCAACCGCATCCCCGCTATCGCAGCCGCGGCGTGCTTCCTCGTCTACTCCATCACCACCGGTCTGTTCTTTTCGATCCTCTTCCTCGTCTATACCAGCGCCTCGATCTACAGCGTTTTCTTCATCACCGCAGGAATGTTCGGAGCGATGAGCTTCATCGGTTACGTCACGAAAAAAGATCTGTCATCCCTCGGTATGATCCTCGGAATGGCCCTCATCGGCCTTATCATCGCCAGCGTTGTGAACCTGTTCTTCTGGAACTCCATGCTCTATCTGCTCATCTCCTACGCCGGCGTCGTCATCTTCACGGCCCTGACGGCCTATGACACGCAGAAGATCAAACAAGGCTACGCCGCCGGCGGATCCGGCACCGACACCAACAAAAAGATCGCCATCTACGGTGCCTTCTCCCTCTATCTCGACTTCATCAACCTCTTCCTCTACCTGCTCCGGATTCTCGGCTCCCGCCGGGACTAAATCATGGCCACTTTGAAAGACCGCGTGATTGTGATTACCGGTGCGTCCTCCGGCATCGGGGCTGCCACCGCGCTGGCGGCCGCTCGGGAAGGGGCGAAATTGGTGCTCGGGGCACGCCGCATCGACAAATTGGAAAAAGTCGCCGATGAGTGCCGTGCCGCCGGCGGTGAAGCGATCACCGTGCCCTGCGATGTTTCGCGCCGCGCCGATGTCGATCGGCTGGTCGCTGCCACTGTGAAGAAATTTGAACGCCTCGACATCATGCTCGCCAATGCGGGGTACGGATTCCTCGCCAAGGTCCAGGAAACCACCGAAGAACAGTTCGATGACATCTTCGCCACCAACGTCAAAGGTACCTGGTACTGCATGCAGGCCGCGGCCGACATCATGTTGAAACAGCTCCCCGCGGCAGGCGATCCGAAAAAAGCAGCACGTGGACACATCATCGCGGTCTCCTCCGGCGCCGCCCGGCGCGGGCTGCCCCTCTACGGTTTGTACTCCATGACCAAGGCTGCACAACTGTCCCTCTGCGAAGCCATGCGCGTCGAACTTCGCGGCCAAGGCGTATACGTCAGCTCTGTCCATCCCCTCACGACCGCCACCGAATTTTTCGAAGTCGCCTCCAACAAATCGCGCGTGCGCTCCACGGGTCTTTCGCATGCGGCACCGGTGGAAAGCGTGGCCCGGAAAATCGTCAGCCTCATGAAACACCCCCGCCCCGAACTCTGGCCCGCCTTCGCGTCGCGCTGGGCCCTGGGCATCGCGGCTGTCTTCCCGGGACTGGCCGATTGGTCGATGAGCCGAACGATCGGAAAACGCACGCGATAAATCGCGATTTTTCATCATATTTTCTGTTTTAGAGTTCATTTTTCACAGTTTCTTCTCGTTTTTCGCTCAATATCCTGCTGAGGCGACGAAGTTGGGATTTGCGCACCTGCGCAGATTTTTGCAGGAAGATGCGCAAGGTTTTTTGCGTACCTGCGCAGATTGTTATTTTCGTTTCTTCTTTGTAAGTTCCTCTGTTTCCTCGACTTCGGGAAAGATGGGTTCTCTATTCCCTAAGATGCGCAAGTGATTATCCGCCTGCTCCATGACCGTGAGGATTCTGCGGCGGTCGCCTTTGAGCAACCAGTACCAGCAATCCCGCGCGCGATCGCGTTTGGAGTCGCAATCGAGGAATTCTTTGGCGCGGCGAAGTGTGCCGAGGGAGATGAGGTTTTCCTCGGCCTGTTGTTGGAGAGATGTGGCTTTGACGGGGCCGTCGGCGAGGGCGAGGCGGAGGAACTTGACGGCTTCGCCGAGGGCGGATTCATCGCGGAGTGCGGCGCGCGGGGGGAGAGGGCGATCGAGGGTGGGGAGGAAGATGGGGTCGGGGTCCCATTCGATTTGTCCGTGGGAACCGGGAAAGAAGGAGAGGGCGGGCGGGAGTTCGGCGAGGTTGTTCTTGAGGGGCGCGAAAAGGATGTGCTGCGGATCGGTGAGATCGGTGTTGGGGAGGAGAAGATGGACGGTGCGTGCGACGGAGGCGAAGGCGAGTGAGCCGAGGGCGCGGTGGAGGGAAACAGGATCGGCAGTCGGGCATTTCTTGGTGAGACGCGTGGTGAGGACGATGGCGATGTTGTGCAGAGCGGCGAGGCCGGCGAGATTGTGGAGGATGGAGCGCGGGGAGGGGATGGCGGGGTTGATGGGTGCGAGGCGATCGGTGAGGCCGAGGTAATAGGTGATTGGGTCGATGACGAGGAGTGCGAGATTGGGGATTTGCTGGATGATGGAGTCGAGGTGTTGGAGGGGTTGGACTTCGACGCCGTCGATGAGGACGGGGGCGACGAGGGAGTGGAAGGCGGGGAGGAGGTGGATGTGGGCCATGTCGGCGTGGAGGGATTCGAGGCGTGGGCGGAGGGTGTCGGAGGCGTTGTCTTCGGGGCTGAGGAGGAGCGTGGCGAGGGGCGGGCCCAGGGATTCAATCCCTGGGCTTGAGGGCGTGTTGGTCGTTGGTGACGGTGGCGCGGGTGGGAAGGGTGGGAGGCGGTCGGCGGTGGAGAGACGTGCGGCGAGGTCGAGGAGGAGGGAGGTTTTTCCGGAGCCGGGGTCGCCCGCGAAGAGGGAGAGTTTTCCGCGTGGGATGTAGTTTTGCCAGAGCCAGTTTAAGGGTTTGGCGGGGATGTTGGAGAAGGAGAGCGGACGCGATTCGGTGGACCAGATTTGTGCAGTGGACATGGAATACCCCCCTTAAGAATAGTGAATAGTGAATGACGGGATGGGTGGAAATCGCGACGCACAACCCCCGCCCCCCCGCACTGCAAAAGCCGATAGTCGGCTTTTGTTTGGTTACCGAACATTATGCGTACTAAGAGGGGGTGGGGTCAAGGGGATTTTGGGGATTTTTTGGGGGTGATGTAAGTGATGATGGGGGAAGGGGATGGAGGCGGACGATGGTCTGTCCATTTGGAATTGAGAGAAGCATGGCCATGATTGCGATCATGGCCATGGCACCCGTGATTTCTGGCCATTTGGAAATAAGAGGTCGCATGGCCATGACTGCGGTCATGGCCATGGCACCCCTGACGCGCGCAATCCGGTAGTCGGCACCAGTCATTCGACTGATAGTGTGGCTAGATTTCGGGTGCCATGCTCTTGGCACAATCTCGGTGCCAAGAGCATGCCGTGGGGCCGCGCTTTTCCGAACCCCGCATGCGCTTTACGATACGCTGATGTCTACGCCACTGATCCGCAAACGTTGCCACCGTTACAATCTCCCCGGCCACTCGCACTTTCTGACTTTCTCGTGTTTTCGGCGGCTTCCGCTACTAGGCCGAGACCGGACGCGAAACTGGCTCGCCAGTGCCATCGAAGCGGCGAGAGAATCGCATGACTTTGCCGTCCTGGCCTGGGTCTTCATGCCCGAGCATGCTCATCTGCTCATCGCGCCGCAACGGCGCGAGTATGACATCAGCGCGATCCTCAAGAGCATCAAACAACCAGTCACGCAACGTGCTGTCCATTATCTCCGCGCGCACGCGCCGACATTTCTGGTGCAACTGGAAGATCGTCAGCCCAACGGCGACCTGTCCTACCGCTTTTGGCAACGTGGCGGCGGATACGACCGCAATATTGTCGGCGCGACCGAATACGCGGAGAAGATCGGATATATCCACAGAAATCCGGTGAAACGGGGATTGGTGAGCAAGGCGGAAGAGTGGGAATGGTCGAGCGCTGGTGATTTCATGAAGATGAGCGCGGGGCCGATTCGTGTGGATACGGTGTTGACGTGGTCTTTGACGTGGTGAGTGAAGACGACAAGAGGGAGTGACTTCGAGCGGCCATCGGCATGGTCCTGACGGGGCCCCTACCCCATCAGGACCATGGCACCCGCGATATGGACCAGAGGCACCCGCACGTCAGGCAATGAGAGCGGCATGGCCATGACTGCGGTCATGGCCATGGCACCCGATTATCGGCACCCGGCCGTAAGACTCGATGGTGGTTGGGGGTTCAGGGATAGATTTCGACGGGGACGCGGAGGGCCCAGCGGACGTGGGCGGCGAGGGATTCGAGCTCGGGTTCGGCCAAGGGGGTGGCGAAGGATTCGGTGGTGCGGCGGGCGACGGTGTAGATTTGGACGAGCTTGATCTGGCCGCCACGGGAGACGATTTCCTTGAGGCGGGCGACGTAGGCGAGCACTTCGCTTTCGGGGGGCGGTTGATCGTGGACACGCATGAAGAGGGATTGGATGACGGTTGGGCGGGCGCGGCAGCAGTCGGCGAGGTTGTCGAGGACACGTTGGAAAGGAACCGGCGTGCGATCGACGAGGTCGTAGTATTCGGGGGTGCCGGCGTCGAGCTTGGCCCAGATTTCGCCATTGTGCCGGTCGAGGAAGGCGAGGGCTTCCTGTACGGCGGGGCGATGGAACATGGTGGCGTTGGTGATGAGCACGAGTTTGGGAGAGTGTTCTGCCCCCCCACCGCTCAGCGGCCAGTGGCTGGCGACAAGTTCAGCAGCGATTTGGCAGGCGGCGGGGAATTGCGGGGAGGTGGTCGGTTCGCCGTCGCCGGAGAAGGCGATGTCGTTGATGCGGCGAAGGGGCTGGGGAATTTTGTCGAAGGGGTCGAAGCGGTAGAGTTCGCCGGTGCGGACGAGATCGAGCATTTGGGCCAGTTCGGCGCGGAGAATCGGCAGATCGACATCTTTGGTGGTGGGGGCGATGGTGCGATCGACGGAGCAATAGATGCAATCGAAGTTGCAGGCTTTGTCGGGGTTGAGATTGATGCCGATGGAGATGCCCTTGGAGCGGCGGGAGACGACGGGGTAGACGTAGCGGTTGGATTGGCCGCCCTGATCCCACGTGCGGTCATGCATCGTGAAAGCGCGGCGGGCATTGGGGGTGGAGAGAATATTGGGAACGGGTACGTCGGCCATGGGTGCATTGTAGAGAAAAGGGGGAGCCGATTGAAGCGGAGGGGGAGAGGGGAATTCAGAATTCAGAGTTCGGAATTCAGAATGAGGAGACGACGTTACCACCAAGACACCAAGGCACCAAGACGCACGACGGTCATCAGGGAAAAAGAGTGGGCTCTTTGCCGACGGGTTGGCAGGTCGGGCAGTACCAGGTGAGGTGGGCGTCCTGGCCGGAGCGGTCGGCGATGATTTCGGTGGTGCAGATGGGGCAGGGGAGGCCGGAGCGGTCGTAGACGCGATAGGGGAAGGGCTGCTGTTGGTTGGCAAAGGTGCTGGCAGTGGCGCAGATACCGACGACGGTGCCGGCGAGGAAATCGATTTGCGAAGCCAGCAGGGCGCCTACACGCAGGGAGGGCGTGAAACGCGTGGCGTAGAGGATTTCGCACTTCAGCGCGTTGCCGAGGCCGGCGACGATTTCCTGATCGAGCAGTGCGGCGGCGACGGTCTTGGTGGGGTGCTGGCGGATGCGATAGGGGAAATCATCGTGGAAAGTGGCGGTGGAGAGGGGGTCGGGGCCCATGACGCGGATTTCGGGATGTTTGGAGACGCGGTCGGTCGGGAGGATGTAGAAGATGGGGCGACCCGAAAGCACGGCTGTCACGTGGGCGCGGCCGACGCCTGCGCGGAAGACGACGGTGAGGAGCGGCGGGCGTTTGCGTTTTGCATCAGCGTCGTCGACATCATGGGCCGCATCGACGGAGAGGATGGACCACTTGGAGCGCGTGATCAGTTGGCAGAGCCAGGTGACGCCGTGGGAGAAATCGAAGAAGAGCCATTTGCCGTGGGAGCGGACGCGCTGGACGACGTGGCCGACGCAATTCATGAGCAGGACGTTGGCCTGCCACCTGTGCTCGGGCACGATGATCTGCTCGACGGGTTTGCCGGTGATCATCTCATTGAGGTGATCGGCGAGTGCGCGTGTTTGAGGTCCTTCCATGATGTGGAGAGTAATGGGGAAATGGGCATTGGTAAATAGTACTTACGAAATCGATGGCGAAGGTCGCGCTATTTCTTTGCCCAGGCCTGGTCGAGGGTGGCGCCAATATCCGCGGGGGACTCGCAGACGTGAATGCCGGCGAGGCGCATGGCGGCCATCTTGGCGGGGGCGGTGTCATCGCCGCCGGAGATGATGGCGCCGGCGTGGCCCATGCGGCGTCCGGGAGGGGCGGAGGCGCCGGCGATGAAGCCGACGACGGGTTTCTTGACGTGTTGTTTGATGAAGTCGGCGCCGTCGACCTCGGAGGTGCCACCGATTTCGCCGATCATGACGATGGCATCGGTTTCGGGATCGTCGTTGAAGAGTTTGAGGACGTCGATGAAATCGAGGCCCTTGACGGGATCGCCGCCGATGCCGATGGCGTTGGACTGAGCCCAGCCGCGGGAGGTGGTTTGGAAGACGGCTTCATAGGTGAGGGTGCCGGAGCGGGAAACGATGCCCACGGTTTTCTGGCCATTCTTTCGGGGCGTATGGATGTAGCCGGGCATGATGCCGATTTTGCATTCTCCGGGGGTGATGATGCCGGGGCAGTTGGGGCCGATGAGGGTGACGTGGGGATAGTCTTTGAGGAAATGTTTGACTTTGACCATGTCATTGACGGGGACGCCTTCGGTGATGGCGACGATGATGTGGATGCCGGCGTCGGCGGCTTCCATGATGGCATCGGCGCAAAAGGCGGGAGGGACGAAGACCATGGAGGCGGTGGCGCCGGTGGCTTTGACGGCTTCGGAGACGGTATCGAAGACGGGCAGGCCGTTGGCGTCCATTGTGCCGCCCTTGCCGGGGCTGGTGCCGCCGACCATTTTGGTGCCGTAGTCGAGGCAGCCTTTGGTGTGGAAGGCACCGCCGCCGGAGCCGGTGATGCCTTGGGTGATGACGCGGGTATTTTTGTTGACGAGAACTGACATTTTTCTAGTCCTTAGTGCTTAGTGCTTAGTCCTTAGTATGGCTGGCGCTGCATGACGTTTGTGGTAGCCGGAGCTATTGGGTGGCGGCGACTACTTTTTTGGCGGCGTCGTTGAGGTCGATGGCGGTTTGCAGGGTGGGGAGCTCGGTGCGGGCGCCGTCGAGCATTTTGCGGGCGATTTCGACGTTGGTGCCTTCGAGGCGGACGACGAGGGGGACCTTGAAGCCGATTTCCTTGCCGGCGTTGATGAGGGCGTCGGCGATGAGGTCGCACTTGGCGATGCCGCCGAAGATGTTGACGAGGATGCCTTTGACTTTGGGGTCGGCGAGGATGATGCGGAAGGCTTCCTTGGCGCCATCGGCGGTGACGCCGCCGCCGACGTCGAGGAAGTTGGCGGGGTTGCCGCCGAAGAGTTTGATGACGTCCATGGTGGCCATGGCCAAGCCTGCGCCGTTGACGAGGCACGCGATGGAACCGTCGAGCTTGATGTAGTTGAGGCCGGCCTGGGTGGCGCGGACTTCGAGGGGATCGGTCTCGGCATCGTCTTTCATGGCGACGATGTCGGGATGGCGGAAGAGGGCGTTGTCGTCGAACTGCACCTTGGCGTCGAGGGCGAGGACTTCGCCGGTTTTGGTGATGACCAGAGGATTGATTTCGACGAGCGAGCAATCGTAGGCGAAATAGAACTTGGCGAGGTTCACGAGGAGTTTGGAGACGGTGGAAGCCTGTTTGCCGGTGAAGCCGATGAGCTTGGCGATTTTCAGACCCTGGTAGGGAAGCAGGCCGAGGTGCGGATGGAGGGGTTCCTTGATGATGGCGGCGGGGTTCTTCTTGGCGACTTCTTCGATTTCCATGCCGCCTTCGGAGGAAGCGATGACGATCGGGGTGCCGCGGACGCGGTCGAGGGTGATGGAGACGTAATATTCTTTGGCGATATCGACGGCGGCGGCGATGAGGAGGCGTTTGACATCGATGCCGTCAGGGCCGGTTTGGATGGAGACCATGCGGTTCTTGAGCATCCAACCGGCGGCGGTTTTGGCTTCATCGGCGGAGTTGACGAGTTTGACGAAGCCGGCTTTGCCGCGGCCGCCGGCGAAGACCTGGGCTTTGACGACTTGCATGGGGGCGGCGTTATCGCGATAGGCCTGATAGGCTTGATCTACCGTGTCGACGACGCGGGCGGGCGGCACAGGAACGCCGGCTTTGCCGAGCAGATCGCGGGCCTGATATTCGTGAATTTTCATTCCGGTTTGAACCTCACTGTGAATGACTGCCGGGATTTTTACACGCCCATTTGCGATCCCAACTGGCGTGTTGTTGAGGGCGTCAACATACTGGATTGTGGAGGAAAATGGAAATCGGCGCTAACAGGAAAGGGCGACGACAAGGGAGGCGTTTTCGTGCTGAAAAGGCGTTGATGGTCGTGTAGAGACAATCCGCCTTGACGAAAAGGCGGAGAGGTGGGCATTCGCCGCATAGCTAAATAGGTAAGGTCATAAAGTTTCTATCGCACCTCGCCGATGCCATGAGTGGGGCATTATTACAGGTCGACGTATGCAGACGATTTATACATGGCTGATGTTGGATCCATGGAAGGCCGCTGCGGCGCAGAGTGATTCCGTACCGGCGCTGCGGCAGATCGACGGGCGATCATTTCAGGTAGGGTTGTTGCTGGTGCTGGTGGCGATTCTCAATGGCGTCGATCTGGTCTATACGTTGTTTGCGCACCGGCTGGGGATGCTCAATGAGATGAATCCGCTGGCGGCGACATTTCTGCGGGAGGGTCTGGAGCCGAGTTTGGTGAGTTTTAAATTGTTGATGATTCTCGCGGGGGGATACTTGCTGTGGCGGTCGCGCAGGAGCTTGTGGTCGGTGGCGGGGTGCTGGATCCTGGTGCTGGCCTATGGGGGGTTGAGCGTGACGTGGTATCGCTGGTCGCAGGAAGTGATCCGGATGTACGAGTACAAACTCGCTATTGCCGGGTAGGAAGCAAGCAAGTTAGCGCAAGGTGCTTTCGAGAGAGCCCACCGATTTGGACTGGCGGCGGACGGAGACGTTGAGCAGCAGTCCGGCTGCGAGCATGCTGGTGACGAGCGATGATCCGCCGTAGGAGAGGAAGGGCAGGGAGATGCCGACGACGGGGCCGAGGCCGACGGTCATGGCGATGTTGATGAGCGTCTGGAAGATGATCAGGGACGATAGGCCGATGACCATCAGGCGTCCGAAGGGGTCTTTGGTGGAGGCGGCGATTTCCACAGCGGCACCGAAAAAGGCCAGATAGAGCAAGAGGACCACCACGCCTCCCACGAATCCCCATTGCGTGCAGATGACGGCGAAGATGAAGTCGGTATAGGCTTCGGGGAGAAGGCCCTGCTTGATGTGCTGGGCGCCTTCCGAGCCTTGGCCGGTGGCGCCGCCGGAGCCGATGGCGGTGAGGCTCTGGTGAAGCTGGTAGTCATCTTTGAGGACCTGCTTGGGATCGCTTTTGCCCATGACGCGCAAGACGACCGTTTGAATACGACGCTGCTGGTATTGGTTGAGCAGCGGATAGGCGCCGGGCAGGGCGATGACGGCGATGAGGGCAATGATCAACATATGCCTGAAGCGGGCACCGGCGGCAATGAGCATGGCGTAGAGGACCAGCGGGAAGAGGAGGGCTGTGCCGAGATCGGGCTCGACGACGATCAGCGCGAAGGGGACGAAGGTGAGCATGAGGGGGATGATGAGTCCGGTGAGTTCGCGTACGTTGCGGCGGTAGCGCAGATACCAGGCCATGGCCATGACGAACGCGATCTTGGCGAGTTCGGATGCCTGGAGTTGGAAATCTCCCGGGAGCTGGAACCAGCGGCGGGCGCCTTTGATGGGGTCCATGGCCAGCACACCGACGAGCAACAGGATGGAGACGCCGAAGAGCACGTAGGATGCGCGGCCAATCACCTGGAAGTGCGGGATGAGGGAGAGGATCAGCACGATGGTTCCGGCGGTAATGAAGAGGCGCTGTCGATCAGCACGATCGGGGCTGGAGAGTTCGAGGGCCAGAATCGAGGCGACACACAGGAGCGAGATGCAAATGAGGATGGGCCACGCCGCGCGGGTGGAGAGGACTTTGTAGATGATCTCGCGGAGGCGTTTCAGCATTCGTTACCGCCGTGAAGCAGGTTCATGGAACATCCAGTTTGGGAAGGTAGCCGTGTTTTTCCATTTGGAGGATGGTTTCGCGGACCATGGGCGCGGCCGCGGTGCCGCCGTGGCCGCCGAATTCCATGATGGCGGCGACGACGTACTGGGGTTGTTGTGCGGGGACGTAGCCGACGAACCAGGCGTCGGCGCCGGCGCGGCGTTGGCGACGATAGAGCGGTTTGCCGTCACGGTCGAGGCGCGGATGACCATCGCGATCCAGGAGCGGCACGGGCGGGTCATCGTAAAGAGGATTTCCGTAGTCATCGTAGACATCGCGTTCGGTGTCGGCGGTGCCGGTTTTCCCGCCGAGGGACATTTTCATGCCCGCAAAGGCCTTGCGCGCGGTGCCGGTGCGGGGGACGCGATTGAGACCGTCCTCGATGGCGGCGAGCGTACCGGGGGCGAGTGTAAATTTCTGCTGCGACGCGGGCGTGGTGGCCGCGAGGAGATGCGGCTGGACGACCTGGCCGTTGCGGAGCAGCGTCGCGTAGGCACTGGCTATTTGAAGAAGCGTGGCGTTGACATGTCCCTGGCCGATGCCGAGGAAGATCGATTCGGCCTTGGCCATCTGGGGATCGGCGAGGAGCGACTTGGGCGGGAGGACGCCGTCCTGCTCGGGCACTTCGATGCCGGTATTCGAGCCGAGGCCGAACAGATCAAACCAGTGGGTGAGGCGTTCCAGCCCCAGGCGTTCGCCGAGTGTGAAGAAGTAGATATTGCAGGATTTTTCGAGGGCTTCATTGAGATGCAGCGGCCCGTGCGTTAGGCCGTATTCGACGTAGTAGTCACAGCGGAACATGCCGGGGCGATTGGGAAAGAGGTGTCCGTTGCAGGTGATGGTATCGTTGGGAGTAATGAGTTTTTCGGTGAGAGCGCCCGCGGCGATCAGCGGTTTGATGGTGCTGCCGGGGGTGTAGACGGCGGCGGTGGCGCGGTTGACGAGTGGGCGGTCGCGTTCATCGTCCATGAGCTTCGTGCGAATCTGGTCGAGCTGGTTGAGGTCGTAGGAGGGGAGTGAAATCATGAGCAGCACTTCGCCACGCATGTTCAGGACAAGCAGCGCCACGTGGTGGACAGCCCCATCCTGGCCGCGGGTAAGACCCCCATTGGGATCGAGGAGGGCCTGTTGGACGTCGTGCTGAAGCTTGATATCGAGGGTCAGTTGGACGTCGCGGCCGGGAACGGGATCGATCTGTTTGGAAGGCGCATCGGCGCCGAGTTCGGTCAAGCGTACGCCCCGGGTTCCGCGGAGGGTATTTTCGGCGAAGCGTTCGATGCCGAACTCGCCCATGTTGTCGCCCGGCAGGTAGCCGTGGAGATTTCCGGCATCGCTATCGGACAACAGGTTCGGCAGATCAAAGCGGCCGGCCTTGAGTGCGACATCATCGACGTTGCGCAGGGCCCCGATGACATGGCAGGCTACGTCGTTGTAGAGATATTCACGGCGTTTGGCATCGATGACGACGAGCCCGGGCAGACGCGTGGCATTCTGACGGAAATAGAAGGCGATATCATCCGGGATGGCCGGGACGATGGTGTGGGCGACCGTTTCGTCGTGGACTTCTTTTTGCAGTTCATCGTCGGTGGGAACGATGGTGTCCTGTGCTTCGTCGCCGCGGACGAACTTGTTGCTCCAGCGGTCCTGGCGGAGCGCCCGGATGCGGGCGCGAATTTCATTGAAACGCGAGCGGACCTGGAGCACAGACATGTTGCATTTCTTTGCGACTTCGTCGGGGATGGCGTCGATCTGGTCGGCGATGGCGGTCCGCTCGTCGGCGAGGCGGCGGGCAAATTCGGCGCGGGTGCCGGTGAATTTCTGTTCGCGCAGGCGAAGTCGAGCCGCGCGGGTGATCCAGCGGTCGTCGAGGTTCATGGCGCGGTAGTCGATGGCGAGATCGTAGCAGGGTTCATCGCGTGCGATGGGCTGGCCGTTGCGGTCGATGATGGCACCGCGGGAGGTCTCGAGGACGCGGTGGCGGTGGATGAAACTGCGCGCCTCCTGGCGCCACTGATCGGCCTGGACCAATTGAAGCTGACCCAGCCTAAGGCCGAGAACGACCATGGTCGCGGCGAAGAGGATGAAGAGGACTACAAGACGTCGGTTGAGCATGGGACCGCAAGCACTTTCATAGAGAGCCCGTACATTAGAGTACTTTCAGCCCGGCGGTTTCCAGTCTGCGGGCGCTGTTTTGTGAAACCTTACGGATGCAGCCGCGTGCGGGGGCCGTGGGATGAGAATCCCAGAATTCCCTGGAGGTGAAACAATATCCAAAAGATGCCCGGTGCGACAAAGCTGGAATAGACGGCGTTGCCCGCGTAAGAGCCGAAGTGTGAAACGAACGAACTGCCAGAAGCGAAACTGCCGGTGGCCAGATGAGTCATGGCGGAGAGCAGGCCAAAGGCGAGGACCGCCAGAAATGACACCAGGGCCTGGCTGATGAAGTGTTCGCGGAAAAGCGACAGGCGGATCTTGACCACTCCGAGGCAGACCAAGGCCAGCGGGACGGTGCTGATGCCAACGAACTCGAAGGTCTGGAGATCGTAGACTACACCGCAGATCAGGGCACAGAGGGGCGCGGAGGTTTCGGCTGCGTAGAGGGCATAGAAGACAGCGAGGAGAGGCAGGTATTCGATGCAGGGCCAGTTGGCGGGATCGCGATTAGGCACGGCCCCGAGGTGCGAGGCTTGCAGTGCCGCGAACAGGTAGAGAAGAATGAAGAAGGTAATCCACCGCATGAAGTTGTCCGGCTCCATCCGAGACTGGCGGCATATTAAACGAAATCGCGGGGCTTGGCACGTGAAATAGGTATTTCAAATTCGAAGCAAGTTTTGCGCACTCGAAACGGCGTACTGTATATCGGCACACTGCTTCAGATAGGTGAAAGGACCGGCTCGGGGAGACTGGCGTTCCAGTCGATGTGTTTGAGCCAGTGAGCATCGTCGATGGCGGGAAAATCGGTGCGAAAGTGTACGCCGCGGGTTTCCGTTCGGAGAGCGGCGGCCCGGGCGACGAGGGAAGCGACTTCGAGCATGTTCTGAAGTTCCCAGCCGGCGGCGGCATCGAATATCTTATCGAGGACGTAACGGGACCAGAAAGCGATGATCTCGTTGGCTTCGTCAAGGTGGACGCCATTGCGTTCGATGCCGACGTTGCGCCACATGAGGGAGCGCAGGGAGGAGCGGACGTCGCCGGTGTCGAGTTCAGTGCGGGTGGACTTGTCGATTTCGGCGGTGAGCCTGGGAGGGATGAGGTCTTCGGAATCCTGGGCGATGCGTTGGCCGGCGTCATCGCCGGCGCGTTTGCCGAAGACCATGGCTTCGATGAGGGAATTCGACCCGAGGCGGTTGGCGCCGTGCAAGCCGGTGTAAGAGGCTTCGCCGATGGCGTAGAGATTCCTGACCGTGGTGTGGCCGAAGAGGTCGGTGACCACGCCGCCGACCATGTAGTGGGCCGACGGATGGACGGGTATGGGCTGTGTGGCGGGATTGATGCCGAAGCTGGTGCACATCTGGTAAATGCCGGGGAAGCGATCGCGAAAGGCGGATTCGGACATGTGGCGGGCGTCGAGGAACACGTGGGTGTATTTCGTCTTGGCCATTTGCGCGAGGATGGAACGCGCGACGACATCGCGCGGGGCGAGTTCGGCCATGGGGTGGTAATCCGGCATGAAGCGGACGCCGTTGCGATCGATCAGTTTGGCGCCTTCGCCGCGAAGGGCTTCGGTAACGAGGGCGCGGGTGGCGCCGGCGATGTAGATGGTGGTGGGGTGAAATTGGACCATTTCCATGTCGCGCACGGTGGCGCCGGCGCGGTAGGCCATGGCGTGTCCGTCGGCGGTGGCGACGTGGGGATTGGTGGTTTCGCGGTAAAGAACGCCTGCTCCGCCGGAGGCGAGGAGCGTCTGACGCGTCAGGACCATGAAGAGCCCGCGATCCTTGTGCCAGGCAAGCGCGCCGATGCAGCCGCCGTCGACGGTAATCAGGTCGAGGACGAAGGTGTGTTCGAGAATCTGGATGTTGGCATTTTCGCGGACCTTGCGGGCGAGGCAGTTGGCCAGTTCGCGGCCGGTGGCGTCGCCGAGGGCGTGCACGATGCGGGCGTAGCTGTGACCGCCCTCGCGAGTGATGGAGAGGCCGCCGTTGATTTCGCGGTCGAAATTGGCGCCCCACTCGATGAGTTCCTGAATGCGCTGGGGAGCTTCGCGGACGACGGTCTGCACCGCGGGCAGGAAGCCGAGGCCGCAGGCGGCGTTCATAGTGTCGGTGATGTGGGAGTCAAAGGAATCTTCGGACTTCATTACGGTGGCAATGCCGCCCTGGGCGTAGAAGGTGTTGGACTCGCGAAGGTGGTCCTTGGTGACGAGGAGGACGTCGCCGTGTTCAGCCACGGCCAGCGCGGCGCGGAGGCCTGCAACCCCCCCACCGATGATGAGGGCATCCGTGAGCACGTGCGGCAGCCGATGGGCCTTGAAGGGCACCAGGTATCGACGAATCATGCGAGTGGTTTCCAGTCTGGAATTCCTATATCCGGGGAGGGTGATCAGGGGGTGAGCTTCTTCCGCGCCGACTGTCCGGACGGTGAATTGGGGTATTTGTCCACGACTTCTTTATAGAGCCGTTTGGCGGCATCCTGGTTCTTCAACTGTGCCTGCAGATCCGCGGCCTGGAGGAGTGCGGCAGAGGCGCGGGCATTGGTGGGATAGAACACGGCAATACGCATCAGCGCGAGCGAGGCATCGTTGAGCTTGTTCTGAGCCTGATACGCCCTGGCCTTTAACTCGAAAAGCGTGATGGCCGGTTCGCCGGTGGCGCTGGCCAGCAGGTTGTCCGCCAGGGCGATCGCATCATCATATTTTCTGGCCTTGATGGCGGCATCGACTGCGGAGACGTCCTCTGAGCCGGTCGCTGCAGGCGTAGTGTTTGTGGGTGTTTCCTGCGTGGGGGTCTGGGGCGTGGCGGCGCCGGTGGTCGGAACCGTCTCGACGGTGCCGGAGCCGAGTTCCGCGGCCAGTTTTGCGGCACGGGGATCGTTGGCCTTGGTATAAATTTCGAGCAGGAACGTTTTGAGATTTTTCAGCGCGTCGGTCGACTTGAAACTGGAAAGCCGGGAATTGATGCGATCGGCGGACTCACCCAGAAGCTTGGAGCCGGATGCGGGAAGATTTTTCGGGCGAAGCTCCCATGCTTCGGGAGTCGGTCCGTAGGCGTAGACGTCGAGGAAGTTCGTGACGGCATCGAGCCATTTGCCGCTGGCGTCCAATGGGACGATCGAGCGAGCTTCGGCGAGTAAGTGGATTTCCTTGCGATTGATGGTGCGAATGGCATCGATGTAGAGGGCCGCGGCTTTGGCTGGATTTTTGCGGGCCGCTTCGGCATCGGTGAATTTCTGCATGCCATCGATCGAAATTTCTTCGAGCTTGGAGATTTCGAATGTTCTTTCGCCGGAGGCGAGAGCGGCGGTCATCTGGCCATCCTTGAGGCCGACGACCTTGACGTCCTTGTAGCCCAATCCGTCGTATTTGAACGAATCCGCCGATGCCAGGCCGGCGGTCGACAGTATCGCGCCGGTGATGATGGACAAGGTTGCGAAAGACCAATTTCGTTTCATTCTGCTACTCCGCTTGCTGTGAGGAGACTCAAAATCCACCGCATATCGCGACCGCTAGCGTACCGCGCCGGCGGGATTGCTCCAAGAACCAGCGATCCGTGGATTTTATCATCTTGGGAGCGCCAGTACACGCAGGCGGTCAGGCTAAATTGCGGGCCACGCTGTTGGCGCCGACGCAGAGGTAGAGCACGGCCATGCGCACCGCGAGGCCATTGGAGACCTGCCGGAGGATGGCGGAGTGATCGCCGTCGGCGACGTTGGTGTTGATTTCGAGGCCGCGGTTCATGGGGCCGGGGTGCAGGACGAGCACGTCGGGGCGGCAGAGTTTCAGGCGTTCGTGCGTGAGGCCGAAGAAGCGGGAATATTCGCGCACGGAGGGGAAGGCCGCGGAGGTGAGGCGCTCAAACTGGATGCGGAGCATGTTGATCACATCGACCTGGGGGAGGACGGCGTCGAGGTCGTGGGCGATGGCGATGTTGGGATGAATTTTTTTCATGTCACCGGGCACGAGCGTGCTGGGGCCGACGAGGGTGACGCGGGCGCCGAGTTTGGTCAGGGCGTGGATATTGGAGCGGGCGACGCGGGAATTGGCGATGTCGCCGACGATGGCCACGTGCAGGTCGGAAATCTTTTTGCCGCGGGCCTCGAAGGTTTCGCGGATGGTGAAGAGGTCGAGCAGGCCCTGGGTGGGGTGTTCGTGGGAGCCGTCGCCGGCGTTGATCACGGAGCATTCGACGCATTGGGAGAGCAGGAGCGGCGCCCCGGAGGAGCGGTGGCGGACGACGATGACATCGACGCCCATGGCCTCGATATTGCGCGCGGTGTCGCGCAGGGTTTCGCCTTTGGAGACGGAGCTGGTGGAGACGGAAAAATCGATGACGTCGGCGGAGAGGCGCTGGGCGGCGAGGGAGAAACTGGTCTTGGTGCGGGTGGAATCTTCAAAGAAGAGATTGACCATGACCTTGCCGCGGAGGGCGGGGACTTTCTTGATGGAGCGGGTGGAGACTTCCTTGAGCGACTGGGCGGTGTCGAGGATGGAGAGGATCTCGTCGGCGGAGAGTTCCTCCAGGCCGAGGAGATGCGAGCGGGTCCAGGTACGTTCAGCGGTCATGCGGGTCCCCAATGGTCACCGTAGTGTAACGTCGATCACGTCTGCAGATACACGACATCTTCATCATCCGTCGGGCGGAGGCGAACGAGTACTTTTTGTTCCGGGTCGGGCGCGTCGACTTTTATGCCGACATAGTCGGCGGCGATCGGATATTCGCGGCGCTCGCGGTCGACGAGTACGAGCAGGCGGATGAACCGCGGCCGGCCGAAATCGACCAGGGCATCGAATGCGGCGCGGACGGAACGCCCGGTGTCGAGCACGTCATCGACGAGGATGACGGGGCGATCGTCGAGGCGGAAGTTCATTTCGGTGCCCTGCGGAATGGTGATGGCGGCGCGGGTGGAGAGATCGTCGCGGTACATGGTGATGTCGAGGGCGCCGACTTCGAGTTTTGAGTGGCCGTCGAGGCGGGCGATTTCGTCGGCGAGTCGCTGGGCGAGGATTTCGCCCCGGCTGCGGATGCCGACGAGTGCCAGAGCGTGGCCGTTGTGCAAGGATGCGTCAGCGTGAACACGCTGGGCGAGTTGGCGGATGGTTTGTTGAATGTGTTGTGCATCCAAAAGGATTTGCATGGCCGTCAGAGTAGCGGGAAGGGGCGGCAGCGCCAAGTTAATCAATCGTATTGAAGAGCTAAGCATGCCCAGCGGGGCCCCTGCCCCACTGGGCATGGCACCCGGTTTTCACGCGGGACGCAGGGTGAAGAGCGTGGCTTCCGGGGGGACGCGCATGCGGATGGGGGTGGAGTGGCCGATGCCGGTGGAGACGAACATGGTGCGGTGGCCGAAGGTGGGATGTTCGAAGTGGTAGAAGCCGCGGATCCATTCGGGGTGTTCCATGGGGACGTAGAGGGGGCCGAGGATGGGGAAATTGGCCTGCCCGCCGTGGGAGTGGCCGCAGAGCATCCATTGCCAGGGGTAGTCCTGCAGGAAGGTGAAGCCGTCGGGATTGTGCTGGAGGCAGATGACGGGGTCGTTGGGCTGGATGCCGGCGAAGGCGTGGACGGGGTCGGCGCGGCCGGTCCACATTTCGTCGAGGCCGACGACGGTGAACTGGTCGCTGCCGCGGCGGACGTGGTGGGCCTGATTGAGCAGCAGCTTTACGCCGTGCTCGGAGACAATGCGGCGGAGCCGCTTGTGGATGGCCCGGCGGGCGGAGCGTTCGCCGACGTGGCGCCAGGAGTATTCGTGGTAGTCATGATTGCCGAAGATAGCCAGGACGCCGTCGGTGGCGTGAATGCGTTTGAGGGTGGCGGGCAATTCGGCGAGGCCGTCGGGGTGGTAGTGGATGAGGTCGCCGGTGATCACGACGAGGTCAGGGCGGGTGGCCAGGGCGGTGTCGATAACGTGATGAATGTAACTCAAGCGCGTGCGGCCGAGGTGAAAATCGGAGAGTTGGAGGATTTTGTAGCCGTCGAACGCTTTCGGCAGATTTCGGAGGGGCATGTCGTAACGCGTAAGTTGCCAGCGGTAGGGTGCGAAGAATCGCGGCCAGATCAGCATGGAGAGGAACATTTTTCCGGATTGGGTGACGAGGACATTCATGCCGCGATTGATGAGCATGAGCCGCTCGAAGGGACGATGCTTCATCGATCCTGCGGGATTAAATTGCGTGGGTCGCCGGGGATGATTCATCGGCTTTCACCGCAGGCTGGCGCAAGACAACAGAATTTGCGTCGGCGCATCAGTCGCCCACTCCGAAAGATTGGGAAATACTCATGGTTCGCACGATGGCCTGACCGGCCAGATAAGCGGGGCGGAAGCGGTAGCGGGCGATATTGGCTTTGATCAGGGCATCGATATCCGGATCGCCGCAGGATTGGACCAGTTTGATCTCACCGGCCTTTCCGTTGGCGAGCACGACCACATCAAACTTGGCACTATGCTTGGGTGGATGGAGTTCCCAGCCGAGGGGAAGTTGCAGCGGCGGGGATTCGAGGACTTGAGGCGATTCGTTGTTGGCACCGGAATTTCCGCGCTCATTGCCTTCGCCGGAGCCCTTGCCGTGTCCATTGCCGGCGCCGCCGGTACCGGCCTTCATGACTTTATCGTAGATGGGTTCATCATCGTCGCTGCCGCCGGAGCCGGGGCCGGGCGTGGGCGATCCGGCGCGAGTACCCGTCTTGCCCGCGGCCGAGGCGATTGCGGTGGGATCGACGTCGTTGTGCGTGGCGCGGCTGGCCACGGGCGGGGCAGCAATATTGTTCACATCCACGGCGGGGGTTCGGGGAACCGCCGATGGGCGCGTGCGAATGGTGCCGAGATCGGCGGTGCTGCGCGGCATGCCGATGATTTCGGGCTGGGGAGCGGAGGCGAGTTCCTCCAGAGGCGTCTTGGGCGGCGCATCGCGCGGTGTGGTCAACGCCGGTATCGATTGATCGGCGCTGGCCTCATGGGCTTTAGCCAGCAAATCGGCGATGTCACCGGAGAGCGCGGGCTCGCCCTGCTGCCCGGTGCCCATCACCATGTATCCGGCACCGCTACCGCCTTCGGCTTCGGCGCTCCAGGTACCATGGGTCTTGTTCGAGACACCCACCACATACAGGCATGCGAGGATGAAGAGGCCTGCAAGTATCAGATGCAGTAACACTGCCCCACCGATGGAGAACAACCAGTGCAGCGGAATTGCGGCCGGGCCCTGTGCGATCACCACGCGCTGGCGATCGAACTCACGGGCCAGCTCCTCGACGGAAAGGATCACTGGCGGTGCGATCACGCTGCGAAGCTCGGCGTCGACCAGCGATTCCGGCTCGGGAAGATTTAGTGCGGCTTGATGTATCGGGGGAAAGGCGTGCTGTAGAGCGACAGCCAGCGCCACCGGCGCTTCGTCGGGCAAGGGTGAGATTGTCGCGATTTCCAGTGTCATCCTTCTTGCTCCGCCCGGCGAAAAGTGAGGCCGGGTAGATGTGCCGATCACGGTCTGCACGAAGGCTCCATCATAACAACTCGAGGATCTCATACTTAATAGAGCCGCGTGGGGCACTGACGTTGACCGTGGCGCCGACGCGGGCACGCATCAGCGCTTCGCCCAGGGGGCTCTTGGCGGAAACTTCCATGATATCCGAATCGACATCAATTTTTCCCGCTTCGCCGACGATGCGGAACGTTTCGAAATCACCCGTGTTCAGGTCCTTGACCTTGACCGTCGAGCCGAGGAAGACCATGTCGTCCGGTACGGAGGAGGTATCGACCACGGTGACATGACGCAGGCGCTGTTCGAGATTCTTGATGCGCGATTCGTTCATCGCGTATTCATCGCGTGCAGCGTGATAATCGGCGTTTTCCTTCAGATCGCCTTTTTCCCGCGCCTCGGCAATGGCCTTGGCGATGGTCGGGCGGTAGTTGATCAGCCGCTTGAGTTCCGCGTCGAGCTTGGCCTTTTCATCCTGGGTCAGGAGTTGGGTTTCCATGGCATTGTGCCTCGGTCTTTACTGATTTTGTAAACAACACAACAACAGAGTCGGCATTTTCGAAATTACTCGGCCGGCAGATTCAGGTATTCCTTCATGTGCTGGTCGTATATATCTTGCGCCTGTTTGTCGACGAGATTCAAGCGAAGTTCGTTGATCACCTTGGTTCCCTGGCCGATCCATTCGCGGAAGCAAGGCCCGCAGATGGAATCGTGAATCGTCTTGCCCAGGTCACCGCCGAAAGGTTGTTCGGGCATTTTGGGAGCGACGCGTCCGCAGCGGCGGCATTTGAGTTTACCGGCCTGGAGGTCCTCTTCGGCTATCTGTTCTTCCTTGATTTCGGGCACGGGAGCACCGAGTTCCTTGAGCATCATCGCCATATCATTTCGCGGCATGAGGTCGCCGCGGTCATGGGCGATGCGGTATCCCTGGGTGAGGGTCGCGATGGCACCGGCGGAATCACCGGACTGGCGCTGGGCCATCCCGAGCAGGGCGTACGCCTTGGAGAAAGACGAATTGAGGGCGATCACCCGCTGGAGGGGTTGAATCGCCTCGGCGGCCATACCGCCATCGAGAAAGGCGCGACCGAGCGAAAAGAACCCGAGCTCATTGGTGGGATCGGCTTCAGTCATGGTTTTGAAGCGATCGATTCGTTCCTGATCTATCATGTGTGCGAAACTCCTCTGTTCGAGCATTGTAGCCAACGCGACGGGGTGAAGTCATGCTGGGAAACCGCTCGTTCAGCTTTTGGCAAAAAGAAGGTTGGACCGGGCTGTTGTGACCGGTCCAACACGGGATGTTCTATCGAGGAACGGGTTACTTCTTGGCCGGGGCTTTGGCCGCCGGAGCGGCTCCCTTGGCGGCAGGTGCCGCAGCCGGAGCTGCTGCTCCCGGAGCCGCCACCGCTGTACCATCGGCAGCCACTTCAGCCTTCGGGGCCTTCTTGGCCGCGACCTGCTTGCGATGGCCGACCTTTACCAAACAGAAGACCGAGTTCTTGCCTTCGGTCCACTTTTCATTGTCTTCCAGCGTGATGATGCGTTCCGAACGACGCAGTACGTTGCGATGACGTTCCAGACCACCCTTGCCCTTGAGGCTACGATCGAGAGACATGGCGAAATCTCCGTTTGTTTTCCGTTTACGAGAATCGGGGAGTATACAAAAGATGACGTATTTCATCAAGCGATGCGGAAAGATTGGCCGCGGCAGCTTGCGCGAAGGGCCATCGGGCGCCTCACAGTGCCAGCATGGACTTATAGGCGGCCATCCGGGACTGAATCTCTTCCTTGCTGACGCGGGCGATGCGGTTGAGGGAGAAATCTTCAATTGTGAATGACGCCATGACGGTTCCGGCGGCGATGGCGCTCTTGAGGCTGCGCAGGTCGTATTTGTCTTGGGCGGCGAGGTAACCGAGCAAGCCACCGGCAAAGGAGTCGCCGGCGCCGGTGGGGTCGACCACGTGAGGCGTCGGGTAGGCAGGCAAGGCAAAGACATCCTGGCCGATGGCGGCGAGGCAGCCGTGCTCGCCCTTCTTGAGGAGCACGATCCGCGGGCCGGTGGGTTTGACCAGTTTTTGGAGATCCTGGAGGGCCTCGACGAGGTTCACCTTGCCGGTGAGCAGACGGGCTTCGAGGTCGTTGAGCACGATGCCGTCGAAATGCCTGAAGGCGGCGATGGATTCGTCGTGGTATTGCTTGATCCAGAGGTCGCGGGTGTCGGCAATGGAGAGCTTGGGCGATTTGATCTGGCCGAGGAGATCGAGCTGCAAATTCGGATGGGTGGCGGCGAGGAAAACGACTTTGCTGTCGACAAACGCGGCGGGAACTTTGGGGGGCGCTTCGATGAGCACATTGAGATCGACGGAGAGCGTGGTGGCTTCATTCATCGTGGCGTCATAGGTGCCGGACCAGCGGAAGGTCTTGGAGCCCTTGCGGCGTTCGAGGCCGGCGATGTCGATGTTGGGATTGGCGAAGGCGACTTCAAAGTCCTTCGGAAAATCTTCGCCGACGACGGCGACGAGACGCACCTTGGTGAAGGCCGCGGCCGCCCAGGAGAAGTAAACCGCGGATCCGCCGATGACATGATCGGCCTTTCCCGCGGCCGTGGAGACGGAATCGATGCCGATGGAACCAGTGACGAGGAGGGACATGGAAGCTCCTGATTAATTCAGAGTTCAGAATTCGGAATTCAGAGTGAGGGGAGAGCATAGCGGGATTGGCAGGGGTAATCCAGCGGCAATGCGGCTGCGTGCGACGCGGCAGCGCGACGTCATTTCGGTGCGAATTTCCGATACTCCTGCTTGAGACGATTGAACTCGGCATCGACATCCGCCAGTCGGCTGGGGAGATTGCGTGCTAACCAGAGTTGCTTGAACTCGTGCTGGAGCTTGGCGGCATCAGTGCCGAGTTTCTTCATATCCGCCGGGAAGGTTTTGGGCAGTGGCTTGGCGGGTTTCGAGCGCAAGGTTTCGTGTTCCGGATTTCGCTTCGCGGGGTCGGCCGCCAGCCAGCCTTGGCGTAATGCGGTGCGCTTGCAGGTGTGAATGACTTCGCGACAGGTGAATGCCAGTTCGGCCTTTAGTATTTCTGCATCGGGATGCAACAGGTCTGACGCTTCAAATGACTTTGCCAAACGCTCGCAGGCGGCGATGACTTTGGGCAGATCTTTGGGCGCGGCGCGATTGACGTAGTTGGCGAAATCCCATTTCTCACGGAAGAGATACCAGTCGATCGCCCCATTGAACCGCTGCCAACTGAAGCGTTCGTAGGTGAGGCCGAGATCGTGGGCGAGTGCGGCAAATTTCCGCGTCGGATCGAGGAAGAGTTGCAGGGAGACCGCTTCGAGTAAGGGTCGCAGGGCGCGATCCGCGTCTTTGGGCGGCGGCGGGACCCGGCCGGTATCCCAATCCGGCTTCCCGGCCGACGGGTTTGGCGTGGCTGCCAGATGCCAACCCGCGGCCGCACCATAGGCAAAGGCATTCAGGGATATGGCGAGCATCTGTTGGTGTCCATTGTCACCCCAATCCGTCACCAGCAGGCCTGTCGCGCCGTATTTCAGACCCGCGCCGGCGGCATTGTGAATGTTGGCCAGGGCATTGCGCGAACGCCCCGCGAGCGTCAGCCACGAACTCGTGCCAGGCGAAACATAGAACTTCTGGCTGCCCCCCCTGCTGCCGTCGCGAATGCGCTGGGCAAAGGTCGCACAATGCTGGTCAAATTCGTGATGGGCCTCGTAGCCCCATTCCAGCAGCGTGGCATCTTCAGGCAATTGAGGGATCAGTTCGGGATGATGGAGAATGATGTCGCCCCACATCTGAATCCGCTTTCCGTGCGCCTTTGAAAGATCGTTGCAGTAATTGATCCAATCGACGTACATCTGGCCAGGGCCGATCTTCTCACGCAATTCCAGCGACCGCCCCTTGCCGAGGTCCCAGCTTTCATCGCAGCAGATATTGAACAGGTCGCTCGAAAAATTGGGCACGAACTCGTCGTACATTTCCTTGAGCAACTGCTTGGCACCGGGGTCGGTGACGCAGAGTGTCCAGGGGTCATCGCACCAAGTGTGCTCGCCGCGTTTTTTTAGTTCGGCGGGCTCGACTTCGGCGAACTGCCGATATGCGGGCCGGCGCAGGATTTTTTCGAAATGTCCCAAGGAGGTGAGAGAGGGGACGAAGTCGATGTGTCGCGCGCGGCAGGCGGCGTCGAGCACGAGGATGTCTTCGGCAGTGAAGGGGTCGGTGTCATCGTACATCGACGGATGCCGGCGGAATTCGAACGCGTTTTCGATGTACAGCTGAAACTCGTTGATCTTCAGCCCGGCAAGATCGTCGATCAATTGCAGCAATGTTTCGACCTTTGGCACCTTGCCTCGGGCGCAGTCATGATAGACCCCCCGCCGCTCGAAGTCAGGCTGATCGGCAATTTCGACGCAGGGCAGCGACAGCGGGCGCTTGGTCGACTGGAGCGCGATCTGCCGCACGATCTGCGTCAACGTTTGAAACGCATAGAAGGTTCCCGCGGCGGTTCGGGCGCGAATGTCGACGCCGCTGGGCGAAATGCTCAGGCGATATCCCTGCGCGTGGGGGACGGCCGGATCGACGTGCGTGCGGATTTCATCGGCAGGCGAGACGGTGCCGCCCGAGACGGCGATGCGGCAGGTTTGTCCCGTCAGGGGTTCGATCTGCGATGCGAAACGTCCGGCAGCATAGAGGTGCCGGGCAGCGGGATCCGAACCGAGCAGAATGTTCCACTGCTGAGGCAGTTTCAGCGACTGTTTCGTGAAACGCAGCAAGTGGGGTGTGGGGATCAGATGAAGCATCGACGATTTGGGCATACGACCTCCCTGTGTAATGCCCCGGCATTGTAACGCCCCGCGCACAACCCATCACGCCACGGCACGACGGATAACCATTGGAATGATGGCGATTGAAACTTCCCCGCCCCTTACACCGCAGTCGAGATGCGCCTCGGCAAAGTGGTGACCAGCGATTGCAGACGCTGGCGCTGTGCTTCGATCCGCGCCGCGACCTGCGCCCCCCGAGGCTGCCGGGCCAATTGCAATCGCATGGCTGCGGTGATTTCCAACTGCACTGCGGCGTTGTTCACCCAGGCATCATGGTTTTCGATGATGCTTTTGACGCCCATCGTGCCCGGCGTGTCGCCGAGTTGCTGGAAGATCGCCTTGGTATTCGAGAGATTTCGCATCAAAGTACAGTATCGAATGCCCTCTGAAGAGGTCAAGTGAAATCCCGCACTTCTCCGTTGCCGCACAAAAACGGACGCGCAGCACCTGCGTGCCGCGGACCGCTATTGGACGTATACTGATGATGCTTATGAATAAAACGTCCAATAACCAGACCAAGCCGAAGGACAAGGGCACGTCGATCGACGGCGGCAAGATGGCCCCGCGTTCGCAGAATCGCCGCGCGTATTTTGATTATCACATCATGGACAAGATCGAGGCGGGGATTCAGCTCGTCGGCAGCGAGGTGAAGTCGCTGCGTCAGGGGCGCGTGCAGCTCAATCAGAGTTTTGCCCGCATCCGCGACAACGAAGTGCATCTGCTGGGCTGCCACATTGAGGAGTACATTGAGGCCAACCGGCTCAATCACGATCCGACGCGGGCGCGCCGGCTGCTGCTGCATCGCCGCGAGATTCGCCGGCTGGTCACCCGCATGCAGAAGGATCAGGGGGCCACGCTGATTCCGCTGGAGATCTATTTTCGCCGCGGGTATGCCAAAGTGCTTCTGGGCATCGCCATCGGCAAGAAGCAATACGACAAGCGCGCCGCCATCAAGGAACGCGATGATAAGCGTTCGATGGAAAAGGCCCTGCGCCGCCGCTGAGTTTTGCTGAGGAGTCCACATGGCCCGTCAGATACTTACCACTGTTGTCGGCTCTTATCCGATTCCCGACTGGCTGGGGGCCTTCCCGACGCGCCAGGCGTTGCGCGATGCCATGATGACCGTCCTCAAGACGCAGGAACTCGCCGGCATCGACGTGGTCACCGATGGGGAACTGGCGAGATTCGATATCAATCACCCGGAAACCAACGGCATGATCGATTACTTCATCAAGCCGCTGCAGAATGTTCGCGCATCGATCGGCCGGGCGGATGAGATTCGCTGGTCCGAACTGGAATACATGAAATTCCGCTCGCGCCCCGCGGCGGTGGTCGAAGGCCAGCTGGGCGAAGGCACGCTCAATCTTCCGCTGGATTTTCAGAACGCCCGGGCCCTGACCACCAAGCCATTGAAATTCACCATCACCAGCCCCTACATGCTGGCCCGCACGCTGCTCGACAAGCATTACAAGACCAAGCAGGCGCTCGTCACGGCGATCAGCGACATCCTGGCAGGGCAAGTCGCCCAGATCGATGCGGACATCGTGCAAGTCGATGAAGCCAACCTGACGGGCTCGCCGGAAGACGGGCCGTGGGTGGCCGAGGCGCTTAATCGCATCTTCGGGGCGGTGACCGGAAAAGCCGCCATCCATCTGTGCTTCGGCAATTATGGGGGCCAATCGATTCAGAAGGGGCATTGGGGCCAGCTCATCAATTTCATCAACGCCCTGCAGATCGATCACGTGGTTGCGGAAATCGCGTTCCGCGGCCAGCAGGAACTCATGCATTTCAGGGATCTGCGTCCGGAGATCGGCCTTGGGCTGGGCGTCATCAACGTCAAGAGCACGATCGTGGAGACGCCCGACCAGGTGGCTCGAGCCATCGATAGCGCCGAGAAGATCGTCGGCAAAGACCGCATCACATACGTTCACCCGGACTGCGGATTCTGGATGCTCAAGCGCAACATCGTCGATGCCAAGATGGCGGCGCTGGTCAAAGGCCGCGACATGTTCATGGGCCAGCAACGCTGATCGGGCGACTTACGCCCTGACCGCGGCAACACAGCGGGGGTGGTTGGCGGCGTCGCGGATGGTGCGCAGGTTTCCGAGATATCCGGCGGCTGCGTAAATTCCTGTCAGAGCGGGGCCCTGGTCAAATTGCATTTCCATGATGAGCAGGCCTTCCGGATGGAGGAAGTTTCGGGCGGATTCCAGGATGCGCCGATGGGCGTCCATGCCATCGAGGCCGCCGTCGAGGGCTTGTCGCGGTTCGTGGTCGCGCACCTGGGGAGGGAGGTTTGCGACGTCGGCAGTCGGGATGTAGGGCGGGTTGGAGGCGATCACGCGGAACATGGTCGGGGCTGACTGCTGGGCCAGTGCCGCGAAAAGATCGCCATGAAAGAAGGTGATGCGATCGGCGACCTTGTGTGCTTCCGCATTTTGCCGGGCGACGACCAGGGCCTTTTCGGAAAGATCGGTCGCGGTGATGACTGCCGAGGGCAAATGCTTGGCGAGGGCGATGGCGATGCAGCCGGAGCCGGTACACAGATCGAGAACGGCGGGGCCACCGGAATCGGTCCAGCCCGGCTTCTGGCGGACGTGCGAGATCACTGTTTCTACGAGCGTTTCGGTGTCGGGCCGGGGGATGAGCACGTCGCGCGTCACGGAAAATTCGAGCGAGAAGAACCACGCCTTACCGATCAGATAGGCGACCGGCACGTGACTGGTGCGCTGCTTGACCATGTCGCGGAAGGCGGTCAATTGCTGCTCCGCGGGGACGCGTTCATACTGGGTGTAGAGCGACATCCGCGAACACTGCAGGGCGTGCGCCAGCAGTAATTCGGCGGAGAGCCGCGGCTCTTCGACGTTCTTGCGGGTGAAAAAATCGGCCGTCCATGTGAGAAGCGAACCGATCGTCCAGACTTGCGTAGTATTAGCTGCCATGCGACTGTTGTATCATGGTATCATCCGTGGTCAACATCGATACGTAACACAGGTTGCGAAACACGAGCATGAGCGATAATCAAAAGCAGATCGACGCGCTGCAAAAAGGCGTGACGGACGATACGCCTGCCGCCGAAGAAACGGCTGCGGGTACGCCTGCCCCCCCCACCGAGGGCGGCGAATATCCCCTGGCAGCGGATGGCGGGACCTCGTCCGAAGCGGCGCCGCCGCCGGTATCGTTCCGTTTTGCCATGCCGGCGCCGATGGGCCGACGGTACGGATTTCTCTGCCAGTATTGCTCCTCGCGACTTGAGGCGGTGGATTCCATGGCCGGTCAATCCGGCACGTGCCCGACGTGCGGCGAATCCATCGTCATCCCGATCCTGGATTCCCGCGGGCGGTTGATCGACCCGACCAGCGGCAAGGTGATTAAGCAGGACCCGCACCCGGTTCACGCCTATGCGGCCGCCGGTCATAAGGCGCCGCCGATCGTATCCAACGAAGCGACGGGCGAAAAATTCATCAAATGCCCGCGCTGTTCCCGCCTCAACGCGCTTTCGGCGAATAACTGCCTCGGGTGCGGATTGCCGTTCACAATGGAGGGAACCGTCGGCGATTCCATTTCCGGCACGAACACGTGGGCCGTCGCTTCGCTGGTGCTGGGCATCGTGGGAATCCCGGGCGGCTGCTTCATCGTACCGCCGCTTTTGGCGATCATTTTCGGTTTCATCGCCATGCGGGGCGTGAACCAATCCACGGGGCAGTCGTCCGGCCAGGGCCTGGCGATTGCGGGGATGATTCTGGGCACGCTAGGCCTCGTCGGCGGCGGCCTGCTGTGGATGAACGCCATTCACTGGTGAGTTTCTTATTCATTCGGAGACGATGACATGACCGCCCCGCTCACACCCAATGCACGTCAAGGGAATACCGGCTTTGCTGTCAGTGTGGCATTGCTGCTGATTCGCGTGGCGCTGGCCGCGGTCTTCATCTATTCCGGCAGCCAAAAACTTTTCGGCTGGTTCACGCCTGATGGCCAACCCATGGTCACCATGCTGGCCCAGGGGCTTGCTGCGCATCCCCTGCCCGTTCTCTCCCCCGCCGCCTGGGCCTACATTGCCGCCTACGGCGAATTGCTCGGTGGCGTCTCGATGCTTCTGGGGTTTGTTGCCCGCCTGGGCGCGATCCCGCTGATCATCACCATGCTTGTGGCCATCGCCACCGTCCACGGCCCCAACGGCTTTGCCGGTACCTTCAAGTTCGTCACGCTCAGCACGGGCGAAAAGGACATGCTCATCCATCCAGGGTACGAATTTAATCTGTGCCTCATCGCGATGGCCGGTGCGATCCTGATCGCTGGGCCTGGACTGATTGCCGCCGATGCATTTTTGTTTCGCCGCGGCCTGTGGGCGCGCGGGCCGCAGCCGCTGGATAATCCGATGCGACGGGAGAGTTGAAACACGACTCTTACCAGCCGCAGATGAACTCTCATGGATGCAATCGGTGCTTCCTTTGGCCTATGCTGTCAAACTCCTAAAAAGAAGCGTAGGTCTAAATTTTTGTCTGGGAGCAACTGCGATGTCCCGTCTTCTAATCGTGACGAGTGGACTTGCCATTCTCGGCATCCTCGCCGCACTGGTCTGGCCTGCGATGGGCGGCCTGACGCTGTTGCTCTTTGTGCTCTCTCTGCTGGTTACGCTGGCAATTTTTCTGTTCCTTTTCCTGCTGTGGACACTCAGGCGGTTCGGCTGGATCCGACTTGCGCCAAGATTCCCGCGGGTTGTACTGGCGGTGCTGCTCGTGACTCTTGCGATGGCACTCGCCGCCCAGATTCCCCTGGGCCCTGCCGTTCCTGTTTCGCCGTCCAGCGTTTCGGAGGAAATCACCTTCATGGCGCGTACCGACCAGGAGAATCGCTGGGCCGCGAGAATTGCAGTGATGGCGCGCGATCACCAGCGGATCGAACGTGTCGTGACTCTGGTCAACCAAGATTTGAGTCTCACGTCCGAGGATAAGTTCCGTGCCGCCCTGATCCTCCTGCACGGTTGGGATTCCGATCATTTTCAACGTGCCTACGCGCTGGCCACTGCAGCCAAAGGCGTCACGGGCGCCGATCACCTTGCCGACTGTGCTGAAGACCGATACCTGCTCTCCGTCGGCAAACCTGCCATTCACGGCACGCAATTTCAGATTCGTCTGGGCGGTAAGTAGGAATGCTCTCGTGAGACGAGCGGTTTGTGACGAGAGTCAATAAATGGATGGGGCGGACACGCAGCGATGCATGTCCGCCCCATCTTACATTTTGCTTCCTGTTTCATCAGTCTGCCTGACAACTGGCCACCGACCGCTTGTCAGGCCTTGGCCATCCGCCGCAGCACAGTCTGCAGGATGCCGCCGTTGCGGTAGTACTCTACTTCTACCGGCGTATCGATGCGGCAGGTGGTGGTGAACTGGACTTTGGTGCCATCCTTTTTCGTGGCGGTGACCTGAATGTCCTGCCGGGCCTTCACGGTGTCATCAACGGCGACATTGAAGGTCTCCGTGCCATCGAGGCCGAGCGATTGGGCGTTCTGCCCTGCCTTGAAAGTCAGGGGCAGCACGCCCATGCCGACGAGGTTGGAGCGGTGAATGCGCTCGAAGGACTCAGCAACGACGACGCGGACGCCGAGGAGGAAGGTTCCTTTGGCGGCCCAATCGCGCGAGCTGCCCATGCCGTAATCCTTGCCGGCGAGCACGACCAGCGGGATGCCCGCCTTCTTGTAATTGAGCGAGGCATCGTAAATGAACTTCACCTGGCCATCGGTAAAATCGGTGGCAAAGCCGCCCTCGGTGCCGGGGGCGATCTGGTTCTTCACACGGATATTGGCGAACGTGCCGCGGGTCATGATGCGGTCGTTGCCGCGGCGAGCGCCGTAACTGTTGAACAGCGAGACGGGTACGCCATTGTCGATGAGAAACTTGCCGGCGGGTGAATCCTTCTTGATGTTGCCGGCGGGTGAGATGTGATCGGTGGTGACGGAATCGGCAAATTTGCCCAGCACGCGCGCGTTCTTGATCGGCTGAATGGTTCCCGGCTTGGGGGCGAGATTCTCGAAGAACGGCGGCTCCTGAATGTAGGTGCTCTTGGCGTCCCACTGGTAGAGGTCGCCCTTGGTGGTGCCGATGGCCTGCCATTCGGTTGAGCCCGCAAACACATCGCCGTACTGCGTGTTGAACTGGCCGGTGGTCACGCACTTGGCGACGGTCTCGGCGATCTCCGCCTGGCTCGGCCAGATGTCCTTCAGGAAAACCGGCTGGCCCGCTTTGGAACCCTTCGTGGCGATGCCGAGCGACTCGGTGGTGATGTCAATATTGACGTTCCCCGCGATGGCGTAGGCGACAACCAGCGGCGGCGAGGCGAGGTAGTTGGCCTTGACGGACTGATGCACGCGGCCTTCGAAATTGCGATTGCCGGAGAGCACGGATGCGACGACCATTTCGTTTTCATTGATCGCCTTGTCGATGGCTTCGGGAAGCGGGCCGGAGTTGCCGATGCAGGTGGTGCAGCCGTAGCCGACGAGGTCGAAGCCGAGCGCGTTGAGCGAAGAAGTGAGGCCGGCCTTGTCGAGGTAATCGGTGACGACTTTCGAGCCGGGGGCCAGCGACGTCTTGACCCACGGCTTGCGCGTCAGGCCCAGGTCCGCCGCCTTTTTGGCGACGAGGCCGGCAGCCACCATCACATCGGGGTTGCTGGTGTTGGTGCAACTGGTGATGGCCGCGATGACCACCGCGCCGTGCTTGAGTTCGAAAGTTTTGCCGCTATCGACGACTTTCACGGACTTGAGGAGTTGCTCTTCGGTGACCGCGTGAGGCGTGATGGCCACGCCCGTACCGCTGGCGCCGCCTTCGCCGCCTTCCGCCTGCATTTTGTTGATCGCCGGCGCCGTCGTCACGGGCTTCTTATTGCCTTGCAGAAACTTCGGCAGTTCCTTGCTCCAGGAGGATTTCACGCTCTTGAGGGCAATGCGGTCCTGCGGGCGCTTGGGCCCGGCGACCGACGGCACGACGGTGGACATATCCAGTTCATGCACCGACGAATATTCAATCGGATAGTTGTCATTACGCCACAGCCCCTGCTCCTTGCAGTATTTTTCGACGGTCTGCACGAGTTTTTCATCGCGGCCGGTGAGGCGGAGATACTTGAGCGTCTGCTCATCGACGGGGAAGAATCCGCAAGTCGCACCGTATTCCGGCGCCATGTTGGCAATGGTGGCGCGATTGGCCAGCGGCATGTCCGCCAGACCGGGGCCGAAGAATTCCACGAACTTGCCGACCACGCCCGCCTTGCGAAGTTGCTCGGTGATGACGAGGACCAGGTCGGTCGCGGTCACGCCTTCGGCGAGTTTACCGGTGAGTTTGAAGCCAATGACTTCGGGAATGAGCATGTAGATCGGCTGGCCGAGCATGACGGCTTCGGCCTCGATGCCGCCGACGCCCCATCCCAGGACGCCCAGGCCGTTGATCATGGTGGTGTGCGAGTCGGTGCCGACGAGCGAATCGGGGAAGAGCGTGTCCTCTTTTTCCCAGACGACCTTGGCGAGGTACTCGAGGTTCACCTGGTGCACGATGCCGGTGGCCGGAGGAACGACGCGGAAGTTGGCCAAGGCCTGCTGGCCCCATTTGAGAAACTGATAGCGTTCGGTGTTGCGTTCGAATTCATGCTGGGCATTGATGGTGAGGGCCGCGCCGGAAGCGAAGGCGTCGACCTGAACCGAGTGGTCGATCACCAAGTCGCACGGGACGAGTGGATTGACCTTCTTCGGATCGCCACCCATGCGAACCATCGCCGCACGCATTGCGGCCAGGTCAACGACGCACGGCACGCCGGTGAAATCCTGCAGGACGACGCGGCCGGGCATGAAGGGTATTTCGACTTCGCCGACGTTCTTGGCGTTGTAATTGGCGAGCGCCCGGACGGCCTCTTCGGTCACGATGAAGCCGTCGAGATTTCGCAGACAGGATTCCAGAAGCACCTTGATGGAATAGGGCAGTTTGTCGATGGGGCCGGCGGCTTTGAGTGCGTCGAGACGGTAGATGGTCTTTTTGCCCAGCGGCGTATCGAGAGTGGCCTGGGCATGAAACGGGCTCTGGTATTGGCTCATTACATCTTCCTTCTGCGTTTGGTCCGGGAACTCCGAGCACCCTATTCTAAACCGGCCAGGGCGACTTGGCGAGATGGGGGAGTTGTGAGTGGTCAGTGGCCAGTGGTCAGTTGAGGAGGACTGCCTGTTGGACGGGCTTTTCGCATTTCTGACAACTGGCCACTGACCACTAACTCATGGAGTGGTGCAGAGGAAGAGCGTCAGGCCGTCGGTGGCCAGGGAGGTCTCGGCCACGACTTTCAGACCGGCCAGGGTGATGGTGTTCCGCCAGATGTCGGCGGTCCAAAGAGATTGGCGTGTCAATTGCAGCACAAGTGCCAACTCGGAGGCATAGTAGTTCTTGTCGAACTTGGGGCCGATGGTGGGCTCGGCCAGCAAGAGGTGGGCATGCGGGAAATTACGGGCAACGCCTGCGAGCGTCTTGATCACGAGATCACGATTGAGGCTCGTCGCCTCGCCGAGAAAATTGGCGGCCAGGATGCAGTCAATTTCCCGCCAGAGCTGTTGCGAAATGCCCACGCGATCGAACACCTGCTTGGTTTCGGTAAGGGCATCCAGACTATTCGCGGTGACGGCAATGAAACGTTTTTCGAGCCCCTGCGTGGTGATGGCGGCGTTGGCCTTGCGGACGAGCGGGCCGTCGGAGCCGACACCCACGCCCACAATCTGATTGGAGGCCTTGGCCATGCGGATGAGCAGATCGCCTGAGCCGCAGTCGATGTCGAGCAGATGCGTAAAGCGGTGCTTGACGATCAGTTCTTCGATGGCGGGATAGACTTCGGGCAGCCAGCGCTGGCTTTGAGCTTCAACAGCAGCTTCAAACCGGCGGGAGTTTCCGGGATGAAGCGTCTTGAGCCGCACGAGCAGATGTTCGAGAACGTCCAACACGCCGGAATAGGCGCGGACCATTTCGAGCACGCCATTCTCTTCCATCAGTGCGCGGCCATCGGCGGTGAGAAACGCTCGGCCGTCTTTGATTGAGAGAAGTCCGGCCCGCGCGGCGTAGTTGATCAGGGCATCGAGAATCTCCGGCGCCAGGCGCGTGCGATCGGCATAGGCGCGGGGGTCCAGGCCCTCGGCCGCCACTTCTTCTTCGAGCATGACGTCAAGCACGCCGGCATGTTTGAGCGCCCAATAGGCCTGCAGAGCGACGTGGCCGGAAACGAGACGCTGGGCGATGTCGCGACCGGGCTTTTTGGGAGAAGAGAACATGACGCCTCGATCTAAGGAACGGTGTGGCGAGCGAATTCACGCAGGATGTAGGGAAAGTTTCACGGTTCAGGGGCCAAGTTTCAAGAGGAGAAATGCGAGTCGGCAAAAATGGCGCGGCCTTTCATGAGTAGAATGACTGCCGAGCAAGCGGTTACGATGCGTCGGGAACGCTGGTAACAGCATGCATTGAGGGTGTAGCTATGCGCAAGGCAATGGGATTCGCGTTAGTAATGCTGCCGCTGATGATGTTGGCGTCGCCAGCTGGCGCTTTGTTTTACCTGCCGGAGAAGACGCTCGAATCGCAGTTGGTTCAGGCGGATACCGTGGTTATCGGGACTATTGCTGAATCGGACGCGGAAAAGGATCGCGCCACCGTCAACGTACGCGAGATACTGAAGGGCGAGGCAGGGAAGCAGGTAGTGGTCAGCGATATCAGCCTGAGAATTTCCAAAGATAAGAAGAAAGTGCGATTCAAGAAGGATGATCGGGTGCTGTTGTTTCTGCAAAAAGGACGGGGAGAATCACTGCCTATTAATTTCAGCATGGTCATAGAAACCGAAGCGGATGAGCGATCTATGACCGCGTGTATCAAGGAGGTCATGCCTTACGCGGAAGCCCTGGCGAATCTGGAGAATATTAAGAAGGACATTGACCAGAAGGCCGTGGCAAAGGCGATCGAGACACTGGGCGCAAGCCGGAATGGCCACACGCAAATCGTTGTCGGTCGATTGATGGGCACCGCATGGGCACAGCGAATCAAGCCGGAGCCATTTGTGAAGACCATCGTGGCCGCACTGACAACCGGCCGCACAGAACTCAAACGCGGCGCGATCGCATGGTGTGCGAAATTCGAAACGCTGCCGGCGGACGTGCGGACCGCTTTGGAGAGCATTGCAGACAACGGCAAAGACCAGGAAACGGCGAAACAGGCACGAAAGGTCCTTCTCACATTTTCGGCAGCCGCCACGCAAAAATGAAGCGGCCCTCCGGGGAAGAGGGCCGCTCTGGGTTTATGGATAGTCGCTTACCGATCAGAACGGAATGTCGTAGCAAGTATTTTTCTTGCCACCGGCGAGCTTGCGGATCTTGGCGGCCTTGTCGGTGCGTTCCCAGGTGAAAGCGGGAAGCTCGCGGCCGAAGTGGCCGTGGCGGGCCGTTTCCTGATAGATCGGCCGCAGAAGCTTGAGCGAATCGACGATAGCCCGTGGGCGGAGATCGAAGAGTTCGCGAACGATCTCGGAAAGCAGTTCCTCGCAGACGATGCTGGTGCCTTCGGTATCGATGAGGACTGACACCGGCTCCGCCACGCCGATGGCATAGCCGAGCTGCACTTCGCAAGCCGTGGCCACGCCGGAGGCGACGATGTTCTTGGCGACGTAGCGTGCCATGTAGGATGCGGAGCGGTCGACCTTGGAGGGATCCTTGCCGGAGAACGCGCCGCCGCCATGGCAGCCGCGGCCGCCGTAGGTGTCGACGATGATCTTGCGGCCGGTCAGGCCGGAATCGCCGTGGGGCCCGCCGATGAGGAATTTTCCGGTCGGATTCACGTGGTAGACGATGTCCTTGTTCCACAGGTCCGGGCGCTCGGCCATGATCACCGGCTTGATGATTTGCTCGATCACCTGCTTCTTGCAGGCTTCGGAGAAGCAATCCTTCTTCTTGTCGACCGCTTCTTCCGTGTGCTGCGTGGAGAGCACGACGGTGTGAATGCGGGCGGGACGTTCATTTTCATATTCGACGGTGACCTGCGACTTGGCGTCCGGCCGCAGCCACTTGAGCTTGCCCGACTGCCGAAGCGCGGCCTGCTTTTCAACCAGGCGGTGCGAAAGGTGGATCGGCAGGGGCATGAACGCCTTGGTTTCATCGCAGGCGAAGCCGAACATGATGCCCTGATCGCCAGCGCCCTGGTCCTTGTTTTTGGTGGCGGTGACGCCGCGGGAGATGTCCGCCGATTGCGAGTGCAACGCACGCAGCACAGCACAGGAGCGGAAGTCAAAACCCGTCGTCGGATCGTCATAGCCAATCTGCTGGATCGTCTTGCGGGCGGTGTTCTCGGCATTGTTGAGCGCGTCGATGGCCTTCTGATTGTGCACGGTGATTTCGCCGGCCAGAACCACGAGGCCCGTCGTGACCAGCGTCTCGCAGGCGACCCGCGCGTAAGGATCGACTGCCAACAGCGAATCGAGAACGGCATCGGAAATTTGATCGGCCACCTTGTCCGGGTGGCCCATGGAAACGGATTCGCTGGTGAACAGGTGGGAACTGCGGATATGGGACACGTGAATCCTCGCTTTTGAACAAGAAAACCGGTGAGTCCACCAACACGCGGACCCAGTGAAAATTGGATCATGAAGTGTAGTGAATAGCGGGGGAAATGCAATACGCGGCGAGCCCGGCTCCGGTTATCGGGCCTGTGTGGTTTGACCAATCCAAGCCTTTGCCAATAATGACCGGGCTGATGAAGTGGCCCACAGAGCAGTGAACGCATGATACCCATCCCCATAGGCACCGATCGCCCGCGGCGGCAATTTCCGTGGATGAACGCGCTGCTGATCACGGCGAATGTGGTCATTTACCTCGGCAGCCACCAGACGTCGGGCGGCCTGGCGCCGGGCTGGGAAAAATTCATGCTCTATCCGCTGCACCCGCAATTGCAGCAATTCATCACCTACCAATTCCTGCACGCAAGTCTGGCGCACATTGGCTTCAACATGCTGTTCCTGTATGTCTTCGGGAACAACCTCAATGAAAAACTCGGTCACGCCGGGTACCTGGTCTTTTACCTGACCGGTGGAATTCTCGCGGGATGTGGGCAGGTGCTCACATCAAACGTGCCGACGCTGGGCGCCAGCGGTTCGATCTCCGCGGTGACGGGCATGTTCTTCATTCTGCTGCCCCGCACGCATGTGCGCATGCTGATCTGGTTCATTGTTTACGTCGACGTGTGGGAAATACCGTCGATGTATTTCATCTTGTTCAAGGTGGGGCAGGACATCGTCGAACCGCTGCTGGGCGGATCCAATGTCGCGCATGCCGCCCATCTTTCCGGCACGGCCACGGGCTTTGTGCTGGGGCTCCTGCTGCTGCTGACCGGCCTGGTGCAGCGCGATCAATATGATCTGCTGGCGATGATCAACCGCTGGCGGCGCAGGCGCGAATACGAATCGATCGTGGCTGGCGGATACAACCCTTTCGGAGCCGGCGGACGCGTGCTGGGCGGAACCAACGCACCGGCCAAGCCGGAAGATCCGCGGGTTGGGGCGCTGCGGGCCGAAATCGAAACGCTTTTGCAGGGCCACGAGCTTGGCAAGGCCGTCGCGAAATACCTCGAATTGCGGAACATCGATCCCTACCAGGTCCTGCCGATGCAGGGGCAATTGGATGTGGCGAATCAGCTCATGTCCGACGGGCAGTACGTAGAAGCGGCCGGCGCGTACGAGGATTTTTTGCGCGTTCACGGCAGTTCGCCACAGGCCGAGCAGGTGACGCTGGTCCTGGGCATCATCTACGCCAAGTATTGGGAGAACCGTCCGCGAGCGCTGGAACTGCTGAAAACCGCAGCGGAAAAGATGCACGATGCGGGACTGCGGCAGTTGGCGCAGGACGAACTCAAATGTCTGGAAGCAGAGGCCGGTGGGCGGTAGCTTTTTGAAGTGGCGCCATCACGGTCTCGCCGCACCGCTTCGCACAGACTCGGGCGTCTGATATAGTGGTTCGTTCGCGGGGATGGGGTGGATTGTACGGGGCGTAGCTCAGCCTGGTTAGAGCGCCTGGTTTGGGACCAGGAAGTCGGAGGTTCGAATCCTCTCGCCCCGATGTACATTTCCTGCCGAGTCCCCTTCCTGACCGGGGCTCGCAGGAAACACGAGCCCGGGTGATGCTGAATCACCCATCACGGCAGCCGACGAGGCTGCCGTGTTTATTGGGATCTTGACGGTTTTTCTGTCCGTTGATCCCTCATAAGTCTTTGGCGGCGATGGTGCGTTGCCAATAGTAGCTATCCTTGAAATGAGCTATCTGATAACCCGCGTGCCTCGGCGAACGTCGAGTTTGGGCGACAGGTCCGATCTGAGACGGTGCTTCCCTCGCGCCAAACAGAAACCGCGTCGTCTGAGTACCGCCGAGATAGTTGCTGGAGAAGAAATTTTCCAGGGAGGCGAAGAAGTTGGTGAACCGGCTGAATAAACCCAATGCGCCTGGATATTCGCGCGGGGTGAGCTTGATGGCGATGTTGAGACGGGAGGGTTAGAGTACAGATGAATATCCTGCCAAATGTAGAGTCCGCTGAAGCGAGCCCTACAAGAGGTCGCCTTGGGAAATGAGTGATGAGTGAAAAGTCTGGATATAACTGGATCGTGTCGCAGATCGGGGCGCGGCAGCACTATGCGGTGCCGCGGGCGTTTCAGTTGCATGGTCGGCTGGAGGTTTTTTATACGGAATTGTGGTGCAGGTGGGGGGCTTCGCTGCTGAAACGAGGGCCCAAGGCATTGCGGGCTTTTGCGGGGCGGCATCATGCAGACTTGCCTTCGAGCAAAGTGGTGGCGTTCAACTGGCATTCTCTGACGAGGAGACACGCGAGTGCGGGGAGCACGGAGGAGGAATTTCTGGAGCACAAGAAGATCGGAGAGGAATTCGCGGGGTTGGTAAATCGATCGCTGGAGCGAAAGCAACTCGATCCGATGCGCGATGTCTTTTTCGGATTCGATACGGGGTGCCTGGAGACGATCCGGATGTTCAAGGAGCGGGGACACGTGACGATCGTGGACCAGATCGACCCGGGGCGGGTGGAGGAGGAGATCGTTGTCGCCGAGTCGCGGAAATGGGCCGGGTGGCAGAAGGTTCCGGGGAGGATTCCGGATGCATACTATCAGAGACTGTCTGCCGAGTGGGAGGAGGCGTCGCTGGTGCTGGTCAATTCGCAGTGGACGCGTCAGGCGCTGGTGAAACAGGGGGTGAAGGATGGGAAGATCATCGTGGTGCCGCAAGCGTTCGAGGCGCAGGGGGAAGAGGCGACGATCAAGCACAATCCCGATCGGGCTCTGACGGTTCTGTGGATTGGGAGCGTCATTTTGCGGAAGGGGATCCAGTATTTGATCGAGGCGGCCAGGGAATTGAAGGATGAGAATGTGAAGTTCGTGATCGCAGGACCGGTGGGGATTTCGCCGGAGGCCGTGGCGACAGCGCCGGCCAACATGCAGTTTCTCGGACGCGTGACGCGGAACCAGACAGCGGAGTTGTACCGGGAGGGCGATGTGTTTGTATTGCCGACGCTATCGGACGGGTTTGCGATGACGCAATTGGAGGCGATGGCGCGGGCCATGCCGGTAATCACGACACCGAACTGCGGGGAGGTGGTGACGGATGGGTTGGATGGACTGATCGTGCCGGCATGCGATTCCAGGGAATTGGCGAGGGCGATCGGGCGTTTGGCCGGGGATCGGAAGCTTCTGGCAGAGATGTCCAGAGCGGCGGTGGAAAAATCGACGCGGTTTTCGCTCAAGGTTTACTGCCAACGTGTAGAGGCGGCGGTAGGATCGTTACGGGGCGATTAATCCCGGATAGCAGAAAGACGGCGTTCCATTTTTTCAAATGGAACAGAGGTGTTTCTCAACAACAGCATACTGAGCCGGTAAGGGGAACCAGCAGAAGATATACCGGTCAGTCAGCGATTGGACGCCGGCGCGGCGCCTAACACTGCGATCATATCTCCTGTAAAATAGATGGGTTGTGAGAATGCTCGCAGATATATCAACTGCCCTGAGATCTCGTTAGGAAATGTCCATCGGCGGTCGCCCCGATATTCTTCTATCCACTCGTCACGTTGTCTCCAACTGCCATCCTGCTGCTTCTTTCCCTGCTTCGCTCAGGGCGAAACATTGCGCACTAACCGCACATAGTTGAGAATCCGAATCACATCGCCCTGCGGGCCGCGGCCGTGCGGGAAGTCGGCGGCATCACCGGTCTTGGGATCGCTGCGCTGGGCGCCGGCGCCGTGGACGTCGACAAAGTGGTAATCACTAGAGCCCGCTTGCCGTGTGGAGGATGTTCTGCCTGGGTTCGGAGGGCCTTCTTCGGGCGGTCCGTCCATTCCGGGGCCACTCGGGCCCGGACCCATTGGGCCTGAAGGCGGGCGAGGATCTGGAAAACCGCTACCGGCGGGCCGCGGTGACATCCAACCTGACGCTCGGCCGAAAGCCATGTATGACGCCGCCCCGCCGCCGGTGAATCCGGCATGCGTCGTTGAGGACCAGTAATACGGAAAATCGGCCTGACCTGCTTCATTGGTGATTGCGGTGCAATTGAACAGCGGATCGATCGCAGCGGATTTCGTCTTGTCCGGCGAGCGCGTGTAATCCAGAATACTTTGCAGTTCCTTGATGTTCGGCACGCGCCAGTCGGCATGGCCCAGATATTTCTCGGCATTTTTCTTCTGCGCCCAGGCCAGCGCCTCCTGCCAGTTCATGCCTTTGCCGCTGTCGGCTTTGGACCACATCAAGCCCGTGGCGCGGTCGGTGATGGTGCCGTCATTGTTATCGTGGAAATCATTCTTGCCGTAGCTGGTGTTGCCGCGGACGCATAGCACGTAGAACGTTTTTTCTCCCCTGCCGGGCATGATCGTGCCGTAACCCTTGATGCGGCCGTCGGCAAAATTGACGCCAAACATCTGGTCCCGATGCCCCACATAGCCGGTGCTGGTGGCCCACTGCGAATCAATGGTGCGTTCGCCGGCACGAGCATCACCATAGGCGAACTTGAAGAACTTCGTATCGATGAAGGGCGTCAAACGCGAAGTGTCCGCGGCGTTGGGGCCGCTCACGTCGACGCCGCTGAACTGGATCAGCGAATAGAGTTCCTTGATCGTCGGCAACCGCCAATCGCTGAATCCTGCGAACTTGGCGGCGTTGAGTTTGGCGGGCTGAGCCTGGGCCTGGGTCCAGGTCAACTTGTCTGCGGAGCCGAGCTGTCCGTCGCCATTCGTGTCCGCAGTGCGTTGCCACGTCAGACCTGTGTTGTTGTCGTAGACGGTCAGGCCATTGTCGGGCAGTGTGTAGCTGGAGGGGTGATGTGGAAACTGGGCGTCTTGACCGTAGAAGGGTAAGCCCGGTTTCGGCGGAGCGATTTCGTGGCGATTGTCATAGCACTTCGTCTGGCCGGTATCAACGATCGTATAGGGCAACACGGCGCCCGTCGGCGTTGCCGGCGTGTCCGCGGTTGCCGGACCTGCGATTGCCCATGCCGCCATTATCAAGATCATGCCGCAGCGCATTGTGGCTCCTTTCAGATAGTCCTGTGCGGGTTCATTCAGACAATGCCGCCAATCGAGCATTGGTAACCACTTGCATCATAAATTGGACACCTTCATTGCGGCACGATCACGCGTGCCGCAGGGTTCGTCAATGGATACAATCAGGCAACTATGAAAAGCCGTTTTGGTGGATTTCCCCGGCAGATGCCGACGTTCTTCCGCGAGTTGGAGCGTAACAACAGCCGCGACTGGTTTGCTCCGCGCAAAGAGCTATTCGAGTCGCACGTCCGTACGCCGATGATCGAGCTGGTCACGCTGCTCAATGAGCGTCTTCGGAGCTTTGCGACCGAACATGTGGCCGAGGAACCGGCCAAGCTCATCTACCGAGTTTATCGCGATACTCGTTTTTCCAAGGACAAAACTCCTTACAAGACGCACATAGGCGCCACCTTCGCCCACAAGATACTCCCCCGCCACGGCGGCGCCGGGTTCTACTTTGAGGTATCCCACAAATACGTAGGCATCGCGGGCGGTGTTTACATGCCGGGTCCCGAGGAACTCCAGGCGATTCGTGCAGCCATCGCCGCGACACCCGGAAAATTCCTGAAACTGATCGAGAACCCAAAGACGCAAAAACTCCTCGGACCGCTGCAGGGCGAACGTCTCAAGCGACTCCCAAAACCCTGGCAGTCGCACGCCGACTCACCGGTGGCCGAATACCTGAAACTCAAGCAGATCTACTGGTACGTGGAACTCCCGGCGGCACTGGCGCTCACGCCGCGGCTGCCAGGGGTGCTGCTCCGCTACTTCCAGGCGATGACCGATGGCTTGGCGTGGTTCAATCATGCGCTCCTGGCGGATCGGCGCAAGCGCGACGTCGAAACCCGACCGGTGCGCCCCGCTCCCATGTGGTGATCAGGAAGTGCCGAAAGCGCCTTCCTCGCCCTGTGACGATTACAGCTTGCTTGCCGCAAAGATCGCATCCGTCGTAAGATCAGCGTCCTGTGAGCAGCCAAACCGCAGCATTGGAAAACACGGGTACACATGGATAGCGATCGACATTACTTAGGATTGGACGTTGGCGGCACGAAGTGCGCGGCACTGATCGGCAATGCCGAAGGTAAGGTACTGTCGCGCACGGAATGGCGATCTGATGCTCAACGCGGGCCCGGGCCGATGATCGATGATCTATGCCGGCATACGTTAGACCTGATCGCCAAAGCCGGCACAAAGCCGGTCCGTGGCGGCGTGTCGATCGGCGGGCCGCTCGACGCGGAAAAGGGGATCATCTATTCGCCGCCGAATCTTCCCGGGTGGGATGCGATCCCGCTGCGGGACCAGTTGTCGCGCCGTTTGGAAATGCCGATGTTCATCGCCCACGATGGCGGCGCCTGCGCCCTGGCGGAGACCTGGTGGGGCGCAGGGAGGGGTTCGCGGCGCGTCGTCTATCTGACCTGTGGCACAGGATTTGGCATGGGCTTCGTCTGCGATGGCAAAGTCTATTACGGAAGCCGCGGCCAAAGCGTGGAAATCGGGCACGTACGCTACCGGGAAGAGGGCCCAGACGCCTACGGCAAGCCCGGCTGCTTCGAAGGATTTTGCGCCGGCGGCAGCCTGGGACGACTGGCCGCGTGGCGCTTCCCCCAGCGATGGAAGGATCGCCCCCCCCACTTCCGAAGAAGTCTCCGGACTGGCCCAAAGCGGCGATCGCGATGCACAGGAGATCATCGATCTGAACGCCCGCGGCGTGGGCGACGCGTGTGCCATGCTCGGCGACATGCTCTCGCCGGATGTGATCCTGCTGGGAAGCCTGGCACGTTACCTGGGGATGAGTTGGATTGAAAAAATTCGCGCGCGATTTGCCGCGGAATGCCTGGCATCCAATGCCAAATCCTGCCGAATCGAACCCGCGGGATTGGGCGAGCGTCTGCAGGATTGCTCGGCGCTGGTCGTGGCGGTCGCGGGGGAATAACCCGCCATCACTTCAGAATTCCGCCCGTCGCGGTAAGTCGATTCTGAATATCCGTAATAGGAACTTTCGCGATGGGCGTGGCACCCGCCGCAGCCAGGGCCGCGGTGACACCCGCCGCTTCACCGATCGCCATCACCGACGGACTCACGCGGAACGAACTCATCGCTTCATGCGTGGCCGAGATGCAGCGGCCCGCAACAATCAGATTCGACGGCCCCGCGGAGGGAACCAGGCAACGCCACGGAATGTCATAGTGGTCCTCGCCCTGGACCCATTTGATGACCGTGCCATCCGTGCCCGGCTCGTGAATGTCGATGCCGTAGCAGCATTGGGCGATCACATCGTCGAATTGCCGCCCGGAAACGACATCATCGGCAGTGAGCGTATAGAGCCCCTGAATCTGGCGCGTTTCGCGGACGCCGATCTGCCGCGCCAACTGCACCAGTCCCACGTTCTCAAATCCCGGCAGATACTTGCGGTAGAAACGGATGCCTTCTTCCACCTGCTGTTTGCCCTGGGCTTCCGCGACGGCAAGTTTGGCGGGATCGGTGGGATCGTCGCAGAAGACCCGGCCGAAATTGACAGTTGCGGTGGAGGTGTTCCCGGGAATGCTCGTGATCGACACGATGTGCTTGCGCGGTATCGTGAGTTCCCCTCGCTCGCGCGCCAGTTTCACCCACGCATTGACCTGCGTATGCTCCTCGATGAATACGTGCTCTTCACCGGTGACCGCATCGCGTCGGATGGCAAACGGCATTTCGCGGCGCACCTTCTCCAGATCGATCGGACCGATCGAATAGCAATATGTCAGCGGCATCACGGCGTGATCGCCCGGCCGGCCGAAGTTGAACGGAACACCCGCCACAAATGCCGCCGTCGCGTCTCCCGTCGCGTCCACAACCGTTTGGGCGTTAATGGATGAACCATCGTCGAGGTCGGCATGCGTCGAAGAGTTGAACGACATCTTACGAATGGATCGGCCAAGGAGCGTTTGCACGCCGGCCTCGCGGCACATGGTGGTTACCTGCTCGAGAAACACGTCCGGATTGTACGCTTCCATCCAGAACGCGGGATCCAGTTGCGTTCCGTAGATGGCCTTGCGGTCGATGAGTCGCTGCCGGAGTTCTGCAAATATTCCGCCAATGATCAGGCGGCGGGAAGGAACTTTGTGTGCATTGCAAAAATTGTTCACCAGCGCTGCCGTGCCCATTCCACCGAGAATGGGATGGCGTTCGATAAGCGCGACACGGCGGCCCATTCTGGCGGCCGCGACGGCGGCGCCGATGCCTGCCGGACCGCCACCGATAACGAGCACTTCAACGGAGGCGTCTGACATATAGGGGTAATCCTTAAAACATGCTTCAATTCAAGCCAGAATACGGAGTGTACAGAAATCGTCTACGAAAATCACTAGCCGCAACGGCCTTCGTAAGCATGAATTGACGGGTCGGGCTATTGGTTCTCGAATTTGCGACCACTTTTATGGACCTGGCGACAAAACGCGGTGCCTTTTCTGATTTCGCACGATAGACTCATACAGTCGAACGAAACATGGTGAGTGCAGAATCTCCTCGCCACCGCGCCACGATTGGGAATTTACGGGCCGCAGTATCTCGGAGTGTGAATTGACGAAGCTACCGATACTGAGTTGTTCCAATTGCGGCATCTGCTGCCACCTGCAACGCGTACCGCCGTTCATGGACACTGAACTGGGCGCTCTGCCTTTGGCCCTGGCGGCCGAAGTGGAAGCGGAAGCTGAAATCGGCGAGGCCGGCGGCGGGCCGTGCGTGTGGTTGAACGCCGCGAAACAATGCAGCCACTATGAGCATCGCCCCGAAGTGTGCCGGCAGTTCGAGCTCGGCGCAGAAGACTGCCTCGAGATGCGCGCCAGGCACGGACTTTGAAATCCGTTATCGACGTTTAGCCAGAACGTCTGATTCGTACTTCCTCACCTGTGCCATCCACGTGCGATCCAAAGGCATGCCCGCTTTGACGCAAAGCGCATCCCAGACCGCACCGAAGGGCAGCGTCTTCGCTTCATCCATGAGGGCCAGGCGTCCGGCATTGTCCCCCGCCGCCTCCAGTCGCTGCAGTTCCGCCGTCGGATCAAGCAGGGCGTAAAGAATCGCCTTGCGCGTAGCGCGCAACCCGATGACGTACGCGGCGATGCGGTTGATACTGGCATCGAAATAATCGGTCGCCAGGATGACGCGATCCCACGCCCCGCCGCGCTGAATCTCGAGAAACACATTCCGCAGATCGTCATTGAAAATCACGACATGATCGGAATCCCACCGAATCGGCCGGCTGACGTGCAGCAGCAATTGCCCGTGGAACTGTAGAAAACTGGAAATCTTGTCGTGAATCGTTTCCGTGGGATGATAATGTCCCATGTCCATTGTCAGGCCGATCCCGCGGGAGAGCGCATAGCTGCTGTAAAATTCAGATGAGCCGACAACGTACTCTTCGCTGCCGAGTCCGAAAAGTTTGCTCTCCACGAAATCGATGCACTGCTTCTTATTGACGCTCTTTTCGCGCACGATCGCCTGATCCAGAGAATCCGCAAGCAGTTTGCGATGCGTCCAGCGGTCGGCCGGGAAATCTTTGCCGCCGTCCGGAACCCAGTGATTTACAAAGCACGGCCCGCCCTGATGGCGCGCCATCGCCTCGGCAATCTTGCGCGACGCAATGGCATGGCGAATCCAGAAGCGGCGAATCGCCGGATCGGCATGCGAGAGCGTGTAACCGCCGTCGGCCTTCGGATGGGCGAAAAATGAGGGATTGAAGTCGAGATGAATCCGCCGGCGCTGGGCCCAGTCCATCCAGTTGTTGAAATGCTTCGGCTCCAGCGCATCGCGATCGACTACCTGGCCGCCGGTTTCGGCATACATCGCATGAATGTTCAAACGCAGCGTGCCAGGGACAAGTTGCAGGACCTGCTCGTAATCGGCCCGCGCTTCATCGGGGGTGCGCGCCCGGCCGGGATAGTTGCCCGTGGCCATGATGCCGCCGCCATCGAGGCCCGCGGGTTTCTTCTCGAAACCCACGACATCGTCGGCCTGCCAGCAGTGCAGCGAAAGCGGAATCTTCAACGCCGCGGAAATGGCCTTGTCTGAATTCACGCCGTTGGACGCATACGCATCGCGCGCACTGGCATAGAGTTTATCAACGATCTTGGAGCCCGGTCTGGCAGTCATGGATACTCCGCAAAAAAGCAGCGAAATGGATGCAGCAGACTACGCGGGCCGGGCGGGCATCGTCAACAAAAGTACAAGCATGTGAACAGGATCGTCAGCCAATCACAGGATCTGCAACGTGCTTCAACTCGGAGCTCGACTGCCCCTGAGTGCTCAACAGGTAATCGAGCACATCGTCCGCGGAATAGGTCTCTTTGCCCGCCGGCAGATAGCGCGCGACATTCGCCACATCATCTCCCGCTGTGATCAGGGCGCCTTCCAGCTGGCCCTCAGACTGCACCTGCGCCAGGCCGATGTTGGCAAACAGCGCGTTGCACAGGCACTTGCGTCCCACGGTGTCGGCCAGCGCCCCCCCCTTGGCCAGGTAATCCTTGACGGGCTCAGCCGAGCAACGGTAGCCGAGCGTGCCGTCGTCCTTGCGATAGGTCTTCCGCAAATACCCGATATCGCAGATGCGTGTTCGCGCCTCGTAGGCCGCGGCATCGGACAGTGAACCTTCCATCTGCAGAACTTTGAACGGAAAACCGGTCGGCGAGGCCAGCGGATCGGTGAATACGTCCGAGCGCTGAGCGCGGCTCATTGCGAGCATGCGTTTCTTGAGTTCCGGATCCAGGCCGGATTCGTTACTGACCGCGAACGCCGTCCCCACCTGTATCCCACTGGCCCCGGAGGCCAGTGCATCGGCAAGTTTTTCGGGCGTGGCAAAACCGCCGGCCATCCAGAACGGGAGGCCCAGCGGACGTATCTTCTCCAGGTCGGCATCATCGCGCTCGCCATACAGCGGCTCGCCACGGACGTTGAGCTGCAGCGGCCCGCGCGGCGGCGCGTTATGCCCGCCGGCCAGCGCCGTTTCGATGATGAACCCATCCACCTTGCCGTTGGATTTCCGCGCCAGCGTCATCGCCAGCGTCGCCGATGAAATAATCGCCAGAAACTGCGGTCGCTTGAGCGGCGGCACGGCGCCGTTGCAGAACGATACTGGATCAAAATGAGCCGCACACTGCTCGCCTGCCTGGGCGCTTTCCACATCCATCTTGAGTTCGGCGGCATGGCCCTGCGCAAAGGCGTCCAGCACGCCGGGAATGTACCGCGGAATACCTGCCCCCATCAGCACGTAATCAACCCCCGCCAGCATGGCGCCGAAAATCGAAGGCAATGTCGGCGTCTGCACCTTTTCCAGAAAATTGATCCCGACGACCCCCTCGTGCCCTTCCTTGGCCAGATACACTTCGACGTAATTCGCCAGCACGGTCAATTCCAGCAGCGGCGCCGGAAAATTCACCTGTGGCAGCGGACTGAGCTTGTAGGGTTCGTCCGGCGCTCGGCCACCCGAGATAAAGTAGCGATCGAGCACACGCTGCGCCATGTCAGGAATTGGAAAATGCGATAGCGCTCGGCGAATGTGCCCACCGGTGTCGCCTTCTTGCAGACGCCGTGCCAGCACCACCGCAATGCCTGTTCCCGAAACAACACCGAGTTGTCCGCGGCGCGACACTGCCCGCGCCAGGGGCCAGCCCGATACTGCTACCCCCATCCCCCCCTGGATGATCTTGAATGACGCCATGATCCATCCGAAAACTGGCCGAGCCTCAAGTCGCTACAGAAAACTCAAGGCATTACTAAAAGCAGAGGAGGCCACTTTCCCGTGGCCTCCTCTGTGAATATCAACAGGAGCGATCAATAACGGCCACGACCGCCGCCACCGCCACCACCGCCACCAAAGTTGCCGCGGGGACGTTCTTCGCGAGGCTTGGCTTCATTGACCGTCAACGCCCGGCCGCCATGCTGCTGACCATTGAGTGCGGCAATCGCTGCCTGCGCTTCAGTGTCCGAGCTCATTTCCACAAAGCCGAAACCCTTCGAACGGCCGGTGTCACGATCGGTGATGATCTGTGCGCTCTCGACAGTACCATGCGGCGTAAATAGTTCCTGCAGGGCATTGTTATCCACGTCATAGCTTAGGTTGCCGACGTATAGTTTTTTGCCCATGGTTTCTCCTCACGATGAAATGGGCTGGAACCTGTGTTTTACTTTCCAGGTCCGAACGAAAGGGCCGACATTTCGGCTCCCCAAGGCAGGTGGCGAGAGAGAAGTAGGAGGCGGGACCAAAAAAGCAGCCGTCGCGTACCAGGCTCGTTCGACAAACCAACCTCATATATGGTAGCAGGACGGCGTGCGGGATGATACACGCAAGCGTTGAAATTCTGAAAATCTGACAAAATGCCCGCATAGGCTAAAAAGACGGAGTGCATCGCGATTTGCGAATTGTCCGGCTCCGCGTCGTCCCTCTATCACCTTCCAGCCTACTATGATTTGGTTCCCTTGAATGGAGGTGTTCCATGCTTCGATGGGCTTTGATTTTCTTTATCGTCGCGATCGTCGCGGCATTGTTCGGCTTCTTCGGCATCGCCGCAGCCGCAACCGGCATCGCCAAGCTGCTCTTCGTGATCTTCCTCGTGCTGTTCCTGATCTCGCTCATTGCGGGACTGATCCAAAGGCCACGCATGCATTAGAATGAAATGGTCTCTTGGCGAACCTCCGCAGATTCAGGCTGCCCCCGGTACAGGTTTCCGGGGCAGCCTTTTTCGTTATCATTCTCGTTATCATCTGATGCGGCATACATAAGGGAAGGAACCTCGTCCATGGAAAAATTGGAATTCGACCTGGTCGTGCTCGGCGCGGGGCCTGCCGGTGAAAACGGCGCCGCTGTCGCCGGCATGATCGGCAAGCGTGTCGCCCTCGTCGAGAAACGCCGGGAGGTCGGCGGGGCCTCCGCCATCACCGGCACGCTCCCCAGCAAAACCCTCCGCGAAACGGCGCTCGCCTTTTCCGCACTCGAGGCCCGCGATCTCTATGGCGTCGATCTTTCCCTCCGCCGCCAGGCCGGCGTACGCGATCTCATGTATCACGAACAGCACGTCAAAGAACATGAACAGCTGCGCATCCGCCAGCGCCTGGCGCGCTTCGGCGTACAACTCTTCAATGGCGACGGCAGCTTCGTGGACCCCCATACGATCCGCGTTATCCCGCCGGATATCTTTTCCCCCACCCCATCAGATGAATTGCTCCTGCACGCCGAAAAAATCCTTATCGCCACCGGCTCATCACCCGTCCGCCCACCCGAATTTCCCTTCTCCCATTCGCGTGTCTGGGACTCGGACAACATCCTGCAGCTCGAACGCATTCCCAAGACGATGGCCGTCATCGGCGCCGGCGCCATCGGCCTGGAATACGCCTGCACCTTCTCGGCGCTGGGCGTCAAAGTGCAGGTCGTCGATCGCCGAGATGTCCTGCTGCCCTTCCTCGACCGCGGCATTTCTCAGGCACTCCTGCACGCCATGCAATCGCGCCTCGGCATCGCGTTTCTCTGGAACCAGAGCGTCACGCATTGCGAAGCGCCGCCGGATGCCGCCGTAACCCTCACGCTCACCTCGGGCGAAAAACTGGCCGTCGACGCGGTGCTGGTCGCCGCCGGACGCCAAAGCAATACCGAGCGCCTGAATCTCGCAGCCGCTGGACTTGTTGCCGGCAAAAAAGGCGTCTTGGAAGTCGATGCGGATTACCGCACGAAGGTCCCGCACATCCTCGCCGCCGGCGACGTGATCGGCTTTCCCGGCTTGGCAGCCACCAGCTCCGAACAGGCGCGCTACGCGATCGCCTGCGCCTTCGGCCGCACCGACAAAAAGCCGATTGCCCCTCAGCTGCCCACCGGAATCTACACGATCCCCGAAGTAAGCATGGTCGGCGAAACAGAAGAATCGCTCAAAGAAAAGAAAATCGACTACGTGGTGGGCTCCGCCACCTACGACCAGAACGCCCGCGGGGAAATCATCGGCGACCACACCGGATTCCTGAAACTCCTCTTCCGAAAGTCCGATCGTAAGCTGATCGGCGTACACGTCATCGGCGAACACGCCACGGAACTCGTCCACGTCGGCCTGGTCGCAATGCACATGGGTGCCGATACGGAGGTATTCAACAGCGTCTGCTTCAACTATCCCACGCTCGGCGATCTCTACAAAGTGGCCACTTACGATGCCCTGCGAAAACTGCTTGGACCGCAAGACGCAGCCGCTCATCCCCTGACCACCGCACATCCGCCCATCAGTGCTGAGCCCGCGCCGTAACCGATTTTGCATGCGCATCGAAACCTTCGACCAGCGCGAAATCCACGATCTGCTGCCCCACCGCATGCAACGACTGCGCATCAAACTCCACGAGACTCGTCCGCTTGCGAAAACTCTCGGCCGACAAACCCGAGAAGAATCGCCCCGTCCCGCTGGTGGGCAATACGTGCGACGGTCCAGCCAGGTAATCCCCTGCTGCCACCGGCGTGAACGAACCGATGAAAATCGCTCCCGCATGCTGCACGCGATACGCATCGCCGCGCGAATCCCGCGTCGTAATCTGCAGATGCTCAGGTGCAAAACTGTCCACCATCGCAAGCGCGTCCGCATGCGATTTCGTCACCAGAATCGCACTGGCAAACGTCAGGGCCGTCCGCGTTAGCACCGCGCGGGAGAGTTGGCTCAACTGAATTTCCAGCTCTGCCTGCACGCTTCTGGCCAGGCTCTCGCTCGCCGTCACCAGCAGACACGAACCCGGCGCGTGCTCGGCCTGGGCCAGCAGCTCCGCCGCCACTTGACCGGCATCTGCCGAATCGTCCGCGAGCACGATCACTTCGCTCGGACCGGCGAACGAATCGATGTCGACCAATCCGTACAATTCCTTCTTGGCCAGTTGCACGTACGTGTTGCCCGGACCGACGATCTTGTCGACCTTCCGGATATTTTTCGTTCCAAACGCCATCGCCGCGATCGCCTGCGCCCCGCCGATGCCGTAAATCTCCGTGATCCCCACCTTCGCCGCCGCCACGAGCACTGCCGGCGCAACCGCACCCCCGCGCATCGGCGAACACAGACACATTTCCTTCACCCCCGCCACCTGCGCCGGTATCGCCGTGTGCAAGACCGAAGTCGGATACGCCGCCGCACCGCCCGGCACATACAAACCTACGCGTTCCAACGGCGTGTATTTCACACCCAGCCGTCCGCTGCTCGCCCTCCCAACCGTCATCGCAATCGGCTCCGGCTCTTTCGGCAGCATCGCCTGTTGATAACGCCGCAGATTGGCAATCGCCACATCCAGCGCTGCCAGAAATTTCGCATCCGCCCCCTTCACCGCCGCGTCAATCGCCACCTGCGAAACCCGCATCGTCTCGGACGTAAGCGTCGCCTTGTCGAACTGTGCCGTAAACTCAATTACCGCCGCATCGCCGCGCTTCTGCACCTCGCGCAAAATCGTTCGCACCGCCTCGTATCGGGAGACCTTCGCGCCCTGCTCCGTCCCCTCATCATCCAACCCCTCCAGCAGCAACGGACGCAGACTCAGCTTGTCGCGCAGCGCCTGTATCTTGGCGTCATCACCCGGAACGTAGTAAATCGGCAGCACTTTCAAGACCCCTTTATGTTGAGGCCTAGTTTAGTACCCCGCCGACGATGCGACAAATCCGCCGCGCAATTCCCCTTCCCTTTTTTGCCCGCTCGTCTACGATAGGCCCTTCAAAACCTGACCCGCGAGAAGACTATGAATGCATGCATCCTTTCCATCGGCGATGAACTGATCTCTGGACTCACCACCAACACCAACTCCTCCTGGCTCTCCCTCCAGCTCACCGCGCTGGGCATCCCAACCGTCTCGCACGTCACCGTCGGCGATCAGCTTCAACCCATCATCAACGCCATCCGCCACGCACTCGAAACCTGTGATCTCCTCCTCATCTCCGGCGGCCTGGGCCCCACTGAAGATGACCTGACCCGCCAGGCACTTGCCGACGCCCTCAGCGAACAACTCGTCGAAGACCCCGATGCGGTCCTGCAAATCGAACACTGGTTCAAGTCGAACAACCGCGTCATGAGCCCCTCCAACCGCGTGCAGGCCATGCGTCCCAGCTCCGCCTCGGTCATCGAAAACACCGCCGGCACCGCCCCGGGACTGCACACCCGCAAAGGTCACGTGGACATCTTCGTCATGCCCGGCGTCCCCACAGAAATGAAACAAATGTTCACCCGCTCCATCCTCCCCGAACTACGCCCGCACGCCGGTAACACCATCACCCAGGTCACCAAGATCAACACCTTCGGCATGGGCGAATCGATCCTCGGCGACAAGATCAAAGACCTCATGGCCCGCCGCGAGGGACCCGCCAATCCCTCCGTCGGCACCACCGTCCATGAAGGCATCGTTTCGGTCCGCATCTACGCCACCGGCGCCCCCGATGAAGCTGCTGCCATGACCGACCGCATCCGCAAACTCGTCACGGATCGCCTCGGCCCACTTATCTACGGGGAAAACGACGAAACCATCGAATTGGCCGTCGGCACACTGCTGAAAGTACGCCGCTTCACAGTCGCCACTGCCGAAAGCTGCACCGGCGGGCTGCTGGCAAAAATGCTCACGGATACCCCCGGCTCGTCCGCCTACTTTCTCCGCGGATGGGTCACCTATGCCAATGCCGCCAAACGCGATGAGCTCTACGTCCGCGAGGAACTCATTGCCGCCCACGGCGCGGTTTCCGAACCCGTCGCCCTCGCCATGGCGGATGGCGCACGAAAAGAAGCCGAAACCGATTTCGCACTCTCCATCACCGGCATCGCCGGACCCGACGGCGGCACGCCGGAAAAACCCGTCGGCACCGTCTGGATCGGCCTGGCCACCGCCGCCGGCGCCACCGCCCGACGCTTCAACTTCCCTGGCGACCGCCGCGCCATTCGCCAGCGCGCCGCCCAAATGGCCCTCTCCCTCCTCCGCTGGCATATCCTCGGCGTTACCCCTCTCGTCTAAACTTCTTGCTTGTTGATTCTTGTTTCCTGCTTCTCCCTTTGGCCATTTGACACCCCCCCACCATCCCCTTTACTCTGCAGTTTTCGACCATTTGGGGCCGACGGATTATGTCAGACAATACCTCCATCACCGTTGCGGAACTCGCCGCGTCACTCGGTTGCGCAGTCGTCGGCGACGGTTCGCGCCGCGTTCATTCCTGCAACACCCTCTTTGACGCCTCGCCCGAGCAGGTGTCTTTCCTCTCTAACGCCAAGTATTCCAAACACCTCGAAACCACCCGCGCCGGCTGTGTCATCCTGCTCCCCGGTGCAGGAAAGGCCGTCAAACGCGCTGCGGGACTCGATCCGCTTACGGTTATTGAAGCCAAGGACACCTATTACGCGTGGCAGCAGACTGTCGTGAAACTCCACGGCTATCGCAAGCACCCGCCCGTCGGGATCTCGCCGCTGGCGTCCATCCACCCGACCGCCAAGGTCGGCGCGAATGCCAACATTCACCCCTTCGCGGTCATCGCGGAAAACGTCACCATCGGCGACAACGCGAACATCTACCCGCACGTCTCCATCATGGGCGGAAGCAGCGTCGGCAACGACTGCATCCTGTACGCCGGCGTGCGCATCTATAACGATTGCACCATCGGCAATCGCTGCATCCTCCACGCCGGCGCCACCATCGGCTCCGATGGCTACGGCTACGCCACCAATCAGGGCGTCCATCACAAAATTCCCCAAACCGGCAACGTCGCCGTCGAAGATGATGTCGAAATCGGCGTCAACTCCGTTGTCGAACGCGCCGTCATGGAAACCACCATCATCGGCCGCGGCAGCAAACTCGGGAACGGCGTCGTCGTCGGCCACAATTGCCACATCGGCCCAGGCAATCTGCTGGTCTCGCAGGTAGGCATCGCCGGTTCCACCAATACCGGAAAATACGTCGTCATGGGCGGCCAGGTCGGCGTCGCCGGACATCTCAATATCCCTGACATGGTCCGCGTCGCGGCTCAGTCCGGTATCATGGCCGACCCCGAAGCCAATACCGAAATCGGCGGCACACCCGCCATGGAAGTCAGCCACGCGCGGCGTGTCTACCTCCAGTTCGTCCAACTGCCTGAACTGGCCAAACGCGTCAAAGAACTCGAACGCCAGCTCACGCGCCTTCAATCGCCACCGTCGTAATGTTTTCTATATTTCGTGCTCTTTGATGAATCGTTTACACATGAGCTTCCTTCGTCCCAACATTCTCGCCTCATCCGGTTACGTCCCCGGCGAACAACCCGTCGATCCCAGCGTGATCAAACTCAACACCAATGAAAACCCGTACCCGCCCAGCCCCAAAGCCATGGAAGCCATCGCCGGCGTCACCGCCGAGCAGCTTCGCCGCTATCCCTCGCCGCAAGGCAAACTCTTCCGCGAAGCCGCCGCGAAACTCCATAACCTTTCCCCTGATTGGATTCTCCCATTCAATGGCGGCGATGAACTCCTCTCGGTCGCCATCCGCGCCGCCGCCGGCGAAAAGGACGCCGTCGCCTACCTGGAACCCTCGTACTCCCTTTACCCAGTCCTTACCGAATTGCAGGGCGCCCGCGCCATCAAACTTCAATACCAGATCGATGGCACTTCCTGGCGCCTCCCCGAGGGCATCGAGAATACCAGCGCCGCTATTCTCCTGATCGTCAATCCCAACGCACCCTCCGGCCACCTCAATTCTCTGGAACGCCTCTCGCAGATTGCCACCACATTCAAAGGCCTGCTCGTCATCGATGAAGCCTACGTCGATTTCGCCCCCACGCACGCCATCGATCTGGCCCGAAAATATCCCAACGTCCTGATCCTGCGAACCATGTCCAAAGGCTACAGCCTTGCCGGACTGCGCTTCGGCTACGGCATCGCCCAACCTTCCCTCTTCCGCGAGATCGAAAAGGTGCGCGATTCCTACCCCGTTGACGCCATCAGCATCGCTGCGGCCACCGCCGCCATTCTCGATCAACCCTACGCCCGCAGCACCTGGGAAAAGGTGAAATCCGAACGCACCCGCGTCAGCGCCGCCCTGCGCGGCCTCGGCTTTGTACTGCCTGAAAGCCACTCCAACTTCGTCTTGGCAACGGCACCCGCCGGTATCACCGCCAAAACCCTGTATGAAACCCTCAAATCCCGCGGCATCCTCGTCCGCTGGTGGGACCTGCCGCGAATAGCCGATAAACTCCGTATCACCATCGGCACCCCCGACCAAAACACCCGGCTGCTCGAACAACTATCGCGCATCCTCCAAGATCCGCATTGAAAGGCAGTCGAAATCGAAATTCCGTGGTTTTTTCTATTCTTAATTTTCTATTTTCTATTTCTCCTCCCTCCTCGATGGTTAAATAGGAGTCTCCATGACCAAGTCCACCTCGACATCCACCCGCAACGCTTCCTTGACCCGCAAGACCAAGGAAACCGACATCGCCCTGTCCCTCAACCTCGACGGCACGGGCAACAACTCCATCTCCACCGGCGTCGGCTTCTTTGACCACATGCTCACACACCTCTCCAAACACTCCCTCATTGACCTCAACGTCAAAGCCTCCGGCGACACCCACATCGACGACCACCACACCGTCGAAGATGTCTCTCTCGTCCTCGGCTCCGCCCTCGATATGGCTCTCGGCGACAAACGCGGCATCTACCGCTACGGCTCGGCCAGCGTTCCCATGGAAGACGCACTCGCCAACGTCGCCATCGATCTCTGCGGCCGGCCCGCCCTCGTCTTCAACGTCACCTTCCCCGCCAGAAAAATCGGCGCCTTCGACGCCGAGCTCGTTCAGGAATCCCTCCGCAGCCTCGCCAATACCGCCAAGATGAACCTCCACGTCAACGTCCCCTATGGCTCCAACGCCCACCACATTGCCGAAGCCATCTTCAAGGCTCTGGCCAAGAGCCTGCGCTCGGCGGTCTCGACCGACCCCCGCAACCCGGATGTCCCCAGCACCAAGGGCACCCTCTAACTTTCTCCGGGTGTCATTGGTCATTGGTCATTTCTCCGTTAAAATCCCCCCATGGCCAAAGTTCGTCGAACGGTCCTTTTCAGCGGCCGCGTCCAGGGAGTCGGCTTTCGCATGACCGCTGTGCAACTCGGTGAAGACCTCCCCCTGACCGGTACCGTCCGCAACCTCTATGACGGCCGCGTGGAACTCATCCTTGAAGGCGAACCTGCCGACATCGACACCCTGATCGAACGCCTCAGCGAACATTTTGGCTCGTTCGTACGTAATGTGGTACAGAACACCGGCGGAATCGTCGGCGACGTCGGCCCCGGCATCCATGTCGTAGACTAATTTCTCTGAAGCGAGGCAACGTGCCCACTCAAAATCCCAGTCATACCCGTGCATTGCTGATCGATTCCGCCGTTCTCATCGGCCTGAGTATCTTCAGCGTCGCGCTCTTCTTTATCACGCGCAACGGTATCTTTATCATCCCCCTCCCCATGTGCCTGGCCATCGTGATCGCGTTGTGGATCACTGTAAAGGTGAACAACCTCTATCAGAAAACCGGCCTGTTCGTGCCCATTGCCTTTGGCACCATCCTCGCAAGCCTCATTGGTACCGGCATCGTCATGCTCTGGCTCGCCACCCGCCGTACCGACCCCTCCACCAATCTTGATGTGACCTATATGAGCATCGGGCTTTCCCTGTTCGCCCTGGCCGCGGTCGCCCTCGTCTTCGGCTTCATCGAATACGTTTTCCTCCGCCTCCTCAGCCTCACACGCCTCGGCGCCATCGCCCGCGTCACCTATTACGAAGCTCTCCTCCAGCCCTTCAGCCTCATCGTCCTGGGGATCGGGTCCCTGCTCATCGCCATGCTCGCCTTCCTGCCCTTTTTCACCATCTCCGAAGACACCAAGATGTACCGCGACGTCGCCACCTCCTTCGCCTTCCTCCCCGCACTCATGATCATGATCTTCGCCTCCTCCAAAGTCATCGACGAAGAAATCGAAAACCGTACCATGCTCACCCTCATGAGCAAACCCGTCGCACGCTGGCAGGTCGTCATCGGTAAATACCTCGGCGTATTCATGCTGGTCTTCGTCGCTGTCGCCACACTCGCCATCATCGGTTCCACCTGTGCCTACCTCCGCTACTTCGACGACCAGCGCATCGACTTCATGGTCGCCCGCAGCAATGCCACAGAACTCTACAAACTCCTCTGGACCAACCAGAAGGCCGTGCTGGCGCTCATCCCCGCGAACCTCCTCCAATGCATGCAACTCGCCTCCCTCGCCGCCGTCTCCGTCGCGCTTTCCACCCGCTGGGGCCTCGCACTCAACATCACTGTCATCGTGCTGCTCTACATCGCCTCCAACCTCACACGCTACATCCCCCAGCTCGGCCTCGAGCAGCCCTGGGACGGCATCGTCACCTATGTCTCCTACCTGCTCCCCTCCCTGGGCAACCTCGACCTCAGCCAGCGCCTCATCTACGGCGAGTTCAACTTCGGCAAGGAATTCATGAACAGTCTCTCCCCTCTCCCATCCTGGGGCCAAATCTGGAATTACGTCGGCGTCTGCCTGGTGTACACCGTCTTCTACGTCAGCGCCGCCCTCAGCTTTGCCGTCGCTCTCTTCCGCACCCGCGAACTCATCTAGTTTTTTGTCAGCTGAGGTTGACGGGCGCTATACCCATTGCTGCTGGGAAAGCCCGGCTTCTTGCTTCTTGATTCTTGATTCTTACTTCTTGCGCCTTCGTTCACTTCAACAGCAACACCACGATGATAATCAAACACACCAACAGCACCCCACCCAGCCCCAGCACGATCGGATCCATCAAACGCTCTTTGAGCGTGCGCGCATCCAGATCCACCGTCGCCTGTGCCGACACCGGCACTGCCCCCTGCTGCTGCTGGATCTCCGATGCCGACGGCGTCCCACCCTTTTCGAGATCCGCCAGCGAACCCAGATCGTAAGCCTTCCGCGCCATCAGCGGCGGCTCCCCGTTCGCCACCCGCTCCAGGTCCGTCAACATGTCCTCGGCACACTGATACCGGTGCTTCCGCTTCTTCTGCATCGCCACTTCAATGATCTCGCCCACCCCCGCCGACAGCTCCGGCACCACATGATCCGGCGGCACCAGTTCATCCTTCAAATGCTTGTGCATCACGGCGCTGGGCGTCGGCGCATCGAACGGCACCCGGCCCGTCACCATGTGATAAAACGTCGCCCCCAGCGAGTAGAGATCCGCCCGTGCGTCAACATCCATTTCCCCCCGAATCTGTTCCGGGGCAATGTAGTATGGCGTCCCATAGGCCTTACCCGCTTCCGCCTGCGCGGCCTCCACATCATTCGTCTCACGCGCCAAACCCATGTCCGCCAGCTTCGCCACCCCGTCCGGCGTAATCATGATGTTCTTCGGCTTCACGTCGCGGTGAACAAAACCCGCCTTATGCGCGTGCGCCAGCGCACGGCAAGTCTGAATGATAATCTTCAACGCATCTGCTTCGCGGTACCGCTCCCCATGATCCAGCTTGTCGAAAACCGTCGCCCCCTCCACATACTCCATCACAAAATAATGAAATCCGTTCGCCTCGCCCACGTCCACTGCGCCCACGATGTTCGGATGATTCAACTTCGCCGCGGCCTTCCCTTCCTTGTAAAACCGCTCCACGAATTCCTTGTTCGAACTCATCCGCTTCGGCAAAACCTTGATCGCCACGATCCGGTCCAGCGAAATCTGCTTCGCCTTGTACACCGTCGCCATCGCGCCGGAGCCGAGCTTGGCCAGTATTTGGTACCCCGGAATCTGCTGGAATGTCCCCTGCTCTTCAATCTGCGGCCGCAGACGATCCACCTGCGTACGCGTCAGATAACCGTTCTGAATCAGCAGATCCGCCAGCGGCCGCAAACTCTGCTCCTTCGCCAGCTCCGCCTGCATCGCCAGACAATCATCGACCTCTTCCCGGCTGCAGAGCCCCTGCTCCACGATCACCCGCCCGAGGACGCTATCTTGCATGCTTGGCACATTGCTGATCGTCATGCCATCTGCTTCCTATTTGCGAAAACCGGTCCATGCGGAGCTTCGAATTGATGCTCGAAAGAAAGGAGACCGGCTGTTTACAACCTACATCCTGTTCAATTGTTAACCAATTAAGCCTAGCAGGCAAGTCCAAGGCCTTCTCGCGCAACTTCTCAAGAAAGCGTTATCACCTGAATAGGGGTTTGGTATAGTATATTCGCAGTGGGGCTGCCTGCGCCGACTATCGCTGGGTAGAGCTTGGTAACAGCGATGAAAGAATCGTCGGCCGCGGTGCATGCTCGCGCCCGGAGCCGTACATGTCCCAAATTTCATTCGGCAGCAAACGCGCGGTGATGCTCGTCCTGCTCATGATGATGCTGGCGTTCTGCGCAGAAGTTCTGGCAGACGCCACAGCCATGCCCGAGCATCATCATGATCATTCCGCCACGCTGGCGCAGGGAACGGATACCAGCTTGCTGGGCCGGCTTTTTGAAAACTATGTCCCACGCCAGCAGTGCATGTTCTACGAATCCGATGTGATCTGGACGCATGTCGCCGCGGATAGCATCATCGGCTTGGCCTACTACTCCATCCCCATCGCCCTGATCTACTTCATCCGCAAACGCAAAGATCTGGTCTTCAACTGGGTCTTCTACTTTTTCGCTGCCTTCATCCTGCTCTGTGGAACTACGCATTTCTTTTCCGTATTGGCGATCTGGCATCCCTATTACCGTCTCGATGGCTACGTCAAAGCCCTCACGGCGATCGTATCGATCGGCACTGCGTTCACCCTGTGGCCGCTGATTCCCAAAGCCCTGTTGATCCCCAGCCAGACCCAGTTGCAGCACGCCAATCTTCAACTGGAAGCCGAAGTCGTTAAGACGCGCAAAGCCGAAGAGGAACTCCTGGCGATACGGGATGGCCTCGAAGTCCGGGTGCAGGAGCGCACCACCGAGTTGGCGTCGGCAAATGAATCCTTGCGCGCCGAGGCCCTGCATCGCCAGAAAATGGAACAGGAACGTGAAGAACTGCTTCGTTCCGAGCGCGCCGCACGCGAAGAAGCCGAACGCGCCAACCGTATGAAAGACGAGTTCCTCGCCACGCTCTCCCACGAACTCCGCACCCCGATCAATTCCATCTATGGCTGGACGCAACTCCTCCGCAGCGGCAAAGCGGCCACCGCCGAGGATCTGACCGAGGGGCTCTCCGTCATCGAACGCAACACGAAGGTGCAGGCCCGGCTCATCGACGACCTGCTGGACATGAGCCGCATTATTTCCGGGAAGATTCAACTGGAGATTCAACGGGTAGAGCTGGTAAGCGTGATCGAATCGGCCATCGAAACGATTCGTCCGGCCGCCGACGGCAGGGAAATCCGCATCGGCTGCACGTTCGATCCGTTTGCCGGGCCCATCATGGGTGATCCCAACCGTCTCCAGCAGGTCGTCTGGAATCTGCTGTCAAATGCGGTCAAGTTCAGCCCCAAGGGAACGCGGATTCAAATCCACCTCGAGCGCGTGAACTCGCACGTGGAAATCATCGTCCAGGACCAGGGACCCGGAATTCCGCAGGACCTGCTGCCGCATCTCTTCGAACGCTTCCGCCAGGGCGACTCCTCCGCCACCCGCCGCCATGGCGGCTTGGGCCTCGGCCTCGCCATCGTCAAGAATATCGTAGAAATGCACGGCGGATCGGTGCGCGTTCACAGCGAAGGCGAGGGCAAGGGTTCGACTTTCCTGGTCGCCCTTCCGTTGATGCCGGTGCGCGATGAAGTGCAGTTCACCCCGCCGCGGGACGCAGGCTCATGGCTGCCGACAGGGCGCGCATCGCTCGACGGCCTGACCGTGCTGGTCGTGGACGATGAATCCGACGGCCGCAAGATCGTCCGCCGCGCACTGGAGGACCATGGTGCCACCGTATTGGAAGCGGTTTCCGCCGCCGAAGCCCTCCTACACCTCCAAAACCTCCGCCCCCACGTGCTCGTCTCCGACATCGGCATGCCCGATGAAGATGGCTATTCTTTGATCCGCAAAATCCGCGCTCGCTCCCCCGCCAGCGGCGGCCTCATTCCGGCGATCGCCCTGACCGCCTTCGCACGCACCGAAGACCGCATGCGTACTCTCAACGCCGGCTTCCAGGTGCACCTCAACAAACCCGTAGAAATCTACGAACTGGTCACCGTCGTTGCCAACATGGCCCGCCTCACGCGGACCAACTGATTTGCGACCTGCGCCTGCACTTCACACCATCCCCCGCTCACCCTACAATACCCGACCATTCGTTCCGTTTTCGTGTCTCTTTTGGAGTCCCCAAATGGCTGCCCCCGTCAAAACCAAAATCGGCATCATCGGTCTCGGCAACATCTCCGGCATCTACCTCAAGAACAGCTACGCCATCCGCAACCTCGATCTCGTCGCCCTGGCCGATATCGACCCCTCACGCCCCAAGGCGAAGATCGATGAAATCAAAGCCAATTATTCCGCCTCATGGCATCTCGCCGGCGAGCCCAAGCTTCCCGTCGCCTGCTCCGTCGATGAACTCCTGGCCAATCCCGAAATCGAACTCGTCCTTAACCTCACCATCCCGAAAGTCCACGCCGAAGTCGCCATCCAGTGCCTCAACGCCGGCAAACACACCTACTCCGAAAAGCCCTTCGCCACCAACCGCGATGACGGTCAGAAAATCATGGCCCTGGCCAAAAAGAAAAAACTCCGCGTCGGCTGTGCGCCCGACACCTTCCTCGGTGCCGGCATCCAGACCTGCCGCAAACTCATCGACGATGGCTGGATCGGCACACCCCTCGGCTTCACCGCCTTCATGACCTGCCCCGGGCATGAGTCCTGGCATCCAGACCCTGAGTTCTACTACGCCGTCGGCGGCGGCCCCATGTTCGATATGGGCCCCTACTACCTCACCGCTCTCGTCAACCTCCTTGGCTCCGCCAAACGCATCGCCGGCTTCACCTCCATCCCCTCCGCCGAACGCACCATCACCTCCATGAAAAAGTTCGGCAAAAAGGTCAAGGTCGAAACCCCCACCACCATCGCCAGCACCCTCGAATTCACCAACGGCGCCATCGGCGTCACACTCATGTCCTTCGACATCTACGGAGCACAACTCCCCCGCATCGAAATCTACGGCACCACCGGCTCCATCTCCGTCCCCGATCCCAACGGCTTCGGCGGCGAAATCAAATATCGCAGCGGACGCAATGACTGGGCTCCCGTCCCCTTCACCCACGGCTACAAAGACAACGCCCGCGGCCTCGGCGTCGCCGACATGGCCTCCGCCATCGCCACGGGACGCCCCCACCGCGCCTCCGGTGACCTGGCCTTCCACATCCTCGACATCATGCAGGCATCGCTCGAATCCGGTAAATCCGGCAAGACCATCGAGCTCACCACCAAAGTCGATCGCCCGGCGCCCCTCCCCGTCAACCTCCGCGACGGCGAAATCGATTAGTGGGCCGTTGTCAGTGGCCATTTGTCAGTGGTTAAATCCACATGCAAAAAAAACGCCTGCGACGCAAGTCGCAGGCGTTTCTATTTCTACCACTGACCACTGACAACGAACCACTGACCAAGCTAATACTGCAGCGCCGAATGCAGCCGATACTCCCCAAACCTCGACCGCCCCTTCAAAAATGACAGCTCAATCAGCACCGCAATCCCCACAATGTTCCCGCCCAACTGTTCCACCAGATCGCAGCATGCCCGCATCGTCCCACCCGTCGCCAACAGATCATCCACCACAAGGCACTTCTGTCCGCGCTTCACCGCGTCCTTATGAATTTCCATCGTGTCCTGGCCATATTCCAAGTCGTACGTCAGCGAAATCTTCGACGCCGGCAGCTTCCCGGGCTTACGGATCGGCACGAACCCGCAACTCAGCGACTGCGCCATTGCCGTCCCAAAGATAAACCCGCGCGACTCCGCCCCCACCACTGCCTCGATCCCCTGCCCCCGGAACGGATTCACCAGGTACTCCACCGCCAGCGCCAGCCCCGCAGGATTTGCCAGCAGCGGCGTGATGTCCTTAAAGACAATCCCCGGCTTCGGAAAATCCGGTATATCCCGTATCAGTGTCCGCAAATCCAACATCATGTCGATCCCTTTATACCATCCATCACTTCCGAGCCGCCCCATTACATCCACTCCCCGCCCGCCTGGCAAACGCTCCGCGCTCTCGCATCAGTGAGTGGCGTTCACGAACTTCAGCGACTTGGCACTATGGATGAACAGCGTCGCGCGATTCTGCAGCGCAATCTCAATCTGGCCGTTCTTGACAGTGAGCGGCTCCGAGCGGCCATATCGATTGGTAAGTGTGATGGCGGTCTTGGCGTCGACGGGTTCAACAACAAGGATGAGCTTATCGACAGACGTCTTTTCCTTCAGCCGCGTGAGGACAATGATGTTCTCCTTGGCCTGCGAAAAGCGCACCGCCAGGTAGTCATCACCCAGTTTGTGCGATTCGACCGCCTTGGCGCCACCGAGAATGTGCGAGGCCACGGAAAACTCTACGCCGCGCGTACGAACGGTATAGTCGCTGTTGCACAGGCCGCCGTAATCGCCTTCGCCCGCGGGCCCGGCGAGGTTGACCTGCATGAAGTCGAAGCTGCGCCCGACGCCGTTGGCCAGCGAAATGGTCGGCAGTTCGAATCGTTCTTCGCTGCACCATATCGGCATCTCGATCTTGTGCTTCTTCAGAAGATCGTGCCACTGCTGAAGCTCATCGTAATAATTGACGTAGTGAAGGCTGAGCATATCAAAGTTCTTGGTGATGCCGCCGGCCAGAAGCTTGTCGGTGATACCGTTGGTATGGACGAAGCCGCAACCGAGAATTTTCGCCGCGGGGTTCCCCGCCCGGATCGCCTTGCTGGTATGAGCCACGAACTCGAGGAGTTCCTCGGGTGTGCCGCCCCAGTAGCCCAGATCGGGCTGGTTGACTTCGTTTTCAATTTCCCAGCAGGAGATATCGTTTTTGAAACTCGCGACCAGGTTTGTGATCATCGAGTCCCACTCGGCGTAGTCGCGCGGCTTGACCCTGCCCCAGAGCTCTCCGGCGTCGCGGACGGTGGCCGTCTCGTTGGGACGGGAAGAAAGAGCCTTGGGCATGGCGCCCATGGTAGTCATGATGTTGATGTTCTGCTTGCGAATGGCCTTGATATATAGCCGCTCAAGATACGGATCGCACGTGACAAAAGGCTTGCCATCGCGCTTCTCGATCTTGACTTCGCCGTAGGAGTAGCCCCCATACCCCGTACGCACCCACGACACGCCCAGGATGTGGAGATTCTCCGCAGCATCGTCAGCCGACTTCTCATAATCCTTGCGGCCCCACCAGACCGGCGGCGTGTACATCACGCCCAGGGCTGAAGCGGGATCAGGTTTCGCGGCAGGTGGAAATACCACGCCGATGGTCGTGTTCGCCTTGACGGTCCCGCTCGGGGACGCCGCCATCAACGCGACCTCGTAGTGCCCGCGGTTGGGCAGTTTGAGTGGCAGCAGGACCACCCCATCGCCGTTAGTCATTGGCACCGGGATCGTATCTTGCGTCTTATAGGGCCCTTCCGTTTCTGTGACGGCGTATCCGACGGTGACAGGTTCTCCCGCCTTCGCCCCGGTGACCTGAACGCTAAACTGCACCGGTTCGTTGTCGGGAAATATCTGGCCCAGACGCGGGGAGGTGGGAGTGATCTTCATTTCGGCGTGGGCTGCCGATGAGATGGCGAGAATCGCGGCCAGCATATAGACGATACGTTGCAGCATGCGGAATGCTCCTGTGAGCGTCAGCTAACTTCCAGTCCCCGCTACGGCAATTGGGAGTTATAGCGACTCGACGGCACGAATGTATACGATGTGGGCTTCCGCACAGGATCGGTTTTCGTTCTACGATTGCCGCTGCACGAGCAGGAACGTCTGGTCATCCTGCGGAAGCTGATGGCCCAGCAGGTGGGCCAGGCGGCGCGTCAGGGCCGTCGCCGCGGTCCGCGCTGTGATCGCCGGATCCACGCAAATCTCCCGCAATTCCCGCTCCAACCCCTCGATACCCAGCATCTCTCCCGACTCGCAGGTTAATTCCGAAAGACCATCTGTATACAATGACAGAATCTGCCCGGGCGAAAGCTCATCGTTCTGTACAATGAGGCTCCCCGATTCCAAACCCAGCGGCGGATTTTCGCCCGATGCAAACGAACGGCTCATCCCCGGCCCGGGCTTGACCACCAGCGGGGGCGGATGGCCGGCATTCACGAACTCCACATGTCCGCTACGCACATCAATCGCCATCGCAACCATCGTCACGAACGAAGTTTCCGGAATCGTCTTGCACAGATAATTATTCAGGTTGGTCATCAGTTGCGGCAGATTCATCCCCGCCGCCAGATTCGAATGCACCCCGGTGTGCACGCGCGATGCCAGCAGTGCCGCCGGCAGTCCCTTTCCGCAGACATCGGCCACGGCCACCAGCAACCGCCCGTCGGGCATCGGAACCACATCCACATAATCACCCCCCACCCATCGGCAGGGAATAAATCCGACTCCCAGTTCCAGCCCCGGACAAACAACTTGCTTCGGAATCAAACTCATCTGGATATGCCTGGCGCTGGCCAATTCGCGTTCCAAAGCGGCCTGCGCCTCGGCCTGCGCCTGGGCTCGCCGCGCCACCTCGGCATGGCGAAACTCATCAGCCGCCAGACCGGCAAGCCCCAGCCATTCTCCCGTGGCATATTGCGCCGGAAGCATGATGTACAAAACATCCATGCGCTGGCCGTCTTCACCCAGCGGACATGCCACCGCGGCGATCTGTTGTTCAAAACCGGTCATCGACAGCGCAATGTCCGCAGCGCCCTCCGTCGTGCGGGCGGCCATTACGGCCTCATGCTTGGCCAGCACGGCCCGCAGAAGACCGCGCGAAATCGGCCCCGAAAATTCGCCCTGGCGCCCCACCTGCGGATCGCAAAGCAATTCCGGTGACGCATCCGGTGCGGTTCCATCCAGCCGCAGCACCGCTGCCCATTGACCTTGAAATTCCGGTGCGACCAGCGTCTGACACAGCAGGCGATGGCGCTCGGCTAGATCCGGAATATCCCGCAATTGGTGGTATAGATCCATGAGTTTGGTGAGATGGTGGCGGGCGATGCGCGGAACTTCATGATCCCGGATCGTGCTGATGGGGCCCATCACGTCGGTGGAAAACGTAAGATGCGCCGTGCTCATCATCGCGTGTTCGCGCGGAGCGCGGGCAGGCACCGAAAGCCGCAGCGTGAATTCACCGATGCCCACCGTGTCGGACGGGCCCAGAACGCATTCCGTAACGGTTTTGCCGTTGACCAGCGTGCCGTTCTGGCTGACCAGGTCCCGAATCCACCAGCGGCCGAACGGATCGCGAAAAATCTCGGCATGGCGGCGGGAAACGTGCGTGCTCGCCAAGTGAACGTCCGCCTGCTGGCTGCGCCCGATGATCCGCCGCTGCCCCGTCAGTTCCACGCGCGATACGGCGCCGGCGGCATCGGTGATCTCCAGCGCGACGACGTCAGCACTCGTGTTGCGCGAAGTTGAAGGGTCATTTTTCATCATTCATTTTCATTGAACTTCGTCCCACTTGATCCAGCATAGCCGCGTACCGCCCGGTGACTCAAGGTGCGACGTCGCAGACGACGCGGAAACCAAAGAGCGGCTCGCGCGCGTTGGGTTCCAGCCGGCCGTTCCGATAGCCGCTGGCGCATTGCTCGGCAGCGCTTGCCCAGCAGCCCCCACGTGCGACGTGGTTCTTGCCTTTCTCCGGACCGGTTGGATCCGTCTGCGGGCCAGACCTGTAACCGTTGGCCGCATAGAAATCGGAGCACCATTCCCACACGCTGCCGTGCATGTCCTTCAGTCCCCACTCGTTGGCCGGGTATTGGCCCACCGGTTCCAAAGGATGTTGGGTCCGCGGATCGACGCGCTGGCCCGGCAGTTGAGGACGGTTGCCGCGCTGATTGGGCGGGCCTGGGATGTCGGGCGGTTCGCGTGGCGGCGGCTCGGGAGGAGTATCGGCACCATTCTCCGCCGGCCGCTGCGCTGCCAGATCGATACTCTTGCCGAAATTCGCATGTTGCCGATCCAGCGTATTGCCGAATGCGTACCGCGTTTTTGTACCGGCGCGGCAGGCGTATTCCCACTCGGCTTCGGTGGGCAGTCGGTAAACGCGACCCGCGGTTTTTTCTTCCGGCAAGTCGTTGAGCATCTGACAGAATTTGACGGCTTCATCCCATGTGACAAACGGCGCTGGAAGGTCTTTGCGATGCATGTGCTCACCCGTCTCGTTGCCTAGAACCTGAGCGAACTCGCCCTGCGTGACTTCGCATACCGCCATGTACAAAGGCTTGGTGATCGTGACCTCGTGCCGGGGCGCATCGAGAAACGCAACATCACCCATGATGAATTTCCCCGGGCGAATGAGCACGAGTTCCTGATGAATCGAATTGGTCATCTTGGGCGGCAGCGCCTTGAGACGCTCGGCATCATAGACGACTTTGGCCGGCGCGGTCCCAACATGCGAAACCGGTTCCGTAGCGGCCACAGGCTGCGAAGCGGGAGCAATCATCGGCGCCGGAATGGATACGGACGGTGCCGCCCCCGCAACGACGGGTCGCGTGGCGGCTGGCGCAATGGCGATGGATGGGTTTGGTTCTTGCGGACGAGTGAAAACTGATGGAATTGCTGCAACCGTAGCGACCGGTGCCGCGGCCGATGGCGATGGGATGGGAACAGGTTGCATCGCTGGGAAAGTCTTGGCGATTTCAGCGGGTCTTGTTATGGGCAGCGTTGCCGCCGACTCCGGTTTGGATTCCTTGACGCCGGCTCCCCCATGCAACATCCAAGTGGCCAGTGCCACTCCCACGATCAGCACCACCAGCGCCCCGCCAATGGCCACCTTATAATTTTGCGGGCGCACGAAGGAGGAAACCCGCGAGCCGCTCGGTTCATCGCCGCGCAATTTCGACAGTGCATCCCGATCCATCAGCGTGATCTGCGATACATTTGCCGACGGCCCCGCGCCCAGAATTGCCTGAAGATCCTTGAACATCGCGCGGGCATTGGGATAGCGCTGGTTGGGATCCTTAGCCAAAGCTTTATTGAGAACTTCAGCGCACGCCTGCGGGGTGTCGGCATTGAGTTCACAGGGATTGGGAATCGGCGCTGAGCAGTGCGAGAACATGACCTGCATGCTGCTGGCCGCTTCAAATGGCGGCTTGCCGGTAAGCATGGCAAAATAAGTACAACCGAGAGAATAAATGTCGGTGCGATGATCGATCTTATCGCCGCGGCATTGCTCCGGAGACATGAACGCCGGCGTGCCGAGAATGGCGCCGGCCTGCGTATGCATCGAAGCGTCGGCGGCCTCGATCTTGGCCAGGCCAAAGTCGGCAACTTTGACATGACCATCTTTGGTGAGCAGCAGGTTGGCGGGTTTGATATCGCGGTGAATGAGACCGGCTTCATGTGCGGCGATGAGGGCTTTGCACGCTTCGCCGGCAAGCTTGGTGGAGACGCGCCATCCGGGAGAGCCCTTGCGTGTCAGATACTCCTGCATGCTGCCGCCGGTGAGCAATTCCATCACGATGGCGTGATAGCCGTCGACTTCGAGGATCTCGTAGATCGTAACCACGTGCGGATGATTCAGGCGGCCCGCGGACCGGGCTTCAGCGCGAAACCGTGCCAGCAAGGCAGGGGCGTCCGCCACTCCGGGTGGCAGCATCTTGATGGCTACACGGCGCTTAATCTGCGTGTCTTCGGCGGCGTAGACTTCCCCTCCCCCGCCGCGTCCGAGCACCGCATCAATACGATACTTCCCCAGCGTCGATCCCAGGGGAATCGAACGGGTGTGCGGAGCCTGCTTTGGCGGAAATGCGGCCCGTGGAAGATAGGCCGTCACATCCTCGGAAAGCGGCTTGCGGTCGTCCGGACGTTGAGCGCGCTCATCAGGCATAAAAAGCGATCAATATAGAGTCTGGCCCCATCTACGAATGACGTCTAATTCCGGTTCCCGGTCAAAGACTTAATGTATGGATCGGCTAAAAAGTAACGTATTCTTTGCTACGATTTTGCAAAAACTGCGGGGGCGGATATCATACGTTGCTCCCTTCGGGTGTGTGCCTGAGCGGCCAAAAGGGACGGGCTGTAAACCCGTTGGCTTATGCCTACGCAGGTTCGAATCCTGCCGCACCCAATCCTGCCTGAGCGTCATTCCACTTTTATTGCTGATCATAGGCGCGGCGATGCACGGCCGGGCGATCAACGTCCGGCAGCGCTCACGACGGGGGCTTGGGGGTAAATCCGGATTCCAGCGCCATGCGAACCAGGTCCGCCACGTTGGCCGCGTGCATCTTTTCCATCAGGTTGGCGCGATGATGATCGACAGTGCGTGCGGAGATGGCGAATTCGTCCGCCATCATCTTGGTCGACTTGCCCTCGATGATCGCAGCCAAAAGTTCCTTTTCACGGGGACTGAGACTGGCCACCCGCCGGCGGACATCCTCGATCGCCCCCAGGGACTCGCGCCGCTGACGATCGTTGGCCAGTGCGGCCTGCACCAGTTTGAGTAACACGGCACGCTCAAAGGGCTTTTCCAGGAAATCCACCGCGCCCAGTTTCATCGACGTCACGGCCGACTGCACTGACCCCTTTCCCGTGATAATGATCACAGGAAACGGCGACTGGCCGCGAAAATGACGCTCCAGCAACTCCAGGCCGGAAGTGCCGGGCAATTCCAGATCCAGCAGAAGACAACTCGGACGCGGCGTTTGTGCGGCGGCGAGAAATTCTTCTGCAGATGCAAAACTGCGCGGTTCCAAACCCGCGGATCGAACGGTCAATTCGATGAGACTGCGGATCAATGCGTCATCGTCCACGATATAGACCAGATCAGGTTCAGGCATACGTACCTTCCACGGAGAACTTCACCTACGATTCCCACTTTGATACTAGGCTCGCTTGTGCGTCATTGTCGCAGTGCCAGACCAGATGCCGGCGTCACCCTTCGGGGATGACGCGGTCCGGCGCACGCCCCACGCGCTCCGGATGCATGGGGATCATACAGATACCCTATGCAGGTACGCTAGGATGTCCGCAAAACGGCAAAAAAGCAATACCGCGCCTCTTCTCAGCCGCGTCTCGACTTTGAATGACTTCCAATATGGACGAATACCAGGTCTGGACCCAACTTCACGCATTCACCGCATCGGCGTTGGGTTCCGGTTCACCATCCAATGAAGAGGCATACGATCGCGTTTGAAACCGGCAATAGGATTACCTGACAAAACGAAATTGCCCAAGCCGTTGAGCTTGGGCAATCCGATCACTGAATGTCTGTTCACTTGAAGGGTGTCTACGTAGGCTCCACCAGTCGCCGCAGCATCCGGCCGTATTCGATCACCTTGCGAATCACGTCTTCGGTCTTTTCTTTGACCAGCAGTCGATCTCCGGTGGTGAGCGTGATCATCGTGTCCGGCGTGGACTCGATGTATTTGATCAACTCCGAATTCAGCACAAACGCGCTGCCGTTGATTTTGGTCAGAGGAATCATGTCATCGCCTCAGTGCATCAATCCGGTTCAGCGGGCCGCAGAAAGCAGTTCCTGGAGCAATTGATTGCTGCTGGTGATCACGCGGGAACTGGCCGAGAACGCCGTGCTGGCGGCGATGAGCTGGACGAATTCTCCCGAAAGATCGACGTTGGACAATTCCACGGAGCCCGACACCACGCGGCCCGCGGAGAACTGCGTTGGCGCCGAGATGATCGCCGTGCCGGAGTTCGGGCCTTCGATGAACGCATTGCTGCCGCGGTCGATCAGACCTTCGACGTTGCGGAACGTCGCCAGGGCGACCTGCCCGACGGTGCGCGAGAGGCCGTTGGAAAACGAGCCGGAAATTGTGCCGTCGTTGCCGATCGAAAACGTGGTAAGCGTTCCCGGAGGAGAGCCGTCCTGGAACGTCGAGGCCATCTGGCTGTTCGTGCCGGACAGCGCGGTCATATGCGAAAAGTCGAGGGCAAAGGAGAGGCTGGGCACAGCGCCGGAATTGGTGCGATCGATCGTCACCGTGGGCGTGTTGGTGGCGAGCAAGTGCCCGGAGGTGTCGAACGAGAGCGTGCCGGTACCGACGGATGTTTGCGTCGCCGCGCCGGTGGCCGTGCCGTCGGGCGAATCTGCATAGAAACGCCAGTCGGAACCCGTGGTGCTCTTGTCCATAAGCGTCGCGACGACATTGACATTGATGGGCGTGCCAATGGAGTCGTAGACGGTCATGGACGTGTAGACGGACTCGCCGTCGGCCGTACCATTCTTGGTCCAGGTAAACGGGGCCGTTGTGGCGGCGCCGCGGGTGATGGACAGCGAACTGTTGCTTAACGCGATATCGTTCTGGCTGCCGGGGTTTCCACTGATCGTCAGCGTAGCGGTATTGCCGGTCGCCGGAACGGTGACGCCTGGAACGGCGGCAAGCGCGCCGTTGGCGCCGGCGGTCGTATTAATGCCCAGCGTACCATTCATGAACGATTCGAAGTCGGCAAGCGTCGTCCCCGCACCCACGGTCAGCGATTGCGACTTAAGCGAACGGGTGCCCTTGTTGCCTGTGAAACTGATCACATCGCCGGCCTGGAATAAGGACGTTCCGCTGGCGTCGGTCACATCCGTCAGAAGCGTCGCTCCGGTGGGAGGATTGGTCGCATCCACCCCTCCCGAGCCATCGCTGAGATACAACGGCTGGCCGAGAGTAATGTTCGAAACGGTGGACGGAACCGTCCCGCCGGTATTGAGATTTCCCGTCATATTGGCATTTTGCGTGGCCTGGGCCACGGTCAGCGAACCGATGGGGATGTTCAGATCGCCCAGCACGCCCGGGACGATATTGAAACTGGGATCGACGCCGAAGCCTTGTACGACCTGGCCGGTGCCGCTGACGAGTTGGTTCAAACCATTCAACTGAAACGTGCCGTCGCGGGTGTACACCTGCTGCGGGCCATCCTTCAGGACGAACATGCCTTGTCCCTGAATGGCCAGATTCGTGTTCACGCCTGTCACCTGGAGCGAACCGTCGCCGAAATCGCGGGTGATGGCGCCGGCCGTGGCGCCAAGGCCGATCTGCAGCGGATTGGTACCGCCGAGATTGGCCGACGGCGCACTGCCGAAAGAAAAGTTTTCCAGGAATTGCGTCTTGAAATCGAGCCGCGACGACTTGAACCCGATGGTGTTGACGTTGGCAATGTTGTTGCCCACGACGTCGATCTGCGACTGGCTCGTGGAAAGCCCGCTCAAGCCGGTCTGGAGGGAAGAGGTGATTCCCATGGCAACTCCTTGTGGTGACTAAACGTCAGTTTCGCGCTCTGCCGTGAGGCAGTGCCTGCCGCGAAACACGACGCGAGAGTAGATAAACACGACGTGTCGGAGCGGACTCCGTCCGCTCCGATGGTTCACGCCGCGCACGAGATTGGAAACTCAGGCCGCCGCTCCGCAGCCTGTGCTGTACACGAGAAAGAAATTTTGTAACGGTCTGTCATGATCTTCCGTTTCCTGCAAAATCAGGTCAGCCTCCAAGAAGAGACTGAATAATGCTGGCGATGTTGGAGTTTGAACTCGAAGTCGTGGCTGCCGGCGTCGTGGTGGAAGGTGTCGTCGAGGAGGTCGCTGCCGACGGATTGGCCAGCGCCGCCAAAGCCGCGGCCAGTGACGGATTCGTCGTCGCCTGATTCACTGAGGCAATATTGATGACGTTTTCCATCGGCAATTCCTGGCCGGAATCAAGCTCCAGATAAACGCTCTTATTCTGCACCTTGACGCTCGTGACGGTTCCATTGACCGAGTTGCCCGTCGCATCCAGGCCTTGCACGGTCTTGCCGATGAGATTGCCCGCCGATCCGATCGATTGCTGCAGCGTCATCGTCTGAAGATTGCTGGTCAGCGTCGTATTCGATTGCAGTTGGCTGATCTGCGAAAGCTGTGTGAGCAATTGGTTGCTGTCCGTGGGGTTCAGCGGATCCTGGTGCTGCAATTGGTTGATCATGAGCTTCATGAAGCTGTCGCTCGTCAAGGTGCCCGAACCTTTCGTTCCGGTGCTGCCCGTCGAACTCGTGTCTGTATTCGTGTCTACACCACCAACGGTCGACATATATCATCCCTTCTGCATGCTCTTCCGTCTGCCGGTCTCTACGCCACCAGGTCAAGCGGTGCCTTGTTCTGAACATCTTTCCAGAGCCTGGCAAAGGCTTCGTCGCCCTGCTGCGTCTGCGAACGCGGTCGCTGGTCGCCGGACTGCTGGCCGTTGCCGCGGCCATCCGGATTCGTTTGGCCGAGCGTCGAACCACCCGTCTGCGACGGCTCGATCGTTCGTTGCGGCGCTTGCACTGAAAGCTTGTCCACCGCAACGCCCTGCGACTCCAATGTGCTCTTCAATTTCTCAAGGTTGCCTTTAAGCAAGTCCCGTACCAGATCCGATCCGCTTTGAAACGAAGCCGTCAACGAACCGTTCTGCAGGCTGATCGACACGTGTAATGTGCCCAGATTCGGCGGATCCAGCCGGATTTCCGCGGTGCCGTTCTTGCTGTCCAGCTTTCCCCGCAGCCCCAGCACCACCTGCTCCAGCGTCTGCTCCCGATCGATCGGTGGTGCTTCCTGCGCGGCAGCGGCAGAATCTGCCGCCTGTGTTTCGCCGGGCTGCGCATTTGTGGAAATCAGCGGCACGCTTGATGAGGCCGTCTTTTCGACGCCGTCAACCCCCTGTACAGGCTTCTGTACCACAACGGCTGCCTGACCTTCGTCGGCCATCGCCTTCTGGTCCTGTCCGCCCAATTGGCCGGCCAACTGCTGCAGAATCGATCCCAGTTCCGTCTGCGTCGACGATGCCTGCCCGCTATCCTGCGACTGCGATCCCACCGTCTTGCCCGATGCGGCCTGATCCGCTGCAGTCTTCATTGGCGAGCCATTCGGCTTTTCATGTTGCGCTGGCGACTCCGCTCCGTCACCATTGAAAACGTCCGCCGCGACCGGAACGCTCGGCTCCTGTGCCTGCGCCTCAATGGACGAATTTTTCTGGGCTGCCGGTGGATTCGCATCCACCAGTTTGTGAAATGCTCTCTGTCCCTCCGCACCTGCGGTTTTCGGCTGGCTATCGTCGGCATCGTCCTTATTGGCCGCATCCGGAGGCAGTGCGCTGGCGGCGGTCGGTACAGCCTGTTGAGGACCCGATGCGCCGGCACTATCCTTTCCGCCATTGTCCGGCGTTTGCTGCTTCGCCTCGACAATGACAGGCTGTTGCACAATCACCTGCTGGGCATCGGCTGCTGCCGACGAAGGATTCGTCGCACCGTCTTGCTCGGCCTTCACGGGTTCGGCCTTTGCCGCGCCATGATCGTCTGCCGCAGCTTGCGCTTCTGTCGCACTATCCAAGGTCGCTTGATCCGTCGCCCGGGCCGTCTGTTCAGGCTGCAAAGCATCAGCTGGAGCGTCCACCGGGCCTTTGGATTCCGTTGTATTCGTTTTCGATTTTCGCGTACGGCTTCGCGGGCCTGCGGTGTCGTTGCGGGCATGATCGGGCGATTTACCGCCGCCGCTCTTTGTCACAGGGTTATCTTGATTCGTGCTTCGGGAGCTCTCACGCACGTTCGCCAAGACGCTCTCGAACCCATCCGGTGAATCCGAACCGGCGTCAATCTTCGATACCCGTGCGGTCTTGGAAGGAGCCAGCAGCGCCAATGCCCCGCTGGACGGCGGCGCAACCGGCGAAGCAAAGGTAAAACTCTGCGGAGTTACGGACATACCTACCCCGTATCAAGTGCCTGCGGGCGCCGGGCTACTGCTCGACACCGCCGATCCTGATGCAGCGCCCGTGCCAGACGCCTTGTCCCCCGTCCGAATGCGTTCCAGCACTCCCGTCAAAAACTGCTTTTCATCCGGAGATTTGAACTCGCCGATGATTTTCGCTGCCCGCGACGGGTCCATCGCCTGCAGGAAATTCGCCACCTGATCCACCGGCGTCGTGAGGAATATCTCCTTGACCTGCTTAGGTTTAAGTTCGTCGTAGAGGGCGAGGATCTTCTTGAAATTGTCGTCATTGCCATGATTCTGCGACGCGGCGACTTGCTCGTCGAACGCCTTCTTGTCGTCTGCCACCTTTTTCAGCTTGGCCTGCACATCGCGCTGCAACGCCTCAAGCAATTCCTGCCGATGACGCAGTTCCTGCGCTTCGTTCTCCAGCCGCAACCGTTCCTGCTCGATGGCCTGGCGCGTGTAATCGATACGATCCGTCGCACTGGTTCCCAGCACACTTTCCACCCGCTTCCCCTCAGCGCCGCCCTCTGCCGTCTGCGTGGCCGGCGCCGTCGATGTCGCCGGACCCGGTTCCATAATCTCAATGAGTTGTTCGCGCAACTTATCCGGCGTGCCCTTGTGGCGCAGCATATCCACGATCGCCCCGGCCTTGGGCTTGTCCAAACGTCCCGTACCCACCAGGTATCCCGCCAGCCCGAACAATGCCACGATGTGCATCACGAGCAGCATTACCAGGAACGGCCCAATTTTCTTCATAAGTCCACCGATTGAATTTTTAGCGTCTGTAAATCACTCAACCTGCTCCAAGACCGCATGCTCGCCTGCTGCGCGATCCATTTCACGGATCGCAAGCTGCGTGCCGATCTCATCCATATTCGCCGCATCCTTCTTTTCCAGGTCTTCCAGCCAGCGGCGAAACTGCTTGTCCTTGAGCTTCTCGAGCACCTTCCGTGCCTTGGCCGCCTCCAGAAGCTCAGCTCGCGCCGCCTTGAGCGACTGCTCCGTCGCGGCAACCTTCTGCATCATCAGCACGATTCGCACATGCAGATTGCCCACAAACCGCTTCTCGTGGGCAATGTATTGAAGGTCCAGGGCCCCCACCAGTTTCTCGCGGGCCAGCGTGCGATTCTGCTGGTGGATCAGTTCCTGCGCCTCCTGGATCTGCCGGATCAATGCGTTGATCCGCCCCTGTATTTCAGCCACCTTGCGCTGGTGCTCTTTCTCGATCATCCTGCGATGCTCCAGGAGCACCTCAAGCCGGAAAACGAACTTTGCCTGCGCCATTCAACGTCCCTGTCGTATTATTTCTTCCGCACCGGCTGCGGCGCCCCGCCGGAGCGCGCCTGCTGCTCGAGCGCCCGCGCCTCTCGTTCGATCACGTTATACAAATCGATCAACTGCACCTTGGCCTGGGCAAAGCTGCACGGCGCATCGGTACGTTGCTGTAAATATTCCATGATCTTCGGGTACATCCGCACGGCCAGGTCATTGAGCGGACTGGATCCGGCCGCATAGGCGCCGATGTTTACCAGGTCCTCAAGATCCGCGTACGTCGCCAGCAATTGCCCGACCCGCCGCGCCATCTTCTGATGATCCTCGTCCGTCACATCCGGACGCACGCGGGAAATCGACTGCAGCACGCCGATGGCCGGAAAATGGCCGCGGTTCGCCAGCGCCCTGTCCAGCCACAGGTGTCCATCCGTAATGCCCTTGACGGCATCCGAAATGGGCTCGTTGAAATCGTCGCCCTCCACCAGCACCGTGTAGAATCCCGTCACCGAGCCGACGCCAATGCGGCCCGCACGCTCCAAAATCTCCGGCAGCAGCGCAAATACGCTCGGCGTATACCCTTTCGTCGCCGGCGGCTCACCGACCGACAGCCCGATCTGCCTCTGCGCTTGAGCCATGCGCGTCAGCGAGTCCAGCAACAGCAGCACATTCATGCCCTGATCCCGGAAAAACTCGCTGATCGTGCAGGCCACGCGCGCCCCACGCACCCGCATAATCGGCGGATCGTCGGACGTGCTCACCACCACCACGGCGCGTTTCAATCCCTCTTCCCCCAGCGAATTCTGTAAGAAATCCTGTACCTCGCGGCCACGTTCGCCGATCAACGCGATCACCGAAATATCCGCTGAGGTATTCTTGGAAATCATCGACATCAACGTGCTCTTGCCCACGCCTGGACCCGAAAATATCCCCATGCGCTGTCCCAGCCCGCATGTCAGCAGGCCGTCGACGGATCGCAACCCCGTGCCGATCGGCTGATTGATCGGCACACGCTCCATGCAATCCACAGAACGGGCATTTACCGCACGGAACTCCGGCAGTTTGATCGGCCCCTTGCCGTCCATCGGCCGTCCCAGCGCATCAATCACGCGCCCCACCAGGAACCGGCTGCACGCCACGCGCTGCGACATCGACCGCGCGTGCACCTCGTTTCCCCGCGCAATGCCGTGCAGTGGCCCCAGCGCCATCACCATCGCATGTTTCTGCTCAAATCCCACCACCTGCCCCTGCACCACTGTTCCCTGCTCGGTCACAATATCCACCGACGAATCCACCGGCACCGGCAGATCCGCCACCCGCACCGTAAGCCCCCGCACCGATTCTACCTGCCCGCGCACGCCGAAGGGCTCGACTGCGTGAACTTGATCGATGAATGAATCCAGTAGCGTCATGTTTCCGCGGCTCCGCCGCCTCCGATATCACGTGCTCCGCACGCCGTCTTGACCATGAGCTCTATTCAGCCGCCAGTAGTTCGTCGGAGATCCGTTGAATCTGCTCTTCCAGCCGCGCATCCACTTCGCCGCCGCCGTAACGTACGAGGCATCCGCCCGCCGTCACCGCCGCATCAGGGCAGACCTCCACCGACTCGAGCGTTCGCAGTTTGGCCAGCAGCTCCGGCAAATAAGTCTCAACTACGCTCACTTCTTCAGGGTTCACGTGCAGCGCCACCTTGCGCGCCGCACCAATCATTCGCAGCGCCTCGGCCACCGTCGCCCGCGCCACATCTCGATTGCGCAGCCCTTCCTGATGCGTTACCCGCTCCGCAATCGCCAGCGCCAGACGAACCAGGTCTGCCTTGGCGTCCGCATGATGTGGCGCCATATTCTGATGAAACTCATCCAGCGTCTTCTGCCAGCGCGCCGTCAATTCCTCAAGTGCCTGCCGCGCCTGCGCCAGCGCCTCATCATGCCCCTGCTTCTTCCCTTCCGCATGTCCCGTCTGGAATCCTTCCGCATGCCCGGCCGTCTTGGCCTGCTCGCGAATCTGCAGCGCCTCTGCCACCGCCTTGGCCTTCGCCTTGGCCAGAATCTGATCTGCTTCCTGCGTCGCCTGCGCCACCATCCGCTGCGCGTCCCGCTCCACGTCCCCCAGGTCCATGACGATCGCCGACTGCATCGACCGGACCGCCTGCTGTGCTTTCATCACGGGCATAACCAACAACCTCAGAAGCCCAAAGGAAGAAGCCTAAGAACAACACGCTTCCCGCCGCCGGCTTTCCATTCCCGCTAGACCACCAGATCTTTTTCGCCACCGCGGCCGGCGATGATAATCTCGCCGGTTTCTTCCAGACGCCGCACGACATCCACGATCTTCTGCTGGGCCGCCTCGACGTCGCTGACCCGCACCGGGCCCATGTATTCCATGTCTTCCTTGATGAGCTGCGCCGCACGTTCCGACATGTTCTTGAAAATCTTGTCCTTGAGATCCTGGCTGGCCGTCTTGAGCGCCAGCGCCAGGTCTTCGTTGTCGATCTCCTTGAGCATCGACTGAATCCCCTTGTCGTTGACCATCATGATGTCTTCGAACACGAACATCAGCCGGCGAATCTGCTCCACCAGGTCCGGGTCTTCCGCCTCCAGACCTTCCATGATGCTCTTTTCCGTCGAGCGATCCGCCAAGTTCAGCATCTCCGCGACGGTCTCGACGCCGCCGGCCTTTTCGAACGTCTGCGTGATCATCGCCGACAGACGATGCTCCAGCCCGCGCTCCACTTCCTTGATGACTTCCGGGTTCGTCTGCTCCATGTTGGCGATCCGCTTGACCACCTCCACCTGCTTCTGACCCGCAAGGCCCACCAGAATTTCCGACGCCTGCGCCGGTTTCAGATGTGCCAGAATCAGCGCGATCGTCTGCGGATGCTCATCCTGGATAAACGTCAGCAGGTTCTCGCTTTCCGCCTTCTGCAGGAAGGAAAACGGCGCGCTTTGGATCGTCTGGTTCACCTGCTCGATAATCTTCTTGGCTTGTTCCTCCGGCAGGCTCTTGGACAGCAGGTTCTTGGCGTAATCCCAGCCGCCTTCATCCGCATAACTTCGCGCCAGTGCCAACTGGTAGAACTCCCCCACCACTTCATCCCGCAGTTGCTGCGTCGCCGGACCCATGCCGGCAATTTCACGCGAGAGCTCTTCGATCTGCACCTCGTCCAGATGCTTGAGAATCTCCGAGGCCACCGTCTGCTCGAGCGTGATCACCAGGATCGCCGCCTTCTGCAGTCCCGTGATGTCGCCAATATCCGGCATATTTTTCGCCCTTCAAACCAGATCAGACCTTCAACATCCCTTAGAGGCAGTTTCATAACTCCAAAAAGCCGTGGGTAATAGCTGCTTTTCAATGCGAAACCCAGGTTATGAAACAGCTTCTAGTTGCCATCCGTTTGTTACTTGCCCTTCTGCATCCAGCGTTTCACCAACGCCGCGGCATTCTCCGGATTCTCTTTGACCATCAACGAGACTTCATCGACCATCTTCCGGCTCTGCAGCGTCTCATCATCCAGTTCGATGCCCGTGAGCACCGCGTCACCTTCGCCGGCCTCGCCGAAAACGTCATCTCCGACGTCGAGCGCCGCCGGATCGTCCTTCTTACGACGACCTTTGCCGCCGCCGGATCCGCCGCCGCTGTTGCCGAAGAAGACGCTGGGATCGATATCATTGCCCGCCGTACTCGGCACGGCCCGGCGGACCATCATCAGCATCATCCCCAGCACCGCCAAAGCCACCGCCCCCAGCACCGCCTGCTTGGCATACTGCGAGACCATCGATGCAATCGAGCCGCTGCTGGCCAGACCCGCGCCCGAGCCGCTCGCATCCAGGCCCTTCAGCACGATCGTGTCGTCAAACCAGTCGACGCGAATCTGCTCATCGCTCTTGGCCCCGATGGTGTTCTTCGCCCGGGCCTGCGCCTGTTTGAGTTGCGTATCGATCACCGGCTGAAGCTTGTCATCCTCAGGATCAGCCTTGGGATCCTTGGCAATCCGCCGGTAAATCGCCAGGAAGTAACTCCGGGGCAAGCTGATGCTCGCCGTCATGTCCTTGATTTCCGTCCCAGGCGCCAGCACCGCCTTCTCTTCCGTCCGCGAAACGTAATTCTCGTAAGTGGACGTCGCATCGTTGGACGCTTGCGAACTCCGCGGCCGGCCGGCGCCCGCATCCGTCGCCGACGCCGTCCCATTCGACTTCACCCCCGGCTCGCCACCATTGCCGCTCCCCTCGCTCGACGTGGTCTCCCGCGTCGTTTCGCTCTTGACCGCCTTGACGACCTTCGGATTGAACTGCGTGTCATCCCGCACCCGCGAGGTCATGTCCGGCACCACGTTCACCGCGATCTTGATGTTCCCCACATCCGCAAACATGATCCAGAGCTTCCGCGTCAGCTCATCCTCGATTGATTTCTTGTACGCCAGCAGGTCCGTCGGCATCGGCGTATCGCCGCTGGGGGCGTGATAGACCCGCTGCCCATCCGTCACGTGCACATCTTCACGCTTCAAGCCCGGCACCGCGCCGCGGATCATGTCCACAATGGCCGTCACCTGGTTGCCGGTAAGCCCTTCATTGTTCCGCACTTTCACGGTCACGCTGGCGCTCGAAGGAATTGCATCGCGCCCGATCCCCTGCTTTTCTCCCCGGGCAATAACCACCGTGCCGTCTTCAATATACGGGAAATACCGCAACATCTTGGTCAGCACTTCCTGGGTCGCGTAGTTCCACTTCCGCGACTGCTGCTCGTTGGTATCCCAAAGCGTGTTGCTCTTGATCAGTTCCGCAAACGCCACCGTCGTGTCCTTGGGTAACGCCTGCGCCGCGAAAAGCTCGCCGCGGATCGCATACGCCTTTTCCGAGGGCACCAGCACCTTGTCGGCTTCCACCTGGTACTCGTACTTCCCCTTCAGGTACATCACGACGCGGTTGATTTCGTCCGGCGCCATGGCCTGCGGAATGAGCACGACCATCTCCGGCTTGGCCGAGCTCACGACGACGCCGAAAATCACGCCGATCATCACCACAATCAAAAGCCCGATGAGGAGCTTTTGACTCATGGTCAGTCCGGCCAACTGCGCCCGAATCTGTGAAACGTATTTGCTGAAAAATTCCATGGCATCCATGCCTCATTGGGACCGTGATAACGCCCAAACCGAATCGCTCCGCGATGGTATTGGTTCGTATCGGTAGAACCCGCACAATTTCAACAGGGGAAAATACTCACATTGCGCAAGTTCGATGTGTAACGCGCGGATCTTGCGCCCCACCCCCAAAAAGCCCCTTAGAGCCTATCCGGATAACCGTCGCGTCCGGATGCGCAGGATGCCGGCCCAGATGCGAGGACGCAGGATCGACGCATATTCGACAATATTCGGAGGTCCGAGGACGACGCAGATGGGTCGGCAGACCAGCAGACGGATGCGAGGGTTATCCGGATAGGCTCTTACACCCGCAGATTCTTAAGCTCATCGTAGCTGTCCTGCAACTTGTTCCGGATCTGCACCAGCATCGAAAACGCCATGTTCGCCTTCTGACTGGCCGAAATCACTTCCCCCATGTTGTTCGTCTTCCCCGTGACGAAGTTATCCAACTTCTGATCCGCTTCCTGCTGTAGCGCGTTCACTTCCTTCAGATTGCTCATCAGCACGTCTTTGAAACTCGCGCCATCCGTACCGGTGGTGGATGTCGCTCCCGCGGCCTGCCCGGCGGCTCCGGTCTGCCCGATCTTCTGAAGATTGCTGATATTATTTACGGCGTCCACGGTCATTCCTCATTCTGGCTGCCAGCTGGGTTTAAGCCAATACCCGCAGCGATGCATTCATCATCGACTTCGTCGTTTCAATTGCTGTAATGTTCGCCTCGTAAGCCCGGGTGGCTTCGATCGCATTGACCATCTCGGTCGACAGGTCCACATTCGGATAATACACAAATCCCTTGCCGTCGGCACTGGGATTCGACGGCTCAAAACGTGCTTTCAACGGCGTGGTCTGATCTTCGACGATCTTCGATACCTGCACGCCGACGCCGCCGCTATCTGTCTGCTGCGACTGAAAAATCGCCGCCAGCCGCCGGTATGGCTGGCCGTTGGGCCCGGAAGTCGTATTGATGTTGGCGATATTCGACGAAATCGTGTCCAACCGCATCCGCTGGGCGGTCAAAGCACTCGTCGAAACATCAAAAGCACCAAACATTCAAAAACTCCATTTGCAGACCACTGACAACCGGCCACCGACGACTTTGTTACACTTTCATGCTGATCGCCCGGTTGATCTGGTTGTACCTATCCTTCAAAAACTGTGCCACAGTGTTGTGAACCATCGCGTTATCTCCCAGTTGCCCCATTAAATCTTCCATGTTGCGGATGCCGCGATCATGAAAAGCCGTCTGCCGAACGACATCCTGCGGCTTCACGTTGACCCCTGTCGAACCCGGAACAAACTGAATCGATTCGGTCGATTCGGGCTCTCCTTGGCCATTGGTTGAGGCCTGCTGGCGCTCCAGCGCATCCTGCATCGATTGCTGGAAGTCCTTTACTGACACATCCTTCTGTACATATCCCGGCGTCGAAACGTTGGCGATATTGTCCAGAATCAACTGGTGCCGCTGCTCCGTAAAGTTCAGCGTACGTTCCAGTAAATCCGTCGATGAAGTTGAAATCAGCCGATCGATCATGTCGGAACCTTTGCAACACGCATGCCAGCCAGCGCCGGCGAAAATTTCCCTGAAAACAGTGCGCCTTGAACTCCAAACCAGGCGCAGCCACTGCGCCTGCAGCGCAACTCCTGCCTCAAACTTCCTGCAAGATACCTTCCTCTTTGAACTTCTTGAGTTTCATCCCAAGCGTTCGCAGGCCGATGCCCAATTCGCGGGCCGTCCGCATGCGATGGCCATTGTGCTTCTCCAGCACCTTCAGAATAGCGTTCTTTTCCAACTGCTCCAGCACCCCGCTGCTGGCACTGGCGATCACATCGTCATTCACCCCGATCGTGTTCAACCACGGGCTGATCGTGCTGGCCCGGATCGTCCCGCCGGTCTCCAGCACCACGCTGCGTTCGCAAATATTTTCGAGTTCCCGCACATTCCCCGGCCAGCGGTAGGTCTGCAGAATCTCCATCGCCCGCGGCTCAAATACCCGCTGGGTTCGCCCATCCCGCTGGGCAATGCGGTTCAAAAAGTGTTCGCATAACGCCGGCACATCCTCCAGGCGCTCACGCAGGGGCGCCAGGTGGATCGGCACCACGTTCAACCGGTAATACAAGTCCTCGCGGAACTTACCTTGCTTGACCCAGTCCATCAAATTCCGGTTGGTCGTCGCGATCACCCGCACATCCACATGCTGCGTGACGTTTCCGCCTACGCGTTCAAACGCCCGTTCCTGCAGCACCCGGAGCAGTTTCGCCTGAATGCCCAGATCGATTTCGCTGATTTCGTCCAGTAGCAGCGTGCTGCCGTCCGCCAACTCGAACCGCCCCTTCCGCTGCTTGTCCGCCCCTGTGAACGCCCCTTTCTCGTGGCCGAAAAGCTCGCTCTCCAGGAGATTCGCCGGCAATGCCGCGCAGTTCAGACACACCATCGGCCTACCGTTCCGGTTGCTCTGCGTGTGAATCACCTGCGCCACATTTTCCTTCCCTGTGCCGCTGTCTCCACTGATGAGCACCGTGGCGCTGGCGCTGGCCGCCACCTGGGCGATCCGGCCCCGCACCTCGCGCATCGCCCCGCTTTCTCCCACCAGCAGCTTGGGCGGGGTGGCCTCGGCATTGGCGCGAAACGCCGCGTTATCCTGCACCAGCTTCCCGTGCTCAATGGCCCGATCCACAATCACCAGGATCTCATCGCTTTCAAAGGGTTTCTGCACGTAGTCAAACGCGCCGAATTTCATCGCCTGCACGGCCGTCGAAATCGTCGCAAACGCCGTCATCAGCACCACCGGCACGTCCGGGTGCTCGGACCGCACGCGCTGCAGCAATTCGATGCCATCCATCTTCGGCATCTTCAAGTCCGTGATCAGGCATGCCGGCCGATGCTGCCGCACCAGCTCCGGCCCTTCCGTCGGATCGCCCGTCGTCACCACCTTGTGGCCGGCGCGCGTCAGCGCCAGCGACAGCGAATCCCGCATCATGTCCTTGTCATCCACGATCATTATTGTTGCCATCCTGGCTACTCCTGAAAGTTGCTTGTGCCTTCGCAGAAATCCATTTCACAATACAATTCGAAACCGCGCTCCCGTGTCCGGCGCGGTGCGATTCTCCGCGATAATCGTTCCGCCATGGGCCTCGACGATGCGATGCACGATCGCCAGGCCCAGGCCCGTCCCGCTGTGCTTGGTGGTAAAGAACGGGTGAAATACCCGTTCGATTGAATCTTCGGAAATCCCCGGTCCATTGTCCTCAACAATCAGATGCGTTCGCTCTCCTTGCATCTCACCGCGAATCTCAATCACTCCATCGTTCTTCCGGCTTCCCGCTCCTTGCTTCTTGCCTCCCCGCTCGCCGATCGCCTCCGCCGCATTCATCACCAGGTTCAGCAGCACCCGGCCCAGCAAGCGTGCATCCACGCGCACCGTCATCGTCGCGATCTCACTTCCCACCCGTGCAGTCGCTCCATGCTGCACCAGCGACGGACTCGCCAGTTCCAAGGTCTCGCTCACGAGGTCCGCTACGCTTACTTCCTGCCTTTGCAGGTTCAGATCCCGCGTAAATGCCAGCATGTCGCTCACCAGCGAATTGAGGCCCTTGACCCCGTTGCTGATCTTCTTGACCAGTTCCGCCGCCTGCGGCCGGTCCGCCACATCGTTCATCAATGAACTGGCATACAACTGAATCCCGCCCAAAGGATTGCGAATTTCATGCGCGATGCCCGCCGCCATCTCCCCCAGCGCCGCCAAACGCTTCTTGCGTTCCAACTCCTGATTCTTCTGCTCCAACTGTTCCGTCAGGCGCACCACTTCCTGTTGCAGCCGTTCGTGGCTGACCTGCAGGCGCTGCGTCACGTCGTTGTACATCTGGAGGATTTCCTGCAAATCCTCCAGGTTTCGCGGCCGCGGGGCTTCCGCCGGCACCGCAACGCCATCCCCAAGTTGTCCCTGCAATATCGTCATACGTCTGATACGTCCTTCGTACTGGCCGATTCACTCAACCCAGAGTCCTGCCGCTCTGGGGCTTCACGCCATACGCCTTATTGAGGGCCGTTCCACTCACGGCCCGGTTGATCTGCGCCCCAACCTGCGCCTTCTGCCGATTGAGCGATTCCTTGTCCACCTCATCCTGCGCCAGAATATCGCCCAGCAATTGCTGCACGTCCTTGAGCAACCCCGCCACGGACTGGCGTTCCGCTGCGCCCAGCGAATCCAGAATCTCCTGCCAACGTCCCTTGTACGGCTGCAACTCCTTATCCAACGGCACCACTTGATCGATCAGACGGCTTCGCGCCGCCAGCACGGTCATCAGCTCTTCGCTCTGGCCTGTCGCCACATATTGCGACTGCTGCCGCGCCAGCTTGAGGATCTGCTCGTACAGCCCCTTCTGTGCCGTCAGCACCCGCACCGCCGTGGCTACCAGTTCATGACTTATCTCAACCATGCATTCACTCATCGTGACACATCACAACTTCGTGCGAACGCCGCCCATCAGGGCGTCTTGCCAAGTTTCAAAAAATCCTCGTAATACTGCCGCGATAGCGCCAGCGGCGGCTTGCCGAACTCGTCGTCGGGAATACGCTTGAGAATCCATCGCGCCCGCTCGGAGGCGGCGCTGGCCTGCAGCGGTTCCTTCATCGCCCGGAAACAATTCACGATCTGCACGTAAGCCTCCACGGCCGTGAGCGTCTGTGAAAACCGTGTCGCCGTCTGGTCGTACTGCTTCACCGCCGTTGCGTAATCCCCGAGTTCAAACGAACACTCGCTGCGATTCATGTAGGCCGATCGCAGATAACCCTCATCCAGCAGCGCCAGCGGTTTCGGTTCCGCGGTGTCCGGGTCCAAAATGCCGATGACCTGTCCGTACAGATTCTCCGCCCGCCGCAGCCGCTCCTGCCGCGCCTTGTCCAACGCGCTGCGATGTTCGATCGCCGGATCTTTCTTCATCGCATCGCTGATGTCCTGCGCGCTGTGGCGATAGCTCTCGGCCAGCATATAGGTCGCCCGCGGAACCATCCGATCGTTCGGATATCGCGTGAGGCTCTCCTCCAGACGCAGAATGGCATCGCTCCACCTTTGGTTCCGGAAGTACAGCTCCCCCAGCGTAAAGAGACTCACCCGAAATTCCGTGGCCGTCGGCAGCAGATCCTGGTTGCCCTCCACCAGGCTCAGCAGCGCCGCTTCCGCCTTGCCGAAATTCTCGTGCCCCCCCGCCATGTAGCACAACGCCAGATTGACCGTGCTCGTATACGCCGCCGGCGTCTTCGGATTCCGCTGGATGTTCTTCTCGTAATATCCGATCGCCTCGTCGATCTTGCCGATCGACTGGTTCAACTGCCCGATCGCCAGCATGCCCTCGGGCACCCGGGCGTCGCGCGGCCGCTGGATGACGAACTGTTCGTACGTATCCATCGATTTTTCCGACTGCCCGGCCTCATCAAAGAGTTGCGCCGCCTTCCACAAGCTGTTGGACGATGTCGCGTCCTCCATCGTGGTCAGTTTTGAATGCCGCCGGTAATCCTCCGCAGCGCCGGCCAGCAAGCTCAGCGCTTCCGCCTTCTTCTCCGCACGGTTCTTAGCCGCCGCGCCATCAACCCCCGTGATCCGGCCCATTTCCTCAAGAAGTTGCTGTGCCCGGCGTTCTTTCGTTGTGGCCAAACGATAAGCCATCGCCGGCGTTTCCTTCTCCTTCAACTCCTGTTGCAGGGCCAAAAATGTCAGCGCATCATCCAGCTTCCCCGCCTGCGAATACCGCTGATACTGTGCGACCAAACTCCCGCGCACCTGCCCGGCGGAAATCATCTGCGGCGGCTCACGCCGGTGCTGCTCATCCTCCGCCGTCACCTCACCGATGGCATAGTGATAGTCCTCGACCATCACGGCTGTAGGCGTATCCTTCATCGCCAGAATCTCAGCCCTGCCCATCCGCGCCGCAGCCCACAGACTCGTGCCCGCATGCCGCGTGATCACTTCCTGGAATAATTGCCCCGCTTCATCCAGCGAGCCCTTCAACTGCGCAATCTTTCCCAGCATCAGTGCGGCCTGCCCATCGTCCATCGTGTGCACGACATACCGCGCCCGTGCCTCCACTAAATCCTTCTGTGCCGCATCCACTTCCCCCCGCTCAAATTCCGCGCGGCCGATCCACGTCAGCAACTTCCCCGCCGGATTCCGCTCCGGAATGTCCACCAGAGCCTTCTTCGCCTCCTCCACGGCCCGATCCAGCGGCGTCCCGCCTCCGCCACCTCCCGAGGTGCCCAGCGTCATTTCAATCCGCGTCGTCAGCGCCCATACGCGGTCATCCACTTCCAAATTTTTCTGTTTCAGCAGGCGATTCAACACATCCATTGCCCGCACAGTCTGCCCCGCCTCTAGATACGCCTTCACGAGCGGCTTAGCGTGTGCTTGGATCTTTTCGGGTTCCGCCTTGGTCACTTCTTCAAGCTTCTCCACCGCCGTCTTCGCGTCGCCGATCGCCAACGCCGACAATCCCCACCGCTCGTTCATCTCCACCGTCGGCGTGACGCCCAGCAAAGTGGCTTTGTGATACTGATCGATGGCCGCTTCATAGTTCGCCCGCACATAGCCCGGCTGATCCAGCTGCGCCAGGTAATGCACATCCCCCGCGATCTCATGCAGAACCCCCGCCGCCTTGTTGTCCTGCTTGTAGTATTCCGCCAGCGTATTGATCTGTTCGATGGCCTTGGGATATTGCTTGGCCGCCACCAGGCCCTGCAGATCGCTAACATGGGTTTCAAAGGAGACCGGTTTGATCGTCCGCACCAGGGACTTCACCCCCACCGCAAAAATCACCAGCCCCGCCAGCAGCAATGGCACCTGCCACAGACGCCGCCAAGGGCTCTTCCCGGTCCCCGCCTCAATATTGGTCTTGGCATCAAGGGTTGTCATTCGCAACGGCTCCGCCGTAGTGGATCCCGAATACCTCTGCTTCTGTCAAAACCGGCCTTCCTGATCAGGCGATCTCGCCCGAATGGCCCATTTCAACAGCCGCAACTCGACCCGGCCGACCGCAAACATCCTGCTTGCGCACTCCCAGCCGGTCCGACGCGCAATATTCGCGTCTCCTTGGCCTATCGGCAGGACTTGCATCGCGACTGCAGATTTTGCCGAAACGTTACCGAACCCCAAAAAAGCGGCCTCCTCCCCAAGTTCCCACCCGACCGCGTTTGGGCTGGTCTCGGGGGTATATCCAGAAAGCTAAAGTTTGGGTGCGATTTCCTGACCGTGACCAGCCCCCTCTTTCGGGGAAGCCGGTTGGGCCGCGCCTTCCGTGGCCTGAGTGGCCGGACTAGGCTGGCTCGCCGCAGACTGGCGCTTCTCGTAGACCTTGATCAATTGCGCTTCCCGACGAGCATTGAGTTTGAGCCCGCGGATGGCAACCGGGTCGAAATTTGCGCAAAACCATTGGGCACGTCGCGTGGCCAGAAACACCACGCTGCCGTCATCGATCGTCGAATCACGCAGCACGGCAGTGAATACGGCTTTGAAATCAGGACTCAGTGAATCGGCATAGTAGGCGTACGTGGATGCCGGCTCGCCCGAAATGCCGGCGTAACGGGCGAGAGTTGATTTCATCAGGTCCGAAGGTAACTGATGCGTATTCAAACGGTTGGACCAGATCACATCGAAAATGATCGCCTCATTGGTGGCCGGACAGTCATGATCGGTCCGATCGTGAAACCAGGCGTCCAAGAGATTCACATCCATACCGGCAGCGACGAACGCAAGATTGACTCGATGTCCGCAGGGCACCTTCATCGCCTTGCTGAATGCGGCTATGAAATCAGCGCGAGGTAACTTGGTGTCGTTAATGCTCGTGATGATCTGGGTATAACAGTAGCCGGCAAGCGTCTGACCTACGTCGCCACGAATGATCGATCGCACGCCGATTTCCAGTCCGAGCGATGGGCTTTGCTTAGCCGCCACCATATACGCTGCCAGTTGCACCAGTGGGCAGTCACCTTGGTCCGCCATTTCAAACAGCACACTGTTGTCCGGTCGCGCAGTGAGAGCGGTAAACGCCGGACATTTCTTCAGATCTTCGGAAGTCACGGGGAAGGGCTTGTCTTCCTTCAAGTTGCTGGAAATCTCCGTCTGCAAATCGTTCCAACTGACCGGGGGAGACGACCAAGCGATTGGCGCTGCGATCATGGCCAGCAAACCAAGTGCGACAGCCAAACGCAGTTTCATAATCCCTCCAATCCCGGGTATTCCATAAAAGCTCCACCGGCGGTAGTTTCCATTATTTCCGCCGACTTTCCGCCTCGCTGCTGATGACCTCAAACAACGCAGAAAACTCCTTCTGCCAATGCGTCTTCAGCATTTCTTGATGGCGTTCGAGCAGACTCTTGTCCGCAGGCTTGAAAAGCTCAGCCACCAGCGACTGCTTATCCGCCGTGATCGGCTGCCCCTCCGTCGCCCCCGAAGGCAACAACTCCGCCGGAATCGTCGGAAGCGTGCCCAGTTTCTCCATGAGTTCCGGCGGATCACCGGCATTGTGAATGGCCCGGCGGGCCGCGACCAGTGCCGCATGATTATCCACCAACGCCGACTTGATCAGGTTGCCAAGATACACGCTACGCGTCCGCCCGATCTTGGCATCGGCCTTCAGCGGCACCACTGACGTAAACGGACTCGTCGGATCGGTCATCGCCGCGGAATCCGTTTCATAAAGACTCGGCAACACGCTCAGACGCCCCAGCGCACTCCGCACCGGCCCATCCTTCCGCCCGGTGATCGCCTGCGACTTGAACGTCCACAGCTTCTGACCCTCCGGCGAAATGACGAACTGAATGAACCGCGCCGCCAGTTCCGGATGCGGCGCTCCTTTCAACATCGCGATAGGATCCGGGTCGATCGTGCTCCCCCCTTCCGGAATGATGAACGTCACAATCCGCGGACCCACCCGTGTGATATGATTCCGGCCATAAAAGTCGATCACGATCCCCGCGACCGCCTGGGCCGAGCCGACATCGTCAGCCGGATGCGAGCCGCCCTCACGCACCAGTTCGGTATTGGCGAAAAACTGCACCAGCAGCCCCCAGCCCTTCTCCCAGCCATATTGTTGCAGCACCATGTCATAACAGGTGCGCACCGAACCGGACTTCGACGGATCAGCCAGCGACAAATTGCCAAACCATTCCGGCCCGGCCAGGTCCTGCCACATGCGGGGCGTCTGCAGTCCCAGTTCCGCAATCCGCTGTTTGTTCGCCACGATCCCGAAGTTGGATAGCGTGGCGGCTATCCAGACATTGCCGGGGCCATGCAGCGGTGTGCCGTGAATATCCGCCGGCACCTGACCGAGAATTTCCTCCGGCAGCGATGGGGTGGCCAGATATTTCCGACCCGCATATTCATCAAACGACGCCGTGCCGCCCCCGAAAACCAGGTCGTAATCGCACGTCGAACGCCGGGCATACTGGCTGTCCATGTAACGGACAATATCTCCCGTGCCATTGGAACCGATGTTCGGCCATTCCACTCTCGCCGCCGTGCCGAAATGCTCCTGATGCCACGCCGAAAATCCATTTTGAAACTCGCGGCGAATATCGGAACCGTGCGGCGAAACAATGAAAAGCTCCGGCGTATCGTCCGATCGCGAACATGCCGCTACGAACAGCACATAAACCATCAAAAACAAGCACAGGATGTGTTGGCGGCGCATGAACGAGGACCTCGATTGACGTCCAAAGAATGCGGAAATCAAACCCGCAATCGCGAGAATCATTCACTCGGCATGAACCAGCATCAGATTCTCCGGCGGAATATGCAGCGATACCAGATCGGCAGCCGCAAGCGCCGTGCTGGCCATGGGATTGAGTTCGAAAACTTTGATGCGTGCACCATTGGCCAATTCAATGATGTGCTCAGCCATCTCGCCCAGATAAGTCGTCGACACGCGTTTGCCGGCAAAGGTGTTGGCCTTGGACGTGCCCGCAGCGGATAAGGTGATCGCCTCGGGACGGAACGCCGCCAGACACGTATCCTGTATCTTGAACTCTGAACTTTGTTGTCCCGTCATCGCAGCCTGCAGCAATCCCACCGGCGTTTGCACTGTTACCGTACTGCCGCTCGAACTGGCGATCTTCGCCGGCAAAAAATTCGTCTCGCCAATGAAATCCGCCACGAACCGGTTGGCCGGATGCCGGTACAGAGCTGCAGGACTCCCCACCTGCTGCAAAACCCCCGACCTCATCACCGCAATCTGATCCGCCATCGAGAGCGCCTCCTTCTGATCGTGCGTGACGTAGATGGCCGTGATCTCCGTCTGTTTGACGATGCGCCGGATTTCCGCACGCATGTCCAACCGAAGCTTGGCATCCAGATTGGACAGCGGCTCATCCAGCAGCAGGCATTTCGGCCGGATCGCCAGCGCCCGCGCCAGCGCAACCCGCTGCTGCTGCCCGCCGGAAAGTTGATTCGGTTTGCGATCGGCCAGCGCCTCCATCTGCACCAGCGCCAGCGCCTCACCGATCCGCTGCGCCCGCTCCTTCGATTTCACCCGCCGGACATCCAGCCCAAATCCCACGTTGTCCGCAACCGTCATGTGCGGCCAAAGCGCATACGACTGAAACACCATCCCCGTGTCCCGCTGATAGGGAGGGACCCGTGTGATGTCCTGCTCATCAAAATTGATGACTCCCGCGTCAGGCATGATGAAGCCGGCAATCATCCGCAGCAACGTCGTTTTCCCACACCCGGATGGCCCCAAAAGAAAAAATAATGAGCCGGAACGCACATGAAATGAAACATTGTCGACGGCCGTGAACGTCCCGCCGGCCTTTGCCGGCTGAGCGAAACGCTTCAAGATCTTGTCGATATGAATGGCGACCACGGCGGGTGAGGATACACGAAAACGCCGCAAGCGTGTATTAAGATGATGTCTGCCAAGTCTGCCCCCTAAAATCCGGACATCCTTGTGCAGAATTCACCAGCCCCCTCCAGCCCAAGAAAGCCCTCTTCCGCCACTCAAATAAACGCCGATATTTTTTCAAAGAATATTATTCACTTTTGTTTAGGGGTAGGCGTAGAATGTGGGCGGCATGATTGGCTGGCGCCGCTGGCCGTGGTGGTTCGGGTCCTTTTCATTGGAGGTCTTTCCATGACACGTTCCCGTAGGATCTCTTCGTTGGCCATCGCAATGATGGCTTCCAGCGTCGCACTTTCCGCACTCTGGGCCGATGCGCCGGCAACGGCGCCCTCCTCGGCCGTCAGCGCGGACAGCGCCAATCGCACCGTCAACGCACGGCGAGCCCTCTTCGAAAACGTCAAACAACTCAGCGTGGACAACGTCGCGCTCTCACGCGTGATTGAGTTCCTCCGCGATACCTCCGGCGCCAATATCGTCGTCAACTGGCGCGTGCTTGAAGGCGCCGGCGTCGCCCGGGAAACGCCCGTGTCGATTCAGGTTCGCGAGTTGACCTTGCGCAAAATGCTCCGCCTGGTGCTCGACCAGGCTTCGCCGAACACGTTTCTCGTCTATAACGTCGATGCCAACGTGATCGAAATCACCTCGCAGGAAGAAGCCGACAAGCAGTTGGTCACGAAGGTTTATGTCGTCGACGATCTGGTCATGCCCGACATGAAGCAGGTCACTCCCCCGCAGATGGATCTGAGTACCGTCACTAAGAACGGAACAACGTCCGGCGGCAGCGGCGCCGGCAACTCGAGCGGTTCGATATTCACCACCGATGCCGCTTCCAATGTACCGGAAGATACGACGGAAAAACGTGGTGAGGATCTCGCCAAGATGGTGCGCGAAGTCGTCCGCCCCGCCATCTGGCGCGAAAATGGCGGCCCGGCGTCAATCCGCTATTTCACCGGCAAGCTCATCGTCACCGCACCTATCTCCATCCACGAAGCGATTGGCGGACCGGTGGCTCCCGAAGGCGGCCAGCGCCTCGGAATGTAAGAATTGAAAACTGAAAATTGAAAACTGGAATTACAATAGAGGGGCATCGCAGCAACGATCGCCCCTTTTTCTATTTTCTATTTTCAATTTTCTATTTATGGAGTTCCCCATGCGCATGGGCTTCGTCATCGTCTTGGCGATTGTCGGTGCGACTTCGCCCGCATGGGCGCAGCAGGTTCGCATCGGGCTGGGACAGACCATCTCCTTCAACCAAACCGTCTCCACGCTGACCACCGGCTCCATTCTGGATGTCACCGGCTCAGTGTCTGCCGATGGCCGGTATGTCACCATGAACGCCCATCCGCAATTTTCCAATCTGCAATCGTTGGACCGCTTCGACACCTTTGGCAATCGCCTGTCGGCAGCCAACACCGATGCCGCCGGCCTGCCGTTTCGTCCCGCCGTCAGAGGCCGCATTACGCTGGTGGAAAATGATCAGAAGTTGCTTGAAGGCGAAGTGCCCCCGATGGTGCTGCAGGAAACCTCCCTGCGCCATGCCGTGCAGAAACTCGCCACGCTGACCAAGCAGAACATCGTCCTGGGCCACCGGGCATTGATGCTCGCCGGCGTCGATGACTCCAAAGAAATCGAATTCAATCTCGCCGGAGGAACGCTGCGGGAGGCCATCCTGACGCTCCTGCAGCAAAGTGCACCGAACACGGAAATGGTAGTCACCGCCGAAGACAACGTCGTCCAGGTGACCACGCAAGCCGCCGCCGACAATAACATCGTGACCAAGACCTATTATCTTGAGGACCTGATCGCCCGGCTGCCGCGCATCGTGTCGTCCAACACCGATCTCGAAACGATGCGGGAACTCCCTGACCCGAAAAAAGATGCACATCCCGTGGCCAAGACCCAGACCGCCCAAGGCCTGCATCTCAATGCCTTCGCCTTGAACGGCAGTGCCGTGCTGCAACCGGGCGGCCCGCCGATTCCCGCGGAGAGCTCCGGCGTTCCGTCCGCAGCCGATGAACCCTCGCACACCCTTCCCGCGCCGGCAAAGCACGAAATTCCCCAGCGAAAAAGCGGCTCCACCGACATCGTGGAAATCATCACCCCCACTGTGCGGCCGGAATTGTGGAAGGTCAACGGCGGAAAATACGGCGAGATCGCCGTCGTCGGAAACCGCGTCACCGTCAAAGCCCCCCAATCCGTGCAGGCCATCCTCGACGGCCCAAAATTCTACGACCCCAACGCCCGCCCGCACTACCTGAACTACCATCCGTAGAAATAGAGCATCTGCCAAAAGTTTTCCGCGTTATACACTTGCGCAATCGCGAAGAATATGGTGAACTCTGTGCATGGCACGGAGGCCGCCACAACCTCATGCGGAGAATTGCACGCTCACGGAGCTGGATGTCGCCACGGTCGC
>CAIMWO010000054.1 GCA_903845195.1 uncultured Phycisphaerales bacterium
ATTTGAGGGGGGTGGGGAGGGATGAATGGGGGGTGGTTTTGGTAACGGTATATTCGTTTTGGCGAAACTATCAGATTCTTTTGCTTGACAATATTAGAGTGCGGCCTGTTGAATAGCCGATTCGCCTTTCCGGCGGGGGTGCGTAGAGTAATGCGCGTCGAACCGGATGATAGGGTTCGGTGCGGCGCCGCGATGTTCGCCAACGTGGATGGACTCCGGTCGGCCTGCTACTGATATGAAGGAAGTCCTTGTGGCCAAAGAAAGTAAGAAGAGTTCAACGAGTCCGGTGGAGGGCCACGCTTTAGTTATTGTGGAATCTCCCGCCAAGGCCAAGACCATCAATAAATACCTAGGGGCCAATTTCACGGTCAAGGCGTCGATGGGGCATGTGCGCGATATGCCCAAGCAGGGGCTCAATGTTGATATCGAGCATTCGTTCAAGCCGACGTATGCAATTCTGGATACGCGGGTGAAGTTGGTGAACGAGCTGAAGGCGGCGGCGAAGAAGTGCACCGAAGTGTATCTGGCAACCGACTTGGACCGGGAGGGGGAGGCGATTGCGTGGCATTTGGCGCACGCACTGGGGTTGGATCCGGCCAAGGCCAAGCGGGTGGTGTTCAACGAAATTACCAAGAGCGCGATCTTGAATGCGTTCAAATCGCCGCGGGTGATCGATGAAGACAAGGTGAACGCCCAGCAGGCGCGGCGGATTCTGGATCGGCTGGTGGGGTACAAGATTTCGCCTTTGTTGTGGAAGAAGGTTGGGGCGGGTCTTTCTGCGGGGCGGGTGCAGTCGGTGGCGGTGAAACTGGTGGTGGATCGGGAGCTGGCGATCCAGGCATTCATGCCGGAAGAATATTGGAAGCTGACGGGGATCTTTACGACGGACCTGGTTCATGCGGCGGATTTGGCGCAGCAGTGGCGCGATTTCCTTTCCGGGGAAGTGGAAATGGGGGAGGAAATCGCCGACGACGGAACGGATTCGGCGGAGGCAGTGCTGGCGACGTCGGCGGGGCCGACAGTCGCAGAGAAGACGGGATTTCTGCAGGAGAATAATTCTTTCCGGGCGGACCTGGTGGAAGTGGCGGGGAAGAAATTTGATCCGAAGGATGCGGCGGTGGCACAGGCCGCGGCGGTGGCGGTGGGGTTGATTGATGTGCAGGTTTCGACGGTGGATAACGACGGAACGAATGGGCCGCGGGGGATACCGGTGAAGGGGCCGGCGACGAAGCTGACGAAAATTCTCGGCGTGGTGAATCCTGCGAAGACGGGGGTGACGTTTGCGGTGCGCGAACTGAATTCGCGGCAGTCGACGAGCCGGCCGCCGGGGCCGTTTTCCACGAGTACGCTGCAGCAGGCGGCGAGCAACCAGTTGGGTTTCGGTGCGCAGCGGACGATGCGCGTGGCGCAGCAGTTGTATGAAGGCGTTGAAATTGAAGGGCTGGGGGCGTTGGGTCTGATCACGTACATGCGAACTGATTCGCAGAACATCAGCCAGGAGGCGCTCGGGGCGGTGCGCGGATACATCGGGGAGCAGTTTGGCGGGAAGTATCTGCCGGAGTCGCCGAATGTATTTGCGGCCAAGGCCGGAGCGCAGGAGGCGCACGAGGCGATTCGTCCGACGGATGTGACGCTGTCGCCGGCATCGCTGCGGAATCGCGGGCTGAGCGATGAGCAGATGCGTTTGTATGAGTTGATCTGGAAGCGGTTTGTGGCATGCCAGATGATGCCGGCGATCTGGAATGTGAACGAGGCATTGATCGACGCAAAGAAGAGCGGCGCAGCGGTGGCGACGTTTAAGGCGACGGGGCGTTCGCTGGCGTTTGACGGGTACACGAAGGTGGCGGGGATTTTCACGCGGTTTGACGAGCAGTTGTTGCCGAAGCTTGGACAGGGGCAGCAGGTTGCGCCGCTGGATCTGACGCCGACGCAGCATTTCACCTCGCCGCCGGCGCGTTATTCGGAAGCATCGCTGGTGAAGGCGTTGGAGGCCGAGGGGATCGGGCGGCCATCGACGTATGCGTCGATCATCGCGACGATTCAGGATCGTAATTACGTGGACGCCAAAGGGCGGACGCTCTATGCGACGGACCTGGGAATCAAGGTGACGGAGAAGCTGATCGAGGGTTTCCCGGACATCATGGAGACCAGTTTCACGCGGACGATCGAGGCGGAGCTGGACCAGATCGAGGAGAGTCACCGGGACTGGGTGGAGGTGATCAAGGATTTTTACACGCCGCTGGAGCGCGACTTGGCGCATGCCGAGGAGCGGATGACGCACGCACGGGCGGAGGCGACGCCGAGCGAATACAAGTGTCCGAAGTGCGGCGCGATGATGGCGTATCGGCTGTCGAAACGCGGGAAGCGTTTCTTGAGTTGCTCGCGGTATCCGGAATGCAACGGGGCACAGAACGTGGATCGCGAAGGCAAGCCGATGCAGCTGGAGGTGACGGAATTCAAGTGTCCGACCTGCGGCAAGCCGATGATCAAGCGGATGGGGCGGTTCGGGCCGTTCCTGGGATGCTCCGGATATCCGGAGTGCAAGATGATTCAGAATATTGATAAGAAGACGGGCGAGCCGTTGCCGCCGAAGCCGCCTCCGGTGGACACGGGGTTGTTGTGCCCGAAGTGCGGGAAGAAGAATATTGTGGTGCGTCAGGGGAAGCGCGGACCGTTCATGAGTTGCAGCGGTTTTCCGAAGTGCCGCACGACGTTGCCGGCAGAGCGGCTGGATGAATTTCAGAAGAGCTTTGCTGATGGGAAGGGTTGGCCGGAGGACATCAAGACGAAGTTTGGGAGGAAGCCGGCGGCCGGGGATGCGGAGGTTGCTGCGGAGGAGCCGGTGGCTGTGAAGGCCAAGGTGGTCAAGGGAAAGAAGGCGGGGAAAGCCGGCAAGACGGAGAAGGTTGTGAAGACGAAGCGTGCGGCGGTTGCGGTGAAGAAGCAGGAAACGGTGTAGCGGTTTAAGATTTTTGATCACGGAAATGACTGAGGCGGGCGGTGCGGGCCGGCGGCGTAGCCGCACGGCTCTGGGGGGATGTTCGTGGGCCGTGGTTCGTGGTCCGTGATCCGTAGAGTGCTGGTGGATGGTTGGGTGCGGGGAGGCGGGGAATGGTGAGGCGGTGGGAATTCCCTTGTTTTTGCGGGTTAATTTGGCAAAAACTGCAGAAAATACGTGAAAATAGAGTGTTTTCGCTTGCAACGCTGCAGAAAGGCCTTATTTTATGGGCAGTTCTGCATGGATGCGGCACATCTAAACCTCGGCGATGGAGAGCCGGGACCACACCGTGCAAATAATTCCGCCATGACGAAGGAGATAACCATGGCCAAATCCCTCACGAAGTCAGCCATCACGACGAAGCTTGCGGAAGCGGTTTCGAAGGCCACCGGACAGGACGTGTCGAAGAAGCTGGTGCTTGCGACCGTCGAGGCGCTCACGCAGTTGGCGTACAAGGAAGCGAAGAACAAGTTCACGCTGCCGGGCCTGGGCAAACTGGTGCTGGTGAATCGCAAGGCGCGCATGGGCCGCAACCCGAAGACGGGCGAACCGATTCAGATCAAGGCCAAGAAGGTCGTGAAGTTCCGCGTCGCCAAGGCCGCCAAGGAAGCGATTCTCGGCGGATAATTGACGATTGATTCCGTCCTGGGCGTGAGCCTCGGAGAGGAAACGAACGACAAAAACAAAGCCCTGTCGCGCTTGGTGCGGCGGGGCTTTGTGCGTTTTGCGGGGGTTGTTTTTCACCACCAAGGCACCAAGACACCAAGACGTTGAAGAAGTGTTTTTTTCTGGTCGATGGGTGACGTCCCGTTTTCACGGGGGGATTTGACTGAACATTTTTCGTGTGGGGTTCGTAGAACTGGCAGGTGCGGGCCATTTCTTCGGGGGTGTCGTCATGACATTGGATTCGAATGATGTTTCGTCGGAAGGCAATACGCTGGAGTACTTGTCGGCCAGATCGGCGCCGGTGAGCCGGATGGCGCTGGTGGCCATGGTGACGGGGGTGGTGAGTGTGCTGACGTTTTTCATGCTGGTGCCGGGGTTGCTGGCGTTGGTCGTGGGGATGGTAGCGGTGGCGCGAATTCAGCGTGATCCGGATCGTTTGAGCGGGATGGGGTTTGCGCGGGCTGGGGTGGCATTATCTCTGACGAGTTTGGTATTGTTGGCATTGGCGGCAATCTTCTTGCCATCGATCGGTCATGGATGCAGAGCCTCTCCGCGTTCCTACTGTGCGGCCAACATGCGCGGCATTCTGCAATCCATGAGCGTTTACGCGGCTGAGAATGGCGATGTGTTTCCGATCGTTACGTATGCACCGCTTTCGCCGGGGCGCAATGCACCGCATGGCGTGGGTGTTGCGGCTTCAAAAGATGTCACGGCGAACAGTCTTTTCGTGTTTCCGCTGAGGCAGGAGGGGAGCGTCACGGCAGGGCCGTGGATGTTGGTGCTGCGGGGTCAGGTAGCGCCGAAGCAATTCATCTGCAAAGACGATCCGCACATGCGCGGCCCGCCGCCGGTAAGCGATAGTGCGGGAAACTGCTTCGATAATTTTGCTGACGGAAGCAACCTGAGCTATTCGTTTGCATATCCGTGGCTGGCGGATGGTCGTGTTGCTCCATACTGGACGAACAACACCCCTGATTCTGCGCAGCCGCTGATGTCGGACATGGCGCCGGAGCCGGGCACGGGAAAACCGCGGCGGGTGACGAATCCGTCGGCGGCGCCGGGTGATCCGCAGACCTGGAACTCCGGCAACCATAACGGTGACGGGCAGAATGTGGGTTTTGGGGATATTCATGTGGAATTTCTCCGCCGCCCGAATGTCGGCCCGTTGAATGACAACATTTTCACGACGTCCGACAATCCGTCGCGCGGCCCGGCGGAGTTTGGCGGCATTCCCGCGACGAAATACTCGCCGAACCTGATGGCGGAGGTGGCCCCGTTTGATGGGATCATGTATCCGGTTCGCAACCTGGATACCGGGCGTCTTTAAGCAAAGCCTGGGCCAGAATTGCAAACCTGTGTGGTCAATTGTTCGGGCGTTATAGGTATTTCTCCCAAGACGTACTCGCGGTGCAGTGGTACGCTCAAAAGCGGTTGCAGTTGCATCAAAGTCCTGCCCTTCTTCGGTCGATAATTCTTATGAGGTATCGTTGTCCAGATAGCGGATATTGCATCCGTGCACTTCGCGCACGTGCCTGCGTCCGATAGTTCAAGAGGCGATGGAACGCTACATGAATCAGGCACTGCTCGAAAAGTTAAAGAACTCACCGCAGCTACCGACCTTGCCGGCGATTGCGATCCGGGCGTTGGAATTGACGCGGAAGGACAACGTCAACATTTCGGAAATTGCCGATCTGATATCGAATGATCCGGCGCTCTCGACCAAGATCTTGAAGACGGTGAACTCGCCGTTCTACGGATTGCCGAAGCAGGTTTCGACGATCTCGCACGCGCTGGTGATTTTGGGATTGCAGGCGGTCAAGACGCTGGCGCTGGGTTTCACGCTTTTGCAGAACCTCAAGTCCAATCCCGGCGACGATTTTGATTACATTCAATACTGGAAGCGATCGATTTACTCGGGGGTGGCGGGGAGGCTGCTGGCCAGGAAGCTTAACCTGGTGCAGCAGGAAGAGGCGTTCCTGAGCGGGCTCTTGGCGGACATCGGAATCCTGGTGATGCACCGCGTGATCGGCCCGGAATACGACACGGTATACATGACGTCGATGGGGGATCATGAGCGACTGGTGCAGCTGTGCCGGAATAAATTCGATCTGGATCATGCCATTGTGGGCGGGGCGCTGGCGGAGTTCTGGCAGTTGCCGCCGGTATTGGCGCGGCCCATCGCGCAGCATCACAATCCGGAGGAGCAGGATCCGCAGCTCAAGGCGCTGGTGGAGGTCGTATACGTATCGATGCTGGTGGGGGAGGTGTTCGCATCGACGGACCCGGCGAAGTATATCGTGCGGGTGCGGCAGGAGATGGCCTCGCGGTTCAAGTTCCAGCCGGAGCAGATCGAGGCGCTGATGACGGAGATCGGCTCATCGACGCGCGAGGCGGCGAAGCTTTTTGAAGTGCATATCGGCGACAATCGCTCGTACCAGGACATTCTCAACGAGGCCCAGCAGGAACTCGTGCAGCTCTCGCTGATGACGCAGCACCAGGTGCAGGAAATCAAGAAAGAAAATGAGACGCTGCAGGTGAAGGCGACCACGGATCCGCTTACCGGGCTGGCGAACCGCGCCCGGTTCAATGAATTTTTCGAAGAGCAGTTTGCGCGGGCGTATAAGCTGCAGCGTCCGCTGGCGATTCTGTTCATCGACATCGACCATTTCAAGCAGGTCAACGATACATACGGTCACCAGGCGGGGGACGAAGTGCTCAAGCGCTTGGGCAAGCTGCTGAAACTGGCGGTGCGCAATATCGATCTGGCGGTGCGTTACGGCGGGGAGGAATTTGCGCTGGTGCTGACCGAGACGGATTCGAATGCGGCGGCGCAGATGGCCGACGAAATCCGCCAGGCGATCATGGCCGAGCAGATTGTTTTTGAGGGTAAACAGATCAAGATCAGCGGTTCGATCGGGGTGGCGGGGACGGATCGCACGCGGATTTTCCAGAGTCCGTTGCAGTTGACCAATGCGGCCGACCGGGCGGTATATGCGGCCAAGGCTGCGGGGCGCAATTGCGTGCGACTGTTTAGGCCGAAGGTGCAGGATCCAGCGGCTGCCACGGCGGCGAAGCAGGCGGTATAGGCGAGTGGGCGGACGGGGTGCGGGGCGATGGGAGTGAGGGGGCGACGGGGTGACGGGGTTGGGCCTTCGCAACGATGTTTCGTCCGCGGCAACGTTATAATGACAGAGCGATCTGCGGCGTGTGTTCAATTCTGAAGGCCGGTGCGAGGAACGTTCATGACTCGGATTCCATCTATTGGCGTATTGGCGGTGGTTTTTCTGCTTGCGGGCGGGGTGTCGGCGCGGGCGGCAGACAAGTCGGAAGTGCTTTCTCCAGTGGTCAAGGAAGCGCTCGACGGTCTTTCGGCAGAGGATTATGGCGTGCGCGAGAAGGCGCTGCAGCAACTGGAGGTGGCGCTGGGCCGGCAACTTCAGGCGATGGTATCGCTGGATGATCCTGAGTCCCAGACGCGCTTGAGTGCGTTGCTGGAGTTCAACGAGGGGCTGACCCACTGGGCTATTGATACGCTGAAACTTCCGGACGAACAGCGCAAGACGCAGCTCAAGTGGGGGCTGGCGCCGGAAATGGTCGCGACCGTCGCCAAGGCTTATTCTTCGAACGCGGACCGGCGGCTGGAAGCGGCCAAGGAGTTGGCGAAACTGGAAGGCGAGGAGCCGGCCTTGCTGGTGGCGCATCTGTTGAACGATCCGGTAGCGTGTGGTTTCCGTCGCGGCGATGGAGGCCGTCTGGGATCGCAAGCCGAACGATCAGATCATCGATGCGCTGTGGCAACGAGCGGTGGAAGCGGGCATGACCATGTATGCGCCGCGGATGATCGTGGGAGGGCCCAATATTGTATTTCGCGGCCAGGTGGTCGCGAACAACAACAATTTTGTTTACGACAACAATTATCTGCGGGTGATGCAGGACAATGGGATCGCCACCGACGTATTGATTCATTTGAAGGCGCCGCAGGTGACGGAGAAACTCAAGGCATTGTTTATCAAAGCGGAAACGGACATGACGAAGGCCAACAATCGCAATCCCGCGTGGATGTACATGGCGCAGAATGAGCCCATGCGCAATGCCTATCGTCTGGTGGAGGCTTACAAACCCGTGGAACTGGTGCCTATCTTTTTCCGGATTATCGACGCCAAGGTCTTGACCAAATCGCAGGGGCAAATGGGTGCGGAGAAATATTTCTGGTCAAATCGCACGGCGCCGCTGGCGGCGTTGCTGGTGCTGACCGACCAGAAACCGGAAGAGTACAAGCTGAAGAAGATGGCGGCGCTGGGGAATTTGTGGTGTGTGCCGACGGAGGCGGCCGAGAATGCGGCGGTCGAGAAGTTGAAGGAATGGTGGACGAAGAACGCGCAGAAATATGGGGTGACGCTGCCGGCAGCCGAGGGGGCGCCCACAACGGAACCGGCCGCGAGCCAGCCGGGAGCCGGAGCGATAAGCGAATGATCTGTGCGGTGAATAGATGAACGCTCGCCTTTGGCTCGCGGCTAAAGCCGTGTTTCGAAGGGTCTTTGCGGCGTTTACCGGGTCAATCTTTTTCCGTGCGGAACTGATCGAGTTCTGACTGAAGATGATCTTTCAATTTTTCTGCGGCTTCGACGAGCAGCTCCAGCGTCACTTCGGGATCGGTCGATTGCTCCCGCAACGGGAGGGTGGTTTGCAGCCACGAGATGAGAATCCGGTCCCGCAGGATCTCCTGTTCTCTTGTGCGTTCCATGGTCATTTGTCTGACCTCCTGCTAATTCATCGATGGGTCATCGGGGATGAATTTGGGGTCCACGGCAGGGCGGACGCTGCGTTGGGCGGCGCGCATCAGCAGGCCCCAGAGTTCCGGCGGCGTTTCGAATACCTGTTCCAGACCGATCTCCGCGACGGCCCAGGCGCCTTCGGCCAATTCGGCCTCGAGTTGCATGGCGGTCCACCCGCTGTAACCGACGAAAAATTTCAGGGGCTCGACCGCATCGCCCACGAGTCCGCGGACGGCGTCGGCGTCGCTGCTGAGGTAGAGACCGTCGACGATTTCAATCTGCGAACGCAGGGATTCATGGTGAATCACCATGAGCGGTCCCTCGCACGGGCCGCCCTGGTAGAGGGGGTCTTCGTTCGGGTAGGGGACGCTGCTGACCTGGGTCCAGGCTTCGCTCACCGACGTTTCCAGCGGGCGATTAAGGACCAGGCCCATGGCGCCGTCTTCATTATGCTGGACGATCAGGATGACGGTGCGGACGAAATTGGGATCGAGCAGCGATGTGGACGACACCAGCACCTTGCCTTGCAGCGGAGATTTCATATGTGCCCTCCATGCGTTGCATGATCTCGCCCCCGCCATCTCATCTAATGATAGCACGCATTTCTTAGTGCGGGCGAGGGAGGGTGTCTATGACCTGGATTTCGGGGGGCCGGCGAAGTTTCAATTACCAATTATCAATTTTCAATTTTCAACGGGGGGGGGACACGGCAGGCTTGAGTGGTGCGATAGGTCACCAGAGCTTGGCGACGGTGTCGATACCGGAGCGTGCCAGGTCTTCGGGCGTCATGGCGATGCGAAAGTTGCATTCGGCGTTGAAGCTCAGGAACCAGGGCTCGGCGAGCAAGGGGATCGAGGAGGGATCTTTGACGTCGAGCACGAGAATAGCGCCGCGGTGGCCGTCGTGTTCGGTGAAATAGGCGGCTTCGGGCTTGAGGGCCTCGAGGATCTTCTGGATCGTCTTTCCGACGGTGCCGGCCCGGACGGCGGAGTTGAACGGTTCGAGCGGCAGTTTGACGTTCATCAGCATACGCATGGAAGGCTCCTTCGAGTTTTTTGAGTGCCCCAACGCCGGAACCGGCAAAGTTTTTCAGCATAGCCCTCGAAAGTGGAAAAGCGAATTTTTTCTGTCGATTTCGGCGCATGAAAAAGGGATGGCTTGGTCGGCCATCCCTTTGGTTTGAGTCGCTAGTGATTTACTTCGCAGCGTCGGCCAGTTCCTTGGCCACGCTGGCGACGACCGCTTTGGCGTCGCCGAAGAGCATCATGCAATTATCCGCGAAGTAGAGTTCGTTCTCGATGCCGGCGAACCCGGGCTTCATCGAACGCTTGATGGCCATGACCGTCCGGGCCTTGTCGGCGTCCAGGATGGGCATGCCGTAGATCGGCGAATTCTTGTCGTGGCGTGCGGCGGGGTTCACCACGTCGTTGGCGCCGATGACCAGGGCGACGTCGCATTGCGGGAATTCGCCGTTGATTTCGTCCATCTCGATCAGTTTGTCGTAGGGGA
>CAIMWO010000055.1 GCA_903845195.1 uncultured Phycisphaerales bacterium
CCGCCTCCGCCGCGCCGCCTTGAACATGCTCCAACGCGAGACCACCCGCAAGATCTCGATCCGCGCCAAACGTCTCCGCGCCGGCTGGGACCACAACTACCTGCTACTCATCCTTCAAACTTGAGAATGCGATTGCCCTGTGTTGACCAGCGTCAGACCGCGGACCGATTTGCCATCAGCATCGGGCGCTGCATAAATCACAAACTCATCCGAGAGCGCCGGCAAAAGATCCTTCTGAAAATCCACGCCGGTAAAAAAGAAAAGCTGGTTGAGACCGGCATCGAAAATCTGCGCCCCGCGTTCATCCGCCCGGGTGGCGGCAGCACGGATATCGTTCAGCAATCGCACGCCGTCAAAACGAATCACGCTCGCCACGGTGGCATTTTTCGGAATCATCTTGAGCGCATCGGCGCTCAGTGGCTTATTGTCCAAGAAGCCCGCCAGGCCCGACCGCTTGGCGGTAAAGCTCACCAGCGAATCGTTGGTCCAGTCCGCGCCGTCAAAGCGGCCGATCCAGGCCATGTTGCGGATCGCATCCAATCCCAGTGCATCCACAACCTTGGGCCAACCCATACGTGCCTGGGCATTATCGCTGGCAGCCACACCTTCATTGATCGATTGGAGCGCCAATTCCGCATTGATAAACACGCACGCCGGCGCCTGCTCATGTTTCGCTCCGCTCAGCGAATTCATCGCATCCTGAAATTCCTTGAGGGTCGAAAGCGAATGCTCCTTGGCTCCTGCCAGGCGGGTCTTGAGATCCGCCGCATCGCCGACCAACACCGTCAGCATCTCCTGTTCTGCGCTCGCCTCCGTCGGCTGCTTCTTGGGATCCGTCGAATCTTTGGCAGCCTTGTTGAGCCGTGCCGCCAGCGCCGTCGCATCTGCTGCCCCGACCTTGGAAAAAACCGCGATCCGCGGCCGCGGCGGCTGAACCGAAAAATCAAACGGCCCACAATAGAACACCGTCGGCGACTTGCTCACTGCCGTAAACAGATCCTGGGCCAACTGCTCCTGCTCAAGCTTGGCAGCGTCCCGGCCCTGCTGCTGTTTCTGGAGCGCCGCGGCAATGTACTCCTTGAGCCCCAGCGCATCGATCATCCCCTTCAAGTGCGACGCGTCGTAAGATTTGCCCAACGCGACCGACCCCTCCCACCCGACATACACCAGCGCATCGGCCGGCACTTTTTCCGGCATGGTTTGCGCGCCGGCTCGCACCGTCAGAGTCAGCAACCCCAGCGCAATCGCACAATGTCCAAATCGCATCACAATCCCCTCAAAAACTCAAAAAAACGATTCAAAATCACTTCAATATCACTCAAAACGCGCCAAATTCGATGCAAAAGCAGTCCAAATCGCGCCCGTTTTGATCCAAAGTATAGCCATCTTACCGCCCGCAATACGCACGATGCGAGCCGATGTCGCAGAACACTCTTCGCCTTGTTCTAACCCATCCTAAGAAACGTCAAAACGCACCTTTGCCTGTGTCGCTGGGACTCAAATTTCGCTAGAGTAATGCAGATCAGTGGCACGAATTCGTTCGGACGCGCGGAAACTCATGGACAGCCAACAACTTATCGCCTGGGGTGGATTTCTCGTCTTCGTGTTGATCATGCTGGCGCTGGACCTCTTCATCCTGCACCGCAAAGCCCATGAAATTCAAATGAAAGAAGCGCTCATTGGAACACTCGTTCCAATCGTCCTGGCGCTGGGTTTTACAGGCTTCGTCTTCTGGGCCTACGGGCCCGCTCACTTTCTTCATCTGGGTATCGTCTCTCCCGAACTTGCCGCCAGCCCGGTGAGCCGATTCTATCCCGCCACCGGCCCAGACGCGGCAATTCTGTTTCTCACCGGCTATGTCGTGGAGCTTTCGCTTTCCGCCGACAACGTGTTCCTTTTCGCCGTGTTGATGGCGTATTTCAAGGTGCCCAGCGAAAAACAGCATCGCGTTCTCTTCTGGGGCGTGCTGGGCGCATTGGTCATGCGCGGCGCGCTGATCGTAGCGGGTGCCGCGCTGCTGGCGCGGTTCCAGTGGATTATCTACCTGTTCGGGGCATTCCTGGTCTTCACCGGCGCCAAAATGCTTTTCGGCGGTTCCGAGGAGCCCGATCCCGCCAAAGGCCTCCCGCTCCGCATCGCCAAACGCATTCTGCCGTTCCATTCGGATTACGATGGCGACCGCTTCTTTACCCGCATCAACGGCCGACGTTTGGCGACTCAACTCTTCCTGGTGCTGGTCTGCATCGAATTCACCGATCTGGTATTCGCATTGGATTCGATACCAGCCATCTTCGGCATCTCGCGCGACCCGTTCATCGTCTATACATCGAACGTGTTTGCCATTCTGGGGTTGCGCTCGATGTATTTCATCCTCGCGGGAGTGATGGACAAGCTCCATTATTTGCGCGTGGGACTGGCGGCAATACTGGGATTCGTCGGCGTCAAGATGCTTGTGCCGCTGATGGGGGACTTATACGGACGCTTGGTGACGGGACAAGAGCATCATTGGGTGATCAATAAGTACATCTCGCTGGGGGTGATTTTGGGCGTGTTGATCACGAGCGTGCTCGCCAGTTTGGCGTTTCCCAAGCGAGTGTCGCCGGTCGATTAGCGCACCACCAACACCATAGTAAATTCAGTAAAAGCACCCATCGGCGCTGGAAATCAAGCGATTTGACTTGACTAATAACAGCATATTCTTTATCTTTTGTTCTTATTATGGATAAACAGGTCCATAACTCACTTGCGGGTTACCGCCTTGTGGAGATTCTCTATATGTCCAGCGTCGCGTCCGTCAGTAGTAGCCGCCCGTTAGAAGACCCCAGCAACCCGGCGCTGGATCGTTTTTCATACGATGATTCCATCGTCCGCGCGTTTACTTTGGCGACGCTGATCTGGGGGTTGGTCGGGTTTCTGGTGGGGATCATCATCGCCACCGAAATGGCGTTTCCTGCACTCAACGGCGGCATTCAGCAAATCACCTTCGGACGCCTGCGTCCGCTGCATACCAATGCCGTCATCTTTGCCTTTGCCGGCAATGCGATCTTCGCGGGCGTTTATTACTCGATGCAGCGGTTGTGTAAAGCCCGCATGTGGTCGGACAAATTCTCATGGGCGCATTTCTGGGGATGGCAGCTCATCATTGTTTCCGCGGCGTTGACGCTTCCTTTCGGCATCACGCAGGGGAAGGAATACGCGGAGCTGGAATGGCCGATCGACATTGCGATCGCGGTGGTGTGGCTGGGATTTTTCGGGACGAATTTCTTCATGACACTGGCGCGGCGGCGCGAGCGGCATATCTACGTGGCGATCTGGTTTTATATTGCCACGATCGTCGCGGTGACGGTGCTGCACGTATTCAATAACCTGTCGATTCCCGTCTCAATGTTCAAGAGTTACTCGATTTATGCGGGCGTGCAGGATGCCTTCATGCAATGGTGGTACGGGCATAACGCGGTGGCGTTTTTCCTGACGACACCATTCCTGGGGATGATGTATTACTTCGTGCCCAAGGCGGCAGGGCGGCCGGTGTATTCCTACCGGTTGTCGATCGTGCATTTCTGGTCGCTGGTGTTCATTTACATCTGGGCAGGGCCGCACCATCTGCATTACACGGCATTGCCGGAATGGGCCAGCACGCTGGGGATGATCTTTTCGGTGATGCTGTGGATGCCTTCATGGGGCGGCATGATCAACGGCCTGCTGACGCTGCGGGGCGCGTGGCACAAGGTTTCACAGGATCCGGTGCTGAAGTTTTTCGTCGTGGCCATCACCTTTTACGGCATGGCGACCTTTGAAGGGCCGCTGCTCTCGATCAAATCCGTCAACTCGCTTTCGCACTACACGGACTGGGGCATCGCTCACGTCCACTCGGGGGCGCTGGGGTGGGTGGGGTTCATGACGTTCGGGATGATTTACTGGCTGCTGCCGCGGTTGTTCCAGACGAAGCTGTATTCGCAGAAGCTGGCGAACATGCACTTTTGGCTGGGAACGATCGGGATTTTGCTTTACATCATCGCGATCTACGTCGCGGGGCTGACGCAGGGACTGATGTGGCGTGCGATCAATGACAAAGGGGCGCTGACCTATCCGGACTTCATCGAAACCGTGGTGGTGCTGATCCCGATGTACTGGATTCGCATCCTAGGTGGCGGGATGTACCTAGCGGGTGGTCTACTCTGTGCGATCAATTTCTACATGACCTGGAAAGCGCGGCCCGCGGTATACGATGTTCCGGTCATTGAGGCGGCGCCGTTGAGCAAGGCGTACATTGATCCGCCGATTCCGCCGACTCCGCTCGCCGACATGCAGGTGGCCGAAATAGGCAAGAAGGTCGATCGGTTTGCACAACTCTTCTGGCATCGGCGTTGGGAGGCGCGGCCGCTGAAGTTCACGATCTGGGTGATCGTGGCGGTGGCGGTGGCGAGCCTGTTCGAGATTATTCCGACGTTCTTGATACGGTCAAATGTGCCGACGATCGCCAGCGTGCAGCCGTACACGCCGCTGGAACTGCTGGGCCGCGACATTTATGTGGCGGAAGGCTGCTACAACTGTCACTCGCAGATGATTCGTCCCATTCTGCCTGAGACGAAGCGTTACAGCCAGGAATATTCAAAGGCGGGCGAATTTGTGTATGACCATCCGTTCCAGTGGGGTTCGCGGCGTATCGGGCCGGATCTGGCGCGGGAGGGCGGCGCGCGATCGTCGAATTGGCATGTCCGGCATTTCATCGATCCGCCGGATATGACGGCTAATTCCATCATGCCAAGATATCCATGGCTGCTGGAAACGCCGGCCGATTTCGCAACGCTGCCGACAAAGCTCAAAGCGATGCAGAATCTCGGCGTTCCGTATAGCAATGACCAAGTGCGTTCTGCCGAATCCGATGCCCATATCCAGGCTGCATTGATCGTCGCGGGCGTGATCAAGGAGGGCGGGCAGGCAGGACTCGAAGACAAGCAGGTTGTCGCGTTGGTGGCCTATCTGCAGCGGCTGGGAACGGATTTGTTTAGAGCGCCGCCGGCGGCTCCGGCGACACAATCTGCGGCCGCAACTCAACCGACGGCGGCCGCGAAGTAAGCACAGTGCCTCCGGCTCGTGCGGAGGCCAGCGAAGGTAGGGTGCCAGATGATGATGTTACGAAGTGCAGTTGAAGCAATGGGTGCGGTGATATTTCCATCCATGGCGCTGGTGATTTTCATCGCCGTCTTCGCGGGCGTGCTGCTGCGGGAATGGCGGCGGCCGAAAAGCAATGCCCAGCGGATGGCGAATCTGCCTAATGAGGATGAAGTAGACGGTAGTCGGTAGACAGTAAATGAGAACATGCCCAGCGGGGCCCCCGCCCCACTGGGCATGGCACACGATGTTGAACAGGTCGGTCGTTGGAAAGAGGATCACATGAGCAGCGGTCAAGCAGCGCCCGGGATGGACAAGCTATCCGATCACAGTTACGACGGCATCCAGGAATACGACAACCCGATGCCGGGATGGTGGGTGGCATTGTTTGCCGCGAGCATCGTTTTTGCGATCGGGTATTTTGTGTATTACGAGTCGGGGATACCCGAGCGCACGGTCGAAGCCTCTTATACCGAAGAGAAGACAGCGGATTTGTTGAAACGTTTCGCGGGCATCGGCGAACTCAAGGTGACGGAAGCGAACCTCGTCGCCTGGGCGCAGAAGGACGACTACCGGCTCATGGGCCAGGGCATCTTCAAGGCCAACTGCATTTCCTGTCACGGGCCCGAGGGGCAGGGCGGTGTGATATGCCCCAATCTCACGGACGAATACGCCAAAAATATTAAGCGGATCACGGACATTCCGCGGGTGATCACCAGCGGCGCCAACAACGGCGCCATGCCCGCGTGGAATAACCGCCTGATCCCCAACGAGATTTCGCTGGTATCGGCGTACGTGGCGAGTTTGCGTGGACAGAACAAACCCGGCCGGGCGCCCGAGGGCGATTTGATGCCGGCGTGGCCGAAGCCGTTGCCGGCGGCCAGCGCGCCGCAGACCCAAATGAAGTAAGTAGTAATGGTATGACGATTCAGAATGCTCCAGATTCGGTGCTAACCACGATGACGCAGGCCGGGCGGCGGATCTGGTTGCGTCCGCGGCTGTCGCTGGGGCGTTTTCTGACGGCGCGGCGGCTGGCGGCTTATTTTTTGATCGTGCTGTTTTTCGGATTGCCGTGGCTGCCGGTGAATGGTTTTCCGGCGGTGCTGCTGGATATTGCGCATCGGCGTTTTCATATTCTGGGTTACACGTTTCTGCCGACGGATACGCTGTTGCTGGCGATTCTGCTGTTGACGATTTTTGTGTCGATCTTTCTGTTTACTGCGTTGCTGGGGCGGCTGTGGTGCGGATGGGCGTGCCCGCAGACGGTGTACATGGAATTTTTGTACCGTCCGCTGGAGCGGCTGTTCGAGGGGACAACGGGCAAAGGGGGCGAATCCAGAGCCTCCCTTGCGGGGTGGCGCAAGCCTGCGTACTTCGTGGCGGCGCTGCTGGTGACTGCACTCCCGGCGCATACTTTTCTGGCTTACTTCGTGGGCGTCGAGAATCTGCGGCAGTGGATGACGGAAAGCCCGGTGCAGCACCCCACGGCATTTCTGGTGATGGCTGTGACGACGGTGCTGATGTTCTTCGACTTCTACTGGTTTCGCGAGCAGCTGTGCTTGATTGCCTGCCCGTACGGACGTTTTCAGAGCGTGCTGCTGGATAAGTGGTCGCTGATTGTGTCGTACGACAGGAAGCGGGGGGAGCCACGGGGGAGGCGGGTATCGGAGTCTCGGAGTATGGGGGTATCGGCGTTGACGGTTCTCAACACACCGATACCCCGACACTCCGACACACCGATACCGTCCACACGCGGCGATTGTATCGATTGCCATCTGTGCGTCGCCACCTGTCCCACGGGCATTGATATCCGCGACGGTCTGCAAATGGAGTGCATCAACTGCACGCAGTGCATCGATGCATGCGATGCGGTGATGGAGAAGATCGGGCGGCCGCGGGGGTTGATACGGTATTCATCTCAGGCGGCAATCGAAGGAGAGAAGGTGCGGGTGTTGCGGCCGCGGGTGGTGTTCTATCCGGCACTGCTGGCGATTCTCATCACGGTCTGGATCGTCATTTTTTCCAACAAGGGAACGGCGGACGTGACGCTGCTGCGGAATTTCGGTAATCCGTTCACGATGCTGGCGAATGGGCAGATCGCGAATTCGATGCGGTTGAAGGTGCAGAATCGGACGGATAAGCCGCAGGAGTATGCGTTTCAACTGGTCAATGTGCCGGAAGCGCGGATTGTTGCGGACAGGAATCCGCTAACGGTAGCGCCGGATCATGCGGAGACGCAAGGATTTGTGATTGAGGTGCCTCTGGGCGCGTTTGCCGGGAAGCTGGGAACGATTGATGTCACACTTCGCGTCACGGACGGGCAGGGATTTTCGAAGGATGTTGCGGCGCGGCTGCTGGGGCCGATGAATGTGGTTTCGGCCAGTCCGGCGGCGACAAGAAGTGGAGCGGAGCCATGACGAATCTTAACGCCATTCCGACCAAGGCCGAGACACGGCGGGCGGTGTGGATATGGACGAGCGTGATTGTGGGGCTGCTGTGCCTGCAGCTGGGGATGTGCATCGCGGGGGTGATTCTGGCGACGCGCTCGGCGCCGGCGGTGGAGGCGAATTACTACGACAAGTCGGGGCATTGGGACGAACAGCAGGCGGCGGAGCGGGCATCGAAGGCGCTGGGATGGACGGCGGCGATTACCTGCGGCGATGCGATGACCACGGATGGGTCGCGGGCGCTGATCGTGACGCTGACGGATGCCGGGCAGGCGCCGATTGCCGGCGCTACGGTGCAGGTCGATTATTTCTTTCATGCACATGGTCAGCAGCACTACTCCGTGAAGTTGATGATGGGCGAGCCGGGCAAGTATGTGGCCTCGACGCCGCTGCCGTACGCGGGGCTGTGCGAATTTCGCATCACGATCCAGCGGGGCAAGCAGGCGTTTGTGCATACATCGCGGCAAGAAGTGGCGAAGGCCAGCGGGCAGTAAGTGTTGCGGAGGGTGCGAATCACCGAGGGCAGGCGGGAAGAGATTGTGCGAGTCCGTTGATTGCGGATGAACGGCTATTTGGGGCGTCATGACTGCGTTATTGATTACGATTCTGATCGCATCGCTGCTGGGCAGTTTGCACTGCGCGGGGATGTGTGGGGCGTTTCTGATGTTTGCAATTGGCGCGGGTGATCCGTCGGTGCGGACACCGCGATGGCGATTGCAGGCGGCGTATCACGGGGGGCGGCTGATCACATATGTAGCATTGGGGTCGATGGCTGGGGCGTTGGGGTCGTTTGTGGACCTGGGGGGGCGGCTGGCGGGATGGCAGCGGACGGCGGCGATCGGGGCCGGCGCGCTGATGGTGGGGTTCGCATCGCTGACGCTGCTGCGGGTGATGGGGATGAAGTTGTGGCCGCTGCCGGTGCCGGAGGTTTTGCAGAGGTTGGCGACGGCGGGCCATCAGCGAAACATGAGCCGCGGACCGATGGCGCGGGCATTGGTCACGGGATTGCTGACGACGCTGTTGCCGTGCGGGTGGCTGTATGCATTTGTGATCACGGCGGCGGGAACGGCGCATCCGCTGAGCGGAGCGGCGGCGATGCTGGCGTTTTGGATCGGGACGCTGCCGATGCTGGCGACACTGGGAATGGGCATTCAAAAGCTTTCGCGTCCGCTGGCGGCGAAGCTACCGGCGCTGACGGCGACGGCGGTGCTGCTGGTGGGGCTGTACACGATCTGGTCGCGGGCGGGGATGGTGCATCTGGAATTGAAGATGAAGAACTCGGAAATGGGGCAGGGGATATCTACGACACGAGTGCCGAATGCCGGCGAAGAAATGCCTTGTTGCACGCGCGGGACCGCGGCGGTGGAGGCGGGGCAATGACGATGACATCGACATCGTCATCCGCGGCGCGCGAGGAGGTTCTCTGCGCGCATTGTCATTTGCCGGTGCCGACGGGGCTGATCGAGACGGACGCGGAGCATCAATTTTGCTGTCATGGGTGCAAGACGGTTTTTTCGATCATCCATGCGTGCCATCTGGACCGGTATTACGCGTTTCGCGACCGCGACCTGGCGGATGCGGGTCAAGCGGCGGAGCCGGCGAAGGTGACGGGCAAGTCGTATCGGGAATTCGATGATCCGACGTTTCTGGACCTTCACGCCTCTCTACTGACAAATTCAGAGTTCGGAATTCAGAATTCAGAATTGAGGCGGACTGCGTTCTTTCTTGAGGGCACGCATTGTGCGGCGTGCGTGTGGTTAGTGGAAAAGTTGCCCAACCTGCTGCCGGGGGTGAGCGAGGCGCGGCTGGATTTGGGCAAATCGCTGTTGACCGTGACGTGGCGGCAGGAGGCGGTGGCGCTATCGCGGATCGGACGGATGCTCGATTCGCTGGGGTATCCACCGCACCCGGCGCGATCGAACACGGCGCGGAGCGTGCGGAAACTGGATGATCGGCGGCAGATGATACGGATCGGCGTTGCGGGGGCGTGCGCGGGGAACACCATGCTGCTGGCGGTGGCGTTGTATGCGGGAATGCTGTCCACGATGGATCCGGCGTACCGGCTGTTTTTCCGCTGGCTGTCGACGGCGATTGGAATTGTGGCGCTGGCGTGGCCGGGGTCGGTATTTTTTCGCGGGGCGTGGGCGGCGATCAAGACGCGGACGCCGCACTTGGACTTACCGATCGCCCTGGCGCTGGGGGCCGGCGGAATCGCGGGAGTGTATAACACGATCACCAACACGGGCGATATCTATTTTGATTCGCTGTCGGTGCTGGTGTTTTTGCTGCTGGTGGGGAGATTTCTGCAGCATCGGCAGCAGACGCTGGCGGACGACTCGGTGGAGCTGCTGTTTTCACTGACACCGATGACGGCGCGGCGAGTAATGGGAATTAAGAATAGTGAATTGAGAATAGAGAATGACGAAAGGATCGTGTCAGGGGCTGCACCGGTCGCAAGGAAAAGGAAACTTGAGGAGGTGCCGATCACGGCGTTGAAGGTGGCGGATGTGGTGGAGGTGTTGGCAGGGGAATCGGTGCCGGTGGATGGGGTGGTGCTCGAGGGGAGTTCCTCGCTCGATGAGAGTCTACTGACGGGGGAATCGCGGGCGAGGGGGATTTCGGCAGGTGACGTGGTGCATGCGGGGACGGTGAATTTGACGTCGGCGGTGCTGGTAGCTGTGCGTGCGACGGGTGAGGAGACGCGCGTCGGCAGGCTGATGCGGTTGGTGACGCAGGCGGCGCGAAGCAAAGCGCCGATTGTGCTGCTTGCGGATCGGCTGGCGGGATGGTTTCTGGTGGTGGTACTGGCCATTGCGGCAGTGGTGTTCTTCGGATGGTTCCTGGCGGGGTCGAAATATGCTGCGGAATATACGGTGGCGATATTGATTGTGGCTTGTCCCTGTGCACTGGGACTGGCGACGCCGCTGGCGGTGAGCGTGGCAATTGGGCGGGCGGCGCGGCGGGGGATTCTGATCAAGGGTGGCGAGACGTTGGAACGGCTGGCCAAGCCGGGATTGCTGTTGCTGGACAAAACGGGCACGCTGACGACGGGACGGATTTCGGTGGTGAATTGGGTGGGAGACGAAAGTATCAAGCCGCTCGTGTTAGCGATCGAAAGGCATTCGACGCATCCGACCGCACGGGCGATGGCGGAGGGATTAACGAATGGAGAATGGAGAATAGAGAATAGAGCAAACGGTGACGTGCAGGTCGCGGACGTGGTGCAATGTGCGGAGGGGGGAATCACGGGAACGGTGGATGGACGGGCCGTGGTGATGGGGTCACGGCGATTTGTGCGATCGCGCGGGATGGAGATTCCCGGGTGGGCGGATGAGGAAATCGGCAAGCAGTTGGCGGCGGGTGCGAGCCCGGTGGTGGTGGCGGTAGAGGGTGCGGTGCGTGCGGTGGCGGCGTGCGGGGATGGCCTGCGGCCGGATGCGGCGGTGACGCTGGCGGAACTGCGGACGCTGGGCTGGCGGGTGGAAATTCTTTCAGGGGATGACCCGGCAATTGTGCAGCATGTCGCGGGACAGCTGGGAATACCGGCAGGCGACGCCAAGGGCGGATTGCTGCCGGAGCAGAAATTGGTGATCGTACAAAGTGAATTGCAAAATGGGCCGGTGGTGATGGTGGGCGATGGGGTGAATGATGCGGCGGCCCTGGCGGCGGCGACGGTGGGCATCGCGGTGCATGGCGGGGCGGAGGCTTCGCTATCGGCGGCGAGCATTTACTTGAACCGGCCGGGACTGAGGGCAATCGTCGATTGCCTGCGGGCGTCGCGTAGGACCTTGGCGGTGATTCACCGGGCGATGGCGGCGTCGCTGGCCTACAATACTTTCGGGGTCACGCTGGCGGCGCTCGGGCTGATCAATCCGCTGGTGGCGGCGATTCTGATGCCGATCAGTTCGCTTACGGTACTGAGTCTGGCGTTTGGCGCGAAAACGTTCAAAAATAGAGAATAGAGAATGGAGAATAGTGAAAGAAGATTCTGGCATCGAAATGGCGTAAGCCACACTGCGCCAGCACTTTCACTATTCACTATTCCTCATTCTCAATTTTCCATCCCTCTTATGCGGAGGGCTGGGTGATGGTGGTGCTTTATGTGGTTTTACCGTTGGCGCTGATCTTTGCGGGGGCGGCGGTGGCGGCGTTTATCTGGTGCGCGCGGTCGGGGCAGTTCGACGATCTGACGACGCCGGCGCAGCGAATTTTGCATGATGATGATGATGAGCGGTGAGATCGAAGATCTGCAAGTCATCATTATTAGCAGGCGGGGCGTTGTAACGGAGCCTTATTTTGCAGACCAGGTCCAGTTGGCGGCGGTGCCGGCGGGGATTTTCTGATCGGCGTTATCGAGTTCCATTTTGACGCGGAAGAAACCGCTGGCCGAGTCGATGATCGGATCGACGCTGACGACGGCGGCTTCGCGTTTGAGCGGCGGTTCGGTGGAGAAATCCAACGTGACTTTATCGCCGACGGCGACTTTGCCGAACATCTGTTTGGGTGGGTAGAAGACGGCGTTGAGGCGTTTGGTCTGGACGACGACGATCAGGGGGTTTTCATCCGTCGATTCGCCGGCGGATTTGTTAACGCGGAGCACGAGGCCGTCGATGGGGCTCTTGATGGTCATGTGATCGAGGGTGATCTGTTCGCGTTTGAGGACGACTTCTTTCTGTTTCTGCTGTTCTTTTTTCTGTTCCAGTTCAAGCTGGGCTTGTTTGAGCTGGAGTTCCTTCTGGCGTTTTTCGGTATCGGTGGCGGCGGCGTTTTTGCTCCAGCGGTCCCACTCGACGCGGGCGAATTCGACGTGCGTTTCGCCGAGTTTGATTTCGGCGGAGGCTTCGGCATCGAGCCGGGCGAGTTCCACGGTTTGCTGTTGGATGGCATCGTCGATTCTCGCCAGCGGCTGGCCCTTTTTGACGGCCTGGCCTTCGGTAACGTTTACTTCCAGCAGTTGCCCGCGAACCGATGCGGGGACTTCGACTTTGGCGATGGGTTCGGTTTGCCCACGCACGAGGGTGGAGTTCCCCTCGACCTGAACGCTACCGACGTTCTGCCCGCCGGCGCCGCCGACCGAAGCTGCTGCCAGCACTGCACCTGCGACCAATCCCCCGAATAACATGACCCGCACGCGTTTCATATTTCGCTCCGTGACTGCATACCAGCTTGTTATCGTCTTATCGTCCAATCCGCGCGGGGTGCGTGACTGGTTTTGCGGTCAACAGAATGATAGGAGGCCGGTGCCGGCGATAAGGGATCAAGGAAGCCGCGACTGCGGAATTATCTGCGGAGGTCACGGAACTTTTCCGGGTTTTCGGCCGAGCCCGTGCGATGGCTGACGACCATGGCCTCCATGACCGAGGCGATCACTTCGAGGCGATGTTCCCATCCGCGGTGGGGTGAGGGCTGGCTTTGGTATTGTTCGATGAATCGACGCAGTGTACCAAGCGCCTGATCTACGCCCGTTTCGCGGGAGGAACTGCCCTCTTCGATCACCTTGCCGTCGGCGTCGCAGAAGCTGTAGCGGTTGCCGTCGAGACGGAGCGAGCCGGTCTGGCCGAGGACGAGCAGTTCGCGGTGGGTTTCGACGCGGTCGGAGAGGGTGACGCTGGCGGTGACGTCGTCGGGGAAGCGGAGGGTCAAGGAAGCGGAGCCGGAGATGTCGGTGAAGGCGTCTCCGGTGGCGACGGTGCCGCGGATCGAGGCGTAAACGGAAGTGGGGGCATCCATGAGGCGAACGAGGGTGGTGATGGCATCCCAGGCCAGGACGCTCAAACTGCGGACGATGCTTTCGGTGCGACCGGAAGTCTTGGCGAGGGCGTGATTGAGGCCAAGCCAGCTCATGCTGGCGAATTTAATCGGACGCAAATATTCGTCGGCCTGGGCGCACTGTTTCCAGGCGAAGGAATCCGCGAATTGCGGCCAGGTGTAGAGGAGGTGGGTGCGGGGTTCGAGCATTTCGGCGAGGGCTTGCGCTTCTCCGTAGTTGTTGACGATGGGGCCGAGCGAGAGGAGGCCGACGTCTTGTTCGATGCAGAGCGTAATAAATTCGAGCGGCACATTCGCGGGGCGATCGATCAGGATGACCTGAGGGGAGCCCTCGCGGAGCAGGCGTTTGAGCTCGTCAAAGGCAGGAGCGTGGACGGCATCGGCCACATCGCGAGCCAGCGCCGCCGTGCGATGGCCCACGCCGACCAGTTCGATCTCTCCCGCATCGCGCAACTGTGCGACGGCATCCAGCCAGTCGCGCTGAATGGTGTCGAGGCCGAGGATGGCTAGTTTGATGGGCATGGGGGACTAGACAGTAGACGGTAGACAGTAGACGGGGGGGGGGAGCGGAGAGACGCCTACATTACCGCGTTCTGTTTCCTTTTTGTCTGAGACAGCATTGCTTGCATGTAACCGGATAACAAACGGCCCAAGCGATCAAGCTCTTCTTCGAGTTGCGAAGTCTCGGCGTAACCGAGGTCATGCGAAAGAATCAGATAATAGCGGCATTCCTCAAGTGACCCTTGGGCAATGTTGTAATACCGTGCTTTGTCCATACTGCCGGTTTTCTTGAATCCTTCCGCGAAGTTTGCGGGAATTGATACTGCAGCGCGGCGTAACTGTGATGTTAATCCGAAAAGTTCTTCTTTCGGAAACTCTTTCGTCATCGCATAAACCGCGAGCACAAACCCGTGTGCCGCCCGCCAGACCTCGGTATCCGTAAACCGCTGCGATGACATGTTGCGACCTCCGAATGCAAATCCCCGTCTACTGTCTACTGCCTGCCGTCTACCCGTCAATGCACGCGTTGCCCGGGTTTGGCGCCGGCGTCAGGAGAGAGGACGAAGACTTCGACGGGGCCAGGGCCGGCGGCGCAAATCATTCCTTCGCTGGTGCCGAATTTGCCCATGGTGCGCGGGGCGAGGTTGGCGCAGAACATGACGAGGCGGCCGACGAGTTTTTCCGGCGTGTAGGCTTTCTTGATGCCTGCGAGGATCGTGCGCTGGCCGAGATGGCCGACGTCGAGGGTGATTTTCATGAGCTTGTCGGATTTTTCGAGCGATTCAGCGGTGAGAACGCGGGCAATGCGGAGATCCACAGCGAGGAATTGGTCGAAATTGATAATCGGGGCCAGCGGTTCTTCATCCGGGTGCGCGGGCGCGGCAGGCTTGGCGCTCGCAGTTGATGCGGGGGTCGTCACGGTGGGCTGCGGAGCGCCGGCGGCGGTCGCCGTTGCGGGCGCCTGGTTGGCGGCATCGGACTTCTGGGACAAACTTTCTTTGGATTCTTCCACCATGTTCTCCACGAGTTTCATATCCAATCTTTGTACGAGATGTTCAAACGGGTGAATGGCGTGAGGTTCCATCGCCTCTTGCAGGTCATCCCATTCCAGCGGCTGGATCACCAGGCACTTCTCCACCTTGGCCGCGAAATCGGGAAGGATCGGCTTGAGGTAGATCGTGAGGATGCGGCCTGCTTCGAGGGCGGCGGTCAGGACGCCGCGGGCGGCTTCGGGATCGGCCTTCACGAGTTTCCAGGGAGCCTGATCTTCGAAGTACTTATTGGCCTTGTCGGCGAGGGTGCAGATTGTCCGCGTCACGAGGGCGTAGTTCCGGCCGTCGTAGGCGGCGGCGAGTTCGTCCGCGGCGCCGCGGATTTCGCGGAGGAGCGGGACAGCGTCGGCGGCGGAGACGCCGAGCTTGCCTTCGAGCATTCGCGAGAGCATCGGCGCACAGCGGCTTACGAGATTGGCGAGTTTGTTGACCAGTTCGCCATTGATACGGCCGGCGAAATCTTCGAAGGAGAGGTCGAGATCCTCCGGCGTGGGGCCGAGTTTGGTGGCGAAGTAGTACCGGAGGTACTGTGGATCGAGGTGTTTGGCGTAGACGGAAGCGTTGATGAACGTGCCGCGGCTCTTGCTCATCTTTTCGCCGTTGACGGTGAGAAAGCCGTGGATGGCAAGTTTGGTCGGCACGCGCAAGCCGGCGGCATTGAGCATGGTTGGCCAGAACAACGCATGAAAGTACTGGATGTCTTTGCCGATGAAATGGAAAATTTCCATTTCCGGGTCGTTCCAGTATTTCTGTGTTTTTGCGGCATCAAGGCCGAGCTTGTTGCCGAGGCTCGCGAGATAACCGATGGGCGCGTCGAACCAGTTGTAGAAATATTTGCCGGTTTCGCCGGGGATTTCGAAGCCGAAAAAGCGGGCATCGCGGGAGATGTCCCAGTCGCGCAGCGGCTCGGCAAACCATTCCTTGAGTTTGTTGGCGACGCTGGGATCGACGAAGCCGGCTTCATAGAGTTTCACGAGGAAATCGCGCGCCGGTTCGAGGCGCAGGTAGATGTGTTCGCTCTTCTTGAGAACGGGGGTGGCGCCGGAAAAAACGCTCTTCGGATCGATCAGGTCGGTGGGGTTGTAGGTGCGATTGCAGGATTCGCAGCCGTCGCCGTACTGGTCGGGCGTCTTGCAGAAGGGGCAGGTGCCTTTGATGAAGCGGTCGGCGAGGAAGGTACTGGCCACGGGATCGTAAAACTGTTCGATCTCTTTCCGCACGGTGTAGCCGGCATCTTTGACGCGCAGGTAAATCTGCTCGGAGAGTTCGCGGTTGAGAGGAGAATGCGTGGTGTAGAAATTGTCGAATGCCACGCCGAACTTCGCGAAGTCTTCCTTGTGTTGTTGATTCATCTGAGTGATGAAGGTTTCGGGATCGATGCCGCGTTTCTGGGCGTTCACCATGATGGGGGTACCGTGGGAATCGTCGCCGCAGACGTAAAGGACATCATGACCCATCAGGCGTTGGAAGCGCACCCAGATGTCGGTCTGGATGTATTCCACCAGGTGCCCGATGTGGATTGAGCCGTTGGCGTAGGGCAACGCCGAGGTCACCAGGATATTCCGTTTCACACCAGCCATTGATGCTCCCGCAGTGGCACAATTGGAATCGCGTTCAGGCCTTCGATGATAGCCCGGGGCATCGGAACCGGCAAAGCCGCCGGGTACGAGTTTCACAGCCGCAGGACAATAGTTCATTCTCGCCGCGATATAATGGCGTCATGCCGACGCATCATTCAACATTCCGCAAGAATGAGACCTATGAACAATGGCGGCAGCGGATGCTGGATGAAACAGCGCGGTTCATCGAGTGGGGATTGAAGCATCCCGAGCAGATCCACTGGATTCCGATGGCACCGGTTGGGAAAGTCCGCTTTTCCAATCGGCTTAAGCAGGCGTTCTACACGCTGCTGCTTCGCGACGAGCGAGGCCCCGACTGATACCCCCCCTCCCCCCCTACCTCTCCTTCCCTCCGAGTGCTCGCCTTACAAACTGCTGCGTTCTGCTGACGGGCGTCTGGTTCGGAACACTCACTTGGGTTTTTCGATCTCGACACGGTTCTGCTTAGAACTGCTCCCCTGTCGCGTCAGGGCTTCGAAGGTGAATTCTTCCTTCTTGCCGGGGTCGACGTTCACGGTGAACTCCGGCGTGCGGTAGTCGAACAGTTTCAATCCTGGCAGGTCCGAGAGAAAAGTCACATCGCCGTCAAAACTTCGCCGCACTTCGACTTCGATGGGCTTACTGGTGTAATTTCGAATCCGCTGGCCATAGAGCACGTGGTCATCCCATCCGCTGACGGTTGCATTCACATCGATTGCCATGGCGCCATCGCCA
>CAIMWO010000056.1 GCA_903845195.1 uncultured Phycisphaerales bacterium
AAAGACGGATTTGTCGGTGATCCTAACGGAACCGTGCTATCATGAATTACCGCAGCTTACCCCATGCGGAGCATGGAGGGAGTTATCATGGCTGCTACTGTCTTTATCGTCCCCACCAAACTGCTGCCACTGAAATCCGCCCGCAGCGCCGTGCTGCCACGGTATGTTCCTGTCCCTGCCCGCCACCGGCAATTTGATGCCGCCCACGAGCACTGGCCGAAGGATAATTTCCACGCCAAGCACCAAGAGCGAGCGTGCAACGAAGATTGCCCACCGGAAGTTTACGTTGGTTGAACAGGGGGAAAGCGTTGTGGCCCATTGAGCCACGGCCAGCCACCAAAAAGAAGTGGCCGGGGGACTCCCTTCTCATGTTGTGCTTTCGCCGTCGAAGCCTTCGGACGGCACCTTGCCAGAGAGCAGGAACACTTGCACCATCGTGCCGCTTGTGAGAAGCACTTCGGCGGCGTTTTCGAGAACGACCAGTCCTGTGATCCGCTTGATTTCCTGTCGGAGCATTTCGGAATTGGCAAGAAACAACTGCCGGTAAAGCTCCTGAGCCTTCGCAGCCATCGGGCTGTGTGCCTCCGCCTGCTCGGCTGGCGACAAGGCTCCGTGCAGTGTGAGCACCAGCGCATCCCCGCACATCACCACGCTCACCGATTTCGGCTTGCGTCCGGTGAGTTGCTGCTGGAACGCCAGTGCTGCTTGAGCAACTCGCTCTGCCATGTTTGAGGTGGACTGAACCATCACCATCCGCCATCGCCAAAGGCATAAAAAAACCGACCTGGTTAAAACACCCAAAGGCATTGAACCATGTCGGTTTACTCTGCAACTGGCCTCCCGGTGATCCGGGTTGCCATTTATCTAGTCTTCCGACGACCTGTACTTCCTAGACCATAGAACGATGACCGGAAAATATCAACAGCAATATCCTCTTCCCTCGGATCATCACTTCTTGGAATAGGTTTGGCATTGTGGCCGTCCCACAACCGACGACGCCCCCTCGTTGTCATCATGCCCCAGTCGTTCGTGCGGAACGACTTCTTTGAATCCACGGCCTGACTGCCACTCTGTCCCACGAAAACGCATTAAACGTGGAATCTGACGCTCGATTCATCCATTCCTAACCGTGATCGACACCTGCAACACTGTGGCAATGCTTACCCATACCAAGTACGGCACCTGCGCCACGGCCACCCACCGGTAATGTGGCCAGATCGCCACGATCATCCAGAGAATCGTTCCTAACACGATCACGATGTCCACCGTCGCCAGCGGCAGGTTTCGCAGCCCACCGAAGATCGGCATGAAGAAGATATTGGCAACGAGGTTGATGATGAACGGCAATGCCACCAGCCACGGCAACCGACCCCGGATAGATTTGTAGAAGACGAACCCGAAGCTGACGAGGATGATGGGGTAAAGGATCGTCCAAATCAGACTGATGGTGCCGGGGGGCGGCGTCCATGTGGGCTTGCTGAGGTGGTCGTACCATATTTGGAAGTCCATGACCTTCACTTCTCCGCCTGCGTCCCAAAACGTTCCCAGAACACGATCTGATCCATCGCCAGCCGCTCCGTGGTGGTGCTGAACTGGTCTTCGGAAACCGGATACCCAATGGGCAGCATCATCACCACATCATGGTCGGCGGGGATGCCCAACAACTTCTTGATCGGCTGATCCTCAAAAGCCCCGATCCAGCAGGAGCCGAGTCCCTCGTTCCGTGCCGCCAGTGCCATGTGCTCGATTGCGATGCCCAAATCGACCAAGTACAGATTGTCACCAATCCAGTTGTACTTCTGCGGGTAACGCTTGCCGCAGCAGACGATCACCACTGGGGCCTTGGCGACGAAGGACTGGCTGTGGGCCTGCTTGGCAAGCTGGCTGCGGGTGGCAGCGTCCTTGACCACGATGAAGCGCCACGGCTGGAAATTACAGGCCGAAGGAGCGAGCCGGGCGGCTCCAAGAACTCGGCCAAGGACATCATCGGGGATCGGCTTGTCTGCGTAGGCTCGAACACAGCGGCGGGTGTTGATGACGGTGGTAAAGTCCATGAAAGTCTCCCTGCTGGAACCAAGGGGATTATCCAGTCAATACTGGAGGTTTGCCATGTCCACCCCCATAAGGAATGGCAGCTTCTGGCGTGCCGCTTCTCGTCCGCCGTACAATGGGGCGATGCATTACGAGCACAGACAATCCGGCAGAATCTACATACACATGATCGTTCTCGTTGCGGTTCTCATGATGACTACAGTGCTTCTGGCCGTCCTGTGGAACCACGACCGTGATCTCGGAGCCCTGATGGCCGGAATTGCTGCCGCTGTGGTGAGCCTATTTCTGATCGAATGTTTTCAAATCCTTACGGTGTGGGATGCAGGCGACTGCTTGATGCTACGGTACGGCCCCATCCCCCTTTTCTGGAAGCGTTTCTCATATTCTCAAATGACGGCAGTACGACCCAGCCGCTTAACAGTCTTCGACGGGCGAGGGATTAGCTATCTTCCCGGAAGAGGTTGGACGTACCACCTTTCGGGAGTCGGCTGCGTGAAGGTCCAGATGGGACAAAAATCCGTGCGGATCGGTACGGATGACGTGGAGGGGTTGGTGGCGTTCTTGCAGACGAAGATCGTGGAGGCCCGTCCATGAGCGCCATGACGATCCAGATCAATCGTGCTCCTGTGCTTACCCTCTGGGCAACTGTCGTGGCCGAACGGCTTGGTTACAACCATGAAGAAGCCCTCACGCTGGGCAAAGCTGTGGCCGGGCTGAATGCGCAATCCAATGGGGCGGCAGACGGCTGGTTCACAGGGAGCCTACACATTTCCTGAAAACCGTGAGACTTTGAGACTGACCACAGGGAGGGCTTGTCGTTGCAGGAGTTATGACGCCAAAAGTAGTCTCACGTCAGTGCGCCGGTGAGACTTTTTGAGACTTGGGGGGATTTGGCCAGATTCCCACGGAGACGTGGAGCGTCATGCCGATGATTGACCACGCTCATTTTCAATTGCGTCCTCCGAGCGGTGCCACATCTCTTAGCGACCGTCTCGTTTCTTTTCAACGATTCCCGCCGCCTCGAAGATGCCATCCTTCCGAAGCTGTTCATGCCACTGTTTGAGGATCGCCGTCAGGTCGCTGAAGTCGTCCCGCAGGTAGGCGTCGAGGACGCCCGGCCGACCGGCACCGGCGAACTGCCGCTGCATGTCCTTAGCCCGTTCGTTGGTGTGGCCCGCCATCTTCTGGGTCATATCGGTGCTCTTGGACTGCTGATAGATGAAGTTCAAAACGTCCTTCCTGAACTGCTCGAACGGGTAGGCGATGTGGAATTCCTCGGTAAGCTTGGGATCAGCGATCTCCTTCCGCATTTCATCCTCGACCTCTTTCCTCGACCGGATGTACTGCCTACCGATGCAGTCGTTTGGACGATTCGCCCCTTCGGAATACAGAGGAGCGCCGTCAGTGTTCAAGAGCAGCCGCATGTACGGGTTCCTCCTCGTGTCGTTGGGCATCAGGTGCTTGTTGAGCAGCTTGACAACCTCGGCGGGCAGAAGATGAAGGCTAAAGAAGCCGTTGTGGTTGCGAGTCTTCCGCCGCCGCCAGTAGACATAGGTGTCCCCGTTGTCGGTGACGAGGTTGTCGTAGGGTTTCTCAGCGAGGTCTTCTTGCCGCTGATAACCCCAATTGCCGATATCGGATTGGTAGGCTCCGGTGCAGAGAGCAAGCAGTACGGCAAGGGCCGTCTTCTCATCGCCCTTCGCCTTGAGCGTCTTCAAAATTGCCTTGATGATCTCGGGGTCGTAGGGACGAACTTCCTTGGTCCGTTTGGGGACGGGCACATGGAGGATGTCCTCGGCGTTGTCGGGCAACCGGAAGTTGATGGTGCTCTGGCGATGAGCCCATTCAACCATTTGCTTGAGGGCACCGCAGTAGTGGCCCGCAGTTCTTTCCGAAAGCTCACCGTTCTTTACCCGCTGGTACATCCGGTCAAACAGGGTTTCGAGGGTCGGACCATCCAGCTTAGAGATCGGGTCGGTCGTCATAATTTGAACCAGATCGAAAGCAGCGAAGATACCCTTCAGGCTATTTTGCAAACTTCGATGAGTAATCTTCTGAACGCCTCCCCGGTTTGTATGCCCGCCTACCTTCTGCTCTTTGTAGGCGACGAAAAGGTTCCTGACCTCCTCGATGGTGGGAACGGTGGCGGCTGCGACCTTGGGCATCTGGTGGATAAGTTCTTTGACCTGATTCGAGGGCGCATACGGGAACCGTTCACCCTTGACGATCTTCTCGATGCGGTGGGGGCGAGAGGGCGTTTCGGCGGGGAACTTCATGAACTTCGATGCCGGATGGAACCGGGTGAACCGGGGATCAGAGGCGGCAAGCTGGGCCAATGCGTACTGCCAGTCGGCCTCGGCTTGGCCAGCGTTATCGGCAGTCGAGATTTTGGAGACGGTTTCGGAGACGAGGCGTTCAAGATTGTCGGTCTGAGCGCCCGGCCTCCCCTTGGTGTGCCAGATCGGTTTACTGAGGTCAAGCTTCTCGACGATCTGCTCGCCCAGTTCGGCTTTGATGCGTTCCACAAAGACTGGGAAGTCTTTGACTTCTTCCTCCCATGCGGCGGCGATCTGGATCGCTTCTGCCAGTGCCACCTTTTGATTCTTTTTGAGGTAATGGTATGATCTTGTCCTCGTTCCGGATGCCGAAAGGTGGTAGCCGATCTTGGTGGCGAAGCGGCCCTTCGTCTCGTAGATCGACGGAAGCTCGATGGCTTCGGATCGGGTCATGCTGGGTTCCTTTCTGGCGTACACCCAATTACTGTTGGGTGTACAAACTAAACGGGACTTGGGTGTAACCGAATTCTTACACCCAATTTAGCCAGATTGTACACCCAAATCCAGCATTTTGACGCAGTAACGGGTGTAAAGTAAATAGCCTGTAAGTTATTTAATTTGCAGGAGTTAGATCACTCGGGCGTTTAGCTCAGTTGGTTAGAGCGTACGGATCACACCCGTAAGGTCGCAGGTTCGAGCCCTGCAACGCCCATTTACCTATATCCATACAGAACAGGTAGTTACGCAAGAGCCCAGCGAAGTTGCCGGGCTCCTGCGTTACCGCTTTTATACAGGTTTCGGGTCTTCTTTACGCAGGTTTTCTGCGGACGGAGGCTTGGGAGACGGGACCAGTTGCTTCGCCACCCGCATCGCCTCCTGCACTTCATCCAAGAGGTAGATGTCCGTGGTCGTGCTCTCCGCGTGGCCCAGCATAGTGCACGCAGCATCCTTGCCTAGAAGACGTCGGATCCGTGTCGCAGAAGTTCGCCGCAGGTCATAGGGTGAAAACGCTGCCACACCCGCGCGCTTGCAGGCTCGGACGATGGCTTCGCGCAGGCTGTCGGTGGTGTAATGCTCGCCTGCCTTGATCAATGGGTCCGGCTTGGGCTTATTGCCCTGGTTCATGGGCGTCACGCGGTCGGCATGCTTAAGGCGTAAGTATTCCTGCATGGCTTCTGCCGGGGAGAACAGGTATTTTTTCGCCGCCCGGTGCATGAAGGGCTTGAGGATCTCCATGCAGCGGCGGTTGAGTGGGATCGCACGCACGCGACCATGATGGCTCGTCTTGTGGTCACCATGAATGGCGTCCACATCACGACCCGGTACATACAGCCAGCAGTCCGGATCATCCTGCAGAATATCGCTGGGACGCATCAGACAACACTCAGTGGGGCGCATGAGCGTCTTGAGGTGGTCGATGAGTTCGGAGGCCTGGCGAATGGACAGGTCATTCAGTGCGGTACCGAAGAGATCCTGTGCTTCCTGTCCGGCATCGACATTCATCCGTTCGGCAATGGCGTTGATGGCCCGGCGCTGGGACTCAGTCATGCCAGAGGCAGCACCGTGGCCATTGCCGTTACCGGTGCCGTTGCCGTTGGAATTGGAGCGCGTACGCCCGTTCTGCGGGGCAGTTCTCCGGCTACGCTCGTTGCTTCCGGTGTTCGAAGGGGCGTTGGTCTGCGGCGTGTTGGTACCGGCATACGCCTTCACCTGGCGGTCAATGGCCTGCTCCGCCTGGGTATACAGCGAATCAATCTGCTGCTGCAGTTCACCCGGCTTGAGCAGCAGTGCCGAATCCAGTTCCGCAGTGACGTTGATGGACACGCCGGTACTTTGATAATCCTTGCTGGCCTTGCGTGAGAGGCCGACGTTTATCGACAGTGGCATGGCGAACTCCTTAGGTAAGAGTGCAAAAATAGAAGCGGGCAACCGATACGGCTGCCCGGTCTGACTGAACTAAAGGAAAATTTGATTGGACGGAGGGGACGTGGAGTGGCCGAGGGGGCGGGGGTTTCGGTACTGAGTGTTGTGTGGAGGTGGTGGGGTGTGGGAGTGACGGTGTGAACGTGTGGGGAGTGGGTTGGCACGAGTAGATTGCAGGGTATGCGCATACGCGTGGGCGTTTTTGCTCAGATTCGGTGAGGGTCTCTTGGACCAAAATGAAACCGTGAACTATCTAATGACCGGCTCCCTGTGGGAACGGCCATATCGTAAGGAGACCTAAAAAGGCCAATCGCGAGATTGGCATGCCCCGGGGAGGGGTTCACACGCGGTGGCGTCGGCGGATCAGAAGGGACGCGGATCCGAAGGCGAGAAGGGCTAGGGACGCGGGTTCGGGAACGACCTCAAGGACGAGACTGCCGTTGTCGGCGGGTCCCCAGATAGTCCGCCAAGACATGCCGTCGGGTAAGACGGCGTCGTCAAAGTTGATCGCCACACCGGTGGGATCGCCAATGAGATTGTGCCACGTCATGAGAACGAACTCCTGGCCGAAGCTGGGAACAAATAACGTTCCCGTCTGATGCGGCGCCTGGGTCGGCACAAGGTTGACATCAATAGTGCCCCCAGCGGCCAAAGTCAGGTCGTTCAGGATGTCGTAGGCGCTATAGTGGCCGGTGGAATCGATGGTGGCATCACTCATGCGGGTAGTCCCAGCTAAGTCGAAGCCAAATATGCCACTGGAGGTAAGCTCAATGTTAGAAATCGAGGCGTAGCCGGGGCTGAAGCCGGGGGAGAATGTCCCCTCAATAGAATGAACGCCGGTTCCAGTCATGTTGACGTCGCCCTTGAGCAAGCCAAAGTAGACAATGCGGCTCCCTGCACCGGCTCGGATTTCCGGTTTTGACGAGCCGGCGACCGTATCGCGCATGTAGACATTGTCATAGAAAGTTAGCGATGCGCCGCCGGACACGATGATGTCGCAACTGTCGCCGCCCTCGGTCCATACATCGCCGTAGACCTTGGTTGTTCCAGAAAAGTTCATCTTGCCATAGTTGAACAGGCCTGTGCCACTGGGGACGGGCCCGGACGAATAGGTGATCTTGCCGGTGCGGATGACGCCGTCACCGCTGATGACACCGGCGGAGGTATTGATGAGGCCCTGTTTTGCCTCCATGGTGCCGCCGAAACTGAGGCTGATCTGCCCGGAGTTGGTGTTTCCCGGAGCGCTGAGCACCATGCGATTAGTAAAGTCGGCCCGAAGCTCGGCGCCGATCGTGTTAATTACTGAAGAGGCAATTCGACCGTCGCCATGAATGATGCCGGTGTTGGTCAAGGTGTAGAATGGAGCGCCCAGAGTTGCGGTCCCGCCGCCCAAGATCACTTCACCGTCATTGAATACTTGAGTGTTCAGGACGGCATCCTTTTCAAGAGATAACGTCGCGCCTGGCTTGTTGTTAGCGGCAAGACTCACGTTGACGGTTGAACCGGCGGCGATGGAGAACTTACCATAGTTGTTCAGCAATTCAGTGGTCAGCGTTCCGCCATTGACGGCAAGCTTAGAGAGGAAGGCGACGTAGGTAGTAGCAGAGCCGGTGCTCAAAGTCTTGCCGGCGGTCAGATTTACGCTTGGTCCCAAGAGGCCGGTGGTCTCAACATGCAGGTCATTTATGAAGGACAAGGAGCCGGCGGTAAAGTTGACCTTGCCGCCACCAATCGCCGTCAGTGGACCCACGCTTACTGTACCGCCGTCTATATTCAGCGTGCCCCCGGTGTTAACTGTCACGCTGCCAATCGTCGCAAACAAGCCGCCATCTCTGACGTTCACCACGTCAGTTCCTGCGAAACCTCCGTAACCGCCTATATATAAGCTGGAGAGGGAGCCGGTCTGTATGATTTGGGAGTTAGTGCCGGTGATGATCAGCGTGCCGTTGGGGTTTCCGCTCGCCGGACCGACCACCATGCTGCCTGACAAGTTGATATGCGCGCCACTCTCAACGCTCATCGTGCTCGTGCCGCTTCCCTCCTTGCCTATACCCAGGAATGAAAAGCTCCCGGTCGCACCATCGCGGAAAATGACTGTTCCGTTGGCACTGGCTCTCCCGACGTAAACCGAAGACGCTGACACCGACGATCCCGCGCCGTCTGCCACCAGTGAACCGTCGGTGGTATAACCAACCGCGAGAATAGGGGAGACGACGATCATGTCGGCGCCGCTGGCCACGCTGTAGGTCGCATACTGGTTGATTTTCATTTCAGGGAATACATTGATGAACATCATCTGTCCGCCATGCTGGGCCGTGACGCTCCTGCCGACGCCAACATTCAGGAAGCCGCCATCGACGTTCAAGGTGCCGCCATCGATGACCATGTTGCCGTTCAAATTGAAGATGCCACTGCTTTGAAGACTCAACAGCCCGCTTTTATTGATGGTGGTAATGCCCGTGCCGGTAGTGAACACAGCCTGATTGTTGACGGCCACTGTTGCGTTACTGGCGCCGGTTGCGCTGCCGATGGTCATGCTGCACGCGCCACTCTGGATAACGGCCGAACCTGATCCTGCCACGTTGAGCTTTATGTCCATCATTTCGGATTGACCTGTGCCACCAGTGGTGTTTACGTAGATGTCCCCGTTGGCGTTGAAGGTGCCGCCGCCTTCCACGTCAATCAATCCGGTGGCGTTCACCACAATGTTGCCGGTACCGGTGGTAAACGTGCCGCTATCCCCACAAAATCTCACGCTGCCAATCCCGGCACTGGCAGACCCCAAGGTAATGGTAGATGCGTCAGTCTGTGCCAGTAGGGTGTTGGGCCCTCGAATGGCGATGTATCCGTAACAGCCAGACTGATTAGAATTGCCCGCCACGATATTTCCCGTCGTCACCTGCGCGCCGTCTTCGACGTTCAGACTATTGGGGCCGGAACCGAAATTAGAAGGCGCGAGCGTGGCGGTACCCCCGAGGTTGCCGACTGCGCCGTTGAAGAAATGCAGTATGGAGCCTCCACCCAAGACCGTATTGCCGGTGACGTTAAGTGCAGCGCCGTCCACATTGAGACTAGCGGCGCCCATGAGCAGCGAGCCCGCCGTCACCTGACTACCATATTGGATTGAGCCCGACGAATAGTTGAAATTCAGTTGGCCACCGACCGACAGGTTGATGGCGTGGCCCGGCATCGGATCAACCGCTAACATGAGATTCGAGTTGGAGACGGTCGCGTTGTTAGCCACCGTGTAGGTGAACGGTCCGCCTGTGCTGACGAACTGGGTGGATCCGTTCACAAAGAGGTCTTGATTGGTCGCACTTCCTGTGAAGTTGACCCAGCTTCCGTTGTTGAAGACGGCGGAGTCGGCAATGCCCGGCACTCCGCTGGGCGACCACCGCGTAGGAACGGAAAAGTCACCGGACCCCATCCATGAGTAGGTATTGCCCAGGCTTGCGGTGCAAGCCAAGGAGATAGCGATGGAGATTACCGAGACGAAAGTTTTGGGACGACGCATGAATCTCTCCTTTTTTGCAGATCACAGACGATGATCCCGAGCGAATGCCCGAGACCGCCTTACCGCCAGCACCGGCCCAACAAAATGGCTGTGATGGAATGTGCCGACGACGAAGAAAACGCGACAATTTTTGAACCGGAGGAAAAGGACAATGACGTCATGCTGAGCCCTGCACCAATTCAACCAAGGCACAAGGCGCAGGTTGGCTGGCCCAGGCGCAAGGAAGACCCGCGGCAAAGCGGCGATGACCACCGCGACGAGCGCAAAATAGGCGAAATGTACTCCCACGATCGCTCTCCCTAATTCAACAGCGAGGCCGAAACCAATGACGACCAGTCAAAAGGATTACTACAAATTATCTTGGAGGAACGACACGCCAGAACAGCGTGCTACAACCCAAAAGGCGGGGGGCTTCCTCTACTGTCTCCCGTCGCGGCTCTCTCTCGCCTCGGGGGGACCTAGTAGTTCGCATCAGATCAGAACCTTTGGGATATTATCACAGATTTCCGATAATGCAAGATAATTCGATCTTTAAATATGTTATTTTTCTCTACTATATAGTAAGGCACGAACAATCAATTGATTCACAGTTAACGAACAGTTGTAGAAAATTTTACAAGCCTTAATTGGTGGATTTACGGCGACCATTTCAACGACCTCGGTAGAACACTGCATTTCGGGCTCATCATGCAAGATTAGGATTGTGTTAGGTTTATCTCGGACAGTATTTCTTCGCTATGGCGTTCCGGGCGGTCAGGAGTCGGGGTTGGGCTTTTTGCGTTTTGATTTTCTGAGAAGGTCGTGGAGTTCGGGCATATTTAGCGCCCAGGTGAGGAAGGCGTACGTGCCGATGGCGATGAGGAGGATGATGGGGAGGTCGATGAGGGCGCGAAGGAGTTTTTCGGCGTGCTGATCGGCGGAGGGGCCGCGGAACTGGTGAAGGATGGCCGTAGTCTCGAGGACGGCGATGGCCATGAGGGCGGAGGCGAAGAGTTCTTTGAGGACGGAAACGCCTAGGGCCGAGAGGCCGAGCCGGCCGAGGCGCTGGCGGAGGAGGCCCAGGAGAATGACGACTTGGAGAATGGCAGAGAGGGTGGTGCTCAGCGCGATGCCGCCTTCTTGGAGGAACCAGACGAGGGTGAGGTTAAGAGCGAAGTTGAGGGCGACCATGGAGGCGGCGACTTTCATGGGAGTGATGCGGTCGCTGAGGGCGTAGTAGGCACGGAGGATGACCATTTGGGCTTCGAAGGCCCAGATGCCGGCGCAGAACCAGATGGCCGCCCAGGTGGCTGCTTTGAAAATACCGTTACGCGGCTTGGTCCGCCTGGGCCAGTGTAACCTTATGTCCGAGGGATTCCAGCCGCTTGACCAGGTAAGTAGTCAGCCGCAAAGGCTGAAGTTTATCCAAGTAGTCGGGCCCGAGTTCCTGGTAGTCACAATTGCTCACCTCCACCCCTTACTTTTCCTCCAGCATCACCTCCATCCGCACCCCCTCCTTCAGTGCCCCCTTTAGCGGCGCCAGCAAATGTTCCAAAGTTTTCCGAGCATCCGCCCGCACCTGAGTCTGCACCCATTCCTTCTTCCCCACCTCCAGCGTAGCCTCTCTCAGCATCCCCCGAGCCTCCGCCGCCACTTCCTCCTTGTTGAACCGGGCCCACGCACTCGCCTTCCATTCCTCCAGGTGCTGTAGGTTCACCGCCACCATCTCTTCATCCAACCGGGGCGCCGGGAAATGCACACGGACCAGCTTCTTGCTGGGGATCTGCTCAATGTTGGACTCAGAGAAATTGTCCAACGGAATAATGTATTGCACGCGGGAACCCGGTGCCTTCACCCGGGCGGTGGTGGTGCCGAAGTAGAACCACCAGATCCAATAGGATTCCGATTTTGTTACCTCCGGCGTCAACTCTGCGGATGCCACCACCAGTTTGGCTTCCTTGCGCACGTCGTTGATGGTGCTGTGCAGGATGGTGGTGACCGAGATATTGGGTTTGAACAACTCTGAAGTGTGTACCGTGACGGCGTGGACGACGGCCAAGGTGATGATCCAGAGGACCACCGCCGCAGCCGCAAGAAAACCCACGGGCCACAAGTATCGCAGGACCACGCCCGGCAACGCGTCGGCACGGGGTCTATTTTCTGACATGACAACCTCCAGTTCGTAAACTTCCTGATCTTGGGCGTTTTCCAATGAACGAAAAAACTCCTCCCTGCAAAAAAGAAAACCGGCTCCCGCAAACCCGCGAGGGGTAGGCGACAGCCGGAACGGCTAATGAACACGCTCAAGTTATAATGACACGTTTTGGCGATTTATTAAGGGCGAGTTGGAGAGTCTCGCGTGCATTCTCCCCGGGGAGAATCAGACATCAGTACTTCCACTCTGACGTTGTGGCATTGGCTTGGCAATATGCATTTTGTGGCCCTCAGTCTTGCTATTCCGCCTATTGGTTATATAAATAACTAATAGTCATAGGAGACCTTCACATGCCACGAGCCAAGTCCAAGACGGATTTTTACAAGTCGTTGAGTCACCTTGTCGACGCGGTGGGAGATGCCACCGCCAAGGCCAAGGCTAGTGTACCCAGCGCTCGCCGTAAGCCCGGAAGACCAGCTAGGGTGCATGCCGAGACATGTGCGGTAGTGCTTCATCTCTACAAGGAGCAGGTCCGCTGGCTGGATGGATATGCTGAATTCTTGGCATCCCTGACTCCGGGCAATGCTTACCTGAGCCGCGTGGAAATTGTCCGCGCCCTCTTGATGGGACTGGCGGAATACGCTTCGACCCACTCCGTCGGGTTCACGGGACCAACCAAGATTAAGAGTGAATATGACCTGCAGGCAGCAGTAGTGCGGGCACTCAAGCGATAAATATTTCCTCGGGGGAGGATTCGGTGGTGGGGCCAAATCCATACCATTAGTTATATATGCAATTAATTATTGCGGATGAGTGCTGCTGCTGTCGCGTCAATTCGTAACAGGCGTCATGCGGACTGCTTTTATAGATCCCGTATTGACCGAGCCCCGACCTACTAATAGCTGTTGACTTAGCGGGTACGCGAAAGAACCCGTCTGGGCCAAGCGACGCCCAAATTGGGCCAGGAGACGCACATGTTCAACAACAGAAGATGCGGAATTATTGGTGCGGAAACATCTTGGCATTTTCCCACAGGCTTTCTTACCGCGATCCGCGCGCCGCCTGCTCGAGTCCTAGTTCGGCTATGACCCAAGTGGATTTCGCGGCCCCTCGTGTGAGGGGCTGCAATTGTCACAACATATCTCAAACAAGGAAACTCAAATGAACAGTATGAAAGCCAAATCTCGCAAGTTGCGGCAAAAGCACGCTACGCAGGAACCTCGCGTGCCCCTCCGTACGTTGACTCATCTTAAGATGCCCATCAGAGTGCACGTGGTAGAACGGAAAAGCGGCATCAACCCAACTCCGGAGTTCGTGTTGAAGGGGCTCGCGGACTACTCCGTGAATCCTGCGGTTAAATGCGATCATGCCTGTGCATACTGCAGTTCCGGCTCGACTCTGCGCCGCCTCCAGGCATTCAAGGACACGGGTGAGAATCCGTTCGAACACGGGTTCGCCATCGTTGATCCCGATATGCCGGCTCGCATACGGAAAGACGCCCAGCGACTGCGGAATAGCAAGGGTACCGTGCAACTATGCACACTTGTGGACGCATGGTCCCCCGTGGCGCAGGAATACGACCTCGGACGCCAATGCCTGGCGGCGATTCTGGAAGAATCCTCCATGCAAGTGCGATGTCTGACCAAGAATGCCGCTATCACCAAGGACTTTGACTTGATTAGCAAGTACAAGGACCGTGTGCTCGTCGGGCTAAGCCTCACAGGAACTCCCGACAAGAGTTCTGTTATCTCAGTGCTGGAACCGAATGCGTCTCCAGTCGAAGAACGCATCGCGGCTATGCAGGAAGCACATCGACGGGGCTTGCGTACCTACGGAATGCTCTGCCCGCTGATGCCGGGTATCGCGGACGCTCCAAATCAGGTGGACGAACTCGTGAAGACCGCTATCGGCTTCGGTGCGGAAGAAATCTTCGCCGAAGCCGTCAATCCCCGTGGTCGAGGTCTTCTCCTCTGCGTAGATTGGCTGCAGAAGGCTGGGTTCACAACTGAGGCCCACGAAATTGATCAGATCCGCCACATGCAGCATAGGTCTCCCTATATGGCCAACCTGATCGCCAATGTTCAGCAGAGTGTCCGGCGGCATGGTGACATCAAGGACCTGCGTTTCCTGCTTTACTCCAAGGGTATGGCACCCGCGGACCTGACTCGCGTCCGTCGCGATAAAGCGGGCATCATTTGGTTGAGCTAGTCCAGGATAAAGTTCATCGTGATGGCGGGTCGTTCCGGCATATCGGGTGACCCGTCTCTTTTCTTTCTTACATTCGAACACTCGACACAGAGTTGAACCCATGACAAAGAATCTCGAAGACAAGAGTACTTCACAACAAGTAGAACCGTCACCCGATTTTGATGCAGTGACCTGCGTCCGTGACATGCTTCCCGACCTCACAGGCCTAGAAGTTGTGCGGACGGGAATAGGGGCACCGATGAAGGCGAACGTACTTGAAGATCCGACAGCCATGAAGTCCTTCCCCATCGAAGTGCTTCCACCCGGAATTCAGGAATTCGTGACCCGCGGGGCAAAGGCCATGGCCTGTCCAATCCCCTACCTGGTACTTCCCGTGCTGTCCGTGCTTGCCAGCGCGATCGGCAATAGCCGACGCATCCAGGTCAAGCCAACTTTCACCCTGCCTTCCGTGATCTGGACGGTGGTCGTGGGTGAAGCAGGCACCACCAAGAGCCCGCCCTTCAAGTTAGCCACTGCTCCCCTGTGGGACGTGCAAGCGCACGAACTCACCAGGCAGCGGTGTCCAGCTCCGATGCCTAAGAAACAGAAAAAGTCCGATGACACGGGACAAGACCTGGTGTTGCTGCCCAGCGAAATCTCAGCACCCCCATTACCGATGCCGAAAGTTCCTGCACGGGTGATCGTTGCGGATGTCACCATCGCGGCCCTCGCCCCGATCCTGCAGGAAAACCCACGCGGCTTGCTCGTCGCTTCGGAGGAACTGGATGGCTGGTTCAAGAGTTTCTCCTTGGGTGGCGCCTCAGGCCGCTCGTCCTGGCTGAAGATCTTTGATGCCAGCCAGCTGGACGTCGATCGGAAAACCGGGCGCGATCGCCATATCTATGTGCAACGGGCCGCAGTGAGTCTGACGGGCACCATTCAGCCCGCCATTCTTCGCCGAGCCCTGAGTGCCCAAGCATGTGAGAGCGGCCTGGCGGGAAGGCTTCTGTTTACGCTGCCACCACGCGTGAAAAAGGTGTGGACCGAAGACAAAATCCCGCCGGAGCTGGAGGCCAAGTATGCCTGCACCGTGGACCGTCTTCGCGAACTCCCGATGGCAGAACTCGGCGGCAAACTTGAACCCATCAATGTTCCTCTCGACGAGGGTGCAAAACGGAGTTGGATCACCTTCTATAATCAACATGCCGAGCAGCAAGCCGCACTGACGGGTGACCTGGCTTCAGCGTGGGCGAAGCTCGAATCGTACGCAGCACGTTTCGCCTTAGTCATTCACCTGACCCGCTGGGCTGAAGGCGACTCATCAGTTCCTCCTCCGGAGTTTATCGATGCCGTGAGTATGGATGCCGGCATCACCCTGACGCGGTGGTTCGCCTCTGAAACCCGTCGCGTGTACGCCATGCTCAACCAGAGTCCCGTGGATGCCGATAGGCTCAAACTCGTCGCGTGGATTCAAGGACGAGGCGGCAACGTGAGCGTCCGTGATCTGACGCATGATTTTCGGAAGTTTCGTAAGCGAGAAGATGCGGCTACCGCAGCACTGGACGATCTTGTGAAGCGTGGGCTGGGCCAGTGGGAAGATCCGGCACCGAGCCCTCAGGGCGGTCATCCAATCCGGATTTTCAGGCTGGCTTCGGGAAGCGTTGTCACCATAACCCCAACTTAGACGCTGGAAACGGGGGTTATGGTGACAAGTGATAGTCTGGACTGCCGCAGGCGAAAGGAAGCACGACGAAACGCAGGGTTCCAGATCGAAAGGAACCCTCTGATGCTGGACCGTGGTTAGATCGGAGTCATCGAGAGCCGGAGGTGCCTGTTTGGGCCTCCGGCTTTTTTCCGGTAGCTTCAGCGGTCCATCCTTGCTGCACCAATCATGGCCATGATGCCCATCCGGATCGCCGGTGCCAAAATGGACCAAGCGTTCACGACGGAGGTCAGGTCTTGAGGCAAACTGGGGTGCGGTCGTCCGATCCGCGTTTTCAAGTTGGCTTCTGGAAGCGATGTCACCAGAACCCCAACCTGGACGCTGGGAACGAGGGTTATGGTGACAAGCGGCAGACTTCACCGGGAGAAGCTACGACGGATCAGATTGTCCGCCGGGGGCAGGCTCCGGTGGGCAGCCGTGCGTATCATTTAGGTAGGTCCCCGTCGCCTGTGGCAAAGCGCGTGACAAAGTCCAAGAGCCCAAGAGTTGCAATTTGTTTTAATTCAAAGCGTTATGTATTCTATGCACCGGTCTTGAAAACCGGAGAGGGCGAAAGTCCTCCGTGGGTTCGAATCCTACCGCCTCCGCTTTTGACAGTCAGGATGAATTTCACCAACCATCGCCGCGACCCTCACGGCCGCGACGATGTCGTTGAGGTTCCCTCATTTCTCAGTAGGCCTGTAATCGAACGTCCGCTCCTGCGTTATGCTTCTCATCTGACCGGCCACACACTTCATTCCCAGGAGCCCGTCATGCGCTATGCCCTGCCACTGATTCTTTCGCTGGCCAGTCTTCCGACCGCCTTCGCCGCCGACACCGCTCCAGCCTCCCAACCCGCCACGCAGATCACCCCGGTCCTCGACCGTGCGGCCATCGTCCGCGAGCTTTCTGACGTGACTGAGGCCGGCATCAGCAAACGGCTCGGCCCGGACTACGACTTCTATCACAAGGGACAGCCCGCCGAAAAATTCCCCGAAATCTACCTCGCCCCGAGGAAAGACATGCCCCGGGGCAGCAAACGCTGGCAGATCGGCGAGGGCCCGACCCGCAGTTCCGGCGACTATTCCTCCAGCCAGGGGCAAATGCTCTACGTCCCCAAAAATCCCGCCAAAGATTTCGGCTGCGACCGCGTCACCGTCAGCGAATGGACCAATGGCGTCTTCACCGAAAGCCCTGAACCGCCCTGGCATGACAAGTTCCGTCCCGACCCCATGGTCGCCGCGTGGAAGGAAGTCTCGGCCAGCCCCATCGGCCAGCCCATCGCCTGTGCGCGCGGTTACGGCGGCTGGTGCAACATCGGCGTCGTGCTCCACTCCTCCGGTTTCATCGGCACCTCCGGAACGTCCACCGCGTGGAATAACAATGCTCACATCACGCTCCCCAAGGAAAAACTCGCCACCAGCATTTCTCTCACTAACAAAAATGAACTCGCTCTGGTCACCGTCCACGACACTGTCACCGGCAAGGGACAGCTCGCCGTCATCATCATTACCGCCACCGGCCTTCGCCCCGATGGCAAAACGCACTTCGTTCACGAATGGAACGGCGAATACCCCGGCCTCTTCAACGTCGGCATGATCAAAGGCTTCAAGATCCTCGGTTACATCGACCTCCCCGGCATCGACTTCCCCACCTCTGTTTGTGCCGTGGGCAACCGCAATCAGGCCCGCATCAATGCCCGCGATGGCAACGCCGGCCCCATCAACCAATGGGATATTCGCGTGCAGGGAGACCGCGACAATTTCTACAAAGGCTCGAACGCCGGTCTCGTCTCCACCGCCGGCTTTGCCGTCGTCGCCGGCAAATATGAAAACAAAGTGGCCCTCATCGATCTGCAGGCCATTTTTCACGAAATCCGCGAGGCTTACTTCACCACGGAAGAGCAATTTCAGAAGACCCGCAACCTCGGCGAAGGCAAACTCTGGCCGCCCACTTTCGAGGCGTACCCCGATTGGAAACCGTCGGTCGTCAAAGTCATCGATGTCGAGCGCCCTACGGCCGTCATCGCCTCTCTCATTGGCGATGCCAAAAATCCGGCGCAGGCCGTTGTCGCCTCCGAAGATGGCACCATTTCCGCTTTCTCCACCGGCGGCCTCGGTATTCCGGGCCCCGTCGACCCCGACAAGATCACTCTGCTGGGCACCTGCAACGTCGGCCGAAATCCGTGCTCACTCACTTACGTCAAAGGTCCGACCAATGCCTTTATCGCCACCGTTCGCGGTGAACGAGAGATCGTCTGGTTCAAAGCGGCGTCCACCGGTCCGGCGGTCACCCGGCGGCTGCGCGATGCGCGCTTGCTCGATCCCGTCTGCGTCGAACAGGCCGATACCCACGGCGCCGAATATACTTTGATTACAGTTGCCGACTACAAGGGCGAAAAAATCATCAACTACCGCGCCGGCACGGTTACGTTCGCTACGCAGGGAGGCGCCAGGTACGGCTGCGGGCCCGATGGCAAAGATGAATTCGAGTGCGGCGGCACCATGGAATTCCCCGGCAACCCGTTCGTCGTCAGCGCTTCCAATGTAAACTAAGCAACGCATCTCCCGGGCGTAATCGAAACGAACAATTGAGAGGGTTTAACAATGCGGCGGATGGCTTTCCTCTTCATTTTGCTTCTCACCTCGCCCGCATTCGCACAGCTCACCGACAACCACGTCCTGCACGCCGTCCCCGCGCCGGCGGGCGTGAAGATCGACGGCTCCCTCTCTGATTGGGACCTCTCCGGGAAAATTTTCTCCTGTCCCAATCTCGATACGCTCAGCACGACTACCTCCGCCTATGTCGCCATGATGTACGATGCCGACGCTCTTTACGTCGCTGTCGATTGGTCCGATCTCTCGCCCATGCTCAACCAATATGATCCCCAATTCGACCAGCGTTTTTGTTTCCACTCCGATTCGATTCAGCTTCATTTCAAGACTGACACTGTTCGTCAAGTCTTCGGCTGGTACTACACCAAGGGGAAAATCCCCGCCATCAGCGTGACCGATGGTGAACGCTGGTATGACCAGAAACCCATCGTCTACATCGACGGCCTCAAGGACCTCGGCATCACCGAAGCGTTCACAGAAAAAGCCGACCACACCGGCTATATCCAGGAAATGCGCATCCCGTGGACCGCCATCTACAAAGATCCCAAGGCTGCACCCAAGTCCGGCGGGACGATCAAATGTATGCTCGACCTCGTCTGGGGACCCGACGCCGGCAAAGGCTGGCCCATCGCCCACCTCATGGACCTCGTCAAACCCGGCGCCGCCCACGGCGACTGGTTCTGGAACGTCAATGACATCCGCGGCGACATCATTCTCGAACCCAAAGGCAACCTGCAGCTACCGCCGCTGATTCGCACAGGATCGACGAAGTCCCGTCCGATCGGCCCGGTCGCCGTTGACGTTAAAATTCCCGTCGACGCCAAGCGTTTCACTATCGCCATCAACGATGCATCAGGCAAACGCATCCGCAACCTCGCGGGAGATTTCGATCCCGCCGATTTCACGGTTTCGCAGACGCCCACCGCCCGCAAGGTCGAAGTTCGCTGGGACTGCCTCGACGATACAGGCAAAATCGTCTCGCCCGGCAATTACTCCGTGATTGGCCTGTCCCACAATGGCCTCTCCGCCACTTACGAGATGCACTTTTACAATCCCGGCACGCCTCCCTGGGAAACCCGTGACGGCACCGGCGCCTGGGGCGCCGATCATTCATCGCCCCGTACCGTGGCCGCGGCCGGCGGGTCCGTCGTCATCGCGTGGCCCGGCGCGGAAAGCGGGTCCGGCGTCATCGGCGTTGGTCCGGATGGCCACAAGATCTGGGGCGCACTAAAAGGCGCCACAGCACTCGCCGCAGATAAAGACTTTATCTATGTCATGACGCAGGATTTCTGGGCCGGCACCTCCGGCCTCGGCCGTCTCAAAATCTCCGACGGCTCCTACGTCCCTTATCTTCTCGAAAACAAACCCATCTTCCCGCTCTCTCTCGAGGCCATCTTCGGGGGCAAAGACAAAGTCCCCGGCATCATCAATTCCATGGCCGTGTGCAACAACAAGCTCGCCCTGGACATGTCCGGCGGAGAAATCGTCATCCTCGACGCTTCCACCGCCAAAATCACCGATCGCATTAAGTATGCCGGCGGCGGGGCGATGATCAGCACGCCGGATGGCCGCCTTCTCGTCCTCAAAGATCACCAGCTTCAGGTGATCAAGCTCGAGGCGCTCGCACAGCCTCCGCAAACGATCTTTACGATCGACGAATCCATCCATCCCTCCGCCATCGCCCTCGATGCCGCAGGGCACCTCGCCATTGCCGACACGGCCGCCGATTGTCAGGTGAAACTCTTCGATCTTTCCAGTGGCAAGCTCCTCTCCGCCTTCGGCAAGAAGGGTGGCCGCTCCCTGCGTGGCGCCTTCGATCCCCAGGCAATGACCCACATGACCTCCATCGCTTTCGATAAAACCGGAAATCTCTGGGTCGTTGAAGGCTGGGACTATCCGCGGCGCGTTTCCGTCTGGGGCGCCGATGGCAAACTCGTCCGCGATCTCATCGGCAACACCGCCTACGGCGCCGGCGGCGGCTACCTCCATGACTCCGACCCCACCCTCGCCTACTTCGGCCCCATGGAATTCAAACTCGACAAACCCAATATGGCCGCCACCCTCACCAACATTCTCTGGCTCCCCGATTACAACGCCGGCGAATCCTTCATGATCCCCTACGCCTCCAGCACCGGCGCCCAGCGTTTCACCAGCGCCGCCTCCGGCAAACCGCACGAATACCTCTACTGCCATGACAACGCCCAGATCGTCTTCATGCCCCGCGGCCCCGGCGGAAGCTGGCAACCCGCCGCCGGCATCTTCCTCGTCCACCACGTCTCCGGTTATCTCAACGACAATGACTTCGCCGGAAAATCCGACAAGCCGCCCACCGGCGAACTCGCCGGCCTCAATCTTCGCGATGGCATCCTCTGGTCCGACAAAAACCGCGATGGCAAAGTTCAACGCGACGAATGCGTCATCATCAAGGCGCAGGGAGAAGTCAAACGCGGACACGCCGTCGATGGCCACGGACCCGCGCCCCAGCTCTCCCTCGGCGACGGTTGGGGCGGGCGCATCGGCAAAGACCTTTCCATCTATGCCGTCGGCGTTGTCCGCTACAAACCCGCCTCCTTCACCGACGACGGCGCTCCCGTTTACGACGCCTCCTCCATCCAGCCCCTCGGCACCTTCGACAACGGCGATCTCGTCCCCGTCGATGATGAAAACAAACTCTTCATCTGCTCCGCCACCGGTTACGGCGAGACCAGCTACGTCCGCGCCCTCGATCTCGACTCCAAAAAAGAACTCTGGCGCATCCTCTCCTATTGCCACGGCGTCCACGGCTCGCACTGGGCCGGACTCCCCGAACCCGGGAAAATGATCGGCGTCATCAAAACCCTCGGCGTCGCCAAAATCTCGCCCACCGTCGGCTCCGTCGTGGCCCTCCGCGGAAACCTCGGCCAGGATTTCTTTATCACCTCCGACGGCCTCTACGTCGGCTCGCTCTTCCACGATTGCCGCATCCCGTCACCCGCCTTCCCCACCTCCGAAAAAGACCTGCAGGGCAAGGATGTCTCCGAAGCCTCCGAAGGCTCCGAACCCTTCAACGGCTGGTTCGGCAGCCAGTCCGACGGCCGCGTCCGCATCTGCAACGGCATGGCCGGGCTCGCCGGCACCATCGTCGACATCAACGGCCTCGACTCCATCAAACGCTTCTCCGCTCCCGCGCTCACCATCGATCAACAAACCGTCGTCCGCGCTGAGCAACTCGCCGCCACCGCGCCGCAAGTCGAAACCAAGTCCTACACGCTGAAAAAACTCGCCCCGCAAAATCTCTCCAAGGACAAACCCGCCGCCTTCCCGAACGATTGGCCCTCTGCCCAGATCGGCCACGATGGCGACCCTGGCTCGGCGCATCTCCGCCTCGGCTACGATGAATCCAATCTTTACGCCGAGTTCAACGTTAACGATCCCACGCCTATGCTTAACAAGGGCGAGGACTTTCATACTCTTTTCAAATCCGGCGACGCCTGCGATCTTCAGCTTTCCACCGATCCTGCCGCCAAACCCCACGCCGACCCCCTTGCCTCAGACCTGCGTCTGGTCTTCTCCAAACTCGCCAATGGCGAATTCGTCTGCGTGCTCATGCAACCCGTCGATCCCAAGGCACCCGCGGATAAGAAACACATCTACGCCTCGCCCGTCGGCACGCGTACGTTCGACCGCGTCGAAATCCTACCCGACGCCAAGGTCACGGTCGTCATCACTTCTCCCAAGACCTACACCCTTCAGGCCGTCATTCCGCTGCAAGCCATCCACCTCAACTTGAAACCCGGCATCGCACTTCGCGGCGATTTCGGCATCATCTCTTCCGACTCCCAGGGCACCATCAACACCGCGCGCACCTATTGGTCCAACACCCACACCGGCCTCGTCAGCGACCGGCCCTTTGAATCCTGGCTCTACCCCGCCACCTGGGGCTCCCTGAAAGTGGAGTAGATTTGTGGTGCAGGCTTCCAAGCCTGCACGTCCGCATTGGTCTCCGCGCTCGCCCCGAGTAAACTCCTCGCCATGACTCACCACATCCTCATCACCGGATCCGCCGGCGTCATCGGCCGCATCGCCTGTCGGGCCCTGGCGTCCCGCGGCCACACTGTTCGCGGGCTCGACATCGCCCCCACGCCCGATCAGCCTGATCACCTCGTCGGCTCCGTCGCCGACCGCACGCTGGTCGACCGCGCCATGCAGGGGGTCGACACCGTCATCCATCTGGCTGCCGCGCTCGAATGGCAGGATTTTCTGACGGAGGTCATCCCCGCCAACATCGCCGGCGTTTATCACATCCTCGAATCCGCCAAAGCCCATGGCGTCCAGCGCGTTGTTCTGGCCAGTTCCATCATGGCGGTCAATGGACTGCTCCGCACCAAGCCCACCCTGCACGTTTCCGATGGCACATGGCCCACCAATCCCTACGCCGCCAGCAAAATCTTCGCCGAGGCCCTCGGCCAGAACTACGCCCGCAAAGCTAACCTCGCCGTCATGGCAGTTCGCATCGGCTGGCTCCCGCGTACCTTAAAAAATGCCGGCGAGATCGAACGGAGCAAGTCATTCGCTGCATACCTCTCCCACGAAGACGCCGGCCGCTTCTTCATCCGCGCCGTCGAAGCCACTTCAGATCGTCTCGCTCCCGGCTCGTTTCACGCCATGTTCCTCACCTCTCGTCCGCCCGAAGGCACGCCGACCGTCTACGACCTCACCGAATCCCGCGAACTGCTCGCCTTTGAACCCGTTGACACTTTCCCCGGCGGCATGCCGTTCGTTCTCTGATGCTATACTTTTTCGATTCACCGGCGGCGGATCGAAACCGCTGGCCCCTATTCAGGAGTTCCGTTACGTGAGCACGCTCCGCATATTCGTCGACCTCGCCACCCCGCCCGACATCCTCGAAATGCTCCGCGCCGGCACCCGTGGCCACGAACTCGTCTTCCCGCACAAACCCATCACCTCCGTCCTCGCCAAGGGCGAACCCGATCCGCAATTCACCACCGTCGACATCGCCTTCGGGCAGCCCGATACCGCGGCCATCGTTCAGGCCAGCCGTCTCAAATGGATTCACGTCAGTTCCTCCGGCATCACCCGCTACGACACCCCGCAATTTCGCGCTGCCATGGCCCAACGCAAAATCGTCGTCTCCAACAGCGCTGCCGTGTTTCAGGATGCCTGCGCATTTCACCTGCTGAGCTTCATGCTCGCCCAGTCCCGCAATCTCCCCCTTGCCCTCAACTCCCGCGCCTCCAACGGCACACCCGCATGGCAAAACCTCCGCGAATCCTGCGTCCCCCTCCGCGGCCAAACCGCCCTGATCCTCGGCTACGGCGCCATCGGCCAACGCCTCGTCGAATTCCTCCGCCCCTTCGACATGAACATCCTCGCCTATCGCCGCAAACCCCGCGGCAATGAAGGCATCCCCGTTATCACGGAACCCGATCTCGCCAGCGCGCTGGCTCATCAGGCCGATCACATCATCAACATTCTTCCAGACAGTTCAGAAACGCGCCACTTCTTCAACGCCGCCCGCTTCGCGCAGATCAAAGCCGGCGCCGTCTTCTACAACATCGGCCGCGGTTCTACCGTCGATCAAACCGCCCTGCGCGACGCCCTTCACTCCCAGCGTCTCAGGGCCGCCTGGCTCGACGTCACCGACCCCGAACCCCTCCCCGACGATCACCCTCTCCGCTCCGAACCCACCTGCTTCATCACCCCCCACATCGCCGGCGGCCACACCCACGAAGCCCGCACCCTCGTCCAACACTTCCTCCAAAACTTCGCCCGATTCACGCACAGCCAGCCGCTGCTCGACCAAGTCATGTGAAATACCCACTTGCGTCATTGGTGCTTGGTCATTGGTCATTGCGTCATTCCCCATACGCCCCCGCCCCGTGTACACTAATCATCGAGGTGAACCCATGACTCCCATCCGTCCCCGCCGTCTGCGCGCTCATCCCATGCTTCGCGACATGGTCGCGGGCGTTCGCCTGTCACCGAAGGATTTCATCGCCCCGCTCTTCGTCCGCCTTGGCGAGAAGATCAAGAACCCCATCGTCTCCATGCCCGGCGTTTTTCAGATGTCTCCGGAAATCGCCGTCGCCGAACTCAAACGCCTCCAGCAACTCGGCCTGCCCGCGTTCATCCTCTTCGGCATCGCGGACAAAAACAAAAAAGATGCCCTCGGCTCGCACGCCCACGATCCCAACAACGCCGTCTGCACCACGCTCAAGATGGCCAAAGATGCCGGCATCAACATGCTCGCCATCACCGACCTGTGCTACTGCGAATACACCGACCACGGCCACTGCGGTCCGCTCACGCCGCAACGTTCCGTCGATAACGATGCCACCATTCAGCGTCTCGGCACCCAGGCCGTCGTCCACGCCCGCGCCGGTGCCGATGTCGTCGCGCCCTCCGGCATGATGGACAACGCCGTCGCCGCCATCCGCGAAGCGCTCGATGCCGACAAACATGCCGATACCTCCATCCTCGCCTATGCCGTCAAATACGCCTCCGCCTTCTACGGCCCATTCCGCGATGCCGCCGAATCCGCACCCTCCTCCGGCGACCGCAAAACCTATCAAATGGATTACCGCACCTCCGCACGCGACGCGATCCGCGAAGCGCGAATCGATGAGGCCCAGGGCGCTGACATGATCATGGTCAAGCCCGGCATCGCCTACCTCGATATCCTTCGCGATGTGACCGATGCGGTCGCCGTGCCCACCGCCGTCTATCAGGTTTCCGGCGAATACGCGATGATTAAAGCGGCCGCGGCCAACGGCTGGATCGACGAAAAAGCGATCGCCCTCGAGACCATGACCGCCTTCAAACGGGCCGGTGCTTCGGTCATTCTGACTTACCACGCAGCCCAGCTCGCCGAATGGCTGAGATGAGACAGTCGTGTCCGTCCATAATCTGGAAAGTTCCTAACTATTGATTTAATAATGCGTTAAATTCAAAGCCCTACTATTCCTATAGGGACCGGGGAAGATTGCCAACATATATACATCTCCTTGGCAATCTCCTCTTGGCAATGTGCTCGCTACCGTCGCACCGCAGGCCTGTGACTTACCCCCATTCCAGAATCTGGAATTTGCTGTTTCTTTTTCCTAAACTCTTCGGATAGAATACGAAGCTATCACTGTTCGTGGGCTATTGCCTCCCGAGTTCAGTTTGGCCGAAGCCATTGCCTGTAACCCGCCCGACGCATCCCACATTATTTCAGGAGGTCTTTATGTCCTACGAGGACAAGACCATCGTATGCGTCGATTGCGGCGCGGAATTCACCTTCACCGCGGATGAGCAGCAGCGCTTCGCCGAACGCGGTTTCACTAACGAGCCCAAGCGTTGCAAGACTTGCCGCGATGCCAAGAAGGCCCAACAGGGCTCGACCGGCGGCGGTTTCGGCGGCGGCGGTAGCCGTGGTGGCTACGGCGGCGGCGGTGGCGGCGGCGGCAGCCGCGGCGGCTTCGGCGGTGGCGGCGATCGCGGCCCCCGTCAGATGTTCCCGGCGACCTGCGCTTCCTGCGGCAAGCCGACGGAAGTTCCGTTCAAGCCGTCAGGTTCCCGTCCGGTTTACTGCCGCGAGTGCTTCCAGGCCCAGCGCCGCTAAGCTCTCCACGCAGTGATGCAAGACGAATTCGAAGGCCCGCGGAGCGATCCGCGGGCCTTCTCTATTTTTGCGAGGTGCGCGTCGTGATTAAAAAAAGGCCCGCGAAGATTTTCGCGGGCCTTGAGGGGTTGGCTGAATAGATTTCCTCGCCTTGCTTACTTGAGGGCGGCGAGGATTTCCATTTGGACGTTGGCGGGGACCTGGTGGTAGCTGTGGGGTTCCATGGTGTAGGTGGCGCGGCCCTGGGTGAGACTGCGGAGGATGGTGGAGTAGCCGAACATGCTGGCCAGGGGAACGGTGGCGTCGATGATCTGGGTGTTGCCGCGTTGCTCGGCGTTTTCGATCATGGCGCGGCGGCTGGAGATGTCGCCCTGGACGGGGCCGGCAAACTCGATGGGGGTGACGACCTGGAGCTTCATGATGGGCTCGAGGAGGCACGGCTTGGCCTTGCGGACGGCCGACTGCATGGCCAGGATGCCGGCCTGTTCGAAGGCGATCTGCGACGAGTCGACATCGTGGTAGCTGCCGTCGAAGAGTTCGACCTTGACGTTGATGAGGGGGAAGCCGGCGAGGACGCCGGTCTTGGCGGCCTGGCGGCAGCCGTACTCGACGGAGGGGATGAATTCCTTGGGGATCGATCCGCCCTTGATGCCGTTCTCGTAGAGGATGGTATCTTCGGAGTCGTCGCCTTCGACGGGCTGGTAGGGCTCGATGCGGATCCAGCAATCGCCGAACTGGCCGCGGCCACCGGACTGCTTGACGTGTTTGCCCTGGGCCTCGGCCTTGGCGGTGATGGTTTCCTTGTAGGCGACCTTGGGCTTGCCGACGACGACGTCGACCTTGAGATCGCGTTTGAGCTTGTTGGCGATGATTTCCAGGTGAAGTTCGCCCATGCCGTGGATGATGGTCTGACCGGTTTCTTCATCGAAGTTGGAGCGGAAGGTGGGGTCTTCGCGGCGGAGGGTGGTGAGGGCCTCGCCGAGCTTGCTCTTATCGGTGGAGGATTTGGGTTCAATGGACATGGAGATGACGGGCTCGGGGAATTCCATCTTTTCGAGGAGGATGGGATGGTCGGGATCGCAGACCGTATCGCCGGTGAGGCTGTATTTGAAGCCGTTGATGCCGACGATGTCGCCAGCTTCGGCGTAGTCGCGGGTTTTGCGGTCGTTGGCGTGCATTTCGAGGATGCGGGAGGCGTTTTCGCGTTTGTCACGGGTGGAGTTGATGACGCGGGCGCCCGATTCGAGCTTGCCGGAGTAGACGCGGAGGTAGCTCAAGTCGCCGTGCTGTTCGGAAACGATCTTGAAGACGATGCCGCAGAAGGGTTCGTTGATGTCGGCCTTGCGGACGAGTTCGATGTCCTTCTTGCGGGGGTCGTAGCCGGTGAGGGGGGGCTTATCCATGGGGCTGGGGAGGAAATAGACGATGTTATTGAGGAGGAGTTGGACGCCCTTGTACTTGAGGGCGGAGCCGCAAAGGACGGGGTTGATGCTGATGGCGATGGTGCCTTTGCGGAGGCCCTTGCGGATTTCGTCGACGGTGAGTTCCTCACCCGAAAGGTATTTTTCGGTGAGGGAGTCGTCGCACTCGGCGGCTTTTTCGATCATGTAGGCGCGGGCCTGATCGACCTTGGACTTCATGTCGGCGGGGATGGGGATTTCTTTCCAGTCGGAGCCTTTGGTTTCTTCATCCCAGGTGTAGGCTTTGACTTCGACGAGGTCGATGACGCCGGAGAAGGTGTCGGCGGCACCGATGGGGATCTGGATGGGGACGGGGTTGGCGCCGAGGCGATCGCGGATGGTGCCGACGCAGAATTCAAAATCAGCGCCGACCTTGTCCATCTTATTGACGAAGCAGAGCCGTGGGACGTGGTACTTGGTAGCCTGCCGCCAGACGGTTTCGGACTGGGCTTCGACGCCTTCGCGGCCGTCGAATACGGCGACGGCGCCGTCGAGCACGCGGAGGGAGCGTTCGACTTCGACGGTGAAGTCGACGTGTCCGGGGGTATCGATGAGGTTGATGGTGTAGTTGTCATCGGTGAGGCGGACGTTGCCGGCGCCGTGGATGAACCAGGGGCAGGTGGTGGCGGCGGAGGTGATGGTGATGCCGCGTTCCTGTTCTTCCTGGAGGTGGTCCATGACGGCGGTGCCTTCGTGCACTTCGCCGATTTTGTGGGTTTTGCCGGTGTAGAAGAGGATGCGTTCGGAGACAGTGGTTTTGCCGGCGTCGATGTGAGCGGCGATGCCGATGTTGCGGAATTTGGTAAGGTCACGAGCCATAAAAGAGTCCTTTGCTGGGGCGCTCGCGAGCGGCCCGACTACGACTAAGAAAGAGGACGGTTCGCGAACCGGTCCTGGGGTAAAACATCCATAAACAATGAGCCCGCCAGAAGCGTCCTTGTTGCCGTTGGGAACGTGCTGGGTTCCGTAAGGCGGGCGTTTCTCGCGGGCATCGGCTCTCGATTGTCACACACAACCGCACCGTGCCGATGTTTCGCCCATGCGTGGGGCGAAACCCTTCGGCATGGGCTTAGTGAATATCGACGAGCAACTTCACGTCAGACCTTTCGATCAGCCTTTCCGGCGGGCCGTAAATGGCCATCCGGGAGAGCCCAACATAATAGTGTCAGGGGCGTGGGGGATGCAACTATGAGGTGCGATTTTTGAGGGGGCGGGTTGACTCGGTGATGTGATTCGCGGAGAATTAGTGGGATATCGCGGGGTAGAGCAGCCTGGTAGCTCGTCGGGCTCATAACCCGGAGGTCGGAGGTTCGAATCCTCCCCCCGCTACTT
>CAIMWO010000057.1 GCA_903845195.1 uncultured Phycisphaerales bacterium
CCGGGTCTTTCCAATCCACTTTCATAGACGCCTCCTTGCAGAGGCTTAAGCATCGCCGCTTCCGTGAAAGTGCGCAACCTAACATGCGCCGTACCGCGCGCGAGATTTAAGTGGGATCCGGATTACGCATGAAACAACCCTCGAAAGAGACTCCCTCCGCCATGCACACGCAAAGCGGTACAGACTTCTCTCTCGCCCTGATTGTCTCTCTCTTGGATCCCTGCCGATATGTCGGGCCTAGCGCCCGCGGCTCTCTCATTTCCCCCGCGTATCTAGATGCCCGCAAAGGCATCTACATTCTGCAATTATTGATCATTTTATCCTATATTAGCGACCTAAAGATAGCGCAACAACCGCGCACTTTAGACTACAACTGTATATAGAGTAGCCCAAAAATGCGTTAGGTCAAAACAAATTCACGGAAATTCGCTATTAGTTATCGAAATTACGCATATAATTACATAATAGTGAATTAATCTGCACAACTCAGCAGGAGGATTTGTTCTTTGATAAACCCTTCACGAATGCATACATGGGGCGTTATTTTTGTACATCAAAATCCTCGGTCCTCACAATTGATCAGCACGGCCGAAGGTAAATTGGGTAGTTTACGCAGAAATGTCAGCAGCTAGAGAATTCTTTCATTAGCTTGTACGCGGCCGACGGCGGAGATGAGGCAAGTTGCCAGAATATCATGGGAATACGTTTGGACACTCGACCAACGTGAGACGGCTGCAAGTTGGGACGAGTTGCATACCCTCAAGGCGTTCCCGTTCGGGCTGGCGGGATTGATATGGGCGTCTCAATCTGGCTAAGCGTGGTGGGACGCGTCTGGTTCCAGACGGTGCGAAGCGGGCAGGTCTTCTTCACTTCGTCCATTACCATATTATGTACGGCGACGCTCTTCTCGATGTTGATGTGGTCGATCACCGTCGTGTCGAAACCGACATCCGCGGTTCGCAGGTCGATGTTCGTCAGGGGCGTGATGTTGGGATCTGCCGCCATGGCCGGCACACCGCGCCAGAACGGCACGGCATCCGATCCAGGATGCGATTTGTAAATTACCACGCATCGTTTCACATTGGTCGGCACCGGCGGAGGCGTCACGGGATCCAGCAGCAGCAGCAGGTCTACCGATATTCCCGCTTCTTTCAGTTCATCACACACCCGGATCATGTCATCGGCGCCCCAGGAATGGCCGAGCAATACCAAAGGCTCCGCCATTTGGCCGGCCTTGTGTTCGCGGATGATCCATCCTTTGAGGCGGCGCCATTCTTCGTCGGCGACGGAAACTGAGGGTGCCCCGACATCGTGATCGATCTTGTCGGCCAGGGAGTCCATGCCGGTGGAGAAAATGCCCAACCAGCCGCGCATGCAGTAGACGTGGCCGACGCGTGGATAGGTCTGGGTAGCCGGGCCGATGGTCTTATTCAGCGGTGCGGCGCCGCGTCCGGTGATGTCCATGCAGCCACCGAGACCGGACAGGAGAGCGGCAATCATTACCACGTATGTGACTCTAAGGAACAACTTCATGAAACCTTGACTCCAACGGACCGGGAAATCGCCATGGGGCGAGATACAAAGTCCAGTATTGTAGGTTATCGGCCAAGCGGATGCCACGCTTTTAGGGAGTCACCCGCGAATGTCCGATGCGAACATTCGCAAAGTGGGGTTGTTCGCATCATTCTCCCGTGCGGTTGGAGTAAGCGTTTACGGTGATTCGGAGCCCCTCCGCGAACAGCACCTCGGGCCGGTATCCTATTAGTGTTTTGGCTGCCGTGATGTCCGCCAGGGAATCGCGAACGTCGCCGGCGCGCGGGGGTAGGTATTCCGGGGCGATATTTGTGCCCAATTGTTTCTGCATCAAGGCGAGCATGGCATTGAGGCTGATGCGCTGGCCGCAGGCGATGTTCGCCACCTCGCCATTGAGCTGCGAACTGTGACTGCCGGCCAGCAGGTTGGCGTTGACGACGTTGTGGATGAAGCAGAAGTCGCGGGTTTGTTCGCCGTCGCCGAAGATGCGGGGACGCTGGCCTTTGAGCAGGGCGGCGACGAAGGCGGGGATGACGGCGGCGTATTGGGAGTTGGGATTCTGCCGCGGGCCAAACACGTTGAAGTAGCGCAGGCAGAACGTCGACAGGCCGTAGACGCTCGAAAAGGCGCGGCAATAATGCTCGCCGGTAAGTTTGGTGACGGCATAGGGGCTCTTTGGCGCGGGGACCATCGTTTCGATTTTCGGCAAGACTGGCGTATCACCGTAAGCGGACGACGAGGCCGAATAGACGAGGCGTTTGACGCCATTTTTGCGGGCGGCTTCGAGGACGTTGAGCGTGCCGCCGATGTTGACTTCGTTGTAGAGCAGCGGTTCGGCGACGGATCGGGGGACGGACCCGAGTGCGGCGAGATGGAAGACGACGGCGCGGCCGCGGGTAGCTTGGTCGCAATCGGCGGGATTTCGGATGTCACCAGTTTGCACGGTGATCTTGCCGGCGAGGGGTGCGAGGTTTTGCTGGGAGCCGTGGGAAAAATTGTCGAGGACGAGGACATCAGCGCCGGCAGCGACGAGGGCGTGGGTGAGATGGGAGCCGATGAACCCCGCGCCGCCGGTGACGGTGACGGGGAGGGATTTGAAATCAGCGAGAGGCATGTGCGGGGCTCCGAAGGAGAAAGTAATGAGCGGAGCATGATACGGGGGAGGGGGGTGAGGATGCCACAAATGGGGAGGAAGAAGAGGGGTTCGGGGGCGTGCACTTTCGGAGCGTTTTGGTGCAATTTTTGACGCGTTTTTGATCGGTTTTGAATGATTTTGGAGGTGTTTTTGAGTGTTTTGAGGTGATTTTTCTGGTTTTTGCGTCGTTTTGGGGATGACGTTACCACGAAGGGACGAAGTCACGAAACGCGAAAGTGGAAACGCGAAACGCGAAACGAGGGGGCGAATTTTCAATTTTCGGTTTTCAATTGGGTAATGGGACGGTGAGGTCGCGGAGGGTGATGGTGAGGTGGTATTTGGGGAGTTTGGTTTTGCGTGTGGAATTATAGACTTCATGGAGGTTGACGGAGGTGATGACGCCTTTGACGGGGAGGATGGTGCCTTTTTTGATTTTGTCCCAGCGGCGGGCGATTTCTTCGGAGGTGTTGAAACGGGGAAATTGGATCGACCAGTTGTGGTCTTCGCCGAAGTAAGTGAAGCCTTGGGGGGCGAAGCTGTTGGGCAACACGGTCCACCTGTCTTCGGGTTTGGTGCCGCCGACGGAGGTATAAACCTGGCAGCCGTCGAAGGGGAGTTTGGTGTCGACGATGAGGCCGATCATCTGGGCCGAGACCCAGTCGCAGTATTTGGATTCGGTGTATTTGTACCAATCGGGATCGGGCTTGGGGCGGAGTTCTTCTGGGCATTTGGCGAGGATGTCCATCATGGTAGTGAAGGTCTTGGGACGCGTGGTTGCGGTGCGTGTGGCGGGGGCGGATGCGGCGCTGAGGCGCTGTTGAAGCTCTTCGATTTGGGATTTGAGGGCGGCGTTTTCGGCGCGGAGGCGTGCGATCTCGGCCTGGGGGTCGGCGGGCTGAGTGGTGTTGGGTGCCGAGGTTTGTGCGGCGACAATACCAGAGAGTGTTAAGAGGATGCCGAGGATGAGATGAGTGCGTTTCATAGTGGTGTCCCCACGGTTGAGTTGTGAGGGGAGTTTACACGGAGATGGCGGGGAAGTGAATAGTGAAGAGGTGACGAGTGAAGAGGTAACGGTTGAGTGAGACGCTAGGGCGGCCTCGCAGAAAACTCACGACATCAGTACACTGGCGGTTGCAATCTGATTGGCTCAAAGGAAAGGAATCATCATGGGTTGGGCTCGCACATTACTTCTCGGCGATATTGGGAATCGACTGGACATCGATGATGTGGAGCAGGATGTCGAGTCGGTGAAGCAGCATCTTCAAGACCAGCGATCCATCGACAATTCACAGGACGCCGCCCTAAGCCGTCTCCAAAAAGAGAATGATGACCTGAAGTTGTGCGTTACCGGCCTCCTGCGTTTGCTGGTAAGCAAGAACGTCGTGACCACCGATGAACTCAATCGCTTCGTTAACTTGGTTGATCCCAAGTGATGTCGCATTGTTGATCTTCATTCGGCAATCGGCATCGGCGCGGGCGCGGCGAGGGGAGGAAAATCAGAATTAAGATGTCGGGAGTGTCGGCCCTTTGGGCCTCGGGAATGAGGGGGATGAGGTCCCCGTGGCCTCACGGCCACGGCTACAGAAAGTTTTGGCCCTTCGGGCCAAGGACCTGCCGCAGTGCGGACAAAATTGTGTGGTGGGCGTGGGGGCTGTTGATGCGGCATTTTTCGGCATGCTCTTGGCACCGAGATTGTGCCAAGAGCATGGCACCCGGCGTTTCGAGTGGGGAGGGGGCCGTTGGAAGTTGGTGGGTGGGGTTGCTGGCGATGATCAGTCGGCCCGCGCCAACGTAGTTGGCGGGCTTTGGAGGGTGTAGGGAAACGCGAAAGTCGAAATGTGAAACGCGAAACGAATTTTCAATTCTCAATTTTCTAGGAGGGGGCACGTCAGGTGTGTTGGGTGAATCGGTGACGCATGCTTGATGGGGGCCCTTCCCCATAAAGCATGGCACACATTTTTGCGTTGATGGTCTTATATGTTGAAGGGGGTTTGGTCGGTGCGGGTGAGGTCGAGGATTTGGAGGTCGACGCGGGGGGTGCCGGTGTAGTGGTCGATCTTGGGTTCGACGACGAGGTGGAGCTCTGTGCCGACGGGGAGTTGGGGTTCGAGGTCGCCCATTTTGAAGGCGATGCAGCGGACGGTGCGCGAGGGGCGAGACATGCCCAGCGGGGCCCCTGCCCCACTGGGCATGGCACCCGGTATGGCCCCTGCCGCCACCCCTCCACTGGTACCCGAGACGGTGAGTTGGAGGTGGGCGCCGGTGGCGCCGACGCGGCGGGGTGGGGCGGAGATGCGGACGGATTCGACGAGGAAGCGCGGGTGGGCGTTGCCGCGGCCGAAGGGGGCGAGGCGGTCGAGGAGGGCGATGGTGGCGGGTTTGGCGTCTTCGAGCGAGAGGATGCCGTCAAGGTGGATGGAGGGGATGAGGAGGTCGTCGGTGAGGTGGATGGCGGCGAATTCGTTGAGGCGGGTGCGGAAGGCGTCGAGGTTGGCCAGGGAAAGTTTGACGCCGCCGGCCATGGCGTGTCCGCCGCCGGTGAGGAGGAGGTCGCGGCAGGCTTCGATGGCGGCGTGGAGTTCGAAGCCGGGGATGGAGCGGGCGGAGCCGTGGGCGTGGTCGTCGGTGGTGGCCAGGACGAAGGTGGGGCGGTGGTAGAGGTCGACGAGGCGTGAGGCGACGATGCCGACGACGCCGGCGTGGAAGGAGGGGTGGGAGACGACTAAGACGTGGTCCGTGGTTCGTGGGTCGTGGTCCGTGGGGCCTTTCAACTGGGCTTGGGCGGTTTCGAGCATTTTCTTTTCGGTGGATTGGCGGGATTTGTTTTGGGATTCTAAGTAGGTGGCGATTTCGGTGGCGCGGGGGCCGGTGGCGGTGGTGAGGAGTTCGACGGCTTCGCGGGCGTGGCCCATGCGTCCGGCGGCGTTGAGGCGCGGGGCGAGTGAGAAGCCGACGGCGGTGGTGTCGAGGGGGCGGCCGTTGTCGGGGTCGGAATAGCCGGCGGCGTGGATGAGTGCGATGAGGCCGGGGTTGGTGGTGCGTGCGAGTTGCTGGAGGCCGTACTTGACGAGGATGCGGTTTTCGCCGGTAAGGGGGACGACGTCGGCGATGGTGCCGAGGGCGGCGAGGGCGGAGAATTCGAGGAGGAGGTTGCGATAGACGTCATTGACGCGCTGGGCGTTGCAGAGTTTCTGGGCGATGGCCCAGGCGAGCTTGAAGGCGACGCCGGCGCCGCAGAGGTCGGGGTTGGGGTAGGGGGCAAATTCTGAATTCTGAATTCTGAATTCTGAATTGGCGGGGGCTTCGTGGAGTCGCGGGTGGACGATGAAATTGGCGGGTGGGAGTTCGGGGCCGAATTCGTGGTGGTCGGAGATGATGACGTCGAGGTGGTGTTGGCGGGCGAGGGTGATGGGTTCGAGGGCGGAGATGCCGCAGTCGATGGTGATGAGGAGTTGGTTTTCGGCAGGGCCGTTCTTTTGGAGGATGGATTGGATGGCTTCGGGGTTGAGGCCATAGCCTTCGTCGACGCGGTGGGGGATGTAGATGTCGGGGATGTTTCCGGCGGCTGTGAGGGTGTGGAAGAGCATGGTGGTGCCGGTGATGCCGTCGACGTCGTAGTCGCCGTAGAGGGTGATTTTTTGTTTTTCGCGGATGGCGTGGGTGATGCGAGAGGCGGCGTGGTCGATGTTGGGGAGGAGCCAGGGTGAGGGGAGGTCTTTGAATTTGGGGTCGAGGAAGGCGGCGGCGGAATCGGCGGAGGTGTGGCCGCGGTTGAGGAGGAGGCGGGCGATGAGGGGCGGAAGGCGGAGCTGGCATGCGAGATCGGCGACGGCGGATTCGTCGAGGGTGGGGGCGATCCACTTGCGGCGGCGATAAGAGGTGGTGGAGGTGCAGATCATCCGTGATCCCTTTGAGAGGAATGGGGGGATTGTACCACGGAGGGGCGGGGAGGAAGAAGTTGGGAGTTGGAAGGGGGTGGGAAACGCGAAAGTGGAAACGCGAAACGCGAAAGGGGAGGGGGTGAATTTTCAATTTTCAATTATCGAGGGGGGCCGATCGGGGTTTTTGAGCGGTTTCTTCTTTTTCAATGCTCGGTCTGAGAACTCGGACGGGATCGTCATTCGTATTGGCCAGCCGTCTACGGCGTTCTTGGGCGTCAGAATGCCAATAGCTTCCAAAAGAACCCCATTCACAGTCACGCAATACGCGGTCGAAAGGTTCCTGGAGGAAGTAGATCTAGAGTCTCTTACATGTATGCTTCGGTCATGCTCCTCGCAATCCGGTCGTCCTGGCCAGAAACCGACCTCGATGCTTTTTCTGACAGAGCCTAATCTTCATCGATTTCATTGAAGAGCCGTTCCGCTTTTTCCCGGGCGATGCTCACTGCTACGGCCACAAACTCGGTCTCGTTGATGAAGCCATCGCTATCCGTGTCATAATCCTTGAAATCATGGACAATGTCGTCGTCGAGTTTGGAAAACGCTTCGGCAAAGTCGAGTACACCATCGCCATTGGCATCATGCTTGGCGAACTTAGTTTTTTCATTCGCCAGCCAGACGTTATTCCATTCCGTCCAGTCGATCTTGCCGTCACCATTGGTATCACACTTGGCGAAGACCGCGGGACGCATGTCTTCCTCGGCCGCTTCGGCGCGGTCGATGATCCCATCACTTACGAAGCCCTTATTGGCCGTGTCCAGCCAGTAGAAACGGGCGCGTTCGCGATCACTGTGCTGCTGCAGGAATTCGTTGAAGTCAATTTTGCCGTCGCGACTGGCGTCGGCCGCCGCGAACCGACGATGTGCAACACGATACCGCCACGCTTTGTATTCTGCCGGACTGATTTTGTTGTCCCCGTCGGCATCCATGAGGTGCATGAGTCGACCGCCCTCGCGAGTTCCTTTTTCGGTAGCGGCGGACTCTTTTCTGGCGTTGCCTCCGAAGGCCACGAAGGCCAGGCACAGTCCGACTACCATTACCGCCATCCCCTGCAATAAGTGCCTTGGCATAACAGTGTCTCCTTTGTGACGGGGAGTTCACACACGTGCAACCATCCAGGACCATCCTGCGACGAACACGGGGGTGTGCCTCGCCGGTCGTATTCTTTTCGAAGTCAGTTCCCTTTCGCGGCTCGCGTTCACGATGGGGCAACTATTGCACGCCGATACGTCTATTCCGTAGTTGCGTGCCCATAGCTAGATATAAACGCTACGGACAGTGGGAGGGAAATGCAAGAATAAAAGATTAAACAGTCGTTTGTATGGAGGTGCCATTGTGTAGGGGAGGTGTTGGGGAGCGGGTTCAGCGGTCGGTTTCGCCCATGACGATGTCGATGGAGCCGATGATGGCGGGGACGTCGGCGAGGAGGCAGTCGCGGCAGAGTTCGTGGGCGATGGAGAGGTTGCAGAAGGAGGGGCCGCGGGCTTTGACGCGGTAGGGGATGGGTCCGCCGTGGGATTCGATGTAGAAGCCGAGTTGGCCGCGGGCGCCTTCGGTTTCCATGTAGATTTCGCCGGGGGGGATTTTGAAGACGCGGGGGAGGGCGATGCGATGCTGGCCGCCGGGGATGCGGTCGAGGGCTTGGCGGAGGATGCGGATGGATTGGCGCATTTCCTGGATGCGGACGAAGTAGCGGTCCCAGGCGTCGCCGAGGGAGCCGATGCGGCCGTCGCCGACGGGGATGTCGAATTCGAGTTCATCGTAGACGAGGTAGGGTTTCTTGCGGCGGAGGTCCCAAGGGATGCCGGAGCCGCGGAGCATGGGGCCGGTGATGCAGTAGGAGAGGGCGAGGTCTTTGGGGAGGATGCCGATGTTGGCGGTGCGTTTGACGAAGATGTGGTTGAAGGAGAGGAGTTGGTCGTACTCGGTGATTTTGGGTTCGAAGTAGTCGAGGAATTCGCGGCATTTTTCGATCCACTGGGGGGTGAGGTCGTGGGTGAGGCCGCCGATGGTAGCGTAGGAGTAGGTGAGGCGTGCGCCGCAGGCGGCTTCGAAGAGGTCGAGGATGAACTCGCGTTCGCGGAAGGCGTAGAGGAAGGGAGTGAAGGCGCCCATGTCCATGCCGTAGGCGCCCATGGAGACGAGGTGTGAGGCGATGCGGTTGAGTTCGCACATGATGACGCGGATGTATTGGGCGCGGCGGGGGATTTCGAGCTTGGCGAGTTTTTCGACGGTGAGGCACCAGCCGACGTTGTTGTTCATGCCGGCGAGGTAATCCATGCGATCGGTGTAGGGGACGTACTGGAAGTAGGCGAGGTTTTCGCCGATCTTTTCGGCACAGCGGTGGAGGTAGCCGATGTGGGGGACGGCTTCGAGGACCATTTCGCCATCGGTGCGGAGGACGAGTCGGAGGACGCCGTGGGTGGAGGGGTGCTGGGGGCCCATGTTGACGAGCATTTCTTCGGTGGCGACGTCGGAGGTGGTGTCGACGTCGATGTCGGGTGGGGTGATGAAGTTTCGTTCGATCGTGGGCATGGGGGCCTTGTTTTTAGTTATGAGTTATGGGTTATGGGTCAGCTGTTTGTGTTCATTTCGGGTAGTCCGATTTTTGGGCCCAGTCGAGTTCGACGGAGCCGGGGATGCCGTGGTATTCGCGGGGGAAGGCGTAATCTTTGCGGAGGGGGTGTCCGACCCAGTCATCGGGGAGGAGGATGCGGCGGGGGTGTGTGCCGAGGTGGTCGGTGACGGAGTCTGGGTGGTTGGTGAAGCGGATGCCGAGGAGGTCGAAGGTTTCGCGTTCGTGCCAGTCGGCGGCGCGCCAGAGGTGGGCGACGGAGGGGATTTCGGGGTGATCGCGGGGGACGGAGACTTTGATGCAGAGTTCGTGGCCGAGGTCGAAGCTGAGGAGGTCGTAGGCGGCACAGAGTTGGCGGCGGTCGGGGTAATCGAGGCCGGTGAGGCAGCGGAGGAGGTCGAACTGGAGTTGGTGGTCGTTGCGGAGGAAGGCGGCGATTTCGAGCCAATGGGCGGCGGGGACAGCGATCCAGGGGTGGAGGGTGTCTAAGGAGGAGGCGGTGACGGCGTGGGGGCCGAAGCGTTGGAGGATGAGTTGGGCGATGTCGGAGGGTGACATGCGGGCTCCAATAAGGGTGTTTTCGGGTGGTTTTAGAGATGAGGAAGTGTAGCCGATGCGGTGCGGGATGTCATCGGTTGGGGGTGGGGAAGAAGAGGAAAGGGTAATTCTACGGTGTGTTTCTGTTGACCCGGTGGCATACGCCAGTAAGATGAGGCCGATTGGCGAAGAAGGAGTCCAATGATGGCGTTGCGTCACTTGATGTTGTCGGCTGTGGCTGTGGTCGGATTGTGCGGTGCGCTAGGGCTTTCGGGATGCGAGAGCGTGGAGAGCCGCATGGCCAGGACGTACACTGGCGATCTGGACATTCTTTCGTTGCAGCACGCGGGGCTGCGTCCGCGCTGGACGCACACGGTGGGACTGGCGCCGAATGAGAAGTTGAAGAATGTGTGGCGCGTGGGGGATGCGATTTATGCGGCGACATCGCAGGGGCACCTGGTGTCGGTATCGGCCAGCGCGGGAACGCGGAACTGGGATGTCGATATCGGAGTGACGGCGCACGACATTTTCCGGCCGGCGCTGTCGACGGATGGCAAGGACGTGATCATCATCAACCAGGGGAAGGTGATGGCCGTGAACAAGCTGACCGGGGGAATTGTTGCGACGCGCGACCTGGGATTTTTCGCGACGACCGATCCTTATATTATGGACAATGTTCTGTGCGTGGGGAGTTCGCACCACTTCTACGGATTGTTCCTCGATCCGCTGGGCGGAAAGAAGTGGAATATTCCGGCGGCACAGGATTATTTTGTAGCACGTCCGGCGCCGGTCGGTCCGAACGGCACGGCGCTGATTGTTGCGGGGGCCGAGACGGGATTGCTGTGGCGTTTGCAGGTGGCGGATGGAGATCCGGTGTGGCGCGACCGCAAGGTCAACGGGCATGTGACGGCAGGTCTTGCATCGGATTTGCGTAACGTGTACGTGGCATGCATGGACGGGCGCGTGTATGCGTTCGATCAGAATAACGGCGGATCTCTGTGGGATACGCTGCTGGAAGGGAAATTGAATCTAGCGCCGGTATCGGCAAGTGCTGCGACGCTGCTGGTTCCGACGACGGGCGGCGGGCTGTACGCGTTGTCGACGGAAAAGGGTGACATCAAATGGCGGTTGCCGGACATTTCGAAGATCGGAACGGTCACGGGCGACAAGTTCTACGCAGGCGACAAGGACGGGAACCTGTTGTGCATCCTGGTGGATACCGGCGAGATTCTTTCGAAGGTTAAGTTTCCGGGCCTGGCGAATGTGTTGCCGAACCGCACGGACAACCTGGTTTACGTGGAGCTGAAGGATGGGCGGATCGTGGCGCTGGAGCCGTCGAAGTAAGGAATTGCTTGAGAAGCAAGAAGTAAGAATCAAGAAGCAAGAAGTAATCGATATTTAGTGAATTACACTGCGGCACGATTGCGACTGCGATCGTGCCGCGGCGTTTCTATTTGATGAGGATGACATGCACGTTCCGACCCAATCGACGACTCCCGAGATGGTGCAGATCAAGCGGGCGCTGATCAGCGTTTCCGACAAGAGCGGCATCGTGGAATTTGCTGCGGCGCTGCAGAAGGAATTCGGGGTGGAGCTGGTTTCGACGGGGGGAACGGCCAAGGCGCTGCGCGAGGCGGGGCTGAAGGTGGCGGACATTTCGGAGGTGACGGGGTTTCCGGAGATGATGGATGGGCGGGTCAAGACGCTGCATCCGAAGGTGCACGGCGGATTCCTGGCGCTGCGGGATAATCCGGAGCACCTGGCGGCGATGGAGAAGCATGGGATTCAGCCGATCGACCTGGTGTGCGTGAATCTGTATCCGTTTGAGGCGACGGTGGCGAAGCCGGGGTGCACGTTTGTCGAGGCGATTGAGAATATCGACATCGGCGGGCCGGCGATGATTCGGTCGGCGGCGAAGAATCACCGGTCGATCTGCGTGGTGACGGACGCGGTGCAGTACGAGAAGGTGCTCAAGCACATGCGAGCGAATAACGGGGCGACGCCATACCGGTTCCGGCTGGACCTGGCGATGTGGGCGTATACGCGGACGGCGCAGTACGACGCGGCGATTTATCCATACCTGGCGGCGGCGTATTTCAAGGAGGATGCGGAAAAGGTGGCGGAGCAGAAGGGATTGCTGCCGGCGCTGACGCCACGATTGAAGAAAATTTCGGATCTGCGGTATGGGGAGAATCCGCACCAGGCGGCGGCGTTTTACGAAAATGCAGAATGCCGTGGGCAGAACGGGGGATCGGTTTCGACGGCGAAGCAACTGCATGGCAAGGCGCTGTCGTACATCAATATTCTGGATGCGGATGCGGCGATCGAGCTGGCGCGGGAGTTTTCGCAGCCGGGTGCGGCGGTGATCAAGCATACAAATCCGTGCGGCTGCGCGATCGGCCGGACGCTGGCGGAGGCGTTTGACCTGGCGTATGCGGGCGATCCGGTGGCGGCGTTCGGGGGGATCGTGGCGTTGAACCGCGAGGTGGATGAGGAGACGGCGAATCACATTGTATCCGGGAAGCGGTTTCTGGAGGTGGTGATTGCGCCGGGGTATACGCCGGGGGCGCTGGTGACGCTCAAGGATCGGTGGAAGGACTGCCGGATACTGGCGACGGGGCCGCTGGGGGGCGGAGCGGCGAAGGGCGGCGGGGAGTTGCAGTACCGGTCGGTGACGGGCGGGGTGCTGGTGCAGCAGCGGGATGTGGCGGGGTTCGATCGGGGGGCGTTTACGGTGGCGTCGGTGACGCAGCCGAGCGAGGAACAGTGGCGGGATCTGGAGTTCATCTGGCTGACGACCAAGCATGTGAAGAGCAATGCGATTGCGCTGGCCAAGGGCGGACAATTGCTAGCTGCGGGAGCGGGCCAGATGTCGCGGGTGACATCGTCGAAGCTGGCGATTGAACTGGCGCGGCAGAATGGGCATGGCGATGCGATCAAGGGCGCGGCGGCGGGATCGGATGCGTTTTTCCCGTTTGCAGATGGGCCGGAAATTTTGATCAGTGCAGGTGTGACGGCGATCATCCAGCCGGGCGGGTCGAAGAAAGATCAGGATACAATTGATCTGTGCAACAAGCATAACGTGGTGCTGGTGATGACGGGGCGGAGGCATTTCGCGCACTGAGGTGCGAGAAGCAAGAAACAAGAATTAAGAAGCAAGAATGGCTGACGCCGGGAATGGGGTTTCCATCGCCGGGATGGCTATTTCTATTCTTGATTCCTGCTTCTTGCTTCTTGATTCTTTCTTTATCCGAATAGGGCGGTGCCGATGCGGACGATGGTGGCGCCTTCTTCGATGGCGACCTGGTAGTCGCCGGACATGCCCATGGAGAGGTGTTTGAAGCGTTCGCCGCCGATTTTTCGGAAGCGGATTTCTTCGAAGATTTCGCGGAGGCGGGTGAAGTGGGGGCGGGCGTTTTCGGGGTTCTGGGAGTAGGGGGCCATGCACATGAGGCCGACGAGGCGGACCTGATCCATGGTGTCGATCTGCTCGGCGAGGTGGAGGGCGGCGCCGACGGCGCAGCCGAACTTGGTGCCTTCGCCGGCGACGTTGACTTCGAGCAGGGCTTCCATCGGTTTGGCGGTTTTTTCCGCTTCATCCTGAATTTCTTCAGCGAGGCGGAGGGAATCGATGCTGTGGATCATGCGGACGATGCCCATGACGTGGCGGACCTTGTTGCGCTGCAGGTGGCCGATCATGTGCCAGCGGATATCGGCGGGGGCAGGGAGTTTTTTTTCTGTGCGGCCTTGCTGGCGGAGGAGCCATTCTTCGATCTGGGCGGAGCGCTGCTGGAGTTGCAGGACGCGGCTTTCGCCGAGGTCGTGCAGGCCGATTTCGATGAGTTGTTTGATTTGATCGGGGGTGGCGGACTTGGTGACGCCGACAAGGGTGATTTCGGAGAGATCGCGCCGGCCCTTGGCCGCGGCGGCGGCGATGTTGTCGCGGATCTTTTTATACTTATCTTGTACGCCCATGCATTTCCTCTTTTTGCGTCGGGGCTATTATCGCTGAACGCGGGCAAACGTCCACCGGGTGGAGGTGGGCAAATTTTGCGTGGTGATTTTGGGGAGGCGTCAGGCGGATTAGCGCTGCATAGCTAACTGACGTAAATTAGCCACAAATGAACACGAATGAACACAAAGACTGAATTGGACCACGCGGTGGCGAATGGCGGGCTTCTTGGGGGAGAGGCTGTCAGGCGGCTTCGATGAGGTCGTCGGTAATGGGGGCGATGCGGCCGGCGTGGAGTTGTTCATCGTAATCTTTGCGCCAGTCCTGGAACGCGGAGACGACGGTTTCGAAATCGGCGGCGGAGTTGATTTGGCGCATGGGGTCCTTGAGCTTGCGGCAGGGGGACATGGTGCGTGCGTACCAACTGATGCGCTTGCGGAATTCGAGCACGGCGATTTGTTCTGTGCGGTACTGGCAGAGGCCGTGGAAATGGCGGCGGATCATGGCGCATTTTTCGTCGATGGTGGGCTCGGCGGGGATGATGCCGGTGGTGAGGTGGCTCCAGATGTCGCGGAAGAGCCAGGGGCGGATGAGTGCGCCGCGGCCGATCATGATGCCGGCGCAGCGGGTGTATTCGATCATGTGGCGGGCGTCTTCGGGGGTTCGGACGTCGCCGTTGCCGATGACGGGGATGCGTTGGACGCTGGCGACGACCTGGGCGATGCCGTCGAGGCGGGCCTGACCGGTGAATTTCATGGCGGTGGTGCGGCCGTGGATGGTGATGAGGCTGACGCCGACATCTTCGAGGCGGCGCGCGAGGTAGGGGGCGACGATGGAGGAGTCATCCCAGCCGAGGCGGAGTTTGCAGGTGAGGGGCGTGCGGAGGAGGCAGGATTTGATTTGTTCGACCATGCGGAGGGTTTGGTCGGGGTTGCAGAGGAGTTTGGAGCCGCCGTCTTTCTTGGTGACTTTGTCGACGGGGCAGCCCATGTTGATGTCGATGACGTGGGCGCCGCGGTCTTCGGCCCACATGGCGGCTTCGCAGAGGCGGTCGATGTCGCTGCCGTAGAGCTGCATGCAGAGGGGGGAATCTTCGGGGCAGGTGGCGGCGAGTTCGAGGGAGCGTTTGTTTTCGCGGAGGACGCCTTCGGGGCAGAGGAGGTCGGTGGAGGCCATGCCGACGCCGCCGCAGGAACGGGCGACGAGGCGGAAGGCGAGGTCGCAGTAGCCGGCGATGGGTGCGAGGAGGAGGTTGGTGGCTAAGCGGAGGGGGCCGATGGTGAGAGGGATGGGGGCGGTGGGAAGCATGAGGGAAAGTTTAGCAGATTGGGGGGGGGGAGAGAAATTCAGAATTCAGAGTTCGGAATTCAGAATGGGGGGACGACGTTACCACGAAGACGCGAAGTGCACGAAGGATCACGAATTTTCACCACAGAGTCACAGGGGGACGGAGGACGCACAGAGAGTTCAGAATTTAGAGTACGAAATTCAGAATGACGGGGCGGAGGGGGTGGCAAGGTGACATGGTGACAAGGGGCCGTTCATTCTGGCTTCTTGGTTCTTGATTCCTGCTTCTTACTTCTTGGTACTGGCCACTCGATTGTTCTTTCCAAAGCGGGGGGAGGCGGTAAGATGGGGTCATGCGACGATGTTGGATCATCAGGGGGATTTTTGTGGTGCCGGTACTGCTCTGCGCATTCGGGTGGTGGTGGAGTGGAACGCATATTAGCCGAAGCGTCTATTTTCATCAGGGACGATCGGTAACATGTCTTCTGTGGCATGGTCACATTGACCTTATTTTTGCGCGGGACTATCAAAGTTGGTCCAGCGGCTGGGGGTTTAGTTCTTCCACTGAGGCTGCCCAGTTTTGGCCCGGAGCCTACGATCGTCCCCGGTACGGTTTCGGCGTTCAGCATCGTGGGCGTGATCACTATTACGATACCAGCTTGGTAGTTCCGTTCTGGTTTCTCAACGTCGTGTTTTCGGCGATCTTGTTTGTAGTCTGGCGAAAGACGGGGGCCAAGGTTCGGGCGGCGGCGGCGTTTCCGGTGGAGGTTGCTGCCGCTAAGGCAATCACGGCTAATGCTTGGCATACGCTAACTGCTCCCGACACGTTGGTGGCACCGAATACAGCCCCGACAAATCAAATTGGAAACACAGCGACCTGACCTTGATTGCTCAATAAAGGCAAAAGATGAGACATTCCATCACTACGGTGTTCATGATCATTTTGATATGCATCGCGGCACCTAGCTGTGCTGATCGGCCTGTGCCCAGACCGGCGAACGCTTCTTCGCAGGCCGCGCCAGCCACGCAGCCGACGACAACGGATCGTACAAAGCATTGGAATATTATCCTCGGCGAAATTACCTCGTGGGTCCGGAACGACGACGTTCCACATGGCATTTTCGTTGTGACCATAGAAATAAGAACAATCAGTGACAAACAGGGAAAAATTGAGCCCGGTACCCTGGTACGTGTGCAGGCCGAATACTCGCTGGGACCGGTGTTCACTAATTCAGGCCACGACCTTCCCGCAAAGGAACCCAACGGCTCTATCATCGCGTGGCTGGTTGCTGAGACCGAGACCAAGAACAGATACGAGTTCTTAACTGCCGAACTTCATTGGGGCCTGATAGAAAACGATGCGATTCCGCCGGTGAAGTTGGCCGACGCCAGGGCCGCGTTTGCGGAATCGACCATGACAGACGCTCTAGGCGAGCCGAAGGAGTCCGAACACAGGCGTGCCTACGAATTGATCAATGGAAACAACGATTACCTGTGGTCATTGGGCGTGTGGCGGCTTTCCCGGAAGGCCACCCGGTCAGACTATGGAATATTGAAAAAGCTCTATGTTGAGCAAGACCTTACGATAAAACAGGCGTACTGGCTTGATTCCTGTATCGGATCAATGGCCAGTGCTGACCATGAGTATCCTGATGACCACGTATGTCATGGCCTCTTGTTTGAGTACTTGCGGAAGCATCAGCACAAATTGGCTGCTACGCATCCCGCAAAGCAACAAAATAGTCCGGCCACGCAGGCCGCTCCAGCGACGGCTCCAGCGCAGGAGAATATCGTTTTAGGCGAAGTGATATCGTGGAAGGAAGAAGCTGCGGATCAGAACGGGGTCACCGTAGAAACCGTTCAACTCAAGGTGGCGGCCGACAAACAAAGCAATATCAAGCCCGGGGCCGTGGTGAAAGTGATCAAGTTCCACGAGATGACAGCGATCCGGGAATTTGGACCGCAACTTCCCAAGAAAGTGCCTGACGGGTCCATCGTCGCGTGGCGCATAAAGGCGACCGGCAGCGGACAATATGCCTTTCAAACCAGCGATCTTCCTTTCGGGCTGCGCGACGACGATACGATTCCGCCGGAGAAGTTGGCGGACGCCCAAGCGGCACTGGTGGAATTCTCGTGGGCGGATGTGCAATGGTCGGTACGACCGTCACGCGCCAACGCGTACGAATTGATCGCGGGGCACAACTATTATCTCTGGGCATTGGGTGTATGGCGGATCACTCAAAACGCGACAATGCCGGACATTGAGCGATTGGAGCGACCATTACATAAAGATCTGACGATGGACCAGGTGGTGTGGCTGGATCTGGCCTTGCGGAATCTTAACCCTGCCGACAACGAGCCACCTACCCTTGCACCGAACTTTCGGGAGCTTCACCAGTTCCTGCGCAGTTGGATGTGGCGTCAAGTCTATGAGCAGCCGCCAACGATCCAACCAATAATGAAATGAAGGGAGCTATGGCGACAACCTCTAGGGCTTTTCGCATGGACGCTGTAACTTCAATAGCGTCAACATATGGTGATCTACTCCCGGTCCTATGTCTGTGCTACTTACCGTAATGACCCGACATGATTGGCAGTAAATAGGAGGACCAAATTAGGCCTTGAGTCTTGGGTCTTGGCCAGTGGACAGAAGGTCACCTCGCCATTCTGAATTCATCATTCTGCATTCTGAATTCTTCCCGCCTTCCCGCCCACCAACCCTCATTTTTGACCTAAAAACGCGGTTTCGATGCTTCGGGAGGCTCATCCGGTGCTTCGGGAGCCTCTTCCGATGCTTCGGAAGGCTCATCCGAAGCAGGGAATGCCTCATCCGACCCTTCGGAAACCGCATTCTCTGCTTAAAATGGCCCTTTCGACGCTTCGGATGCCTCATTCCATCCATGGAATGCCACGTTCCATGCTTACAAAGGGTCATTGCATGCTTACATTGAGGCGTTGCAGGCTTACATTGAGGCGTTGTAAGCATGCAAAGGATCATTGCATCCATGCAATGAGGCGTTGCAGGCATGAAAAGCCGTTTTTCAGGCTTACAATGAGGTTTTGTAAGCCTGCAATGGGACGTTGGAAGCCTCCATCGAGGCATTGCAATCCCCCGAAAAGCATTCTTGCTCCGTCACGGACCACGGCTCACGATCCACGGCCCACGAGCGATGCTATTGCGTCTTGCCGCCCGGCTCACTCCGCGGCGCGGTGAGCTCCACCGGAAACGCCCGCCCCGTCCCGCGCGGCCGCGTCTTGCGCCAGACTACGAACAAGATCGCCGAGAACACGATGATCAGAAACCACCAAGGGGCGCCCAGCCGGGTGGAGGTGTGCGTCATATTATGCCGATCGGAATACCGAAACCCCAGAAAGGAATTGACACCGCGATAGTCCGGCCAGAACTGGGCGTAGGTTTGCGGCTCAATTTGGCACCACCACCCGTCAGGCTCTCCCGTATTGGTGCCCCACTGCACATCGGCAGATCCCCACCAAGATTCGCACATGACAAAGCGGCCGTGATGGCCATACCCGATCCACGTCGAGTGCGACCGGCTCCATCCCCACGCGCCGAGGCACAGAAGAATCGGCACCATGAAGAAGCTACGGATGATCCAACGTCGAAGCATGGCGGCATCTTACTGCGCCACCCAACCGAGAGACACTCGCCCCTCCGCCATCACTCCCCCCGCACCGCGACCGGCGCTATTGCGTCTTGCCGCTAGGCTCACTCTGCGGCGCGGTGAGCTCCACCGGAAACGCCCGCCCCGGCCCGCGCGGCCGCGTCTTGCGCCAGACCACGTACAAGATCAAAGAGAATACGACGATCAGAAACCACCAGGGGGCCTTCAGCAGGTGCAAGGTTTGCGTCGTAATACGCCCATGGAAATACCGAAACCCCCAAAAGAAATCGACCGGCCAGAAATGGGCCTGGAGTTGCAGCACAGTTCGACACAACCACCCGTCAGGCTCTCCTGTATCGATTCCCCACTTCACACCGATAGTTCCCCACAAAGATGTGCACGCGACAAAGCGGCCGTGATGACAATATTCAACCAAAATCAAGTGCGACCGGCTCCATCCCCATGCGCAGAGGCACAGCAGAATCGGCAGCATGAAGAAGCTACGGATGATCCAACGTCGAAGCATTGCCGTATCTTACTGCGCCACCCAACCGGGAGACACTCGCCCCTCCGCCCTCACGGCCCACGGTCCACGGACCACTGACCACTGACCACTGACCACGAACCACGCTATTGCGTCTTGCCGTCCGGCTCACTCCGCGGCGCGGTGAGTTCCACCGGAAACGCCCGCCCCGTCCCGCGCGGCCGCGTCTTGCGCCAGACCACGTACAAGATCGCCGAGAACACGATGATCAGAAACCACCAAGGGAACTCCAGCAAGGTCGAGGTGTGCGTCTCAGTACGCTCATAAAAATAATGAAACCCCGGAAAAGTAGTACCGCGATAGGCCGGCCAGAAACGGGGATGGTCTGCCGGCCAAGTATGGCACCACCACTCGTCAGGCTGTCCGTGACTGGTTCCCCACCGCACGTCGACAATTCCCCGCGCAGAATAGTACGAGACAAAGCGCTCGTGATGACAATACCCGATCCGCATCCAGTGCGAGCGGCTCCATCCCCACGCGCCGAGGCAGAGCAGAATCGGCACGATGAAGAAGCTACGGATGATCCAACGTCGAAGCATGGAGGCATCTTACTGCGCCACCGAATCGGGAGACACTGGCCTCTCCGCTCTCACGGCCCACGGCTCACGAACCACGACCCACGATCTTCTTGCTTCTTGCTTCTTGCTTCTTGCTTCCACCTTCTAACTTCTAACTTCCAGTCCCCGTCCGTGATACAATGGGACTCTGTTCGATTTTACAGGAGCGGCAGACATGTTTCGTGGTTCGATTACGGCGCTGGTCACACCCTTTAAGAACGGCAAGTTTGACCGGGCGACATTTGAGAAGCAGATCGGGTACCAGGCGGAGAATGGGACCAACGGGATCGTGCCGGTGGGGACGACCGGGGAGTCGCCGACGCTGAGCCATGCGGAGCACCATGAGGTGATCGAGGTGGCGGTGAAGGCGGCGAAGGGGACGGGGATGAAGGTGATCGCCGGGACGGGCTCGAACGCCACGGACGAGGCGTTGGATTTGACGGTATTCGCCAAGAAGGTGGGCGCCGACGGCGTGCTGCAGGTGGTGCCGTATTACAACAAGCCGACGCAGGAAGGGCTGTACCGGCACTTCAAGGCGATTGCGGGTGCGGCGGACATTCCGGTGGTGCTGTACAACATTCCCGGGCGCACGGGCATCACGATGAGCAACGCGACGGTGGCGCGGCTGGCGAAGGATTGCCGGAACATCGTAGGCATGAAGGAAGCGACGGGGAGCCTGGATAGCGCCAGCGAGTTGTGCCGCACGATCGGCAATGGATTTGTGGTGCTGTCGGGCGATGATTCGCTGACGGTGCCTATGATGAGTGTCGGTGCGGTGGGCGTGATCAGCGTGGCGACGAACATCATTCCGAAGCAGATTCGGCAGATGGTCGATGCGGCGCTGGCGAATGATTTTGCGGCGGCGCGGGCGATTCATCACCGGTATTCGGATCTGATGAAGGCGTTGTTCGTCGAAGGCAACCCGATGGGCGTGAAGACGGCGATGCAGATTCTGGGCCGCGATACGGGCGAGATGCGCTTGCCGCTGTGCGAAGTGAGTAGTGCGGCGTGCGGGACGATACGGGCCGCTTTGTTTAATGTGGGATTGATTGAGGATGGCAGGGCGTGATGAGAATTCAGAATTCAGAATTTAGAATTCAGAATGCTGCTGGGTGGGGGCGGTGTGCGGTTTTTGCGGTGCTGATCGGGGTGATTGGGGGGTGTCAGGGATTGGAGAAGAAGCCGGCGGGGGGTGTGGCGACGCAGGAGGTGACGGGCGAGGGGGTGAGTGCGACGGAATTGCGGGATGTGCTGGCGGATCTGGGGCGGGCGCATGGGCAGAAGGTGCAGTTGGCGTGGTGGGTGAGTACGCCGCTGCGGCCGGTGAGTCCGCAGTTCGTGAAGTTTTACGAGAACATGGGAGTGCAGCAAAAAGAACTGCAGACGGAGTTGAAGGGGTGGGCCAAGACGCACCAGGTGGATCTGACGTTTCACTATACGTCGGATGTCTACAGCGAAGGGCAACGCATCATGGAGCAGCGCCAGGAGAAGATGGTGCGGGATGATGACCAGCCAAATTTTGAGCGGGACAATTTGATGCAGATGCATCAGGATTACGAGTGGCAGGTGAGCCTGATCAGGGCGCTGCTTCCGAGCGTGAAGGAGGCGGGGCTGAAGGCGTATCTGGAAAAGAGCCTGGCGGTGCATGAGGCGGGGTCGAAGGAGATCGTGGGGCTGCTGCGGGGATTTAAGTTTCAGAAGTAGGCGGGGGAGTTTTTTACCACCAAGACACCAAGACACCAAGGTTATTACTGGTGACGGAGTGTCGGGGGGGGGTTACGGGGTGAGGCGAGAGGCTTGCAGGGCGTGCCAGCGAAGAAGGGTAACGGGCATACCCAGCCACATTGAATTGTTTCCAGGATGAAGGACGATGACACGCAGGATGGTGGGATCGGCTTCGATCCAGTCGCCCTGACCAGCGTAGGCGATGACGTGAGAACCATCGGCAGTGACGGCGACGTCGCCGGGTTGAAATGTGGCGGCATCAATCTCTCTTATAGATGGTATCGAGGCGATGCGCACGAAACGACCGTCATAGCCGGTGGGCATATCGCGGGCGGCGACATCGTTCCACCAGAGCCAAAGTGATTCGCGGAGGAGAGCGGGATTGGCACTGCGGCAGGCCTCCGAGAAGCAGGCATCCATCATGCCTGCGCGGATCAGCCCCGAGCAATCAATGCCGAAATGATTCTCACCGCCCCAGACGTAGCGGGTGTTTCTGTAATTAAGAAGGGAATGAATATAGGCGTTGCGAAGTGCGTTGGGGTCATGAACGCGGCCTGGGAGGAACACGATGGTCATTGAGGCGAGGAGTGCACACACAAGGCCGATACGAAATAATCGGCGCTTCCAGGCCACGATGAGGAGGAGGGAAAGGATCGTGGCCACGGTGAGGACGATGACGGGGCGCGTGATGCCGCTGCGGACGGGATAAATCAAGAGAAGGATCGCGAAGATACTGAGTGCGATGAGAAGGCGCATGGCGGCGCGGTATTTGGTGCGAGTCATTTGCTGTTCCGAAATAACGTGGCTGTAACGCCTTGTTTCAGCGGTCGGTGAAGTAGGAGAGGTCCCAGGAGTTGAACCATTCGATGTGGGGGGTGTCGGCGGTGAAGTCGATGGGGAGCCAGAGGTAGCGGCCGTCGATGGCGTTCTTGGGTTGCCAGCGGTCGGCGAGGAAGATGTAGGCGTCGGGGATGCCGGGGACGGGTAGGACGTGGGTGGCTTGGCCGTCGAAGGTGAGTTCGGCATTGGGGCCGATGCAGGGGTTGCCGAGTTCGGTCCAGGGTCCCCAGATGGAATCGGCGACGGCGGAGCGGGCGGCGTTGGGGTCCCAGCCGGTGCAGCCGGAGGAGAGCAGGTAGTACTTGCCGTTGCGTTTGAAGAGTGCGGGGGCTTCGTTGAATTGGCCGGGGAAGAAGCGGGCGTATTTGCCGGAGGGGCGGAGGTAATCGGCGGTGAGCTGCGAGATGTGGAGGACGCCGTTGTCTTCGGAGGCGTGGATGTGATAGGCGGCGCCGTCATCGTCGACGAAGAGGGTCATGTCGCGGGACATCTGGCCACCGGCGAAATCGCGGCGGAAGATCTGGTCGGTGGGATAACCGGGGGTGGGGCCGCCGTGGAGATTGAGTGCGGCGAGGGTGGCCGATTCTTCGGGGGTGAGGGGCTTCTTGAGTTCGTCGGGGACATTGATGGGCCAATGGCCGGCGTTGGGGCGGAAGGATTCGAGGAATTTGTACGGGCCGGTGGGGGTGTCGCTGATGGCGGTGGCGGTGCGTGCGGCCTTGTAACTCTGGCCGGCGAGTTCGAGGTGGAACCACATGACGAACTTGCCGGTGGCGGCGCAGTGGATGACCTTGGGGCGTTCGATGACGTTGCCTTTGACGATGTCGCTGGCGGGATCGTCGGAGACGGCCAGGGCGATGCCTTCATCTTTCCAGTTGTAGAGGTCGGTGGAGGAGTAGCAGTGGACGCCGACGTGTGCGGCGTTGCCGGCGGTGCCTTCGATTTTGTGTTCGCCGAACCAATAGTAGGTGCCTTCGTGGAGGAGGATGCCGCCGCCGTGGGCGTTGATGTGTACGCCGTTGTTGTCGGGCCAGAGTTCACCGGGGTAGAAGGTGTCGAGGGCGGCAATTGTGGTCACGTAAAGCTCCTTGTGGAATTTCAAAGACAGAGTGTCGAGGTTTGAGAGGGAAGTATCAAGGGGATATAAGCGAATTCGGCGCGGGTTCGGAAATGAGTGGAGTTTTTTTACCACCAAGGCACCAAGACACCAAGAATTTTCAATTATCAATTTTCAATTTTCGAAAAATTGGGGGTGGCCGTGGGTTGGAGGGGGGTGCGGCCGCGGTAGGCGATGAAGGATTGGACGAGGATGCCGAGGAGCATGACGGCGGTGACACTAATGGCGATACGGGCGAGGGCGGCGGTGGAGAAATCGTTGCCGCCGGCGATGGCGCCGACGGCGGGTCCGATGGCGATGCCGGCGCCGATGAGGGCTTCGTGGACGCCGGCGTGTCCGCCGTGGCCGGAGGATACGTGCATGGCGTAATAGAGGCTGGAGGAGTAGACGAGAGCGGCGGAGAGGCCGAAGACGCCCTGGGCGAGGCCGAGGGTCCAGGGGTTGGAGTTGAGGAACATAAGGGCGAAGGAGAAGGTCAGGGCGATTTGCGAGCCAATGAGCCAGCGATTTTTGTAATGCCAGCCGGCCCATTTCCACGTGAGGCCGAAGCCGACGAAGCGCATGAAGCTCCAGATGGAGGTGACGAATGCGACGATGCGGAGGTCGGTGAAGCCGGCTTCGTTGGCGAGGCGCATCTGGACGGGGGTGACGACGTTGATGGCGACGTAGGCCAGGGTGTTGCCGATCCAGGCCATGATGAGGAGATTCTTGGCGCGGCGGCGGATGGCGGGATCGTCGACGTCGTGCTCGCCACCGGATTCCTCGGGGACATGGTCGGCGCTGATCATGGCGGCGGGGATGGCGCGGGTGGCGAAGATCAGCAGGGCCAGGGCCGAGGCGATGGCCGGGGCGATGAAGATCATGGACCAATCGAGGTGTTCGAGCGTGCCGCGGGTGAAGAGGGCGGCGAAACCGGCGGAGCCCCAGGAGAGGTTATAGATGGCCATACGCGTGCTGAGGCGCATTTTGGCGGGGGAACGGGTGATGGCGGATTCGAGGGCGGGCCAGATCATGGTGCTGGTGATGTTCATGGGAAGCATGACGGCCAGGAGGATCCAGATGCTGTGCATGTGGATGGCGATGAGGGCCAGAAGGGTGGTGGCGATGCAGCCGGCGATCATGGTGCCGACGACGCGGCGTGGGCCGAGCTTTTCGGAAAGCCGGCCGGCGCCCAGGGCGATGAAGATGTAGGCGAATCCCCAGGCGGCGCTGAGCCAGAGGCGCGCGGCGGGCGTGACGTGGAGGATTTCGTCGGCGTAGTCGTAGCAACCGGCGCAGAAGAGCGTGGCGGCGTAGGAGTTGAGAAATTCGATGATGTACCAGGGGAGAAGCGTGCGGCGGCCGGAGAGATGCGGTTGCATTGGGTCGGCGGTGGCGGGGGAGAGAGACACGGAGACTCCGGGTAAGACAAGGGGGGAGTTTCGAGGTTAACGGGACAAGTTTCAAGTGAGGTCGCGCCAGCATGCTCAGCGGGGCCCCTGCCCCACTGAGCATGGCACCCGTGATCGTGGTTCTGCGGTGCACTTCAAGGGAAGATGCCGCGCTGGATGTAGGCTTTGTTGATGTGGTCGATGGCGGTGACGTAGGCGGCGGTGGACATGTCGATGGAGAATTGCTGGGCGGCGAGGCGCACGCGGCGGGCGGCGTTGACGATCACTTTCTTGAGTTCGGCATCGACGCGGTCGAGTTCCCAGCGGACGCCGGCTTTGTTCTGCACCCATTCGAAATAGCTGACGGTGACGCCGCCGGAGTTGCAGAGGATGGCGGGCAGGTGGCCGATGTTGCGGTAGGCGATGATGGCGTCGGCCTCGGGGGTGCAGGGGCCGTTGCCGCCCTCGGCGAGGACTTTGCAGTCGAGCCATTCGGCGATCTGTTTGGTGATCATGCGTTCCATGGCGGCGGGGATGAAGACATCGACGGGCGTGCGGAAGAACGTTTCGCTGTCGATGGATTCCAGGCCGGACTGGTCGTAGCCTTTGATCGAGCCGGTCTTGGCGACGTGGTCGGCGAGTTCTTTGGCGCGGATGAAGCCATCGGCATGTTGGGAGCGGATGCCGCCGGTGTGGTCCATGACGGCAACGAGTTTGGCGCCGAGGGATTCGAGGACGGTGGCGGTGTGCGCGCCGACGTTGCCGAAGCCGAGGAGGCTGAAGCGCATGCCTTCGAAGTTGATGAGGAATTCGGGGAGGAGTTCCTGAAGGACGTAGACGATGCCCTGGCCGGTGGCCTTGTCGCGGCCTTCGGAGCCGCCGCAGGGGAGGCTTTTGCCGGTGACGACGTGCTTGAGGGCCTGACGTTCGGAGCCTTCGTGGGTGTTGAGGTAGGTGTCCATCATCCAGTCCATGATCTGGGAATTGGTGCCGACATCAGGGGCGGGGATGTCGTGATCCGGTCCGATGGTTTCGCCCAGGGCGGCGGTGAAGCGGCGGGTGAGGCGCATGAGTTCGTTGACGGAAAGTTCGCGAGGATTGACCTTGACGCCGCCTTTGGCGCCGCCGTAGGGGAGGCGCATGAGGGCGCATTTCATGGTCATCCAGAGGGCCAGGGCCTTGCCGTCATCGAGGGACATTTCGGGGTGATAGCGCATGCCGCCCTTGTAGGGACCGAGGATGTTGTTGTGCTGGATGCGGTAGCCTTTGAAGATCTTGTAATGGCCATCATCCAATTGGACGGGGAAGTTGAAGATGAATTCGTTCTTGGGCTGGCCGAGGATGGCGCGGACGTAGTCGGGGGCGTTGAGGACATCGCAGGCGCGATTGACGGCATCGACGGCCATGGCGAAGAGGGATTCAGGATCCTTGGGGGTGAGGGGTTCGGCGGGTGGGAGGTCGGTGGGTTGGGGGGTGATAGCCATGGGCGCTCTCCAATTGATCGAATCGCTAAAGCCCGCCGACTATGTCGGCGTGGGCCGATCTCTGCAACATCTTAGCTCGGGATATTCCGAAACGACCACACCCATGCGCCTTCTTTTCCTGCATGATCGAGGATGTAGTGATATACAGCGACGCCATGAGGCCGGCACATTATTGGTTTGACACCGCTTTCGCCTTCCCAAAGCTTCTGGCGCGTGCGCGAGGTGGCATCGCTGATCGGTGAGAAATTAAACATGACGTGCTTCTTGGCATGGCCGAGGATGGGGTTGGGACGATTGTTTTCGCATTGTACGAGCGCATGGAAGTGCGTGGCGCCGACGGCAAGAGCAAGAATAGGAATTCGCTGAAGGGTAAAAGTTTCGAGAAGAAGGCAGCCAATGGTCTTGCGATCAGCCGGTGCGATGAGATAGGGTTCGCCCTTCATTATGCATTTAGAGTATTGCCACCGACGGGCATGAAATTCTGAAGGAGGAGGTGGAGTTTTGTAATCTCCATCGACGTGTTCGTGATGGTCACGTTCGCGCCAACCGCGTTTGTCTCCGGGGAGCCATTGCGCGTAGGTGCCGACGGTGCAGTGGTACCAGTTGCGCCATGCAGTTGCGATCATGATGTCTCTCCAGAGGTAAGGTGGATCGGCCCGCGCCGACATAGTCGGCGGGCTTTAGGTGCCCTTTCGCAGGGCACTGACCACCGCGGCGTCGCGGGCGCTGAGGTCGGGGTAATCCTTGTCGGAGCCGACGTCGGGGCGGCGTTTCCAGGAGCGGGCGCAGGAGGGGTATTTTTCGCGGGTGTCTTCGATCTTGATGTCCCAGATTTCTCCGTGTTCGATGCGGTGGAAACCTACGCCGAGGGCGTCTTCGATTTCCGGGCCGTATTGGGCGATGAGCTTGGCCACGTCGTCGTTGGTGGAGGGGACGATGATGACGGCTTCGGCGTCGAGGGCGTTGCCGAGGCCGACGGATTTCTTGAGGTCGTCGAGTTGCTTGTTGCCTTTCTCGATAAGCGGCATGAGGACGCCCCAGTGTTTCTCTGCGTGTCCCATCGGATTGCATTCGAAGACTTCAAATTGTGCCAGATGCACACTGCGAGTCAGAGAGCCACCCCCTGGAAGTTTGCGCATTTCATTCCACGCTTCCTCCGCAGTAAAAGCAAGGATCGGAGCAATCAGCTTGACGAGATGCTCGAGAAGGAAGCAGCACATCAACTGTGAACCTCGTCGTTTCTTGGAATCAGGCAGTTCGCAGTAAAGGCGGTCTTTAATGGCTTTTGCATAAACGGCGCTGATCTCAACATTGCAGAACTCGTATACGAGTTTGAAGACATTATGGAATTCGTAGCGTTCGTACGAGCTGAGGACTTGTTCCTGCAACTGCGAGAATCGCCATTCCATCCAACTGTCAATGGAATAAGGTTCAAAACCAATGTGGACACCCGTTTCGTAGTTGAAATCGTAGAGGTTGCCGAGGAGATAGCGGATAGTGTTGCGGATTTTGCGGTAAGCGTCGGCAGTCTTGGCCAGGAGGTTGGGGCCGCAGGGGATGTCGTTTTGGTAATCGACGCTGGAGACCCAGAGGCGCAGGACATCCGCACCATATTGCTTGAGGGCGGTTTCGACTTTGATGCCGTTGCCCTCAGCCTTGGACATCTTGTGGCCTTTTTCGTCGACCACGAAGCCGTGGGTGAGCACTTGCTTGAAGGGTGGCTCGCTCTTGTAGCCGCTGGCTTCGAGGAGTGAGGACTGGAACCAGCCGCGGTGCTGGTCGGAGCCTTCGAGATAGAGGTCCGCAGGATAACCAAGCTCGGGGTGAGTGCATTCGAGGACGGCGTGGTGGGAGGCGCCGGATTCGAACCAGACGTCGAGGATGTCGGAGGACTTGGTCAATTCTGAATTCTGAATTCTGAATTCTGAAATCAGGCGTCCATCGGGTGTGATGACCGTGTCGGTCCATTCTTCTGCACCGAGGAGTTGGGCGGGGGTGTGGGTGTACCAAGAGTCGGCGCCGTGCTCTTTGAAGTAGGCGCCGATGCGGCGGACGGATTTTTCGGTGAAGAGGATGTTGCCCTTGTCATCGAAGAAGGCGGGGATGGGGACGCCCCAGGAACGCTGGCGCGAGATGCACCAGTCGGGGCGGGTGTCGAGCATGCCGTCGATGCGGTTTTTGCCCCAGGCGGGGATCCATTGGACGGAATTGACGAAGGCTTTGGCATTGGACCAGAGGGGGGAGGAGGCTTGAGTCTTGAGTCTTGAGTCTTGAGGTGCGGTGGATTCGCCAGCATGCTCCTGACGGGGCCCCTGCCCCATCAGGAGCATGGCACCCGAATCACCCGATGGGGTGTCGTCGGCGGAGGCGGCTTTGACGAACCATTGTTCGGTGGCGCGGAAGATGACGGGCTTTTTGCAGCGCCAGCAGTGCGGGTATTCGTGGTCGAACTGCTGGTGGTGGAAGAGGGCGCCGGTTTGCGTGAGCTTGTTGATGACCATTTCGTTGGCGGCCCAGATGGATTGGCCTTTGAGGAAGTCGGGGACGGTGTCATCGTATTTGCCGTCGGCGAGGACGGGGTTGTAGATTTCGAGGCCGTACTTGATGCCGGTCTGATAGTCTTCCTTGCCGTGGCCGGGGGCGGTGTGGACGAGGCCGGTGCCGTCGTCGAGGGTGACGTAGTCGGCGAGGACGACGGGTTGGATGCGATCACGGACTTGGCTGTGCGAGCCCGTTAGCCCATCAAGTTCCATCTGTTTTGAGCCGTCGTGATTGTCAGGCATTCCGAGTGGATGGAAATACTTAAGTCCCATTTCGACTAGATCCCGGCCGCGCACCGAGCCATTTGCCTCCGATCTCGCGAAATAACCCAGGTTGCGGATTCGATCGTGTGCTTCTGCCGCAACGATCACGCATTTTGTGTAGTCGCCATTGGATTCCGGGTCAGTCTTCTCCCGGTACCAATACACTATGTATTCGTGATCAGGATGAACCGCGACCGCACGATTTGCGGGGAGGGTCCAGGGAGTCGTTGTCCAAATCATTAAATACGCATGGCCAGTGAAGGGTTGGAGTTGCTTGATGAAATGTTCAGTGGTGGAGTTTGATGGTTTCAATGCGGCTACATTAGCGAGCTTAAAATTGACATAGATCGAATGATCCTTCCGCGTCGCGTACTCGAGTTCCGCCTCCGCCAGTGCCGTGCGGTCATTGGTGCACCAGTGGACGGGTTTCTTTTTGCGGTAGACGAGGTCGCGCTTTACGAGTTCGGCGAGGACGTCGAGGATGCCGGACTCGTATTTGGGGTTGAGGGTGAGGTAACGGTCCTGCTCACCGGGGCCGAAGAAGATGCCGAGGCGGGCGAAGCTGTCGGACTGGAGTTGGACGTACTTCATGGCGTAGTCGTGGCACTTCTGGCGGACCTGGTCTTTGGAGAGCTCGCGGAACTTGGGGCCGAGTTCCTTCTGGATGGCGGACTCGATGGGGAGGCCGTGGCAGTCCCAGCCGGGGACGTAGGGGGCATCGTGGCCCTGCATGGTGCGGAACTTGATGACGATGTCTTTGAGGACCTTGTTGATGAGGTGGCCCATGTGGATGTCGCCGTTGGCGTAGGGGGGGCCGTCGTGGAGGACCCACTTGCCTTTGGGGTGCCCCCCCCGGCGGTCGCGGATTTTCTGATAGAGGTTTTCATCCTGCCACTGCTTGAGCATCACGGGCTCACGCTGGGTGAGGTTGGCCTTCATGTCGAAGTTGGTCTTCGGCAGGTTGAGGGTGTCTTTGTAATTGGGGGGAGTGGGGGGGGTGGGAGCGGCGGGTTCGGTCATGTCGGGGCCCTTTTTGAGGATGGAGGCACAAAGGCACAGGGGCACTTAAAGTTTATCTCAAAAGCTCTTTTACGATGCACTAAGGCGCGAATTCACCGTCTTTGGAGGGGCTTCTGAGATAGCGTCTTAGGCACTCAGTGATGGATTCAAATTGTACAAGGGATCGCGAGGCGATGGGCTAAGCGAGGCATGAGCCTCGGTCAGCCCAGCATAATGGGGATGGCCTCAGTGGTCTGGCGAGGCAGGATGATGATCTGAACGTTCTTCATAGAGGAAATGATAGCGGCGAACAGCATGTCAGACAATCGTCACAGGCATGTCGAAATCACTTCGGCGTACAGGAAATCGACGAGACTCATCATGATGCCGGTAATCGCAAGTCCGATGGCTAATCCTTTCCAGCGCGTTGGGTGTGCGCAGACGCGGATGAGTCCTGAAATGCCGTACACGGTTCCGAGGGTGGGCGGTCCGAGATACAGCAGCACTGCGAGGCTGAGCATCAGAGCGTCATAGAGCGTGTGATCATGATCGTGAGGGTTGTAGTCCAAGTTCGTCGTGAAAGATAACACGGTTGAAAGGACGGGCGAGGCAATGGCTGCGATAAGGCAGATCCATAACTGACGCGGCCAGCGGCGTGTCGTAACACGTGTTGCGTACTCGATCACGATGTGCGATGGCGTTGCGCCCATGCCATTCTGTACGTTGTGAATCGGAAGTGGTTCATTCGGCGTTAAGCTGTGGGTTGGAAGGAGTCAGGTCCAGCCGAGGGTTGTGGATGTGATGTTGGCGAAGAGGATCTCGACGAGACCGAGCGCGGCGGCGGTGAGGCCGGAGCCGCCTCCCATGATGCCGGCGTTTTTCGCGCGAAGGGCGCCGGATAGTCCGTAGACCAGCACGGCTACCGGAAGCATGTAGTAGCGGGCCACCGCCACGCCGAACCACCAATCACTTCCGCCGCTGCGGACGACGAAATGTTGGGAGAGCAAGGTGCCCCACACCCCGTGGCAGAAGCCGAGCCAAAATGGGGTAACAAATGCGAGGATCCAACTCACATTGATCTGCCATGGCACGTCACGGGAGAGAAAGCGTGGGGGAATGTCGGATATGTCCCATCGAGTTTGCATGCGTATGCTACGTGCGGTGGGTGAAAAAGTTCGCGTGGATGGGGAGTGCGTTGCGATTGAATGGTGGCGCGGGCGGGGACGCCCGCGAGACTGCGGACAGGATGTCCGCACCACTTCGTGAGTTTCAGATGAACTTGATTTTGCGGGCGGCGAAGGCGCACATGCCGAGGAGCATGAAGCCGTGGCGGAAGCGGGAGATGTTGGTGCTGCCATAGGTGCGTTGCTTGTAGTGGACGGGGACATCGGTGATTTTGAGGTTGAGGCGGGCGGCGCCGAAGAGGAGGTCGAAATCGCCGAAGGGATCGAAGTCGCCGAAGTAGGCGCGGTTGGCGGCGATCTTTTCGTAGTCTTCGCGGCGGAGGACCTTGGTGCCGCAGAGGGTGTCGCGAATGCGCTGGCCGAGGAGATAGGTGAACATCCAGCCGAACATTTTGTTGGCGATCATGTTGAGGGTCTGCATGGCGTGCTTATCCATGGGGTAGACGAGGCGGCTGCCGTTGGCGAACTCGCACTGGTGGCGGGCGAGGAGGTCGACGAAGCGGGGGAGTTCTTCGGGAGGGACAGAGAGGTCGGAGTCGAGGATCATGAGGATGTCGCCGCCCCCCCCCGTGGCTTTGGAGAAGCCGAGGCGGACGGCGTCGCCTTTGCCGCGGCCGGTTTGCTGGTAGCAGGAGAGGGCGAGGCGAGGGGTCAGTGGATCGCCGGGGCCGGCGACCGGCGCCGTGTTGTATTCTGCGACGGCTTTCTGGATGGTGGCCCAGGTGTCATCGGTGGAGTGGCCTTCGATGAAGATGACTTCAGTTTTTTCGCCCATGAGCGGGATGCGGTCGAGGAGTGGCTTGATGTTGCCGGACTCGTTGCGGGCGGGAACGATGATGCTGACGCATTTGGGGGTGTCGAGCCGGTTGCTCCGCGGCAGCAGGCGGGCGACGGTGAGCGTGCAGAGGTTCAGGTGGTTGATCAGCGGCAGGGGGGCGATCCAGCGATTGACGAGATTGGAGAGCAGCGGGATGCCCAGCGGCCAGAGGATGTTGTGTTTCTGGGTGATGATCGAGAAATCGCACTGGGCGAGGAGGCTGCGGACTTCGTAGGGGGGAATCCAGCTTTCATCGGGGACGCGGGCCTTGAGGCGGGTCATTTCGCTGAGGCCGATGACCGGTTGCCAGAGGCGGCTGAAGGTGCAGACGATGATGCGGGTGCGTTCGTGGCAGACGGTGCGGAGGGCTTCGAGGGTGGTGTGGAGGTCGTAGAGTTGCGGCAAGACGCCGGAGAGGATGATGTAATCGAAGCCGGGGCCGGCGTCGGGCGTGGCGGCCAGGCGGGCGACGTCTTCGGCGGCCATGTCGTGAAAGGTGAGTTCGGGATACTTGGCGCGGGCGTCGGCGATAGCGGCGGGGTTAAGATCGATGCCGACGCCGTGGGAGGGCTTGAGGGCCGCGAGCATGTCGCCGCCGGCACAGCCGATGTCGAGCACACGCGAGCCGGGAACGACGTGGTGGGCGACGAGGCGGGCGAGGTATCGATGGAAGTAGCCGTGACGGCGGCGGCTGGCCTTGAGAGCGGCGTAACGCGATTGGCCAAAGGTGCGGAGTGATTGGCGATGTGCTACGTCCGGCGAGGGAAGCGGGCTGGCGGAAGTTGTGGTCGTTTCGGCCATGGAGATCCAAAAAATAGAAAATGAAAAATAGAAAATAGAAAAATGGGAACTTCTGTTTTTTCTATTTTTGCTTCCAATCTACAAAAAAGGGCCCGATTCCTTGCGGAACCAGGCCCATTTATTCTAACCGATCGCGTGGATCAGGTCGCGTTGCTGGTGCTGTGGGAGACGCCGGTCACGTTGGGGCCGACGTTCGTCAGCGGGGGCAGATTCTTGAACTCTTCGGCCAGCGCCTTTTCGTCGATGTCGGTGATTTCGGCGGTCTCCAGAATCTTGTCGACGACCTTGCCGTCGCGGATCTGGAGGTAAAGTTGTTCGAGCTGGCCGTTGGCGGACATCTGGCTCTTGAGCTTTTCGGGGCGGCGGCCGTACTGGGTGGCGATCGCGGCCACGCGTTCATTGACCTCGCCATCGTTGACTTCCACGCCGAAGCTTTCGGAAAGCTTGCTCATGATGAAGAAGAGGCGGAGATCGACGCCGGCCTGCTGGGCCGAGCTGATCCGCAGTTCATCGATGTGCTGCACGATTTCGGCTTCCGGCACGCCCTTGCTCATCATTTCGGTGGCGCGGCGGCGAAGGACATTGGCCATCTGGCGCTGCGAGAGTTTGGAGGGCAGTTCCAGGCTGGTGTTGCTGAGCAGGTAACGATAGACCTGCTGGGCCATGGCGCCCTTGCATTCCTGTTCGAGCTGCGTGACGAGGCGTTCGCGCAGGTCTTTCTTGAGGGCTTCGAGGTCGTCGAAGCCGAGCATCTTGGCGAAATCTTCGTTGACTTCGGGCAGGTGCTGATGCTTGACGCCTTTGACGGTGAGGGTGACGGTGATTTTCTTGCCGCGAAGTTTCTCCTCGGGGTGATCGGCAGGGAAGGTTCCTTCGAGCGTCGCGACGCTGGCGATGGAGAGGCCCGTGAGCTTCTGGCCGAGGTCTTCGAAATGCACGCCGGCGATGTTGCCGGCCTTGGGCTGCAGGTTGACCTGGGCCTGTTCGGCGACGACTGCGCCGTCTTCGCCGGTGACTTTGACGTCGGCGACGACGGTATCGCTTTCCTTCACCGGTTCGGTGGAGTCATGCCAGTTGCCGAAGTACTTGCGAAGGTTTTCGATCGCCAGGCCGAGGCGTTCATCGTTGGCTTCCAGCTTCGGCCGCTTGACGGCGACCTTTTCGATCGACGGCAGGACGAATTCCGGTGTCACTTCCACTTCGATCGTGAGGGTGAGCGGGCCGGACTCCGGCAGCTCGACCTTGGTGAGGTCCACATCGGGTTCGCCGATGGCATCCAACTTGTGTTCTTCGACGGCCTTCTCGTAGGCCTCAGCGACGACTTGCTGCTTGACGGAGTTTTTCAGATCGCCGCCGAAACGCTTTTCGATGAGGCGTTTGGGGGCGCGTCCGCGGCGGAAGCCGGGGAGGACGGCATCGCGGGCCAACTCGCTGTAGGCATCCTTGAGCTTGCCGGCGATACGTTCGGCGGGGATTTCGATTTTGATGCGTTTCTTGGCAGCGCCGGCGTCTTCGACGGTGGTAATGGCGGGCGGCAGGGGGTCTGGTTCTTTTTCCTGGCCCTGATCCTTGGTTTCGACTTGCGACATGATTTGGCTCCTTGCCGTAGGGGGTTCCTGATCGGTTGGCTGTGGGGATCGCGACACAGGGTCGCAAAAACGCAAACGGCCAAACCGCCAGGCGTCGTTTGCCCGGCCATTTGGCCAGATCTCGTCATCCGCGACCAACGCCTGGTTACTCACCGGTAACTCGCGGGACGTTCTTCATTAAGAATAATGAAGAGAGGTAAGTATACCCCTGTTCTGGAGGAAAGGGAAATTGGGGCTGGGCAATCTGTGAGGAGCGGGTACGACGGGGTTGCGTCCGATAACGAATATTTACTCCTTTTAAGCATAAGTTAAGGGCCGGTATCAGGTCAGACGATGTAAAGATAGGAAACTTGAGCAGTTTCGGGAAGCAGGGTAATCTGCTGGCCAAGGAGTCTGCTCTTCATTGGATGTTCTCTTTATGGCCATTGAGGGCCGATTGGAGTTTAACGTGAGCGCCAACCCAGATATTCCTCCCTCAGCGTCAACGCCTGTGCCCGGATCATCTCCGGTGAACGGATCGCCTGCGCCCAAGGACGTTTACACGACGGGCGAAGCCGCGGAAGTCTGCAAGGTTTCGCAACAGACCATTATCCGGTGCTTTGATGCCGGCAGATTGACCGGTTTCCGTGTTCCAGGGTCGAAGTTCCGCCGCATTCCGCGCGATGCGCTGGTCAGGTTCATGAAAGAAAACGGCATCCCGCTGGACAACCTGGAGTCCGGACGCCGCAAGGTGCTGGTCGTCGATGACGATGCCGAGATCGTGGAGCTTTTCGTGGACGTGCTCACCCGGGATGGCCGCTTTGAGGTGAAGACCGCCGCCACGGGCTATGACGCCGGGGTGCTGACGCAGGAATTCAACCCGGATTTGATGATCCTGGATTACATGCTGCCGGACATCAACGGCAACGTGGTGTGCCAGACGGTGCGTACGAATCCCAAGTTCGAGCAGATGAAGATCATCATTGTGTCGGGCGTCGTCAACCAGGAGGAGATCAACGAACTGCTCCAGGCCGGTGCCGATGAGTTCGTCAAGAAACCGTTCAATATCGAGAAACTGATTGAACGGATGAGCGAACTGCTTCAGTTGACCTGAGTGTCACCGGGATGACGTACTTTCACACGACGGATCGCAAGAGAGGCATTGAGGCCTGAATGACCCGAGTGGCGGCCAATTCTCCTACCAGTCCCGCGCCTAGCGGCGGAGCGGATGAGATCAAGACCCGCAAGGTCGAGCTGGTCCTGCAGCAGTTGGACAGTCTTCCGACGCTGCCGGCGATCGCCATGCGCCTGCTCACGCTGACGGGGAACCCGGAAGCGAAGATCCAGGAAGTGGTGTCGCTGCTGTCGGCAGATCAATCGCTGACCAGCAAATTGCTTTCACTGGCTTCCAGTTCGGCCAGCGGCGTGCGCACGTCAATTACCAGCGTGCAGCAGGCTGTGGTGATGCTGGGCTTTGAAACGCTGCGGAACCTGGTGCTTTCGCTGAAGGTGTTCGAGGTTTTTCAGAACGCCGAAGACCAGGGTCAGGAACAGTTTGAATCGGCCTTCAACCGGGCGGAATTCTGGAAGCATTCGCTGGCCGTGGCGACCGCGGCGGAAATGCTGGCGGGGCGCTGCAAAACCAAACTCAACATTCATGATGCGTTCGTCTGCGGGCTGCTGCACGACATTGGCAAGGTTGCTTTCGACACCGCGATGCCCAAGAGCTTTTCGCGCGTCGTCGAGGCGGCGGTGCTGACCCGCGGCGACGTTGCGGATATCGAACGCCGCATCATCGGCCTCGATCATGCGCTGGCCGGGAAACGGCTGGCGGAAGCGTGGAATCTTCCGCAGCTGATCACGCAGGTCATGTGGCTGCACGGATCGCCACCGCCGGCGTCGCCGTCGTCGGCCAAGCAGGGGGTGATCAATCCTCAGATGGTGCTGGTGGTGGGCCTGGCGGACATGCTGGTTCGCCGGCAGCACATCGGTTTTTCAGGCAATTTTCTCTTTCCCTACGACACCGCACAGTTCACCCAGCCGCTGGGACTGAGCGAGCACGACATCCACGAAGTCACCAGCCAGCTTACGGAAGCGCTGGAAGTTCGGGCCCGCGCGATCGGCCTTTACGATGTGGAATCGAAGCAGTTGTATCTGCAGTCGATCGCCAACGCCAACGCGGAACTGGGCCGGGTGAATCAGCAATTGGCCATGCAGAATCGCAAGCTGGGCGCGCGGAGCACGTGCTTCGAAATGATGACCGGTTTTTATCAGCGGATCGTTCCGTCGGCCAGTCCGGCGCAACTGCTCATGGAGATCGGCAACGTCGCACACCAGTTTCTGGATTCGCACAAGCTCGTTCTTTTCTCACAGGATCCCGACCAGGCGGTCGGCGAGGTCCTGCAGTTCGATCCCACAGCCGGCGGGCACGACAGCTTTCTCATGAATATGCCGGCGCATGCGGGTGATCAGCGTGTCGGCCGCGTCAACCAGAATTTCACGCGCCCGGCGAGTCCGCAACTCGACTGGCTGCTGGAGCGGGTGCAGCAATTCCTCGGCACCAACAACTGCTGGTTCATGCCGCTGCTTTGTGGCGGCGAAGGGGTCGGCGGCGTGGTCTGGGTGGCCAAGGAGACCGGCAATTCGATGACCGGTCTGGCCGACCTGGTGCTCGTCAGCCAGGCATGGGGGATGACGCTTCGCACGGCGCAGGTGCGCGAGCAGCAGAATATTCTTACCGAGTCGCTGGCGGGGGCCAATCGCGAACTGGGCACGCTGCAACAGCAACTGGTCCGGGTCAAGAGCCTTTCGGGGCTGGGTGAAATGGCGGCCGGGGCAGCGCACGAGATGAACAACCCGCTGGCCGTGGTCTGCGGGCGCGCCCAGTTGCTGGCGTCGAAACTCTCCGATCCGCAACTCAAGCAGGAAGCGAGTCTCATTGCCCAGCAGGGGGATCGGCTCAGCCAGATCATTACTGACATGATGGAGTTCGCCAAGCCGCACCATCCGGTTTACGGCCCGCTGAATATTGCGACGATTGTCGAGCAGTCCATTGCTGACGCGCGGGAGCATGCCGGAGGGGTGAATCAGGACACGCCGGTGCAGTGCGAAACCGCCGCCAATCTTCCCACGGCGCTGGGCGATGCCAAGCAGATTCGCAGCGCCATTACCGAAGTGGTGATCAACGCGATTCAGGCGTCCAAGGCCGCCCTGCACGCGAAGGGCAAGCTCATTGAGGGAACTGCAGCCGGCGGCGAAGTGCTCGTGCAGACGCGATTTGACGCGCTGGACAACCAGATGATCGTCCAGGTTACCGATCATGGCATCGGCATGAGTGAAGAAACGATGCGTCATGCGTTCAGCCCATTCTTCTCCATGAAGACTGCGGGCCGGCAACGCGGCATGGGGTTGGCCAAGGCTCTGCGCTGGATCGAAAACCATGGGGGAACGATCCGTCTCGACTCGATCCTGGGCGGCGGCACGACGGCCGTCATCATCTTCCCGCTCAACGGCTCTTCCGAACACTGACCATCGGCGTCGGCACGCCATTGTGCGATCAGCCGAATTCCTCCTTCTCCGACATTCCTATAAAGCCCTGGGTGTACGCCCGAGAAAATGCGCTCTTCAGCCGGGGGCGTTGCCGCACAATATCGGCCTGCGCAAAGCCCGCGCGTCGCATATTTCAATTGCCATTTGTCAAGCGGAATCTGGCGTATTCCCACCCAAGCACCCGCGGAAACGCGACGATAACCAATGGCAGGCATACGTCAGTGCATGGTGATTGCGGTTCGTCCGCAGCGCCATGGAGAGAGAGTGATTGTCGATACCCAGTAGGAGGCGTGGATGAAGTGGAGCTTTGAATCAAAAGTCCGCACAGGATCGTGGGATGTCCTGGTTGTGGATGCCGATCCGGCTACCGGTGATATCGTCCGCCAGGGCTGCCAAACGGTGGCGGGCAAGGTGCGGATCGCCACCAGCGTCGATCAGGCTGCCGCCGAGATGACGCGTCGCCCGGCCGACCTGCTTCTGGTAAACGTGCAAATCAACGATAACGCCGGGCTGGAACTCCTGCGCAGTCTGCGCAAGAAATATCCGGGCACCGAGGCGATTGCCGTGTCGCGGGTACGCCGCTCGGAGTTGTGCCTGGATGCTTGGCGTGCCGGGGCCGCCGACATGATCGTTGGCCCGGTGACGGTGGAGGAAGTGCAGCGCTCGGTCGAAGAGGTGGCGCACAAGCGTCATGGCGTCGAGCGGCTTCTGGCGCGGAATGTCCGTCTGCGTCAAACCTGCCGGCGGCTCAACAAGGCGCGCCACGAGATTTCGCAGCAGGTCGATCTGCTGTGCAACGATCTGGTCCGCGCGTATCAGGAAATGGCGCAGCAGCTCAATTTTACGCAAGTCACGACAGAATATGCCGCGATGGTCGAGGACGAACTCGAAGTCGAAGGCGTGCTCCGCAAGACGATGGAATGGGTGCTGAAGAAGCTTGGCCCGATCAACGCGGCGGTCTATCTTCCCGATGCCGAGCACAAGTTTGCGCTGGGCGCGTACCTGAATCTCGACACCCAGGCCGACGCCGAGCTGATCAGTGCGGTCGGTGAAACGCTGGTGCGGGAGGCCGACGCTTCGGGACGTTCGATTCACATGGAGAACGACCAGCAGTTGCTGGAGCATTTCGGCGAACAATCCGCGGCCTTGAGAGGTCGTGCCTGGTTTGCGGCAGGCTGTTTCACAAAGCGGGAATGCCTGGCGGTGATGGTCATCTTCCGTCGTCAGGGAGAACCTCTCGATGCCCATCTGAAAATGCCTATTGAGTCCGCCTGCCCGTTGCTAGCGGAAAAAATTGAGCAGGCTTTGGAGCTTTACAACCGATTGAACCCCATGGAAGATGATGACCCCACCGAGTCATGACCCTGGAATAGTTCTCAGGCTCCGGAGTAGAGGTCACGGGCTGAAAGCCAACAGGCGGCTGCGTTTCCGTCTACTCTTTTGTTATGACTCCGGCATCCGGCACGCTATTATGAACGTATTCGTGTGGGAATCAGAGGCTCAGAGGCAGTGATGACAATCCTCGGCGCAACCAGTTTCACGTTCTCCATGATCCTGCAGCCCTACATGCCGGTATTCTACGTGTCGTTTCTCGTCACGTTGATCCTCACGCCCATGATGCGTCTGCTGGCGCATCGCCACGGCATCGTCGACGATCCGGATGGCAAGAGAAAAGTCCATACCCAGCCGATCGCATATTTGGGTGGCGTGTCGATCTTTCTCGGCTGGCTCGCGGGGGTCTCGATTTCGGTCTTTCTGCGTCCGCACAATGCCGAGCAGATCGCCCAGAGCTACGTGCAGATTCCGCCGGGCATACTGCTCGGAGCGGCCATCATCGTGCTCTTCGGATTGATGGACGATGTGTACTCGCTGTCGCCCAAGATTAAACTCGTCGGGCAGCTCCTGGCCGCGATGTTCCTGATTCTGCCGGGCGCTATTCACATTGGTTCGGACTATTTCCTCGGCATCGGCGGCGGGACCGGCGAAGGACCCTCGCAATCCGGCGCCGCATGGATGTTCATCATGCCGTTGCAGCACTATGGGATATTCGGAAGCATCGGCCAGATGGATCCGCAGATGCAGCACTGGCTGATTCTGGGGGCTTCCAGTTTTTCCTGTCTGTTCGCGGTTTTCGTGATCATTGCGGCCTCGAACGCGACCAATCTTCTCGACGGGCTGGATGGTCTGTGCTCCGGGGTGACGGGCGTCATGTCGGTCGGCTACCTGATCCTGGCGGTTTACCTGGCGTACAAGGTGATCGGCACCGACGGCGGATCGCCGCTCGACCCCACCCGCATTACGCTTTCGCTGGCCCTGCTGGGCGCCGTCATGGGCTTCCTGCCGTTCAATTTCAATCCTGCATCAATTTTCATGGGGGATACCGGCTCCATGTTCCTCGGCTACATCTGCGGCACGATGATGCTGCTCTTCGCCCAGAACGGTACGATCCGCTGGTTCCTCTCGGCGATCATCATGTTCGGCCTGCCCATGCTCGATACCTTCCTGGCCATCGTGCGGCGCAAGCTCAACGGCAAGCCGATTTTTTCGCCGGATTCCAATCACTTTCACCACTTCCTGATCCGCCGCGGATTGTCGGTGCGCCAGGCGGTGCTGCTGAGTTACGCGGTTGCGGCGGTGTTTGTCAGTTTCGCGCTGGTCATCGTTATCGTTCCGACGCGCATGGCGATCGGGCTGTACCTGGTGCTGTTCGGGTGGATCATCGTCAGTGCCTTCAAGATGGGCATGATCTTTCAGAACGCCACGGTTGTGGCGTCAAACAACAGCATCAATGCGGCCGTCATGGGTACCACGGTCGCCAACAATGAGCCGCTGCATACCGCCGACAAGCCCAACCTCCCACCGGACAGCGGCGCCCTGAATGGCATCGACGGCCCGGTTCCCGATGCGGTCAAGAAACGAACGTTTTCCTAAGCCCGCCATCCTTTCTGGCGTTCGATGGTTCAATGCTTTTCTGCCATTGTGCCGGGATCGCTTCGTGTCTTCGCCCCTTCGTGGTTAAACTATCTCCATGGCCTCGTCTTCCGCCGACATATTTCAGACCGTTCGCGCCGCCGTCGACATTGTCGAAGTGATCGGCGAGCACGTGGCGCTGAAGAAAGCCGGGCGCGAGTTCAAAGGACTCTGTCCGTTTCACGATGACCACAAGCCGTCGATGGCGGTCGTTCCCCACAAACAGATTTTTCACTGCTTCGTCTGCGGCACGGGCGGCGATGTCTTCAAGTTCGTCAAGGAATATCACAAGATGGGCAACGGCGAGGCCCTGCGCTTCCTCGCACAGCGCGCCGGCATCGCCCTTCCGGAGCTCCCACGCAGCGGTTACGGCGGGGGGGCACAGAAGGAAGGCCCCAGCATCCGCGAGCAGATCGCCCAGCTCAACGAGACGGCCTGCCAGTTTTTTCAGAAACATCTCCGCTCGCCGCAAGGCAAAGCGGGACTCGATTACCTCCACTCTCGCGGCCTCACCGATGAAACCATCGATAAATTTCGTCTCGGCATGTCACCGGACTCGTGGACCGGCTTTGCCACCCACGCCTTGCGTCTGGGTATCACGGGCGATCAACTCGAAGCCGGGGGCCTGGCCAAGAAACGACAGGATGGCTCCGCCTACGACGTCTTTCGCAACCGCGTCATCTTCCCCATCATCGACTCCACCAACCGCGTCATCGCGTTCGGCGGGCGCATCCTCGTCGAAAAACGCGATGAGCAGGGCGTCGTCGTCGATGCCAAATACCTCAACACGCCGGAAACGCGTCTCTTCAACAAGTCCGAATCCATCTACGGGCTCAATCACGCCCGGCAGCATATCGTTCGCGCCCGCACGGCCGTGGTTGTCGAAGGGTACATGGATGTCATCGCGTGCCATCAGGCCGGCGTCGGGAATGTCATCGCCACACTGGGCACCGCGCTGACGCAGGAACACGCGCGGATGCTCAAGAATTACGCGCAAACTATCGTCCTCATTTTCGATTCCGATGATGCGGGTTTCCGCGCTGCGGATCGGGCACTTGAGGTTTTCATTCGCTCCCCCCTGGACATCAAACTGGCCTCCGTCCCGGATGGTAAAGATCCCTGCGATTTCTGTATGAAGAACGGCGGCGCTCCATTCCAAAAACTCATCGACACTTCGACCGATGCGCTGGTTTACCAATGGCAGCGCCTGCAGAAACAATTCAATGCCACCGACTCGCTCTCGGCCCGCCAGGATGCCACGAAGCAGTTCATGCGTTTCGTCGCCATCGCCATGGAAAGCGGCACCGGCAGTGCCGGTGGGGGAGGCAGCGGGGGCGAGATGGACCCCGTGCGGCGCGGACTGATGCTTTCCAAAATTTCCAGCCTTGTGGGCATGCCGCTGGAAGATGTCAGTGAGATGCTCAAGCGGCTGGCCCGCGCAGAGCCGCAGCAGCGTGCGGCTTCCGTGTCCGCGTCAGACCCACCGGCTGCTTCCGGTTCGGTCCAGGCGCAGGCTGCTCCCTCCGAAGGCTACGCCACTCCGCCCGTTCAACACCTGCAGATTCGCAGGCTCAAGGGTGGTTCCGTTTCTGAAGCGTGGGTGCTCGGCGCACTGCTGGCGGATCCCAAACTCTTCGACCGTGTACGCGACCAGCTCGACGCCCAGCTCTTCGCCGTTGATTGCCTTCGTCCCATGGCGCTGGTCCTGATCGAATATCTCGAAAATGCTTCTGACTTGGGCGATTGCAGCCTCGCCGACTTCATTTCTCTGACCAACAACCAGGAGTTAGTGCGGCAGGCCATCGAACTCGAAGCCTTCGCCAGCGATTGGCTCCAGGCCTCCGGCATTTCTCCCGCCAGCGAGAAACTCGTCAAACAATTCCACGAAGACGCCGGCAAGGTGCTCGAGCATCCGCTCCTCGGCGGCTTGCGCGATCTCGTCCGCCGCGCTGAGGAATTCTCCCGTCCCACCACCCGCATCGAAGACCCTGCCGAGCTTCAGGCCTTTCTCGATCAAGCGCGGACCCGCAACCAGCAGGGCGGCGATCCCCGCCGCATCGGCGGTCGGTGAGTAGCCTTACACGTTTTTAGAATAGGACCTTATTTTACTTTGCCGGCATCGTTGCGGCCGCATCGTCGTTGGCCTTCTGTGCCAGCAGATCATCAATGGCCTTGCTGAAAAGCTGCGATGTCAATGCCGAGACCTCCTTGTGCTGCTTGGCGGCGATCACCTCGAGCTGCCGATATTGCCGCACGGTCAGCGATTTCCAGACATCGAAGTTGACACCGCCGGGAATGTCGAGCCACACGTTTTCGGCCTTGTCCAACTGCTTCTCATCCATGCCGAAAGCTCGCAGGATACCTTTGGCCATCAGGAAATGTCCGCGAGCGTTGGGATGAACGCCGTCGGCAGTCAGCATCGAGCCTGGCTTGTTGCCTGCCTTCGTGGCGTCATTCAAGACGCCCAGAAAGTCCGCGTTGAGGTCCGCAAGGAGACAATTCTTCTGCTTGGCCAACTCGCGAAGAAAGGCGTTGTAGTCGATCAGCTTCTTGTTGTTGGGATTCGCCACGTCCTCGCCGATCACCGTCGCAGTCAGAATCATCACTTTGATTCCGGTGGCCTGCGCCTTGTCGACGATGGCCGTCATGTTTGTTTTGTATTTTTCGAGCGGCACACCATTGTCGCCATGCCAGACGTCATTGACGCCGCAACTGACGAGCATCCAATCCGGCTTCTTGGCGATCACATCATGGTCCAGGCGGCCCAGCATGTCGTTCGATTTATGCCCTGACACTCCGGCCGGTACGACTTTGATTTTGATGTCATTGGTTTTCAATGCACTGGCCACGAGATTGACATAGCCCACCGGCGAAGAGACGCCGCCGGCCGTGATGGAATCCCCAAGGAATGCCACCGTCTCGCCATCTTTCACGACCACGTCTGCCCGCGATGCTCCTGCCGATCCGAGCAATAAAGCCGCGACTGCCGTCCAAGTGAAAAAGTTGAAATTGCGCACGATTCCTCCCAAGCAAAAGCAACAAAGGCACACTGAGTTGCCAATCGATCCCTGAACAACGATGCCATCAAGGTGTTCTTACCTACATTTTGGCGAAAGAATTGAGGCATCAAGCATAGCAGTATCAGGTGGGCAATGGGGAATTGTAAATCATAATAGCGAATTTACATCTGTCTTGGATCGCAACGTTCATATCAAACGCGTTACCTAGCAATAGTAAGTCTCCGCGGTCGTTCTTTGAGGTGGCAAAAAGCCGACACTGCAGGCGTCTGGTTCCAGCCGAATTTCCGGATGGTCTTGGCACAAAGTCATTTTGCGGTGTACAATAATGGGCTTGGTAAGGGGTTAAGTGCAGACATCCCCTGAGACGAGTGGCGAGGTACGTCGCGTGGCGCGCCCACGAACATCGCGTTTATGAGGTTTGCACAAAACGGTGGTCCGAGAAGAACACTCGGCCCTGGTGAAGTAGTTCAATTACCGGCACAGTCTTTTGCCTGCTCGAGTGGTCGTCATGCGACGACGGGCCTGTTGGATTCGACGCGTTCGATCCCAGATGCCTTCTTCACTTCGATGCCGCGAAAGGTTGCCCCGGACATTGAGAAGTGCTGACGCAACCGCACAGCGCTTGGGTTTCGGAGGTCATGTGAGCAGTTCTGGTACGCAAGTCCAACCGCCGGCAACGGTCAATACGGTGCCGCTGGCCAAGGCAAATTCCAATTTGGCGCTGCTGGTCACCAAGGGAAAACAGCAGGGATACCTCACCTATGAAGAGCTCAACGAGCTTCTGCCGGACGATGCGATTGCTCCGGATCGGTTGGACGCATTGATGCAGCAGTTTGACGAACTGGGCATCGAGCTTCTGGATGAAGCCGAAGGCAACAAGCACGTGGCGGCGCCGGCGGCCGATGAGCCCGACGAAGCCATGATGCGGGCTGCGGAAGAAGAAATTGAAAAACTCGAAGAGGTGGAAGTCGAGGTCGGCAGCAAGCGGATCGACGATCCGGTGCGCATGTACCTCACGCAGATGGGTGAAATCCCGCTGCTGACGCGTGAAGAGGAAATCCGCCTCGCCAAGAAGATCGAGCTCACCCGCATGGCGTTCCGCCGCAAGGTGCTCGAAAGCGATTACTGTCTTCAGGCCGCGGTGGACATCCTGGCGCAAGTGGAGAGCGGCGAACTGCCGTTCGATCGCACGATGCGGATCAGCACGGCCGAAGTCGATGCCAAGGGAACGATCTCGAAACGCATCCCGGAAAACCTCAACACCGTCCGCAAACTGCTGGAGCAGAATCGGCTGGATTGGTCGAAGCTCCGCGAGGCGGGCCTCAGCGACAACCAGTTGGAAGATATCAAACGCCGCATGCGTAACCGCCGCCGCAAGGCCGTCACGCTGCTCGAAGAATTGAGCCTGCGCACCAGCAAGGTCATTCCGCTGATGAAAAAGCTCGCCAGCATCTGCAACAAGATGATGGAGTTGAAAAGCCGCCTGACCGAAAAGCCGACCCGCGGCCCAGGTCTCAGCGATGATGACCGCCAGGCGATGACCGAGGAATTTGAAGGCCTCCAGGATCTGGTTCTGGAAGATCCCGAGAGCCTCGTCCGCCGGTGCCAGGCCATCCAACTGGTGTTTAACGAATACGAAGACGCCAAGCGCAAACTCTCCGGCGGCAACCTGCGTCTGGTCGTTTCCATCGCCAAGAAATACCGCAACCGAGGGCTCTCGTTCCTCGACATCATTCAGGAAGGCAACACCGGCCTGATGCGTGCGGTGGACAAGTACGAATACCGCCGCGGCTACAAGTTCAGCACATACGCAACGTGGTGGATTCGCCAGGCCATCACCCGCGCCATCGCCGATCACGCCCGCACGATCCGCATCCCCGTGCACATGATTGAGACGATGAGCAAGCTGCGGAACATCAGCAAGCGGTTGCTGCAGGAACTCGGCCGTGAGCCGACCATCGAAGAAATTTCGCGTGAAGCCAAGATGCCGGTGAGCGAATGCCGCCGCGTGCTGAAGATCAGCCGCCATCCGATTTCGCTGGACCGTCCGGTGGGCGAATCGGAAGACAGCTACTTCGGCGATTTCATCGAGGACGAAGCGGCAGAAAATCCCGTGGAGACCGCCACGCAGGAAATGCTCCGCGAACGCATCGACCAGGTCCTCAAGACCCTCACGTACCGCGAACGCGAGATCATCAAGCTTCGCTACGGCATCGGCGACGGCTACACGTACACGCTGGAAGAAGTCGGCCGCATTTTCAAAGTCACCCGCGAACGCGTCCGGCAGGTGGAAGCCAAGGCCATCCGCAAGCTGCAGCATCCCGTGCGTGCCCGCAAGCTCGAAGGCTTCCTCGACGGCTCGATCTACGCCACCCTTGGTGCGATTCCGACGACGGATACCGCGGTCGCGGACGATGATAGCATCGGCGACGAGGGCGGAGACGAAGGCCACGAGGGTCACGAAGAATAAGCCGCTTCGTCAAGAAATCAGTGCAAATTATCCAGGACCCGCGTCGAAAGCCGCGGGTCCTTTCTTTTGGGGTGCGCACTACCGTTCCACATGACCCAGATAGAAGGATAGCAGCAGGAAGAACAGCACGATGGCGGTGATCACGGCGAAACGGCGGTCCTTTTGGTAGATGAATGCGAGGATCGATACGGCCACGCGCATCACCGGTGTGGCGATCAGCAGGATCAGGCCCAGAAGAATGTAGGATTCGCCGCGGAAATTTGCGATGCCTTTGCAGACATCCCCGAGGGTGTGTGGGAATGCGCGATCACGTTCGATAAACTGGTGATAGTCCGACGGGGCGTGCAAAAAGTCCGGGTGGTGGACAAAAAAGACGATGGTGCCGAAACAGATTATCGCGAAGCTGGTTCCCACGCCGACGCGCAGGAGGTTGCTGAGAAACAGTTCGACGCGACGGACTTTTCTCTCGGCTTCCGTCTCCACGTCGACCTGCGGTCCGGGAAAGTCATGAGTTGGGTGCGTCATGAGGTAAATCCTTGCCAGAGCATCTGTGCCGAGACCCATACAAGCATGATCACAAAGGCGACGCGGATTGATTTGCTTTTCAGTTTACCCATGAGTTTCGAGCCGGCCACGGCGCCCACCAGCACGCCCGCGGCGACAGGTGCGGCGATGAAGGGATCGATGTCGCCCCGCGCAAAGTAAACCCCGGCCGAAGCCGCCGCCGTCACGCCGATCATGAAATTGCTCGTGGCCGTGGAAACTTTGATGGGCAGTCCCATGGCCAGGTCCATGGCGGGTACTTTCAGTGCGCCGGAGCCGATGCCCAGCAGTCCGGAGATGATGCCGGCGAGATACATGAGGGCCAGACCGAGTTTCGTGCGTGCCACGCGGTAATGGATCTCCCGGTGTTCGGCTTCGTCAAAATATTTGCCGTGGAGTTTCAGGCGATCCGCCCAGGGATCAGGCGGAGCGGGCTTGTTCGCATGTGATCCGCCGTTCTTGTACATGACCAGTGCCGAGTAACCCATGACCAATCCGAAAATGATGAAGAGCCACTTTCCGGCAAGAATTCCCGCCAGCATCGCGCCGGTCAACGCCCCGCTGGTGGTGCCCAGCTCCAGAAGCATGGCGACGCGAAGGTTGGTCATATGCTCGCGAATGTACGCGGCGGCCGCGCCCGAGGAAGTGGCGATGATCGAGACGATCGAGGCCCCGATGGCCAGGCGGATGTCGATCTTCAGCAGCAGGGTGAGTGCCGGAATGATGATGAGGCCGCCGCCGATGCCCAGCAGCGAGCCAAGCACTCCGGCAGCGATCGAGAGCACAAAGGTAAGAAGGGTGAATTCGAGCGGAGTCATTCCGCGAGGGTAGGGAATCCTAAGCTGCAGAGCAAGCGGTTTGCCCGCGAGAATTCAGAAGTTGAATTGCCCGAATGCATGTAGGAAATATAGGGAATCACAGGGTGATGACGCCATGGCCCATGACGCATGGGCCACAAGGGCATCGTTTGGGTTGCTTCCAGCCGGGTTTGATTTGATACTGGGGCAGATTCGCTCATTTTGATTCTGGTGCATACGCAATGGCAATCAAGCCGCATTTTCTGGTGACCGCCGGCTCCACGCACGAAAAAATCGATGATGTGCGCCAGTGGAGCAACATCTTTACAGGCAAGACGGGCCTCGATGTGGCGCTGGCGCTGCTCGATCTCGGCGATGTCACGCTCCTGACGAGTAATCGCCAGCACGCCGTGGAATTCGACGGCTTCTACGGTAAGGGCGGGATGCTCGGGATTGAAACCTTCGGCAGCCATGCGGAACTGCGCGATCTCCTGCAGGAACGCATGACCTCCGGCGATCGCGTCGATGCCGTGGCGATGAGCGCCGCGGTTGCCGACTATCAGCCGGCGGGAACGTATCGCGTGGTGAAGAAGATCAGTCTTCAGGAAGCAAAACTCGATGGCCCGCCAGGCGCCCAGGTCTGGGTCGTCGAAAATGTTCAGGCGCCCAAGGTCAGAAGCACTCACGGCGAAATTGCGGTGCTCGGCACGGCCACCGAAAAACTCGTCGACCTGTTCCGCACCGCCTGGGCCTTCCGCGGCATGCTCATCAAGTTCAAATTGGAAGTCGGAATCAGCGAAGAGGAACTGGTCCGCGTGGCCGGCGAAAGTCGCCGCGCCAGCGGGGCAGACCTTATCATTGCCAACACGCTGGCGATGGTCGGCGGCACGAATGCGGGGGCATATTTTATCGATGCTGCCGGTGCGATCCGGGTGGCTCGCACACAACTGGCGGCAGAAATGCGGGAACGCGTGGTGCGTCAATTGGGTACGCCGCGATCTTAAACCATTCAACAACGCCAGCCGCCGCTGCGCCTGAAGAGTCAGAACCGTGACCAGAAGGGAGCGCCGGGCGGGTGCGCGGAGTCAGCCGGGGGAGTGGTTTCTATCCGGCGCTCCCTTGAGGTCACGGTCCTGATTGTTCGGGTTGTGGCGTTTCTTACGCCTACGGGCGAACACGCGATGGACGCGTTTCCGGTCCGCAAATATACCTACGGATTTCAATGATCATCGGTCCGGCAGAGAGGACGCGGGCATCGACGCGGCTTCGGCGGGACTCGTTGCGGCTTGCGCTGCGGCCGGTGCTGTTGCCGCGGGCTGCGTGGCCTGCGACGGAGTGAGCTTGCGCGGCGCCGCGTGAGACTCAAAGAATCCCGTGGCTTTCGCCACGACTTGCGCAACGCTGGTCTGCGGGATCGTCACCGTCAGCCATTTGAGAGAAATCGGATAATTTGCCAGGACATCGCGCCCCGCAATCTGCACCTTCACGCCGTAACCAGGATCACCCGGCATCAGTGGCGTGCGCGAATAGTCCAGATGAATGCGCAGCTCGCCGTCCTGATCGCTCGCCTTGACCATGCCGGAGCTATACGGGTAATTCGCCAGTTGATCGGTAACGATTTGATCGAAGGTAGGCGGAAGGGTGCTGACGGCCAGCGCCGCTTCGCGCGCCACGGGGGCAATTTGTTTCTCCGCGGTTTCGTGATCGAAATGCAGCACTCCCGGCCCCTCCGTAGCCAACTCGATATTGCCCACGAGCTGATCGCGATCGTTGCGTTTGATGGCGACTTCGCCGCTGACCATCCCCTCGGCCGTGAAGCGATCGGGAGCGAGATTAGCGGTGAGCACCGCCTGGTCCAGGTGCGTGAACTTCAGATTGGCCGAAGCGAGGGAGCCCATGGGCAAGTCGATCTGCGCGGTGCCGGTGATAGTGCCGCCGGCGAAGGAAACCTTGAACTCCGGTGAGAAGACGAGCTGCCCTTTGTCCAGCGTCGCCTGCGCGTGGAGATTGCCCAGCGTGTTGGTTCCGCTGGTGAGTTTGTCGAGCGCGATGATGGCGCTGGAGCAGGTGACCTGACGCAGCGGATCGGCAGTAGACCAGGGCGATGCCATAGCCGCGTTAAGCGAGCAATTCTTGACCTCAAATGCGGAGCCGGAGTCCAGCATCGCATTACCGTCGAGGCCGGAAACATCGATGATTGCCGAGAGATGAGGATGAGCCGAATCCGACGAGAGGGCGGCCGAAATGGCATACCAGGAGAGCGTCAGCCCATTTTTGAAAGGGTGGCTCGGCAAATGCGTGAGCTGTTGCAGCAAGGCGTCATCGACTCCCACGGCCTTGAATCCGACGGCTTTGATCTGCGCATTAAAGCTGCTCTGAAAATCACGCGCCACCGTCGCATACGCGGCTACCACCGGATGCCCGCTGATCGTCGCGAGCCCTTCATTGAGACTGATGGTCGATCGCTCCGGCAACACCAGTGTGGCATTGATGGCGTAGGGATCATCCTGTGCGCTGGGCCGCGTGAGCATCACCGATAAATCAGCCGCGGTCTCGACTTCCATGCCCGCCGGCAGCCATGACGCCAGCGCGGCAGAGGTCACGTGGGATGCCGACAGCGACGCGGCGGCAATGCTTCCGTCGGAGAAATCGTAGCTCCCGGAGAAAGTCAGCCGGGAGTCCTGCCCGAGCACGCTGTGGAGCGATTTGACGCTCACGATCTGGTCCTGGAACAACACGTCGGCGGAGAGGTCCTTAAAGGAGAATCCGGCGAGAGACAACCCATCGGCGTGGAACATGCCTTTCGTCAGCGCAGGCCATTCCTGGGCATTGCCCGACCAATCCATCTGACCGTTGATCGAAGCGTTGTGCAACACCACGGCCCCTAGCCCGGCGGTGCGGGAAGACTGAATCTGAAAATCGTCGCCCGTTCCGAGTTCCACGTAACCGGAAAACTTGTCATCGGTCTGGCTCGTGAACGTGAGCTTGCCGCTGAGCGTTCCATCGACCGTCAGCGCCAGTTGATTGCGCAAATCATCAGGCAGGCGTGCGAGAATCCTGGCGGCGTTGACGGCCCGCGCATTGATCGTGCCGCGAGAAGGGAAACGTGCATCCAGCGGCCAGATGGCACTGCACACCAGCGTGCCATCGGAAAAAGCCGCCTGCGCTTTGATGATATCGAGTCCGCTGTTGTCGAGCTCAAAATCGGCTGACGCACGGGACAGCCGCCATGGGCCGCACTGTAACGCATCCCAACTGATGGTCGCCCCCGAAATACGCAGAGTTTTGCGAAACGTTTCATCCAGCGGTGCCTGAATTCGTGCCTGCAGGGAACAATTGTCGAGATTCAACGGCGGGTTTTCCGGCCGCGCCGCCACTGCGAAATTGCCGACATCAAGATTGACGTCGATCTGCGAAGCGCCGCCGAGCGTCAGCTTCCCGGAAAGCTGAATGGCATCGGCGGACGAATCGAAAGCCCTTTGAAATGCCGGATCGCATCGATCGAACCCGGGAATCAAGGCCGAGAGTTGCACCGCCGAAAGCACTGCATGGCAGCGTCGCAGACTGATGCCGTCGATAGCGATCTCGTAATCACCGCTGCGCTGCGGCTTGATCGTCAACCTCGCGCCAAGCGACGGCAATGTGCCGAGCAACACATCGCGTTCTCCCATGAGTAGACTGATGTTCCGCGTCGGAAGATCGCGGCTGCCGGACGACTGAATGCGAAGCTGGAGCGGAATTTCCCCACCAACAGTTTCCGGAAGAGCCTTTTGCCAGGCCTCAAATCCTTCCACGTGAACCATTCCGCTGAGCAGGAGTTGATCGAACCATAGCGGCACACGCGCGGCCGGTCTGGTTGTGGCGGATGGCGAACCGGAAACGTAATCGCTGAGCTTGAGCAGACTCATGATCGTCAGCGGCTGCTCTCGGCCCGCGCGCAGATAAACCTGCAGCCCGGAAACGTCGACGGTCTGCATTCGTTGCTGCCACACCTGCGTCCATGAAAAATCCAGCCGAACCCTATCGGCCGAAACCAGGGTCTCGCGCGCTGACTGCTCTACATCCTGTATTACCAGATTGTCGATCGACAACGACCCGGTCGGACTCAGCCGGGCCTTTTCAAAGGTAATCCCATACGGCGCAAAATCGGAATGCGCCAGATAGTACCGAACGAGGGGCGTGGTGAAGACGAACGGCCCACTGGCCAGCACCGCGCCGACGATCGCGGCGGCGGCAGCCACACGAAACCTGCGTTTCTTCGTCAATCCTTGCAGAAAGTGCATTACGCCATCTTAACGCCATTTGCTTCCCGCGAAACTCTTCCGCATGATCTTCTTGAAATGTTGCTGGGCATCCTGTGTGCTCTTCATATAATCGGTACACGGCGTTGGGCTGGCTCGACAGGACTGAAGCGGGAGATTTTATGCCGCGGCAAGCTAAGTTCACGATCGGTGTCATTCAGATGGCCTGCACGGCCGATCCGCGCGCCAACCTGGAAAAGATCATCGATAAAATCCGCGAAGCCGCGCGCCTGGGCGCTCAGGTGATCTGCACGCAGGAATTATTCCGTTCGCAATATTTCTGCCAGCTCGAAGACCCCGCGCAGTTTGATCTTGCCGAGGAGATCCCCGGCTCCAGCACCGAAACTCTCGGCAAACTGGCGAAGGAATTGAACGTCGCTATCGTCGCCAGCTTGTTCGAGCGTCGAGCCGCGGGAATTTATCACAACACAGCCGCCATCCTTGATGCCGACGGCTCCCTCATGGGCCTCTATCGCAAGATGCACATCCCCGATGATCCGCTCTATTACGAGAAGTATTACTTCACGCCGGGCGATCTAGGATTCCGCGTCTGGCCAACGCGACATGGCCGCATCGGCGTCTTGATCTGCTGGGACCAGTGGTACCCCGAAGCTGCCCGCCTGACGGCACTCCAGGACTGTGCCGTTCTCTTCTATCCCACCGCCATCGGGTGGCATCCCCGAGAAAAGGCAACCCTCGGCGAGGCCCAGGCCAATGCCTGGGAAACCATTCAACGCAGCCACGCCATCGCCAACGGGGTCTACGTCGCGGCAGTCAACCGTGTCGGCCTGGAGAAAATCCCAGGGGCGGCGGGGGAGGGCATCGAATTTTTCGGCAACAGTTTCATTGCCGACCCCTTCGGACGGCTGCTCAAAAAGGCCTCCGCATCGCAGGAGGAAATCCTGATCGCACAGGTCGATCCCGCCCTGCAGGAAGAAACCCGCCGCAACTGGCCGTTCCTACGCGACCGCCGCATCGACGCCTACGACGGCCTCACCAAACGTTTCGCCACATGACTGGTCGTGCGGGTTGTCCAGCATGCACCTCCAGCCTGCCGTCGAATTCCCCACCCGCAAGCCCGCAATAGCTTGAACATCCGGCTCTCAAGGCGCAAGATACGGCTAGGCGTGGCAGGAATTCGAATGTGAAAGGGTCTCCATGGCTGCATCTTCATCCAAAGTCGGTCTGTATATCGGCCTCGGCATCTCGGGACTTCTCCTCTTCATCGTCGCGATCGTGCTCATCGTGGTGTTGAACGTCGGAACGTCCATCGGTGAACCGACCTCCGCCACCACCGACTTCGGCAAACTCGACAAAATGGAACTCCCTCTCGATACCAGCGGACTCTTCGCCACGCCCACCGGCAGTGGGGGGGCTGATGGACTCTACAAAGAGGCCTTCCGCGCCGCCGTGTCGATGGGCGGCAGCGTCGGGTTTGAAGAAATGGTCAAACACACCGCCGAGCCGGAGAAGGATGGGAAGCTCAAGCCGATCATCGAGAAACTTCTTAGTGCCGCGGATACCGGCATGTCTTCGGATGCGGAGTTGAATTTTGACAGCGTGCTGGTCTGCACGCCCAAGACCACCTGGCCCATCCGCGATCGCATCGCCGACATGGCCCTCTGCCTCAACACCGCCGGCCTCAGCTATCGCGCCGACAAGAGCCCCGATATGGCGGTCCGGTGCTTCCGCGCATCGACCATCTTCGGCAAACGTCTCTGGGACAACGGGGTCTTCGTCTCGCATAAGGCGGGGGCCCTCTCGGCCATCGGCTATGGCCTCTCCAACCTCGAACGTAATTACAAGGAATTTCAAAGGGATCCCGCCAAGGCGGAACTGGCCCACACGCTTTATCTCCAATACCTCGAAGTCTCCCAGAAATGGTCCACGAAGGAACGCATCGAACGCACCGTGCAGCCCGTCACCGGCGACCTCTGGAACCTTGCCGAGAACGACAAGGATCGCGCCTGGCGCATCGAGGGCGTCATGTTCATGGGCTTTGCCAAGTTCACCGTCTCGGACAGCCGCGCCCCGACGATCAGGAGTTACCTCCAGGGCAAAACCAGCAACAGCGATCCCCTGATTGCCCTGAAAGCCAAAGAGGCCCTGCTCTTCTCGGAAGCCGACGCCCGATCGCTTCCCCAGTGAGAATCGTAGCGTGACGGATCATCCGCCCAGCGACGCGAAGAAACAGGTGGACGTGGCGATTGCGATTGTCTTCGATCCGCCGCGCCGGCAGGTGCTCATCTGCCAGCGGAAATCCGATACCGTGCTCGCGGGCTATTGGGAACTTCCCGGCGGAAAATGTGACCCCGGTGAAACCCCTGACGTCTGTGCCGTTCGCGAGGTGCGCGAAGAGGTGGGCATCGCCGTTCGCGCCATCCGCGGCCTCGAGGTCATCGAACACGAATACGCCTACGCCCACGTTCGCCTCTTCCCGTTCGTCTGCGAGCATCTCGACGGCCGCGTCCAAATGATCGCCGTCGCCGATGCCAAATGGGTTCCGCCCGCTGACGTGCTCACCTACCGCTTCCCCGAAGCCAACGCCGCACTCATGCAACGCGTCGCACAGGGCTGGTCCAGCCTTATTGAACAGACTTGATGTCGAGGCCTGCTACCGTCGCAGCAGTTGCCTCCATTCATGCATTTCGGTAGTGTGCTATTGCCGCTCGGGTGGCGAAATTGGCAGACGCGCAGGATTTAGGTTCCTGTTCCGAAAGGAATGAGGGTTCGACCCCCTCCCCGAGCATTCCCCCCTGTTCTGCAGAATCGTGAATCGTCCTGCCGATCACTGCAAACCCCTACAAGACCAGCCGTTTCAAGCGTTTCCGGCTTTTGACTCCACAGCAAGGCGCGCACCGCTTACTGACTCCCGGCCCACTTCTGCCACATCTGGCGATAGGCGGCTTCGATGTTGCGGGCGAAACGCGGGGCGTCCATGAGGGGGGATTTCTGCATTCGCAGGCGGAGGGTTGAACGAAGCTCAGTGAGACGGGGGAGGTCTTGAGCAAGGGATGTGGCGATCTGCACGTACTCATCGGGTGTGGATGCGACGAGTTCGGGAAGGCCAATGTTGGAGAGGATGCTCAATCCGGCGCGGCTGACGGCGGTGTTGCCGGCAAGACTGACTACCGGCACCCCCATCCAAAGGGCGTCGCAGGTGGTGGTGCCGCCGCCATAGGGGAAGGGGTCGAGGGCGATGTCCATCTGCGAATAGAGTTGCAGATACTCGGACAATGGCACCTTGCTGACAACACGCAAGCGCGCCGGATCGATCCCCCACTGTGTCAATCGCTCGGCGGTGCGCTGGCGATGAGAACCCTCGGCCGCATGCAGGAGCAGTTGCGAATGGGGCACGGCGTGAAAAATACGAGCCCAGATGGCAAGGGTGGGATCCGTGACTTTGCAGAAGTTATTGAGGCAGCCGAAGGTGGTGTGGCTGGCGGAACTGGCGGGCAGGGGGCCGACGGGCGATGTGTCCTGGGGTTCGTAGCACCAGTAGGTTTCGGCCAAGCGGATTGTTTGTTCGCTATAGACGGACTCGTCAATGCCCGGTGGATCGAGGTAGGGGTCGCTGAGGCGGCAATCCATGGTGGCGAGGCCGGAAGTTCCGGCATAGGCCAGGTAAGTGACCTGGACCGGTGCAGGTTTACGGGCGAAGACGAGGAGGCGATTGTGGGCCATGTGCAAGGTCAGATCGACCAGTATGTCGATGCCGTCATCGCGAATGAGTTGGGCTGCCTGTTCGTCGGAGAGCCCGATCGTGCTGCACCAGTGATCGGTAAGTTCCCGCAGGCGTGCGGTCACGGCATCCGGGGCGCGCACATGGGCATAGCAGAATATCTCAAATCGGGAGTGATCGTGGTTCGCCAGCAGCGGCAGCATGAAATGGCCGACCACATGATCACGGAAATCGGGGGAGACGTAGCCGATGCGCAGGCGACGGTCGGGTGTGCGGTCATTGGGGTGGGGTTGGATCGATTGCCGCAACGGTTCAGCGTGTTGTTGATTCCAGCGCTGATGCTCGTGGTGGATGGCACGGGCGCTGTAGTCGGGATGGAAGTGGAGGGTGTAGACGAGATTACTGTCGGCTGCGACGTAGTCCGGTTTGACCGCGACCGCCTGTCGATAGGCAGCGATGGCTTCATCCAAGCATCCCATGTCCTTCAGCGTATTGCCAAGGTTGCTGTGCGCTTCGGCATAGTTGGGTCGCAGCGCGATGGCCTGCCGGTAAGCGGCGATGGCCTCATCGAGTTGCCCTTTATCTGTCAGTGCAGCGCCGAGGTTGGTGTGCGCTTCCGGGTAGTTGGGCCGCAGTGCGATGGCCTGCCGGAAAGCGGTAATGGCTTCATCAAGTTGGCTCTTTTCTGCCAGGGCATTGCCGAGGTTGTTGTGCGCTTCCGGGTAGTTGGGCCGCAGCGCTATGGCCTGCCGACAAGCGGCGACCGCCTCATCGAGTTGCCCATAATCTCTCAGGGTATTGCCGAGGTTGTTGTGCGCATCCGCGTAGTTCGGCCGCAGTGCGATGGCCTGCCGGTAAGCGGCAACGGCCTCATCAAGTTGGCCCTTTTCTGCCAGGGCATTGCCGAGGTTGCTGTACGCTTCCGGGTAGTTGGGCCGCAGCGCGATGGCCTGTCGGAAAGCGGCAATGGCCTCAGTGAGTTGGCCTTTTTCTGCCAGGGCATTGCCGAGGTTATTGTGCGCTTTCGGGTAGTTGGGCCGCAGCGCTATGGCCTGCCGACAAGCAGCGACCGCCTCATCGAGTTGCCCATTATCTCTCAGGGCATTGCCAAGGTTGTTGTGCGCTTCCGCGTAGTTCGGCCGCAGTGCGATGGCCCGCTGAATCAAGTCCACGGCCATGTCATTACGGCCTACCTGATGGGCGATGACTCCAAGGAGATGCAGGGCGTCGGGCTGATTGGGCTGGTGGACCAGAATCTGGCGGTAGAGTTGCTCAGCCTCAGTGAGTCGGCCTGCCTGATGGTGCTGCACGGCGGTCTGAAACAACTGGTCGAGGTTAGTGGTGACATTCAGCACGGTCTCTTCCCGCAAGGGGTGGCAACGTCTGTGGCCATGGTCGGCCTGATGGTGAATGGAGTGGAGTATCCAGTACGATGCAGCTTCAGCGGCGGCTGGTGCGCGAGGACGCCGTGAATGGCTATTTTGAACGTTCGCTAAGCGCCAGGCCAACCGCGCCGCCGGCGATCAAGACCGCTGACGTCACGAAGGAATCGGGGATATCCACCAGTGCCACGACGCGCAGTAGCCGCAGCACAAATAGCACGATCCCAACCACCAGTAGAATGATCGATATGATCTTGGCTGCCATGGAAACCTCTCCGAAAGTGTGAACCGTGTCGCTGACAACACACGGCTCATTATAGGAGTGCATATGGGTATCGGCTGGCTACGAAAGCGCGAGCTTAAACCCATTGGCCTCGATCCAGAGTTTCATCTCCGGATCCACAGCGGGCGTTTCAAACGGAATGTCCGGCGTCGGCGCGGGCAACTCCCACAGCCGGAAATATTTTCCATCGCGATTCGACGCCAGTTGGATCGTGCAGATGATCGCTTCATGGCCGTTCATTGGACTGTGCACGTCGCGATACGTCGCCACCACCTGCGGCCAGCATTCCAGAATCTGCCAATGCCCCGCGCGATCGCCGTAATGAATGAACGCATAGGCCTTCTTCCGGAATAGCTCGATCGTCTCGCCGTGGATCTCCCCAATGTCATCGTCCAGCAAACGCGTCACCTGGCGTGGAATCTCCACCAGCATGGCGCCGAACCCAGCCGTTTCCGGCGGCGGTGGAAAACGCCGGAATTGCCGGTCGACCATCACCGCAGCCGTCCCGGTCTTAGGCATCTCGCGAATGCAGATATGATGGATCATCGAACGCGTGCCATCGCCGAATTTGAGCAATCCCGCCGCACGCATCGTCCGAAGATTGGCCATCTCGTCGCGGAAGACCTCCAGGGCCTCCTTCTGCCGGGCCATCTTTTCGGCCAGCGACCGGAACACCAGTTGCGTCGAATCGAGTCCGACATTGATCGCGCACTCCGAGCGTTCCTTATCCCGGATCACCGCGTCCATCGCCTGCTGGGCCACCGTCAGGCCCGGCTGCAGCGTCAGCGCCTGCTGAAACGCCGTAACCGCTTCATCAAACTTCCCGCACGCCCGTAGCGCCACGCCCAGGTTGTGATGGATCATCGGCTGATCGGGCAGCCCCGCCAACGCCTTGCGATACCATTCCACCGCATCGGCATTCTGCCCCTTGTCACGCAGGGCATTCGCCAGGTTATTGCATGCATCGGGATAATCCGGTCGCAGCACCAGTGCCTTGCGGCACGCCGCAATAGCCTCGTCCAGTTGGCCCTTGGCCCGCAGGGCATTGCCCAGATTGCTCTGCGCCTCGGCAAGATTCGGCTCCAGTTCCAGGCCATGCTGATATGCCGCCACCGCTTCATCCCAATGCCCCTGCATTCCCAGGGCATTGCCGAGATTATTGTAAGTCTCCGGCATGTCCGGCTTGAGATGCGCCGCCGTGTTGTAGGCCGCCACCGCATCTTCAGGCTTGCCCGCCGCAGTGAGCGCCGCTCCCAGGTGATTGTAATATTCCCCCACTCCCGGATTGGCCGCCACGGCGCGCCCCAGCAGATCGACCGCCGTCTTGGCCTGACCCACCTGGTACGCCAGCACGCCCAGCAGATGCAATGCATCCGGATGGTTCGGTTGCCGCGCCAGCACCTGCCGATAAATCTGCTCGGCCTCTTGCAGCTTTCCGGCCTGGTGCAACTGCACACCAGTCTTCAGCAGCTCCGCCGTTTGAGTCGCCGCATTCGTCGTCACATTCAGCATACGACATCCCACAACTCTTGCCGGGGTAATGAGAAAATGATGAATGGCAGTATCGTAACTCCAAGCATCCCTTGGAAACAACTGCCCTTCTATGCGTAATCGGGGCTATTAAACCACTAATGCCTGAACACTTTACACAATGGCCGCGAGTGGGGCCAATGAAAAACGCCCCCTCCCTCCCCCGCGATTATGAGACGATGGACGCCGGCGCCTTCCGCAGATACTCCATCTCGTTCATCAACCCCGCCTCCAGGAGAAATTGCGACGGCCGCGCCAACTCGAACTTCACGCCCTTCCCCCGCACAAATCCCCCTTGCCGCTGCTGGCAATAGCTCACAAACAGATGCTTCCGCGCCCGCGTGAACCCCACGTAACACAGCCGCCGTTCTTCGTTCAACCCCGCCTCCGGCCGCTCCATCACCGCCTTCTTGTGCGGCAGCAGATTATTCTCAACCCCCACCATGAACACCGCATCAAACTCCAGCCCCTTGCTGGAATGCAGCGACATCAACTTCACCGAGCCCCCATCATCCTTGTCATCCGCTGACGTCAGCAGAACGATATACCCCAGATAATCCGCAATCGACCCCTCCGGATTGTCCCCGCACCACAGCGCCAGCGAATTGATCATCTCATCGACGCACCGCTTCCGCTCGTCGATTTTCCCCGGCTCCTCCTTCTCATTGGCCTCCAGGTACTTCTTGTAATTATTCCGTGACACCACCTCCGACAGCAGATCCGCCACCGTCTTGCCTTTCTGATCCATTCCATAAATGAAATGCATCTGCTTCACCGCGTCCGCAACATGCTCATCATCCGCAAACAGCTCATCCACATGCGCACAGGCCGCGATCAAATCCACCGACTTCATCGCCGCAAAATTCTCGATCTTCCCGATCGTCTTCTCCCCGATCCCCCGCTTGGGCTTGTTGACCACCCGCGTAAACGCCGCCGCATCCTTAGGATTATTCAGCAGCCGCAGCATCGCAATGCAATCCCGGATTTCCGCCCGATCGTAAAACGACTGCCCGCCAAACACCTTGTACGGAATCTGCCGCCGCGCCAGCGCCGTCTCCACCGCCCGCGACATATCGTTCAGCCGGTAAAAAACCGCGATCTCCTCCGGCCGAATCCCCAGCAGATGTATGCACGCCTTCACCTTCTCCGCGACCGCGCTCGCCTCCAGTTCCGGATTGTTGAACGCATCCAATCGCGGCGGCTTGCCAATCGACGCCCGCGCCGCCACAAACTCAATCGCCATCCGGTTCGGCGAATGCTTGATCAGCCGATCCGCCGTCGCAATGATCTCCGGCGTCGAGCGGTAATTCGTCGACAGATGGTAAACCGCACACCCCTTCTTTCCTTTCCCGCGATTGATGAACTTCCCGATCCCCTCGGGATTGGCCCCGCGCCACTCGTAAATCGACTGGTCCTGATCGCCCACCGCCAGCACGTTGTCCGAATCCCCCGCCAGCAATTCCACAATCTCGTTCTGTGCCACATTCGTGTCCTGGTATTCATCCACCTGGATGAACCGGTATTGCCTATGCAACTGGTTGATCACCCGTTCCGCCGCGGCCACCTTCGGCTGGGCCGTGCCCAGCAACCGCACCGTCTCCGACAGCAACCCTGAAAAATCGGTCGAATTGTGATGATGCATCCGCCGCAGATATTCCTGCATCACCGCCAGGTCGTGCTCCGGCAACTCCTCATCGTACACCATCTTCTGCAGCACACTCATCGGCTCCAGATTCTCGCGATGATTGTTGATCATCAGCAGAAGCTTGCGAATCTTCGGCTTCGTAAAATCCACCGAATGATCGTCCGCATACTTCTGCCGCGCAATCTGCGCCATCAGATCTTCCTGATCCTCCGAATCCAGAATCGTCATCTTCGGCGTATACCCGATCACGCCCCCGTACCGCCGCAGCAATTCCCCCGCGAGCGCATGAAACGTGCAAATCTTGATCTTCTTCCCCACCGTGTACTTCTGCGTGATGCGCTCCCGCATCTCCTGCGCCGCCTTGTTCGTAAACGTCAGGCATAAGATCTGCGTCGCCGGCACCCCACGCAAAAGCAGTTGCCCCACCCGCGCCGTGATCGTCGAAGTCTTCCCAGACCCCGGCCCCGCAATCACCAGCGCCCGATGCTGGAAATGCTCCGCCACCGGCTGTTGCTGAGAATTCAATGGCATCCGTTCCATCCCCTAAACCGCCATCGCAATCGCGATGCAATCGCGGCAGAAAAATATCGCCCATTCAAAGGAGGGGTGTGATATCACAACGCCCCCTCGCGGTAAAGCCGATCCCCCTAAACTTTCACTATTCACCATTCTCCATTCACTATTCCCCACCCTTGACACCTTTTCATCTATCGACCATCATCAATACTCCTTTTTCGTACCCCTCTTTCCGCTCAAGGAGCTCTCATGCAGTACACCAATCTCGGCCGCACCGGCTGCAAAGTCTCCCGCCTCTGCCTCGGTACCATGAACTTCGGACCCCGCACCCCGGAACCCGAATCCCACGCCATCATGACCAAAGCCCTCGAACTCGGCATGAACTTCTGGGATACCGCCAACGTCTATGGCGGACCCAACAAGGGCGGCACCGAAGAAATCCTCGGCAACTTCTTCCGTGCCAACCCCGGTCAACGCGAAAAAGTCGTCCTCGCCACCAAATATCAGGGCAACATGGCCGACGGCCCCAACGATCGCGGCGCCTCGGCCGTCCACATCCGCCACGCCGCCGAAGCCTCCCTCAAACGCCTCAAAACCGATTACATCGACCTCTTTCAAATGCACCACATCAACCGCGACACCCCTTGGGATGAAGTCTATCAGGCCCTCGAAACCCTCCGTCAGCAGGGCAAAATCATCTACGCCGGCGTCTCCAACCATCCGGGCTGGGGCATCGCGGAAGCCGTCGAAGCCGCCCGCCGCATTGGCGTCCTCGGCATCGTCTCCGAACAATCCAAGTACTCCCTCTTCTGCCGCCACATCGAACTCGAAGTGCTCCCCGCCTGCCGCCGCTACGGCGTCGCCGTCATCCCCTGGTCACCGCTGGATGGCGGCTTCCTCGGTGGCGTCCTGACTGAAGTCAAAGGCGGCCGCCGCGCCCACGAAGGCACCGTCAAGAAGATCGCCGCCCACCGCCCGCAACTCGAAAAATGGGAAAGCCTCTGCAAATCCATCAACGAACAACCGGCCGACGTCGCACTCGCCTGGATGCTCGCCGTCCCCGGCATCACCGCCCCCATCATCGGCCCGCGCACCATGGACCAACTCACCGGTTCGCTTCGCGCCCTCGAAATCACCGTCACCGATGACCTCAAAAATAAACTCGACGAAATCTTCCCCTCGCTCCGCCATCCCGATATGTCCTGGAACAACAACAGCCCCTACAAGTACGAGGCCCCCGAAGCTTACGCCTGGTAATCGTAGAGAATCACCCCTAGCCCCGTCCTGGAAAGGCGGGGCTCCCGCGCGCCAAGAGAACGGGCCCCTCGCCACTTCGGTAGCTTGTTTAGCACTTCATCGCTAACGACCATAAATTAGCCACAAATGAACACGAATAAACACAAAAACTGAACCAGAAAAGGCTTGAATTTCACTATCAACTCCCACCTCTTCACTTCACAAAAATTTGTGTTCATTAGTGTTCATTTGTGGCTAATTTACCGTCGTCTTCCCTCCTTATAGTGCTAGTCGTTGAGCGAACTGCGGTATTCAGATGATTGTGCCGCGTTGACAATGATGGATAATACGTCAGGTCACTCTGGAGAACCCGCATGAAAAAATTTATCGCGATGGGATGCGTCGGCGCCTTGGTGCTTGGGGCGTTGATCCTGCTGCTCACGGGCATCGGGATTTACAACGGCCTTGTTAAGCGCTCCGCAGCCGTAGATGCACAGTGGGCCGTGGTGCAGAGCAAATACCAGCGGCGGGCCGATCTGATTCCGAATGTGGTAGAGACCGTCCAGGGCGCTGCGAATTTCGAAAAGTCGACCCTGACCGAAATTGCCGATGCCCGCGCATCGGTGGGGCGGGTGACGATCGATGCGAGCAAAGCGCCGGAAGATGCGGCAAAGCTCGCGGAATATGAAAAAGCCCAGGGACAGCTCTCGCAGGCGCTCTCACATCTGCTGATGATCACGGAAAATTATCCGCAGTTGAAGGCCAATGAGAATTTCCGCGACTTAACGGCAGAACTGGCCGGAACGGAAAACCGCATCTCCGTGGAACGCGACCGCTACAACGAGGTGGTCCGCGATTTCGATGTGGCCGTGCAGACGTTTCCGCGTGTGCTCTTCGCCGGCATGATGGGGTTCAAGACGAAGCCCTACTTCCAGGCGACGACCGAAGCACAAACGGCACCGAAGGTGAACTTCGATTTTAGTACGCCGAAGAGGTGATCGAGGCCAGTTTTTATTCCCGGAGCACGAAGGTTTCACCCCAGAGTCACAGAGAGCCACGGATGCAAATGACAGTGCGGAAGAGCTTCTTAGTCTTACTGCTGATGGTGGGAATGCTGGCGGTGACGTTCACCGCGCGGGGGGCCGCAGCTGCGGAGGTGATTCCTCCCAAACCCACGGAGTATGTCATCGACGCCGCGGGCGTCCTGCAGACCCAGACGCTCCGGGAACTCAGCCAGACCCTGAAAGACTTCGAAGCGGCCACCAGCAACCAGGTGGTAGTGGCAATCTATCCGCGGCTGCCCGAGGGGGAGGTCCTTGAACAATACACGGTACGCGTCGCACAACAGTGGGGCGTCGGACAAAAGGCCCGCAACAACGGCGTCGTTCTGTTCTGTTTCATGCAAGATCGGAAGATGAGAATCGAGGTCGGCTACGGCCTGGAAGGGGCGCTACCCGACTCCCTCGCCAAACGGATAATCGCCGACGAGATCACCCCGTCTTTCAAAGCGGGAGACTACGACGCCGGCATTCGCCGCGGCGTCGCCGGGATCATGGCTGCGACGAAAGGCGAGTACAAAGGAAGCGGCAGGGTTCTGGGAGTCCACGTAGATGGCGGTGGGATCACCCTGATCGTTTTCTTCGGTTTTCTGCTGGTGCTGGTCGTACTGATCATCCTTTCCTATTACGTGCCGCAGGGACAGGTTTATTCTTCCGCCGGTGCGGTCGCGGGCAACATCCTGTGGAATCTTCTCTCGATCATTCTGCAAATGTTGTTGGAAGGACTCTTGAGCGGCGGCCGCGGGTCATCATCCGGAGGATGGTCCAGTGGTGGCGGCGGATGGTCGAGCGGCGGTGGGGGTGGTGGCGGATTTTCCAGCGGCGGCGGAAGTTTCGGCGGCGGCGGCGCGTCAGGATCATGGTGAGGCCCACAATGAAACATCGCGAATTCTTATCCAAACTTGAGCACGAGTCCATCGTCCAGGCGATCCGCGATGCCGAAGCCCGCACCAGCGGCCAGATCCGCGTCTTCGTCTCCCACAAGGCCGCGCCCGAAGCGCTCCCCGCAGCCCAGAAACAGTTCGACAGACTTCGCATGTACAAGACGAAACAACGCAACGCCGTCCTGATCTTTGTGGCTCCCGTATCGCAGACCTTTGCGATCGTCGGCGATGCCGGCGTACACGCCAAGTGCGGCGAGGCCTGCTGGCAAGACATCGCTTCTGAAATGTCCACGCATCTCAAGGCGGGAGCCTTCACCACCGCCATCGTCCACGCCATCCGCCGCGCCGGCGACCTCCTCGCCGAACATTTCCCACCAAATAAAGATGATCGTAATGAACTGCCAGACGGTGTCATCGACGGCTGATTGCTCACACGCGCACGAGAGCCTGTCGGCTATGTCGGCGCGGTCTCTCCGCCCCCTCCCAACTGTGCGCACGCCCATCACCCCCCATCCGCCCCCAGCAAAAAATATTTCCGCCGCTAACTCCCGCCCCTCCCATTACCTACAGATTCTCCCCTCCACACCTGTGCGCACAAACATGGTCCTCCACCCCTTATATATACGCCCAATCCGTGCGTTCACTTACAGCTGACCACATAAGGTGCCCGCATGAGCTTCTCACTGAAATCTCTCCGTGCTGGCTCCGCGTCCTCCGTACCTCCGCGTTCCCGTACTCCGTCGTGCCGTCGTGTCGCCGTGGTTGAAATCCCGCCTCTCTCGATAATCGTTTGCGCATCTCCCTCACAAGAACCCCCCTCCGCACCCAACCCTCGGACCCAGTGCGACTTAGAAAACCAAAACAAAAAACACGCCCTGCGCAGGTGCGCAAAAAAACCTGCGCATCTCCCCCCAAGAATCTGCGCAGGTGCGCAAACCCCCCTCGGCCCACGGATCACGACCCACGAGCCACGAGCCACCCTCCCCATTCTTTTGCGTTTTCCCCCTAATCGCCCTAAACTGCTCCGCTCATTTTGAGGTACCAAAAGGTATGGGAATCATCGTCCAGAAGTTCGGTGGCACGTCGGTCGCCACGGCAGAAAAAATCCACAGGGCCGCCAAGAAAGTCGTCGCTGCCAAGCAGGCCGGCCACAAGGTCGTCGTCGTCGTCTCTGCCATGGGCCACACCACCGACGAACTCATCGCCCTGGCGAAAAACGTCTGGGGCACCGCCGCCGGCCAGCCCCCCAAACGCGAAATGGATCAGCTCCTCGCCACCGGCGAGCAGGTCACCATCGCCCTCATCGCCATGGCTCTGGCCGCCCAGGGGCACGAAGCCATCTCCTTCACCGGCGGACAGATCGGCCTCATCACCGACGCCTTCCACTCCAAGGCCCGCATCCAGGCGCTCGACACAAAGAAAATTGTCAACGAACTCGATAAAGGCAAGATCGTCATCGTCGCGGGATTCCAAGGCGTCACCGAATCCGGCGATGTCACCACCCTCGGCCGCGGCGGCTCCAACGCCTCGCTCGTCGCCCTCGGCGCCGTCCTCAAAGCCGATGTCTGCGAAAACTTCACCGATGTCGACGGCATCTACACCGCCGACCCCCGCATCGTCCCCGATGCCCGGCTCATCAAGGAAATTTCCTACGACGAAATGATGGAACTCTCCAGCGTCGGAGCCTCCGTGCTTCAAACCCGCGCTGTCGAATTTGCCAAGAAATACAACGTACCCATCCACGTCCGGAACTCGCAGCACGACGGGCCCGGCACGATGATCACTGCGGAGACCAAGGCCATGGAACATATTGTTGTCAGCGGTTGCGCTCTTAAAAAAGACCTGACCCGCGTCACCCTCAAGCACGTGCCCGACCAGCCCGGCGTGGTCGCACAGATTTTCTCCGTCGTCGGCGAAGCCAACATCGTCGTCGATGACATCATCCAGAACACCATGGAAGACGGCACCGCCAACGTCTCCTTTACGGTCGAGCACGGCGACGTCGCCGACCTCAAAATCGTCGTCGACAAGAAACTCAAAGAACTCGGCGGTGGGTCCGCCATCTACGACGCCAACCTCGCTAAGGTCTCCGTCGTCGGCGTCGGCATGAAACAATCCACCGGTGTCGCCACCAAAATGTTCGGCGCCCTGGCCCGCGAAAAGGTCAACATCCAGAACATCTCGACATCCGAAATCCGTATCTCCTGCATCATTGCCAAAGCCGACGCCGAGAAGGCGTTGAAAGCCGTCCACGCCGCCTTCGACCTCGGCAAAGCGTGATCATTTTGTTGCGAACTGGTGGCTCATAGGGTCGGAACGTATGATTCTCCCATGACCGCCGCGCCCGTTACGCCTGCTCTCGCCGACGCCGATCCCATCGGGACCCCCTGGTTCCTGGCCCGCCGTCGTTTCCGCAAAAATATCCTCGCTGTTGTTGGCGGAATCCTCGTCGCTCTGATCCTCCTGGCCTGTTTCGCCAGCCTGCCGTGGTCACTTCCCCGCTACGCCGATCAACAGCAACTCCGTTACACCTACCATGCCCCATCCGCCCAATTCCCGCTCGGCACCGACCGTCTCGGCCGCGATCTCCTCGCCCGCTTTCTCCTCGGCGGCGCCATCTCGCTGACCATCGGCCTCGTCTCCGCCGCCATCGCCGTCCTCATCGGCACATCCGTCGGCCTCATCTCCGGCTATGTCGGCGGCCGCCTCGACGCGTTGCTCATGCGCATCGTCGACGTCGTCTACGGCCTGCCCTACATCCTCCTCGTCATCCTCATGCGCGTGGCCCTCGTCGCCCCCATGCAAACCTTTCTCATGCACCCGGATAGCTCGGGCAAATCTCATTGGCTCGACGGTTCCGCCGCCGGACAATGGGCCAACATCGTCGTGCTCCTGGTCGGCATAGGCTCCGTCAGCTGGCTGACCATGGCCCGCGTGGTTCGTGGGCAGGTGCTCTCGCTCCGCGATCAACCCTTCGTCGAAGCCGCCCGCGCCATGGGCTTCGGCAATCGCCGCATCCTGCTGGGCCACATCCTCCCCAACCTCGTCGGACCCATCCTCGTCTACGCGACCCTGACCGTCCCGCAGGCCATCCTTTCTGAATCATTTCTGTCCTTCCTGGGCCTGGGCATTCAAGCACCGCTGCCAAGCTGGGGCAACCTCGTTTCCGACGGCACCGATGCCCTGAATCCCATTATGATCCGCTGGTGGCTGATCACCTGGCCCTGCATCGGCCTCTCCGTCACCCTCCTCTGCCTCAACTTCCTCGGCGACGGTCTACGCGATGCCCTCGATCCGAAATCACATTGACGTTACTATTCGCAAGATGTCGCCGCCCGCGGCAACGACTAAGGCCGTCCCGTTCATCCCTCATTGCTCAACGGAGTGCGCATGGACAATCGCTTCACGCTCAAAGATTTCATTTTTGTAATACTCTTTTTCGTCGTAATCGCCTCCGTCGTTCTGGCGATTTACCAGTACAGCTATCAAGAGGACCGGCTAAACGGCTTGAAGGTCGAACTCCAGCGCCTCAACGAAGCTCAAAAGCAGCAACTGACGGTTCTGACCGATATGCGAAACATGCTTCGTGACGGCGTCCGTACTACCAGCGGGGTCGAATCCACTACCCAATCCAATACGACGCAAGCCAGCGCCGACGGCCGCATCCGCCGCAAGAATCCTGACGGTTCCCTTTACGTCTATTACCCAACCCCGCCCAAATCGCCGCGGGATCCCCGCGCCGCATCTGATTTCAGCGCCGGTGACTGGCTCGTTCGCAACCTCGGCAACGAGCCCAAGGTCATCGCTCCCTTTATTGAAAAAGACTATTACGGCCAGATCGTTCACGACCCGGTTCTCGAATCGCTCATCGCCCAAAATCCCGAAACTTTTGAATATGAGCCGCTTCTTGCTGAGAGCTTTCGGCAGAGTGCCGACGGCCTCAAGTTCACCTTCAAACTGCGTAATGGCCTCACATTCAGCGACGGCCACCCGCTGACGGTCGATGATGTCGTCTTCAGCTACAACACCGTCATGACCGATGGTGTCGATTGCGCTCCCCTCCGCGGTTACTACGAGCATGTCAAAGCCTGCAAGAAGATCGACGATCGCACCGTGGAATTTACGATGGACGAACCCTATTTCCAGGCGATGGATTTCATCGGTGGTCTGACCATCATTCCGCAGCACATCTACAAGTTTGACAAGCCTGAAGATTTCAACCGTATGGGCGCGATCCTCATTGGATCTGGCCCTTACATGATCGAGAAATGGGATCGCGGACAGCAGATCACTTTGGTGCGTAACGAGCATTACTGGGGCGAACGCCCGACGTTTGATCGCGTCGTCATGAAGTTCATTCAGAATCCCCAGACGGCATTCCACGCGTTCGAAAACGAACAGATCGATGCCGTCTCTCCCGATCCTGAACAATTCACCAAGTATTCCAAAGATTCGGATTTCACGAAAAAGTTCACGGTCAGGCTCTTCCCGCGACCGAACGCGGGCTACGCATTCCTGGGTTACAACCTCACCAAACCTATGTTCAAGGACAAGCAGACGCGCCAGGCCCTGACGATGCTGATTGATCGCAAGGCGATTATTCACACGTTCTTGAAAGACCTGGCGATGGAAATCACCAGCCCCTTCAGCACCCTCACACCGCAGAATGATCCGAGCATCAAGCCTTGGCCTTACGATCCGGAAGTCGCCCGCAAGAAACTCGCCGACGCGGGCTGGAAGCCGGGCGATGATGGCGTGCTCACACGCGACGGAGTGCGTTTCGAATTTGATTTGTCGATGGGTACGGGAAACCCGGTGGCCGAACGTGTCGCCAACTACATCAAGGAGCAGTTCGAAAAGGCCGGCATCCGCATGCGGATTACGCCATGGGAATTTGCAGTCTTCACGGGCCGTCTGGATGAACGGAATTTCGACGCGGCGTTCCTGAGCTGGTCAGGCTCAATCGAGGACGATCCGTACCAGATCTGGCACAGCGATTCGATCAAGGACAAGGGCAGTAATTTTGTCGGCTTCTCCAATAAGGAGGCCGACAAGATCATCGAAGAAGCCCGCCGCACGCTCGACTCCGATAAGCGTATGGCCCTCTGGCACAAATGGCAGGCGATCATTGCTGACGAACAGCCTTATACTTTCCTGCAGGCGCCCAAGGATCGGCAGTTCATCAACGGCCGGTTCAAAAATACTGAGCCATACAAGACCGGTCTCGCTCCGTACGATTGGTACGTCCCCGCAGCTCAGCAGAAATATCACTGATCTAATTTCCCTGTGTTATCAGTCAGGTTCGCATGACGACGTACATTCTCAAACGCCTCTTGCTTATGATTCCGACACTCCTCGGGATGACGCTCGTGTTGTTTGCCATCGTTCGTTTCGCCCCCGGTCTCACGACGGGCGGAGGCGCTTTTGGCGCCGGTGGCGAAATGAAAAATCAGCAGGCGCGTCTGGCCGCCGAAAAACAAATGAAGAAGCGGCTCCATCTAGTGGATGCGGAGGGACATCCCATTTCGCTGCCCATGCAGTACGTTTATTGGCTGCGGGACACTTTCAGCGGCGACTTCGGCGAGTCGATCCAGTACAACGCTCCGGTGGTCCAGCTGGTCAAGGAACGTCTCCCGGCCACCATCGCACTGAATGCAATGTCCTCGATCATTATCTACCTGATCGCCATTCCCGGCGGCATGCTGGCATCGGTAAAACGGGGCAAGGCTTTCGATGTCCTGTGGGGCTTCTTCACGCTGGGGCTTTACTCGCTCCCGGTGATCTGGGTGGGGGACATGATGGTGGGCTTCCTGGCCAATCCGCGATTTCTGCCGTGGTTTCCGTCCGATGCCCTGCACAGTACCAACACCGAGTACCTGACGTTCTTTCAATATATGAAGGATTTTCTCTGGCACACGGTGCTTCCCGTGATGTGCCTGAGCTACGGGGGATTGGCGTTTCTGACCAAGCTCAAGCGCGCCGCGATGCTGGATAACCTCGGCCTGGACTACGTCCGCACGGCACGCGCCAAGGGGCTGGGCGAAGTGACCGTCGTCACCCGTCACGTATTCCGGAACAGCCTGCTGCCCATGATCACCATCTTCGCCGGGTTTATTCCCGGCCTGCTCGGAGGATCACTGGTCATCGAGCGTATTTTTTCCATCAAGGGAATGGGCGACCTCATGGTCACCGCAACGCTAGCCCGCGATCTGCCGATCGTGCAGGCCGTGGCCTTTGTCGGTTCGGTCATATCCCTGATCTGCCTGCTACTGGCGGACATCTGCTACGTGCTTGCCGATCCGAGGGTGTCGTATGACTGAATTGCACAATATCGCCTGCAGCGCGACCGCTGAGGTCCCCTCGCTGGCCGCGGAGTCGCGTGCGGCCGCATACTGGACCGTGGTCGGACGCGCCTTTCGCAGGAGTTGGATCAACCGCCTCGCTTCCGGTTGGATTCTGCTGATCATCTTGATTGCAATCATCGTTCCGTTCCTCGCCAACGGCTCGCCTTATACGGTGGTTATTGATGGCCAACGCGAGTTTCCTCTGTTCCGTAACCTCACCCGGGCCGATTGGATCATCCTGGTCTGCGGCAGTGCAGCCGCAATCTACGCCATCGCACATTGGCGCATCGGCAAACGGCCGGGGACCAACGAGGAAGTTCGAGCAACGCGCGTGAAGTGGCTGCTCTCGCTGCTCCTGTGCGCGGCGCTGATCTCGGCGGGCATCTGGGAACTCAAGCATGACTATCTCGACGTCCGCGATTACCACGCGCTGGCCAAGCAGGGCAAACTGCAAGACGCTGTATTTGCACCGCTGCGTTGGGGTTTCGCCGATCAGGAACCGTTGGATGTCGACCATACTTTTGATTTTCCAACGCACGATCACGTGCTGGGCACCGACGGCAACGGCCGTGACGCCCTGGCACGCCTACTCTGGGGCGCGCGCATCGTTCTGGGCATCGGTTTGATCAGTGAAGTCATCGCCTTGGTGATCGGAGTCATGTACGGCGCGATCATGGGCTACTTTGTCGGCACCGCGGACATTCTCGGGATGCGCTTTGTCGAGATTGTCGAAGCCATCCCTACGCTATTTCTGCTGATTACCTTCGTCGCGATCTATGGCCGCAACATCTACATGTTGATGGTCATCATCGGCCTGACCAGTTGGACCGGCATTGCCCGATTCGTACGAGCCGAGTTTCTTCGCATCCGCGCGCTCGACTACGTCACTGCCGCGCGGGCAGCCGGATTGCCCCTTTCCAGCATCCTCTTTCGCCACATGCTTCCCAATGGTCTCACGCCGGTTATTGTTACGTTTACCTTCGGCGTCGCTGCCGCGGTGACCTCCGAATCGATTCTTTCGTTCCTGGGCATCGGCGTCGAGCCGCCGACACCGTCCTGGGGTTCCATGCTCAACGAAGCCGGAAACCCTGCCGAAACGTTTCGTTGGTGGCTCGCCATCGCACCTGGATTTCTTATTTTTCTCACCGTCTTCGCATATAACATCATCGGCGAAGGACTCCGCGACGCCATCGATCCGCGATTGAACAAGGTGCAGTGAATCTATGTCCGACGCATCCGAACAACCGCTGCTCCGGGTCACGAACCTCATGACCCATTTCCGCACCGATGCCGGTGTCGCCCGGGCGGTCGACGGGGTTTCGTTCGACGTGTTCCCCAACCAGGTATTCGCACTCGTTGGCGAATCCGGTTGCGGCAAGTCGGTCACGTCCATGTCGATCATGCGGCTTCTTCAAACGCCGCCCGCGTTCTTTCCCGGCGGGTCGATTCACTTCAAGGGAAAAGAACTCCTGACTCTTCCCGAAAAGCAGATGCAGAAAATCCGGGGCGGCGAGATCGCGATGATCTTTCAGGAGCCGATGACGAGTCTCAACCCTGTCTTCACCATCGGCAATCAGATTGTCGAGGCCATCCTTCTGCATCAGCAGGTGGACTTGCGGCAGGCCTGGCAGATCGCCGAGGACGCGTTGCGAAGGGTCGGAATTTCCGAGCCACATCGTCGGCTGCTGGATTATCCGCACCAGATGTCCGGCGGCATGAAACAGCGGGTCATGATCGCCATGGCCCTCGCTTGCGAGCCGTCGTTGCTCATCGCTGATGAACCCACCACCGCGCTGGATGTCACCATTCAGGCCCAGATTCTCGAACTGATGAAGAGCGTCCAGATCCAGACCGGCATGTCGATCATGCTGATCACGCACGATCTGGGTGTCGTCGCGGAAAACGCCGATGTTGTGGCCGTCATGTACGCGGGAAAAATCGTCGAATTCGCCGAAGTGCACGAACTGTTCGCCAATCCGCTGCATCCTTACAGCAAGGGTTTGCTGGCCTGTGTGCCGCGGCTGGGTCAGGAGCACGAACGTCTTTTCACGATTCCCGGAATGGTTCCGAGCCCCACGAAGTATCCGCAAGGCTGCCGTTTTGCTGCACGATGCACGGAATGCCAGGGCAAGATTCGCCAGATGGAAGAGGCTGCATCGCCGGAACTTCGCGAAGTAAAGCCGGGCCATTGGGTCGCCACCTGGAACGCCCCGGGCTACGAAACCGCCCCGGTTACAGAACCGCGTTTGACCTATCGCCGCCCGCGCGAAGCCGCAAAGGTCGCAGCAATCTAAACGAAAGGAGGAACTGGCAACTCGTTATTGGGATTTGATCATCGTGGCTTTCCACCAAGGCATCAGCAATTGCCAATTACGACTTACCAGCTACTGATCCATATTCATGACCACCGAAATCTCGCCATCTTCGCCCGCACCGCAGACCGTCAGCCTGCCGTTGCTCGACGTGCAGAACCTCCGCACCTATTTTCCTATCCGCAAGGGATTTTTCCGCAGCGTGGCCGGATATGTCCGTGCAGTGGATGATGTCAGTTTCACCGTCAATGCCGGCGAATCGCTGGGACTGGTAGGGGAGTCCGGTTGCGGCAAGACCACAGTCGGCCGGACGATCCTGCGGTTGCTCGAGGCCAAATCCGGAAATATGATCTCCGGTCGCGTCCATTTTGATGGTCGCGATGTGTTCGCCCTCCACGCCGCCGAACTTCGCCGCCTTCGCCGCAACATGCAGATCGTCTTCCAGGACCCCGTCGGCAGCCTTAATCCCCGCATGACCGTCGGCTCCATCATTGGCGAACCGATTCTCGTCCACCGCCTTGCCGATCGCTCCATGATTCGCACGCGTGTCGCTCAACTGCTCGATCGCGTCGGCCTGCCGTCGGCTTCGGCCAACCGCTATCCGCACGAATTTTCCGGCGGCCAGCGGCAACGCATTGGCATCGCCCGGGCATTGGCCCTCGAACCCAAGTTCATCGTCTGCGACGAACCGGTTTCCGCACTGGATGTCTCCATTCAGGCGCAGATCCTCAACCTGCTCGCGGATCTGCAGAAGGATCTCGGCCTCGCATATCTTTTCATCGCGCACAATCTCGCCGTCGTCGAACATTTTTCCGATCGCGTGGCGGTCATGTATCTCGGGCGCATCGTGGAAATTTCCGATAGCCGCGAGCTCTACAAGAATCCCAAGCATCCTTATACGGTCGCGTTACTATCGGCCGTGCCCAAACCCTCCCCGGACAAGACCGGCCAGCGTATCGTCCTCGGCGGCGAAGTGCCCAGCCCATCAAACCCGCCGAGCGGCTGTCCTTTTCACCCGCGTTGCCCCCTCTACGCGAAAGAGAAAGACCAGCGCTGCGTCAATCAAATGCCTCCGCTGGAACAGAAAGGCGCCCCCGGCCACCGCGCCGCCTGTTGGCTCACGTAAGATTTGCACCGTTTTCAACTTATGATTTGAGAATCGTCTTCGCAACGGCGATAATCAAGCGGCAATGTTCATAGTGTGAGGTTTACCCGCATGGCCGACAATAAAGAACAAATGACCCAGATACTGGAGCAGATCAAGGGCGGCGATCAGAAAGCTGCCGATAAGCTCCTGCCTCTGGTTTATGACGAATTCCGCGCCTTGGCTCGCCATTATCTGAATCAGGAACGACCCAACCATACGCTCCAGCCTACGGCGCTGGTCAATGAAGCCTACATGAAACTGGTCGATCAGACGCGCGTCGACTGGCAGGGTCGCTCCCACTTCTTCGCCGTGGCGGCCCAGGCCATGCGGCGCATCCTCGTCGACCATGCTCGTTCGCGTCAGCGTGACAAGCGCGGCGGCGGGCGGGCGCGTGTCGCCCTCGATGAAGCCGTCGCGCTGGCTCCGGAGAAGGATGAGGATGTGTTGGCGCTGGACGAAGCGCTGGAAAAACTTGCCAAGCTCGACGAACGCCAGGCCAAAGTGGTGGAACTCCGCTTCTTCGGCGGTCTCTCCGTGGACGAAGTTGCCGAGGCCCTGGGCGTATCCAAACGCACCGTCGAAGGAGACTGGACCTTCGCCCGCGCGTGGCTCTCCCGCGAGTTGCGCGGCATTGAACCTGGGTGAATAATGCTGCGATTTGTGGTGTCGGATTTCCGGAATAACCAAGCAGCTTTCCCAATTTGAACTTCGATACGCCGATATCTCTATACCCTGAGACATCCGCATGACCTCTGAACAGTACAACAAGGTCAAAGAAATCTTCCTCGCGGCCTGCGAAAAGCCGCGCGAGGAACAGGCCGCGCTCGTGACCCAATCCGCTGACGGCGATGAAACCGTGCGGCTTGAGGTGGAGGGACTGCTGGCCGAACACAATCGCGGGCAGGCAGTTATCCCGGATGAACCGCATTCGCCGATGAGCAGCCTTCTCTCCCGCGCCGGCATTCATTTATCGCAGGCCGAGCAGGGCGAACCAGTCAACAATCCCGATTCCCTGAGCGCCGGCGGGGTTCTCGGCGACGCCGACACCGGTTCGCGATCCGGCTTCGTCGATCCCGGTCGTTTCACCGCCGGTACGGTCGTCGCCGGCCGTTACCGCATCATCGAGCTTCTCGGCAGGGGGGGGATGGGAGAGGTCTATCGCGCCGATGACATCAAGCTCGATCAAACCATCGCTCTGAAGTTTCTTCCCCGCATGTTTTCGCAGGACACCAAGTGGCTCGAGCGTTTCCATAATGAAGTGCGCATCGCCCGCCAGGTCTCCCACCCCAACGTCTGCCGCGTGTTCGACATCGGCGAATTCGAGGGCGAGCAATTCATTTCGATGGAATACATCGACGGCGAAAATCTCGCGTCGCTCCTTCGCCGCATCGGCCGCGTGTCCTACGACAAGGCCATCCAGATCGCCAAGCAACTCTGCCTCGGTCTGGCCGCGGCGCACGACAAGGGCGTTCTCCATCGCGATCTCAAACCCGCCAACGTCATGATTGACGGTCGGGGGCAGGTGCGCATTACGGACTTCGGCCTGGCCGCCCCGGTGGATCAGATTCGCAAGGAAGCTCTTCGCGCCGGGACCCCCGCCTACATGTCGCCGGAGCAACTCGCAGGCAAAGCCATCACCGTCCGGTCAGATGTCTATTGCCTCGGCCTGGTCCTCTACGAAATGTTCACGGGCAAGCCGACGTTCAAAGGCGAAACCCTGCGCGACTACATGAAGCTCCATGCCGAATCACTTCCGGAAGCGCCATCGATCACGGTCTCCGATATCAACCCGGATGTGGAGCGTGTCATCCTGCGCTGCCTGGAAAAGGATCCGCGAAACCGGCCGTCATCCGTGCTGGCCGTCGCCGCCGGCCTCCCCGGCGGTAATCTGCTCAAGGAAATTATCGCTTCCGGCAAGACACCCAGTCCGGAAGTGGTCGCCGCCGCGGGAGAGTCTTACACAGGATTCCGGCCTGCGCATTCATTGCTTTTTCTGCTTGCCGCGCTGGCGTGCCTCGTGGTCGCCGTCCTCGTGGCGCCGAACGCCTTTCTTGTGCAGCAGACGATCCAGGAAAAGCCGCCCGCAGTGCTTACGGATAAAGCACGCAGCATCCTCAGCGATCTGGGATACACCGCGCCGCCGCGCGACTGGAACGGCGCTTTTGCCATCAATGCGGCCTATTACGTTTACGTACAGGACAAACAGACCGGTCCGGACCGTTGGGAAAGCCTCACGCGTCCGCGGCCGGGTCTCGTCTATTTCTGGTATCGCCAGAGCCCCGAACTGCTCATGCCCTTTCGCTCTGAAGCCATGGCGTTCGAAGATGATCCTCCGATCTCGCGTCCGGGTATGATCAACATGCGTCTCGATCCGCTGGGGCGGTTGATCAGTCTGCACGTGCGCCCGGAAGGCGAGACCGCCGACATCCCCCTCAGCGATACGCCCGTCACCGCGGCGGCGACATCCACGCAGTCCGGCGCCGGTTCTCAGCCTTCTCCGACTCAACCCGGCCCCATGGATTGGACGCCGCTGTTCAGTGCCGCCGGCCTGGATCCCGCCGAATGCCAGAAATACTTCACGCTGACCGAGCCGCGCCATCTTCCGCCGGTCTACGCCGATTCGCGCATCGCCATGGAAGGCCATTTTCCCGAAGCACCCAAAGAGACAGTCCGCATCGAAGCCGCCGCGTATCACGGCAAACCCATTTACTTCACCATCATCGGCCCGTGGCGCGATTCCCAGCTCAGCGTGGAACAGGCGACCATCCTATCCATGGGAACGGCCAACCTTCTCGTACAGACGGTGGTCACGATGTTGCTCCTGCTCGCCGGCAGCTACCTCGCCTGGCGCAATTACCAGTCCGGGCGGGGCGATCGAATTGGCGCCACCCGCATCTCTATCGCCTTCTTTGCCTTCGGTTTCATCGTCTGGGTGCTGCGTGCCCATCACGTACCTGATGTGATTCTCGAATTCATCCTCTTCAGCCGCGCCATGGGAAGCACGCTTTTTCCGGTCGCGCTGGTCTGGATCTTCTACCTTGCCCTGGAACCGTATGTCCGCCGTGCCTGGCCGGAAACCATCATTTCGTGGAGCCGCCTGATCTCCGGACAGTGGAGCGACCCGCTGGTCGGGCGCGATGCGCTGGTCGGCGGACTCGTCGGTATTACCACGGTGGTCCTCACGCAGATCGAGCTGCTGACGCCGCGGTGGCTCAGCCAGTCCGCGCCGCTACCCAACGTCGGAGCGATCGTGGCGATGCTGCACTCCGCATCCAATTTCTCCACGATTTTCACCAGCGCCCTCAGCGCGCTTTACTTCGGCCTGATACTGCTGCTCTTCCTAACCCTGGTACGCATCATCCTGCAGCGCAAAATCCTCGCAGCCGTCGCCTTCATCATCGTCTTCGTCGCGGCGACTGCGCGTTGGACGCCCGACAGCTACATGAGCTGGTTGACTCAAACAGTCATCGCGCTGCTCTTCCTTCTGCTTCTAGGTCGCTATGGACTTGTGGCTGTCATCGCCTGCATATTGTGCCGCGCCCTGCTCGTCGATTTTCCCATTTCGCCGGATTTCAATCTCTGGTTCTCCACCAGTTCGATCGTCGCCATCCTTTCGGTCTTGGCGATTCTTGGCGCCTCCTTCTACACGTCTCTCGGCGGACGGCCGTTGTTCTCGCTGGGCGAACTCGAATCGCCACGAACGCCGCCACCATGAACCGCTTCGCCAGTCCATAGCAAAGGAAATACATGTCCGCTCCTTCCCGCATCGAAATACCCATGTTTCCCCAGGGCAAACGCATCGCCGTCACCACCAGTTGGGATGATGGCACGGTCCATGACCGCCGTGTGGTCGCAGGCCTCAATGAACTGGGGATCAAGGGCACGTTCAATCTTAATTCCGGCAACCTGGGAAAGACGAATTGGTACGGCTACGTTTCCGCTTCCGAGATCGCCTCGCTCTACGCCGGCCACGAAGTCGCCATCCATACGGTCACCCACCCCTGGCTGGATCGCCTCGACCCCGCGCAGATTGCCAGTGAAGTCCTCGATGATCGCAAAGCTCTCGAAGAACTCGTCGGCTATCCCGTCCGCGGCATGGCCTATCCTTACGGCACCTACAACCAGCAGGCCATCGATGTCTTACGTGCCCTGGGAATCGTCTATTCCCGCACGGTTGCCAATCAGGAAAATCCCTGGCCCGTGCGCGAACCGCTCGCCTGGCCGGCCACAGCGCACATGTTCAACACCCATCCACTCCCTGTCGGCGAGCGCTTCAAAGCATGGCATGACAATCTCCGCGCCTCCGGTCTGTATTACATCTGGGGCCACGCTTACGAATTTGAGCAATGCAAGGACTGGCCCGCTCTCCAACGCATCTTCCAGCCTCTCGCCGGCCACGCTGACGTCTGGTACTGCACCAACATCGAGCTCTTCGATTACGAGGATGCCCGCAAACGCATCGTTATCGCCGCGAACCGCAAGACCGTCTTCAACCCCAGCGCCCTGCCTGTCACCTTGAACATCGATGGCCAGCTCCGCGACATTCCCGCAGGCCAAACCGTCCCACTGACCGCTGACCACTAACCGCCGGCCACTTTTCCTATGCGTATTCCCCGCCCCATTTTCGATCAGCTCCTCGAAGCCTCCATCGCCGCACTCCCGCCGCAATTCGCCCGCTGGCTCGAGGAAGTCGCCATTGTCGTCGAAGATGAACCCTCACCCCGCCTCCTCCGCGAAATGGGCATGGAAGATGATGAGGAACTCCTTGGCTCCTTCACCGGCCACGCCATCACCCGCCACAGCATCGACGACACTGGCAGCCTTCCGCCCCAGATCATGATCTTCCGCAAGCCGCTCATGGATATGTGCCGAAACCGCGAGGAACTCGCAGTGGAAATCCGAAAAACCGTGTTCCACGAACTCGGCCATTACGCCGGTTTCGATGAAGATGATCTCGAATCCATGGGGTACGGCTGAGCCGTTACTTCGCAATCAATGCTGCAAGCTGTTCCTGCCGGTCGTACGCCTGCAGCGCATTCACGATTGGCTGCAAGTCGCCTGCGATGATCCGCTCCAGCGGGAAGTTCTCGTTGATGCGATGATCCGTGCACCGGTTCTGCGGGAAGTTATATGTCCGGATCCGCGCACTGCGATCCCCGCTCCCGATCATCTCTTTGCGCGTCGCGGACCGTTCGGCCCGGCGTTTCGAATCGAAATGCTCAAACACCCGCGAACGCAGCAGTCGCCACGCTTTCTCGCGATTCTTATGCTGTGAACGCTCTTCCCGCATACGCACGACAATGTTGGTCGGCAAATGCGTCAACTGCACCGCGGATTCAATCTTGTTTACGCCCTGGCCGCCCGGCCCGCCCGACCGCGAAACGTCTTCCCGCACATCCGCCGGATTGATTACAATTGCCGATTCGTCGGCCTCCGGCAGCACCGCCACTGTCGCCGCCGATGTATGAATGCGTCCCTGCGTTTCCGTCACCGGCACGCGCTGCACCCGATGCCCGCCGCCCTCAAACGCCAGAGCCCGATAGGCCCCCGAACCCTTGATCGACGCCACGAATTCCCGGAATCCCCCCGCGTCGCCCGGCGAAAAATCGAGCACTTCCCACTTCCACCGATTGTTCTCGCAATACCGCCGATACATCTCCGCCAGGTCGCCCGCAAAGATCCCCGCCTCGTCCCCGCCGGTCCCCGCGCGAATTTCCAGGATCATCGATTCGACCGCCATTTCGTCGGCCGAAAGAAATTCCGAAACAATCGCCTCGAGAATCGCATCCCGCGTGGCCTGCAGATCGGCAAGCTCGGATGCTGCCAGTTCGGCCATCTCCTTGTCAGTACCCGCTGCCAGCTGCTGCGTTTCCTCCAGCGTTTTCTGCGCCGCCTGGAATTCCCGGTGCTTGACCAGTTGCCGGGAAAGTTTGCCGTGTTCTTTCGCCAGTTCCGTCATCCGCGCCGGCTTCTCCGCCACCGCCGGATCGTTCATCTCCGCCTCAAGCTGCCGATGCCGCTCCGCCAACCCTTCAAGCTTACTGATCACCGGTTTGTACGCGTCGGGAATCGTCATGGCATGCAGCGTCCTTATCGGATGAGGTGATACACGGAATGGAAAAACGAAGACGCCGTGCCGCTCTTCCGAGCGCTCACGGCGTCATGGGTTTCACCTTCGATCGCTATTTCTTCTCGGCAGCCGCCTGATTCGTCGCAGCCTGATTGGCGGCGAACTTTGCGAACTTCTTCTGGAACCGCTCAACGCGGCCGGCGGTATCCACGAACTTCTGCTTGCCCGTGTAGAACGGATGGCAGACGCCGCAGATTTCGACTTCGATGTGTTTCAGCGTCGAACCCGTCTCAAACGTGTTCCCGCAGGCACACCGCACCTTGGCGTAGTTGTAGGTGGGATGGATCTTTTCCTTCATGACATTCCTCTTTTTTCCAAGGGCAAATATACCCTCCGGCCATCGGTGCCCTTGTGCCATACAGGCCGGAGAATTCCGTCTCGCAAATCGCAAAACGGCAATAGCTTAAGTATAGCAGCGCCCGGATTCGAACCGGGGACCTAGGGCTTATGAATCCCTCGCTCTAACCAGCTGAGCTACGCTGCCCTGCAATCGAGCCCCAGATATTAGCATATAAGGGCCATTTTCCGCAACCGCGCTCATTTCTGCCATTCCCGGGCCCGCGCCAGGGCCTTTTCCCACCATTTTTGACGCTCCGCAGCTTCGTCCTTCTTCATGATCGGGTGAAATACGCGGTCCACTTTCCAATGCCCTTCCAGATCCACTCGATTCTTCCACACTCCAACGGCCAGGCCCGCCAGATAGGCGGCTCCGAGCGCCGTAGTTTCTGTCACTCTGGGCCGCACGACCGGTACTCCCAGAAGATCGGCCTGGAATTGCATCAGCAGGTCATTGCGGGCCGCACCGCCATCCACGCGCAATTCCCGAATCATCACGCCAGAATCTTCCTGCATCACCTTCAGCACATCGGCAACCTGAAATGCAATCGCTTCCAATGCCGCCCGTGCCAGATGTCCCGCGGTCGTGCCGCGGGTGATGCCCATGATTGTGCCCCGCGCGTAGGGATCCCAGTGCGGGGCTCCCAATCCTGCAAACGCCGGCACAAGGTACACGCCTCCGCTATCTGGCACGCTGGCCGCCAGTTTCTCGATCTCTTCCGCCGATTTGATGATTCCCAGTCCGTCTCGCAGCCATTGCACCACCGCGCCCCCGATGAAGACGCTCCCCTCCAACGCATATTCGGTCTTCTTTCCCTGTCGCCACGCAACCGTGCTCAGCAGTTGATGCCGCGAGGCCCGGGGTTTATCGCCCACCTGCATCAGCATGAAGCATCCTGTACCATAGGTGTTCTTCGCCAATCCCTCGCGAAAACAGGTCTGCCCGAACAACGCCGCCTGCTGATCTCCAGCAATTCCCGCAATAGGAATCGTTCTGCCCAGTACGCGCGTTTCGCCATACACCTCACTGCTGGAACGTATCTCCGGCAGCATTGCTGACGGGACTCCGAACAACCCCAGCATCTCCGCATCCCACTGCCCGCTCTCCAGATTCATCAGCATCGTCCGCGACGCATTGCTCACATCCGTCACGTGCACCCGCCCTTCGGTGAGCTTCCACACCAGCCACGAGTCAATCGTGCCAAAAGCCAACTCCCCGCGCTGCGCCTGTTCCCGCGCGCCCTTCACGTGCTCCAGTAACCATCGCACTTTGCTTGCCGAAAAATATGCATCAATCACCAGCCCTGTCACCTGCTGCACGCGCTGCGCAAGTCCGCGTGTCTTAAGCTCATCACAGAAATCCGCTGTCCTTCGATCCTGCCAGACAATCGCATTGGCGATCGGCTCACCCGTTTTGCGGTTCCACACCACCGTCGTTTCCCGCTGATTGGTGATGCCTATCCCCGCGATATCTCCAGCCGTCATCCCCGCCGCCCGCATCGCCTCACTGGCCACCACGCGCGTGGTCTTCCAGATTTCCTCGGGATCATGTTCCACCCATCCCGCCTGCGGAAAAACCTGCCGAAATTCGCGTTGCGCCGTCCCCCGCGCCACCCCCTGATCATCGAAGACGATGGCTCGCGAACTCGTCGTCCCCTGATCCAACGCCAGAATCGACCCCATCGCCTTCTCCTTTGTGGTGCAGGCTTCCAAGACTGCAGGTACACATTATGACGCAATTGCGGCGTCGTGCAGACCTAACATCCGCTTTTCACAGGATTTTCTGGCATTCCAACTCAAATAAGGATAAACTGATCCATTATTCATTTCAGCAGAGGCCTGATGCATCCATTCCTACGCATCCTCCCTGTGGCGTTAGTCATCGCCTGCTCAGGCATTACGGTGGCTTGGTGGGCCGCGCCGACGCGTCACACCGAGCTCCGCGTTCCCGGCATGGACAAGCCTGCGGGCACCGTGGCCGCCACCGGACCATCCCTCGAAGGCCAAACCCGCCTCGGTTCCGGACAGCCCGGTTCCGAAACAGGCACCTGGCGCCAATTTCGTGGCGACAACCGAACCTCTATCGCCGCCGCGCAATCTCTCCTGACAAACACTCTCGACGCCTCCCGTCTGCTCTGGACGATCCCCACCGGCGAAGGCTACGCGGGCCCCGCCATCTGCCAGGGACGCGTCTACCTTCTCGACTACGATCCCGACCAACGCGCCGACACCCTCCGCTGTCTCTCCCTCGATAGTGGCCAGGAAATCTGGCGTCACAGTTATACCGTCGACATCAAACGCAACCACGGCATGTCGCGTACCATTCCCGCCGTGGGCCAAAACGTCGTCATAACCATTGGCCCCAAGGTCCACGTCGTTGCGGTCGATCGTCTCACGGGCGAATTCCGCTGGGGCAAAGATCTCGTCCGCGAGTTCGGCACGGTCGTCCCCCCCTGGTACGCCGGCCAATGCCCTCTGCTGGACATCGACCCGCAGGCCACCGACCGCCTCATTCTGGCACCCGTCGGCAGGAGCGTTTTGCTGATGGCCGTTGAAGCCGACACGGGAAAGATCCTCTGGCAAACCCCCAACGAGCGCGCCTGGCAAATGACGCACGCCTCCATCATGCCCATGCCTCTTGGCAGCCGAAACACCTACGTCTACGCCGGCAGCAACGGCGTCCTTGGCGTCGATGCCCTCACCGGCGAAAAACTTTGGGAAACCGAGGAGTGGAAAGTCCACATTGCCACCGTCCCCAGCCCCCTCGATCTCGGTAACGGCCGACTGCTCCTCACCGGCGGCTACGGCGCTGGCGCCATGCTCGTTGACCTCATCCCCAACGGAGATAAGTTCGACGTCAAGATCATCAAACGCATGGCCTCCGCGGAGTTCGGCTCCGATCAGCAAACGCCCATCTTCTTCGAAAACCACATTTACGGCGTACGCCCCGATGGCCAGATGGTTTGCCTTGATCGCGACGGGAAAATCCTGTGGGCCAGTGGTGGCACCGTCCGGTTCGGCCTCGGCGCATTTGCCATCGCTGACGGAAAAATTTTCGGCATCAACGACTCCGGCCTGATGCGCATCTTGGAAGCAAAGCACGACAAATGCGTTGTTCTCTGCAAGGCCCAAATGCTCGACGGCGCACGCGAATGCTGGGGACCGATGGCGTTTACCGACGGACGGCTTCTGTTCCGCGACCTGACACGCCTGGCCTGTCTGGACCTGCGCCCCGCGCCCTCATCTCCTGAAAGCGGAAGGTAATTTATGAGCGAGACGACTGACAAGAAATCCTCCACTGGTAAGAAAGTCGCCGTCGCCGGGCTTGTTCTTCCGGTCCTCTTCGGCGCGGGTATCGCTGGCTGGAAACTCCGCGAATGGACCAGCGGTTCCGACAATTCTTCTAACGGCCCGGATGGCGCTAAGCCCGACATCACTTTCGACGACCATGCCCTGCGCCACATCGATCCCGCCTTGCTCACATGGAAACAGACCGCGGAAATTCCCGTCGGCATGAAAGGCGCGGACAGTTTTGCCCGCCTCCCGGATGGCCGCATCGTCATCGTCGGCAGCAAAAGTCTGCGAATCATCGGCGGCGGTGGGGGGGCGCCATCAATTGCCCCTGTCGAGATTTCGCTCTCGAAGGAGAGCCTAGCCGTGGCTGCCGGAAGCGATCGCATCTACGTCGCCGCGCACGATCACGTTGCACTCTTCGATCACAACGGCACGGCGCTGGGTCAATGGAATTCCCTCGGTCTAAGCGCCGTCATCACGAGCATCGCCGTTCGCGGCGTCGGATCGACCGCAAACGTCTGGCTCGCCGATGCCGGTCAACGCATCATCGTCCATTGTGATGGGGACGGAAAAGTCCTCGAAAAGTTCGCCGGCAAGGACGACGCGAAGCACTCCCCCGGACTGGTCGTGCCCAGCCCTCACCTCGATGTCGCCTTTGCCGCCATTGCCGCCGACAGTTCCAGCGATCCCATCATCTGGGTCAACAATCCCGGTCGTCATGAACTGGAAGGCTTCTCTCGCGACGGCACGCTCGTTCGCCGCTGGGGCCAGTTTGGCATGACGCCAGAGCGCTTTGCGGGTTGCTGCAATCCGACCGACTTCGCCATCCTCGCCAACGGCCGCTTCGTCACCAGCGATAAAGGCGTTCCGCGGGTGCGCGTTTTCTCGCCGGATGGGAAACTGCAAAGCGTCATCGGCGGCGTCGCCGTCTTTGGCGAACAAGTCGGCGGCCTCGATATTTCTGTCGATGGACAAGGCCGCGTCTGGGTCCTCGACCGCAGCCGCGATGTGCTTCGCGTCTTCGAAGAGACCGCCCAACCGGCTGTCTCGACGACGACCTCCATGCAGGAGGTTGGCTCATGAGCGAGCGCCCGCAAAATCCCTCCCGCCGCCAAGTCCTGGTCACCATCGGCCGCACAGGTATTCTCGCCGGCGTCGTCGGCGGTCTCGGTCTGCTTGTCCGCTCCGGCAACGGCTGCCCGCTCAGTAACCCCTGCGCCTCCTGCGGCCGACTCCGCGCCTGCAACCTCGACAAGGCCGAGGAATTCCGCCAATCGCAACGGGAGAAGCAGAATGGGTGAGCCCTCTTCCAAATCCCGCCGCGAATTCCTCGGCCTCCTCGGCCGCGGCGCTGGTGTCGTCGCCCTCGGCGGCGTTCTGGGAACGCTCATCCTCCGGCAGCGTTCCGCCGTGGCCGGCGAAACGCTCTGGCAAATCGATCCCCTCAAATGCACCCACTGCGGACGCTGTGCCACCGAATGCGTCCTCAATCCCTCCGCGGTCCGCTGCATGCACGCCTTTGCCTACTGTGGCTATTGCGATCTCTGCACCGGCTTCTTTGAGGCCTCCGCCCCAGCCCTGAACACCGGTGCCGAAAATCAGACCTGTCCCACCGCCGCCATCCGCCGCAGCTTTGTTGAAGAGCCATACTTTGAATACACCATCGATCATGACCTCTGCATCGGCTGCGCCCGCTGCGTCAAAGGGTGCGTTTCGTTCGGTAACGGCTCGCTCCATCTGCAAATCGATCAGGAACTCTGTCGCCACTGCAACCGCTGCTCCATCGCCGCGAACTGTCCCTCCAACGCCATCACCCGCGTCGAGCCCTCGCGTCAATACATTCCCCCGCGGGTGAAAGGCTCATGATGACGACCACCCGCCGCAGTTTCACAGTCGATACCCTCCCGGGTGCCATGTCCGATGGGGCAGGGGCCCAGCAGGGCATGTTTAGCAGATTTCGCTCCCAAATAATCTGGGTCTTTTTGTTGCTCATCACTCTCGTCACCCCGGCCTCCGCCGAAGAACGTTTTCCTCCCCCCGAATTCCGCATCAGCTACTCCCTTCCCACGCAGCAAGTCATCAAAGCCCGTGGCGAACTCTGGGCCGCCGCCGATGTCCTCGTCCTCGCCGCCGCGCTGGTCGTCGCTGCATACTTCGTACACCGCAAACGATCCCGCGTGGGCGTCTTTGTGCTCACGGCTTTTTCCATCGCATATTTCGGCTTCTATCGTGAAGGCTGCGTTTGCGCTGTCGGTTCCATTCAGAACGTCACCGCGTCATTGGTAAGCGGTGGGGGGCTGGCATGGTGGATCGCCGCCTTCTTTGCCCTTCCTCTGATTACCGCCCTTTTCGCCGGCCGCCTCTTCTGCGCCGGCGTCTGTCCCCTCGGAGCCATTCAGGACGTCATGCTCTGGCGGCCCATCCAACTCCCGCGCTGGCTCGAATCTTCCCTTGGACTTTTCCCGCATCTGTACCTTGGCGTCGCTGTGCTCCTCGCCGCCACCGGCACCGAGTTCGCCATCTGCCGCTGGGATCCCTTCGTCGGCTTCTTCCGGATGAGCGGCACGCTCAGCATGCTTCTCATCGGCGCCGCCTTTCTCGCCGGCAGCATGTTCGTCGGCCGCATCTACTGCCGCTTCATCTGCCCCTACAGCGTTCTGCTTCGCGCCTTCAGCCGGTTTGCCAAATGGAAAGTCCACGTCAGTCCTGCCGAATGCACCGACTGCCGCCTCTGCGAAAAGTCCTGTTCCTTCGGCGCGATCAAGCAGCCCGCACGCGATTCCGACCGCCCCGCAGTCTCCCGCGAAGCGTTCCGCCGCCGCACGCGCATCACCCTGGCCGTCGGCGTGGCCCTCCTGATCCTCCTCCCGCTTCTTGGTTATTTCACCAAGGGGGCACTCGCCCGCCTCGACACCCGCGTCGATCTTGCCTTGCGCATTCAAGCCGAAGACTCTGGCCGTATTCAAGGCACATCTGAGGAATCCTCCGCCTGGCGCAAGACGGGCGAAACCACCGACGTACTCTACGCCCGCGCTGCGGCCATCGAGTATCAGCTCGGTATCGGCGGCGCACTGCTCGGCACGTGGATGGCTTTGGCCATCACCGTCCGCCTCATGCGCCAAAGCCTTCCGGCTCCCGTCAAAGGCTACGATGCCGACACCGCCGCCTGTCTTGGCTGTGCCCGCTGCTTTGATTACTGCCCTGTCAAACGCGGATCTAATGAGCGAGTGTTGGTGACGACCTCGTCGGCCAGTGCCAGAGGGAGCGCATGACCCAAGCCCTGTATAACCTCTCCCCCGTTCGCCGCCGCGATCTCGCCGCCGCCTCCCGCGCCTGCGCTGCCATTTCGCTGCTCTTCTGTGCCGTTATCGCCGCCATGCTCCTCGGCATGAGCCTGAAAGATCATCAGTCCAATCCTCTCGATGCTCCCGTCATCGACCGCCTCAAATCCGAAATCCGCCAGCACCCCACCGATGATTCCCTCAAAGAAACCCTTCGCAAGAAAGACGCCCGGCTCCGCGCGGACTTCTGGTGGTCCCGCGAAGCCGCCACCCGCGCCGGCTACCTTCTCCTTGCCGGCGCTATCGTCGCGGTGCTCGGTTTCAAGTCCGCCCGTTTTTTCGACCGCCCGCTTCCCACCCTCGAGCAACTGCAATCATCGTCGCCTTCATCACATATCCCCGCCAACTGTCGGGCCATCGCCGCGTCCAGTCTTGTCATCGCCGCGTTTTTCGCCGCGCTCACGTTCTTCAGTCTCCGCGCCGGCCCGATCGTTCCCATCCGCGCGCCCGAAGCCGCGCAACCCCTCGCAACAATTACCCCTCCCTCACCAGCAGACCTCCAATCCGCCTGGCCCACCTGGCGCGGCCACGACGGCGCCGCCCGCGTTGCTTCCGGTGCATGGCCCGCACGTTGGAACGCCGCCACTAATGAAAACATCCTCTGGAAAAGCCCCATTCCTCTCCCCGGCCATTCCTCGCCGATCCTCTGGAAAGACCGCCTCTTCGTTACCGGAGCCGATGCCACCCATCGCGAACTCTACGCCTTCGACATTGCCACCGGTCGCTTCCTTTGGACCGGTAAAGTCAGCCCTACCGACACCACTGCCGCTACTTCGTTCGAAGAAACCGGCTTCGCTGCGCCCACGCCCGCCACCGACGGCACTAACGTCTACGCCATCTTCGCGAGCGGCGACGTCGGCGCCTTCGATCTCCAAGGCGTCTCCGTCTGGACGCGTCACCTCGGCCCTCCCGCCAGTCAATACACCTACGCTGCCTCGCTCGCAATTGCCTCCGGCAAACTCATCGTGCAGTGGGATGTCGGCGAAGACCGCCAGAAATCCGCCTCCGCTCTCCTGGCCCTCGACACTGCCACTGGCCGCACGCTGTGGCGCACCCCGCGCGACGCCGTCAACTCCTGGTCCAGCCCCATCGTCGCCGAAGTCGACGGCACCCCGCAGATCATCACCGCCGGCAATCCGTGGATCGCAGCGTACGATCCCGCCACCGGCGCCGAACTCTGGAAAGCCAAACTCATGGATGGCGATGTCGCCGCCAGCCCCATCTGCATCGACGGCATCGTCTACCTCGCCAACGACCGTGCCATCATGGCCGCCATCGACGCCCGCAAAGCCCGCGGCGACGTCACCGCCTCGGCCGTCCGCTGGAAACAATCCGATGACGGCCTCCCCGAATTCATCAGCCCCATCTCCGACGGCAAACTCCTCTGGACCTTCGGTGGCAACGGCAGTCTCTTCTGCTTCGACACCAAGGACGGCACCAAACTCTGGGAACAGGAATTTCCGTCCATTGTCCGCGCCTCGCCCGCCCTTGTCGGCAATGAACTCTGGATCACCGACGCCAAAGGCCAAACCCACATCCTCTCGACCGGCCGCACATACGAACAACTCCGCGAAAACACCCTCGGCGAACCGGTCAGCGCAAACCTCGCTTTCGCCGCCGGCAAAGTCTTCATCCGTGGCAAATCCAACATGTATTGCATTGGGGGCAAACCATGAACCATGCCTCGCATAACCTCGCAACCTCGCCCTCGCCCGCCATCGACCTCGCTTTCGTTGACACCCTCCTCGCCCGCACCGGCACCACGCCCGATGCCGCCGTCGCCATTCTCCAGGGACTGCAGGAACATTTTCGCTATCTGCCCCCAGCGGCACTTGATCACATCGTCGCCCGCACGCAAATCACTGCCGCCAGCCTCGACGGCCTCGCCACCTTCTACACCCAATTCCGCCATACGCCTGCCGGCGAGCATCTCGTCCGCATCTGCCACGGCACCGCCTGCCACGTCAAAGGTTCTGAGCAAATCGAAGACGCCCTCCGCCGCCACCTCAAAATGGATGCCTCGCAAGATACCGACCCCACCGGAAAATTCACCCTCGAGCGCGTCGGCTGCGTCGGCTGTTGCACCCTCGCCCCCGTCGTCGTCGCCGACACCCGCGCGCACGGCCGCGTTACCGGTCCTCTTGCCCACAACATCCTGAGCGACGCCCTCTCCCCGCAAGCCCGCGCTCCCAAGCTTGATATCGCCGACCTCTCCGGCAATGCCAACGGCCACGCCGCCATCTACGTCGGCATGGGTTCCTGCTGCGTAGCTGGTGGCAGCGCCAACGTCACCCGCGCACTCCTGCAAGCGTCGCAAAACCTCGGCATCGACATCCCTCTCAAACCCATCGGCTGCACCGGCATGTGCCACCAGACACCACTCGTCGAAATCCATACTCCCGGCCAGACCGAACGCATTCTCTACACGCACGTCGACGAATCCGAAGCCGCGGCCATCATCGATCGCCACTTCGCCTCCCCCCGATCCCGTGGTCTCACGCATCGCCTCGGCCGCCTCTGGCGTCGCATGGAAGACCGCCTGCTCGGCGCGACGCTTCCGCTTCCACAACTTGAACAGCCCGAAACGCAGGACGTCTGCGCCTACCTCGGCCCGCAAGTCCACCTCGCCACCGAACATGCCGGCCAAATGCATCCTCTCGATCTTGACGAATACATCCGTCGCGGCGGATTCACCGCCTTGCAAAACGCTCTCGCGCCCGCAGACATCATCCGTGAAATTCAATCCTCCGGACTCCGCGGCCGCGGCGGCGCCGGCTTTCCAACCGGCAAGAAGTGGCAATTCGCCGCAGCCGCCAAAGGCGATCGCAAGTTCGTCATCTGCAACGGCGATGAGGGCGACCCCGGTGCCTTCATGGACCGCATGCTCCTCGAAAGCTATCCGTTCCGCGTCCTCGAAGGCCTCCTCATCGCCGCCCGCGCCATCGCCGCCACCGATGCCATTTTCTATATCCGCGCCGAATACCCCCTCGCCGTCGAACGCGTCACCCGCGCCATCGCCCTCTGTCGCGACCGCGGCCTCCTCGGCTCAGTCCAGGTCCAGATCCGCCAAGGCGCCGGCGCCTTCGTCTGTGGTGAAGAAACCGCCCTCATCGCCTCCATCGAGGGCCGCCGCGGTACCCCGCGCCTTCGCCCGCCATACCCCGTCGAATCCGGCCTCTGGGATTGCCCGACCTGCATCAATAACGTCGAAACTCTCACCCTGGTCCCATGGATCATCCGCAACGGCGCTTCCGCGTTTGCCACTATCGGCGCCGCCTCCAGCAAAGGTACCAAGGTCTTCGCCCTCACCGGAAAAATCCGCCGCGGCGGACTCATCGAAGTCCCCATGGGCATCACCATCCACCAGATCGTCCACGAAATCGGCGGCGGAGTCACACCCGGACGCACCTTCAAGGCTGTGCAGATCGGCGGACCTTCCGGCGGGTGCGTCCCCGCCTCCCTTGCCCAGACGCCCGTCGATTACGAATCCCTCGCCGCTGTCGGCGCGATCATGGGCTCCGGCGGCCTCGTCGTCCTCGACGATCGCGATTGCATGGTCGATATCGCCCGCTATTTCCTCTCCTTCACGCAGGCGGAATCCTGCGGCAAATGCACCTTTTGCCGCGTCGGCACCAAACGCATGCTCGAAATCCTCACCCGCCTCACCGAAGGCAAAGGCCGCCCCAACGACCTCGACACCCTCGAACAGCTCGCCCACGACGTCCATAGCGGCAGCCTCTGCGGGCTCGGTCAAACGGCACCCAACCCCGTCTTATCCACCCTCAAATATTTCCGCGAAGAATACGAAGCCCACCTCCGCGGCCACTGCCCCGCCGGCAAGTGCCGCGCGCTGATCCACTACCGCATCACCGACACCTGCAACGGCTGCACCCGCTGCGCCGTGGCTTGCCCCGTTGGCGCGATCCCCTTCACACCCTACCAACTGCACACCATCGACCAATCCAAATGCACCAAGTGCGACGTCTGCGTCCAATCCTGCCCGCTCAACTGCGTCGTCGTCGAAAGCGGCCCCGTGGTCGCCATCCACGAAGAAGCAACCGCATGACAAACACGACTTGCGCTCATGAACTCTTGCTTCCGAGGAAACTATGCCTCGCGCACTGATCGATAATCGCCCCGTCGAAGTCCCGCACGGCGCCACCATTCTCGATGCCGCCCGCCTGCTCCACATCGACATCCCCACCCTCTGCCATCTCAAAGACTTCGCACCCTTCACCAGTTGCATGGTCTGCCTCGTTAAAATCGATGGCAAAGAAAGACTCGCGCCCGCGTGCGCCACCAAAGTCGTCGATGGCATGACCATCGAAAGTGAAACCCCCGAAGTTCGCCGTGCCCGCCGCGTTGCCCTCGAACTACTCCTCAGCGAACACGCCGGGGACTGTTCGGCACCATGCCAGCACGTCTGTCCCGCGCACATGAACATCAACGAAATGCTCCGGCTTATTGCGGCCAAAGAATTTCACCGCGCCGCCGAAGTCGTCAAGCGTGACATTCCCTTCCCCGCCACCCTCGGGCGCATTTGTCCCGAACTCTGCGAAAAAGGTTGCCGCCGGGCTGATCTCGACGGCGCAGTCTCCATCTGCCGCCTCAAACGTTTTGTAGGCGACACCGACCTGGCCACCCACCATCCCTATTTGCCAGCAAAGGCCGACCCCACCGGCAAACGCATAGCGATCATCGGCGCCGGGCCCACCGGTCTCTCCGCCGCATGGTTCCTCGCCCTTGCCGGCCACGCTGTGGATATCTACGACGCCCGCTCCCACGTCGGCGGCGCACTCCGCTCCGATATCAGCCCTGCCCTTCTCCCTGTCGAAATCCTCGACGCCGAAACGGCCCTCCTCCCTCGCCTTGGCGTCAATTTCATACTCAACAAGAAACTCTCTTCCACCACAGAGGCTCACTCGGCAGAGATTACGCTCCCCGACCTCCAATCCCATTACGACGCAATTCTCATGGCCCTCGGCCCCATCGACCCTGCCACCCTCCGCACCTTCGGCCTCGAAACCCTCGGCAAAGGCATCAAGATCGAACGCGATACTTTCCGTACCAATCTCCCCCGTGTCTACGCCGCCGGCGCCATCGTCACTCCCTATCGCTACGCCGTCCGCGCCGTCGCCGATGGTCACGCCGCCGCCAAATCCATCGACGCCTCACTCCGCTGCGCCGAAAGAGAACCCGCACAATTTTCGATGCGTCTCGGCGCGCTGCCCAAAGTCGAGCTTGTCGTCCTCGCCGAACAGGCTTCCTCCGAACCCCGCACCCCGACCGTTCCCGACCGCGACCTCACCGTCGAACAAGCCATCAAGGAAGCCTCCCGCTGTATCCAATGCGGCTGTTCCAAAGGCGATGACTGCCTCCTTCGCCACTACTCCACCCAATACGAAGTCAACTCCAACCACTACCGTGGCGAGCGCCGCCCCCTCGAACGCATCAACACCCACCCCGACATCCTCTACGAACCTGGCAAGTGCATCAGTTGCGGCCGCTGCGTCGCCATCGCCTCCCGCGCCGGCGAACTCTGGGGCCTCTCGATGACTCGCCGCGGCTTTGCCGTCAAAGTTCTCCCCTCCCTCGGCCGTTCGCTCCAAGCAGCCCTCCAAAAATCTGCTCCGGATGTCATTGCCGCCTGCCCCACCGCCGCCCTGGCGTGGCGCCGCAAAATCTGAAAATACCGACGCCTCTACCTGCCACCTACCCCCTCCAGCCTTCGCTCAATGCTTCTTCCCATTCCCAAAATGGCAGCTCCACGAGACGCCCTGCTTCTCGTAGTATTGCTGGTGGTAGTCCTCCGCCGTGTAGAAAGTCGCCGCCGGCACAATCTGCGTCACGATCGGGCCGACGTAATCCCCAGACTTATCCCGCCGCTCTTTCTCCGCTTCCGCCAGTTTCTGCTGCTCCGGACTGGCATAGAAAACCGCCGATCGATAATTGTCCCCAAAGTCCGGCCCCTGGCTATCCACTGTTGTGGGATCATGATTTTCAAAAAAGACCACCAATAGTTGCTGATAAGAAACCTTCGCCGGATCGTAGGTAATCTCCACGGCTTCCGCGTGTCCGGTCGTGTGTGTGCACACGTCCCGGTACGTCGGATTCAGCGTTTGCCCACCGGTGTACCCCACGCGCGTCGATAACACTCCCGGAACCTTCCGGAACGTCGCTTCCACACCCCAGAAGCACCCCGCGGCAAAGACGGCCTTTTCAGACGTCACAGGAACAGCAGCAGCGGGCGAAGTAGATGCACTGGCTTTCACAGGAACTCCTTGAGAGGAAGGATTCGCGGTGGAGCGATCCGCGCAACCGGAAATGAAAAGCATCAACAATGAAATCAAAGGGAAAATACGACCCATAGGCACTCCGTCATATGCAACGGAGAATTGTAGGCAGGCTATTTTGCATCTTCACGGGTTGAACGATTTGTGCAGGAATTCGGCAAGGCGTCGTCCTGCGACCTCCGCGCGGTGTCGGGCGATCTTCCTGGCCGCAACCAGGTAATCTTCGTCCACATCCATATGCGTTGCATTCTTCGCGTCGGGCAACTTCTTCAGCGGCCCATAGACAAAGGCCTCGGCAATCGCTTTGCTCTCCAGCACCCACTCCTTCAGCGCCGTTGCTTTCGCTTCTGCTTCTGTGGGCGTGTTCGCCGGATCTTCCTTGATCTTGTCCGCAATGATCTTCAGTGCCGCCGGGTCTTCATTCTTCCCCAGCATGTCATCCCACAGTGCGTGGAGATTCGTCGCCCCGGAAGTTCCCGGCACTTTGATCCCGTTGCCGCCGCTATCCCCCTCGGGAAACGCCAGGCTGTAACCGGAAACACTGTGCAGGGGCTGATGCATGTCGCCGATGAGATGCAGAATCCAGCACAATGCTTTGGCCCTATTCTGCCGCACTTTCAGGTCATCGGACGTGTCCGCCAGATCCTTCCGGCACTTTTCCAGTGCCTGCAGAAGATTTTTCGGACCGACCGGCAAGGCCGCAAGTGTCGTGCTGGCCGTCGTTGCAGGAGCGGTTGCTGGCATCGTATCCGTCGCCATCGTGGGAGCGGTCGCAGGCATGGTTGCGGATGGCTCCGGGGGCAAAGCTTCAGCGCCACCCAAATCAATCGGATAATCGATGTAATGCCAGTTCCGATGATCGTCCCGGGCCTCTTTCGGATGCGCCACGCGGCTCTTGATCATGTCCGGCCAAGTCGCGGCCTTCATGAACACCAGCCGGTCGTGCTCCTCCACCGTCGCTCCAGCGGGAACCGCCGACTCAAAATCTTCCTTGTAGAACGGATGATCCTTCAGAATAGCGGTCGCTGTCTTGCGGTCCTCTGCCGACATGCCATCCCACGCCAGACTCGCAATGACTTCGTGGCCGACCCCGTTCCATGCCCGCGCATACGACGACCACGAAATGATCGCCAGGAAACCCAGGGCGACCAAGGCCTTCGTCTTCATGATCTGCATCCTTTGCTGCGCCTATCCGGCGGAAACAATCCCCATCGAGCCGGGACGGCCCTCGCCCGGCTTTAACTCTGGTCGGCCGATGGCATGATAGTGAAGTCCGGCAGCGGAAACCTTACCCGATGCCAGACAATTGCGTCCATCGAAAACATGTTTACCTTTCATGAGCTTCGCGATCTTCCCCCAATCCTGTGTGATGAACTCGGGCCAATCGGTGATGACCGCAATCGCATCGGCGCCGGCCGTGGCATCCGCAACCCCTTTGGCGTACGTGATCTTGTTGCCAACCACCTTCTTGATGTTCTCCATCGCCTGCGGATCGTACGCCTTAATGGTTGCACCGCCCTCAAGCAGGGCGCGAATGATGTCAAATGCCGGCGCTTCGCGGACATCATCCGTGTCCGACTTGAACGCCAATCCCCAGAGTGCCACTGCCGGATTCTCAATTCCCTTCAGCGCATCCAGAATGTTCTTGGCGTAGGTCATCTTCTGCCGGAAGTTGACCTGCTCGATGCCCGAAAGCAGCAACGGCTCGACGCCGATGGTCTTCATCTGGTGTACCAGAGCCTGGACGTCCTTAGGGAAGCACGAGCCGCCGTAGCCTACGCCGGCCTTCAGGAATCCCGGCCCGATGCGTGCATCCGTGCCGATGCCGACGCGAACTGATTCGATGTCCGCGCCGATCGTCTGGGCCAACTGCGAGAGTTCGTTCATGAACGAGATACGCATGGCCAGCATGGCGTTGGCCGCAAACTTGGTCATCTCGGCGGATTCACGCGACATGGAAAAAATCGCAAATCCTTTGTCGATCAACGGCTGATAGATTTCGCGGAGCGTTGCAATGCCTTCGGCCGATGCCGCCCCGAAGACGATTCGATCCGGCTGCATGAAATCCTGGATCGCCGTGCCTTCACGCAAAAACTCCGGATTGTTGACCACCTCGATGCGGTGCGTGCTCGCCTTGGCTACCAGTTTGGCAAGTTTGGAACCCGTGCCCGGATTCACCGTGGACTTGATCACGAGCGTCTTGGGGCCGTTGGCATTTTTCGCCGCCTGCTCTGCCGCCGTATACAGGTACGTCAGGTCATAACCGCCGCCCTTGGCCGGTGGCGTGCCCACGGCCAGGAAAATGGTCGAAGATTCACGCGCGGCCCGGACGGAATCCGTATCGAACGAAAGCCGGCCGTTCGCCACCTCGTTCTTGATCATTTCCGACAAGCCCGGTTCATAGATCGGGACGATCCCTTCGCGCAGCGATTTGACGCGGGCCTCATCGACATCCACGGCAATGACCTTGTGCCCCAGCGACGCCAGGCACACCCCGGAAACCAGACCTACATATCCGCATCCGATGACCGCAATATCCATGAGTACCCTTTCGAGAGTGAAGACGTGAGCGCAAGATCATTCCAAGTCTGTCTCTTATCGGCGATACGCACGCCAATCTTTCAAAGTATACCGCATAAACCTTTGCTTATCGGCCTTTGGGAATGACGGCTTTCCCGGCAATCCAGACCGCAGACGGCAGCGGCGCGTCCTCGATCAGTTGCGTAAGAATGCGATCGGGGGCCGAAGTTGGTGGATATGGAAGTGCAATCATGTCGGCCGATTTGTGCGGTGTCAGCGAACCAAGCTGTCCCTGGACGCCCAGCGCTGCCGCAGCATTTAGGGTCATCATACGCAGCAACACTTCCGCATCCACAGAATCCTTACGCAACAGAAATTGAGCCTCGCGCAGCAGATGCAGATCCGGATTCGAAGCCAGAGAATCGGTGCCGAGACAAACATTGATACCCGCGGCAAGCATGGAACGGTAGCGGTGGCTCGAGCGCTCATCATGACCGAAATAATTCCGCGTGCGCGGGCAGTACACTACCGACGCCTTGGACGCAGCCAGCAACTGCAGTTCGCTGTCATCACAGTAGTTCACGTGAGCCAGAACTACGGGTACATGATTCGCCGCATCGAGCACCCCGTAATGCTGTGCCCAGCGGATGGGACCGCCGGCGAATCGTGGGATTTGGTCGTCTAGAATCAGATGAGCAGTGCCGCCGAGATCCCACGCTTCACGAAGGCGTCCATGAAGGGTTTCGAGAAATTCCGCCTCTTCCGCGAGTTCTGACAGGTGCATCGTCAGTGGCAGTTTGCGTGCCTGAGCGTATTGGATGATCTGTCGAAGCGCGGGTCCTTCGACCGTGTAGGGTGCATGAGGCGAAAGCCCGAGCGTCATCGTGGACGATGCGGCGGCAGAATCGGCACAGAGGGCCAGTTGGTCAGCAAGACCTGCGCGACGTGCACCAATAGCGGTGATTTCGCCGAAGCTCACAGCGCGAATAGGTCCCTGGCCAAGAACGGCACGCGAGGAGGCGACGTGTTTGGTGATGTCTCCAACGGTCGTCACTCCGGATCGGAGCGACTCCTCGACGCCCGCGCAAACGGAGTTGGCGGCAACCTGATCTTTGTCGGTCAGAGCCTGATTGGATTGAAGGAGCGATTTGACCCAATCGACGAAATGGCTTGGGGGAAACTGATTGCGGAGATGGGTAAGTTCCAGATGGCAGTGGGCATTGATCAGACCGGGGAGCAGAGCCGTGTTGGGAAGACGAATTTCGCTGCCGTTGGAAAATTGCGGGCGAAGTTTCGCAGCCGGGCCGACGGCGAGGATCTTACCGCCGGAATGAACAAGTGCGGGCTCATCAAACAACGGTGGGGCATCCACAGGAAAGAGCGCGGCGGGAAGCAACAGGAATTGGTCCATGGATTCATTCTTTCGGTGATTCATTGCGGAGAATAGGGCAGCGTGCGGGCATATGTCCAATGAAACACTGAACCAACGGACCGGTTGCTCAATAGTTCCCCAAAACATTTCCCCCGATGTCTTCCGCCAGATTCTCCCGTTGGAGCGATTCGTAAATCCCGCGCATGCGGCCGAGTCGCTCGCGGGCGGCACTGCGGGCAGCGTCAAAATGAAAGCCATCGCGGAGACGGTTTTCCCAATACCCGTAATCGTGCTGGGCTTTCCACAACTTGATGAGTTGCTCGAGCGATTTCCCCGCCGCATGGAATTGCCGCGACTGGTTCCACAGCCCGATGAGCCCGAACTCCTCCATGGAAATCGCATCAGATAACAGCCGCGCTTCGGCAAGCTGGGTGTCGCGCTTGCGGTGCTCCTTGAGGATGCGAAGCATCAGGTCCAGATCGGGCGCAGGCAGAAGATCTTTGAGTTGATCGGAGGCAAGTTCGGCTGCATCGTCGAACGCTTCTTCATCGGGCGACTTCCCCGGGCCGACCACGTTCTGCGCGACCCCGGCGTAAAGTGCCGCGACGCGCGCCAGGTCCGGACGTTCAATCCGCTGCCCGACTGCCGGCGCGAGTTTCTCAATGCAGCGGACAATGCGCATGGCCCGATCATGCGCGTAGCGCAAAGGCTCTGCCTGTCCCGGAATCCGGGTGGTCAGTGCTTTTGATGCAACCGCTTGAATCGCTGTCCAGTTATCCGCCATGAGGTACCTCAGAAATGTTCAGCACCGTTAATTATTTCTATCGGCAAAGGAGAGCGTTAGGGTCGAGTCGTTTCGGAATTGCGATGATATGCCCTGCAAACTGCATGGCCGAAACGGTCCCGATGCTCCACGGCCGGTCACTTTCCGCCGGCCCACTCATATATCGCCTGGCATACTGCATCCTGCCACGGATTGACGTTTCCCTGGTACTTGTTGCAGAGGATGGAAAATGCAAAGCGACGCGTACGGCCTGCGTCGGCAGAGATGTCGATATACCCGGAAAGGGTGGAAACGCCGGCAATATGCCCGGTCTTGGCATGAACTGCGGCTGCGACGGGCAGTTTGTTAAATCGCCGCTTGAGAGTGCCTTCCTCACCGGGGATCGCCAATGACTCGACGAACTGATCTCCCTGCGGGTGCATGGCCACGTGCGCCAGGACCGTCGTGAAAGCCTTGGCTGCGATGCGGTTCTTGCTGGATAGACCGCAGCCGTCGTCGAGCGTAAGCCAATCCTTCTCGACGCCAATATTCTCAGCATACGCGGTGACGGCCGCCGGACCGTTGGTCCAATCGCCCGGTTTGCCGGTGGCATCATGGCCAAGCCGCTTGCACAGCGCCTCAGCCATCATGTTGACGGAATTCTTATTGGCCCGGCGAATGACCGCCAGCAGCGGCGTTTCATGTGACGCCACGAGTTGTCCCGTGGGAAAGCGTTCGTCATCGCCCGCGCGCCGGACGCTGCCCGATGAAGCGATTCCGTTCCTGATCAGCACATCGCGCAGGATCGCGCCGGTCCACAAGCCGGGATCGACGATCGAGACGGATTCCGGTTCCGTGCCCGACGACGCCACGGTGCCGCGCATTTCAAACTTGTTGGAATCGGTGGGGCGCCACAGCCACACTCTTGTCTCTTTACCGCGGGTGGCTTTCATGGCCACCGAAACGTAGCTGGTCACGGGAATCAGTTCGATGCTCACACCCTTGGCCGTGACCTTGGGAATCCAATCCAGGCAGTTGTTGTTGAAATTCAGGCCGCCGACAGGGGCGCAATACCAGGAAAGTGCCTGATCGGCAGGCCAGTCTGGATGGACAAAGGTGTGATCGAATACACGGTCATCGACGATCAGATTGCGAAATGAGACGATCCCAGCCGCCTTGAGTTGCTCCGCCCAGGCTTCAAAGGGAGCGGTGGGGGAGGTCGGTTTCTGATAGGTTTCAGACAGGACCTTGGCATCGCACAGGGCCGGGTCTCCGCCGCCGATGACGAGCAGATCATCCCCAACCTTGTAGAGATGCGTCTTGAAAACCGCCTTGGGTCCATACTTCTCAAATGCGGCAGCTGTGGTGAGCAGCTTGGTGTTGGAGGCAGGCCCCAGTGGCGTGGTCGCATTGTGAGCGAAGAGTTCAACTGCACCTTTCGGTGTGATCTCGACGACATCCACACCCACGGATGCACCCTTCAGTTGCGCATTGCCGAGCAGGGCGCGAATGCGGGCATCCAGCGAATCGGCGCGGGCTGTCCCGGCGGCCATCGCCAGCGTGGCTGTAATTAAGAACGCGAAGATACGGGATTGTGTCAATCGCCTATCCATAGCGAGCAGGCCTTCCGTGCGAACAGCAAAAACATTTTAGGGTGAAAATCCCGGATGCCTTGGGCAGGCCGTTATCATAAGCAATCTGCCCGACGAAGCGAAGCTTCCTGTTGTTCACAATCCTGCGGATTTCCCGCCGGGGCAATACTTCTGTAAAATAAATCTTTTCGCCGATCGGCAATCGCGGACATCGCGGTGGCTGATCCGCCTATTCCAGAAGGAACAAGACTCATGGCGATTTCCGATACCATCAAGAAAGGCGCGATCCGCGCCCCGCACCGCTCCCTCCTCCGCGCCACCGGCGTCATCCAGCATGATTCCGATTGGGACAAGCCCTTCATCGCCGTGTGCAACTCCTTCGTCCAGATCATCCCCGGCCATGCCCACCTGGACGTGGTGGGCCGCAAGGTGCGCGAAGCCGTCCGAGCGGCAGGGGGGGTCCCCTTCGAATTCAACACCATCGGAGTCGATGACGGCATCGCCATGGGCCACACCGGCATGAAATACTCCCTCGCCAGCCGCGAACTCATCGCCGACTGCGTCGAAACCATGCTCCGCGCCCACTGCTTCGACGGCGTCATCTGCATCCCCAACTGCGACAAGATCGTCCCCGGCATGCTGATGGCCGCCGCGCGCGTCAACATCCCCGCCGTCTTCGTCTCCGGCGGCCCCATGAAGGCCGGCAAAGATCCCACCACTGGCAAGGCCATCGACCTGGCCACCGTCTTCGAAGCCGTCGGCGCCCAATCCGCCGGGAAAATGTCTTTGAGCCAGCTCAAGGAAATCGAAGAGTCCGCCTGCCCCACCTGCGGCTCATGCTCCGGCATGTTCACCGCCAACTCCATGAACTGCCTCTGCGAAGCCCTCGGCCTGGCCCTGCCCGGCAACGGCTCCATTCTCGCCGTCGATAACGCCCGCGACCGCCTCTTCGAAGCGGCCGGCCGGGCCATCGTTGACATGGTCAAGAAAGACATCAAGCCGCGGGACATCCTCACGCGCGCCGCATTTGAAAACGCCATCGCTCTCGACATGGCCATGGGCGGATCGTCCAACACCATCCTCCACACCCTGGCGCTGGCCATCGAAGCGGGCGTTCCCTTTGGTATCGAGCATCTCAACGAAGTCGCCCAGCGCGTGCCCCATGTCTGCAAAGTCGCCCCCTCGGGCAAGTACCACATGGAAGATGTCGACCGCGCCGGCGGCATTTCTGCCATCCTCCAGTCCATCAGCAAAAAGCCCGGCACGCTCGACCTCAGTTGCATCACCGTCACCGGCAAGACCCTCGGCGAAAACATCGCTGGTGCCGTCATCAAAGACAACGATGTTATCCGCTCTGTCGAAACCGCCTATTCGCAAACCGGCGGCCTGGCCGTCCTCTTCGGCAATCTTGCCCCGCGCGGCAGCGTCATCAAGGCCGCGGGCGTCACCCCCAACATGATGAAGTTCACCGGCCCCGCCATCATTTTTGAATCGCAGGAAGCCGCCTACGAAGGCATCCTCGGCGGTATGGTCAAGGCCGGACACGTCGTGGTCATCCGCTACGAAGGCCCGCGCGGCGGCCCGGGCATGCAGGAAATGCTCGCCCCCACCAGCGCCATCGCCGGCGCCGGCCTGGGCGAATCCGTCGCCCTCATCACCGACGGCCGCTTCTCCGGCGCCACCAAGGGCGGCTGCATCGGCCACATTTCCCCCGAAGCCGCGGCCGGCGGCCCCATCGCGCTGGTCAAAGAAGGCGACCTCATCGAAATCGACATCCCCGCCCGCAAACTCAACCTGCTGGTCGACGACGCCGAACTCGCCAAACGCAAAGCCACCTGGAAACCGCACCCGGCAAAGATCACCTACGGCTATCTGGCCCGCTACGCGTCCCAAGTCACCAGTGCGGATACGGGAGCCGTGCTGCGAACGCCAGTGCTGTGAGCGCACGGCTGGGTGTTTGATTAGGAGATCACGTGAGAAGCATCCAACAGCAATGCACGTATTGCGGTAGGACTGGCGAGCTCACACGCGATCATATCCCCCCCAAGAACTTGTTTCCCAAACCGCGCCCGAGCAATCTCATTACGGTTCCGTGTTGCGAGACATGCAATGCAAGTTTTTCAAGAGATGATGAGCATTTTCGCACGATCGTAGCGTGCACTGAGGAGACCGCCCAACACCCTGAGGCGCAGAAGCTTTGGGAGCAGAGGATATTAAGCCAACTGCATCGAACAGGCGGCTCCGCCCCGCATGAATTGATTAAGCAAAGCTTTGGCAGCGACGCAACAAATGTTACGGAATTTCAGATCCATGAAGCGGAAGTTCGCATCGCTGGAGTACTCGTTCGGATCGTAAAGGGTTTACACTTCTTCGAGATGGGCGTGTCTTTACCAATATCCTGCGAGGTCAGATTCAGCCTCGATACCAATCTTGTAGACGTCGGCGGACCTGCTGGAGCGATCAGTGTCTTTGACGCTGCGCGCGGAAGCCGAGGCCGCGACATCGGCGATGGTGTATTCAGCTACCGAATGGCCGAATGGTTAGGCAAACCGGGCGGGACCATATGGCTGCTTGTGTTTTTCAAAAGCCTGGCATTTCTCTGTTCGACTGCGCAAGAGACGGGCAACGCGCCTGACAAAACGATCATCGCCGTAATGCCTTGAGCATCTCCTCATCTTTCTTCTGCTGATCGTAGAGAGGCTTAAGCATTTTGTACTCTTGAGCTTCCTGACCTGTCATGAAACGACCGTTCGCACTCTTGAAATCTAGCTGTGCTTTTACGCCTTGCTCAAAATCATAGGAACTTGAATAGGTGCTATTCGATCCTGATGATCTGTACGCTTGAGTTCTGGCCTCTGATTCCGCGGCTTCGACAAGTCTCTTTTGTTCTCGATCTTTGGCTTCCTTTGCTTCTTGCTCGCGGTGTTGTTCAGCTTCAAATTGAGCGATTGTTGAATGTGCTGAACTGAGCGCGTCTGTAATTTCGGATCTTGTTACTCGGTGAGGCGATGCCTCACTAATGAGTTCACGAAACTTGTCGACAACTGTACTATCATGTTTAACTTCGTAGGACTTTGTGGCGTGGTCATATTCGACGAGCCAGTCTGAACCGCGTGTGAGTTCCCATGTGTCACGTATGAAAAGTACCCACGTCAACATCGCGACCACTATCAGCACACCACTAACCATGGCGGTGATACCGATCCAGTTTGACTGCAAATACTCGATCTGAGACGAAAATGTCCTATTGGAATGCAGATCGGTCTTCGGTACCTCCTCGTTTGACGGCACGCTGGGCTCATCCAAATTTACGTCCATTGCCGGGACGATTAGCACCGTCCCACATTGATTGCATTTAGCTCTTTTTCGCCAGAATTTTTCCCCCATCACGATTGGACTTCCACACTTGTAGCAATTGAAATGAACTACATTCATGTTTCAGCCTCCGAAGTCGTCGCCGAATCAGGCCGTGCATTTATTCTACTTCCGTCCCTGCATGATTACCACACACAAAGACACGGCAGATTGATCACGACCACGGCCTACGCCAGTATCGTACACTCCGCCCGTTCGCTCCTCGAGACTAATCTGCGCGGGTGTAGCGTTAGGTCGCTGAGACAAGTTTCATCCACTTAATCTTTGACCCCATCCCGTCGCAGCGATAACGTATAACGTATTACCAAATTGAAAAACCGGAGTCCGCATGATGTCGAACGTCAATCCACCCGTCGCCCCTTCCGGCAAAGCGTGTTGTTCCCTGGCGCGGCTACTTATGCTGGTGACGCTGGGGGCGTATCTGGGTGTGCTGACGGACGTGCGGCTGGAGCATGTCGATAGGGTTCGCCACCAGTGGATTCCGTGGATTCCCATCATCTATGCGGGGGTGATGGCGGTGCTCTGTTTGATCGCGGTGGTGGCGTGGAAGCCGATGACGCGGCGGCTGGTGTTCTGGTTGTCGCTGCTGGCGTTTGTGGTAGGGGGGCTGGGGTACTGGTATCACAATGACGGCAACGTGGTCGGGCCGATGACCCAGGCCGCAGGGGCGTGGTATGACCCCGCGGTGAAGCACCCGGACGATGCTCCGCCGGAGCTGGCGCCGCTGTCATTCGCGGGACTGGGATTGCTGGGTCTGCTCGCCTCGGCGAAGCGCTCGCAGATGGGGACATGATCGCGTTTACGGTCCGCGTGAAAACAGCTACCACAGAGACGCAGAGGCACAGAGGTTTCACAGAGGGCGGACATAATGGAATTTGGTTTGGACTCGGTGTGTTTTCCGCGCCTCTGTGCCTCATGGTAGCATGGTGTGGGAAGTGATCGCTTGCGGAGGTGTTCGCCATGCCCGCCAATCTCACGCCCGATTACGATCGAGCCGATGCCAAGTACCGCGCCGCAACGGATGACGAAGCGCGCCTGCTGGCGCTCCGCGAAATGTTCTCGGTCATTCCCAAGCACAAGGGCACCGAAAAACTTCAGGCCGATCTCAAGCAGCGCATTTCACTGCTGCGCAAAACGATCGCTCGCGCCCCGGCGAAGTCCGGACCTGACCCGTTCTACATTCCTCGTTCCGGCGCCGGCCAGGTGGTCTTCGTCGGCCCGCCGAATGTGGGCAAATCGCTGCTCGTCGGACGCACCACCCACGCGCCTGTAAAAGTCGCCGACTATCCTTTCACCACCGCGCTACCCGTGCCTGGAATGGCGCATTGGGAAGATATTCAGTTGGAGTTGGTCGACACGCCGCCCGTAACCGCTGATCACATTCCGCCCGGACTGATGGGAACCATCCGCTCCAGCGATATTCTGGCTCTGGTTGTGGATGCCTCGACCGATCCCCTGGAGCAAACCGATCTGCTTTTGACGCTGATGGCCCAGCGTGAGCTGATCCTGCACAGCGTGCCGCGCGCTCAGCTTGATCCATCAACCCCCCACGAGCACACCGCCATTCTCGTCGCCAACAAGGCCGACCTTGCCCCGGCCGAAGCGATCGACACCCTGCGCGATCTTTACGCAGACAAAATCGAACTGCTCGCCGTTTCTGCCGAAACCGGGACGGGTATCGATCGCATGCTGGCGCGCTGCTGGCAACTGCTGTCGTCCATCCGCGTTTACACCAAGGAACCGGGGCAACCGCCGGACATGAAGAAACCCTTCGTGCTGGAATCCACGAGCACTGTCGACGATCTGGCCCGCGAAATCCATCGCGAATTGCCGGATAAGATGAGATTTGCCAAGCTCTGGCGCGACGGCATTCCGCCGGGTCAGCAGGTGCACCGGACGGAATCGCTGCGGGATAAAGATGTTGTGGAAATTCACGAATAACAGCCCAGGCGGCGTGGCCGCTCAGTTCGCCTTTACGACCACAGCCTGCACGATGAACACTTCTCCGCGGCTTTCAATACCCTTGAACGCGATCTGCGTTCCGACGGCCGGAACGTAATTTTTCATCGCTTGATTTTTATAAATAAAAATTGTGTCTTGGGTCCAATAGCAGAGGATTCTTCTGTCGGCCGTCTCCACGGTTGCCGTGTATTGTTGCGGATCGATTTCCACGACGGTGCCGATCCCTTGGGCAGCTCCGACGCGATCCGGCGGCGGAGATTTGCCTGAACTGCATGCGGCCAGCATCATCGCGGCGATCAGCACTATCCATCCCCGGCAATGCATCTGCAGATTCCTTTCGTGTGAATTGGGGTGCCTTTCTCACTGGTGCAGGAGCCCTGCCGGGCATGATTGCATCGAGCGCCGCCCTCCGCGCGCTCTTCCGCAATCCCTCTATCGCGCCTATCATACCTTCCTTTGCACTTTCCGGAAAAATCCATGGAGCCGGCAGTCAAGGTCACGCACCTGAAGAAGAGCTATCGCCAGGGCGAGCGCCAGGTACAGGCACTCCGCGGAGTCGAGTTGACGATCGCCCGCGGCGAATTCGTGGCGATCATGGGGGCTTCCGGCTCGGGAAAGTCCACGCTCCTCCATCTCTGCGCCGCACTCGATCGACCGGATGAGGGCTCCATCGAAGTCGCAGGCCAAAAACTCGAAACCCTCAGTGAACGGCAACTCACGCAGTTTCGGCGCCGCCGCATCGGTGTGATCTTTCAGCAATTCAACCTGATCCCCACCCTCACCGCCTTCGAAAACATCGCCCTGCCCGTGCAGCTTGATGGCTCATTCAATGCCCAGCATTCCGCGCGCATCGGCGAACTGCTCCGCATTCTTAAAATCGATCATCGTGCGGACCATCGTCCCGATGCCCTGTCCGGCGGCGAGCAACAGCGCGTCGCTATCGCCCGCGCCTTGATTATGGAACCGCCGGTACTCTTCGCCGATGAGCCCACCGGTAATCTCGATTCCAACTCAGCCAATCAGTTCTGGACGCTGCTGGAAGATGCCGCCCGGGCATTCGACACGACCATTGTCATGGTGACGCACGAACCGACCGCGGCCCGCCATGCCGACCGCGTGGTCGTCCTGCGGGACGGCCAAGTCTCCGGCGAATTTGCCGTTCAGGACTTCGACGACCCCGGCGCTCTGGCCGCCCACTACCAAACCATCGCCACCTGACCGGCAGGAAGACCGCAAACGATGAAGTTTGCGAATTGAACACAGTTTACGAATCGCGAGCCCCATGCCCATCGCTCTTCGACTAGCTCTCCGCCAATGGTTCAATCGCCCGCTGCGGCCGATCCTCTGTTCGATCGCCATCGCCGCCGCGGTGGCGTTGATCATCTGCGTCGGCGCTGGATTCGATTCGCTCCGCTATTCGCTCAACACCGCGATCGGCCAGTTGCTCGGCGTGGCTGAAGTGCATGTTCGCGCATCGCAGAAGGGCACTGACACCCGCGTCCCTGCCGCCATGCTCGAAACGCTGCGTCACCGCCCTGAAGTCGAAATGGCCAACGGACGCGTCCAGGGATTTGCCCGTCTCACCAAAGAAGGCGAAGAGCCCCGCTGGTTCCAAACCGTCGGCATCGATCCGGTGATGGACGAAAAACTTCGACCCAAGGGATACACGAGCGGTCACGCGTTCTCCGGCAAAGCCGATGAAATTACACTTGATTCCGGCGTGGCAGACATACTCAGCCTGCGCGTGGGCGATAGAGTTCTATTCAATTTCGACGGCACAGATGCGACGAACCGCAGTGTGACCATCGTCGGCATTGTGGCCCGTCCCGCCATCGATCTCATCAGCAAACCCACCGTCTATGCCCCACAAACCCTCTTCCCCGGCGACGCCCAGATGCCACTCGGTTACAACGTTATCGACCTCAAACTTCGCAACGTCGAAGACTTCGATACCTACTCCACTAATCTCGGCAAGGAACTCGGACCCGCGGTTATGGTTTCTCCCGGCACAACCAGCAAAGCCCGTATGGGCAACGAATCGCACATGATTCAAATGGGTCTGACGCTTCTCTCCGTGGTCTCCGGAATCTGCGCCGCTCTGATCATCGGCACGACCCTCTCCGTTGGCGTGCAGGAGCGCATCCGTCAGTTTGGCCAGCTTCGTTGCATCGGCGCCTCACGCAGTCAGCTCGTCACTTTCCTCGCCGCCGACGCCCTGCTCCTCATGATCGGCGGACTGATCATGGGTGTGGCACTTGGCCTGGGGCTTTCCTCTCTGGCTATTCATTTTCTGCCGCAGTTCTTCCTCGCCTACAAGATTTCCGCATCATCGCTGGGCATCGCGCTGGCTAATGGCTGCCTGGCCACGCTCGTGGGGACGCTCGTGCCGATATGGCAGCTTACCCGCGTTACGCCGATGGCAGCCGTCACCACCACCGCACACCGCGCACGTTCCAAACGACTCTGGCTCGCGGCGGTCTTGGGGCTGTCCTGCCTGGCGATTCAAGCCGCCCTATGGGCACTTATCCCCTCCCGTGAAGTGCGATTCCTCAGCTATACCACCGTCGGAATTCCCCTCATCTTCATCGGGTACACGCTGCTTGGCCCCATGTGCCTCATTGCTCTGGAAAAACATGGTGCGACGATCATCGGTTTGCTCATGGGCATCAAACCCTCGCTCCTGCGCAATGCCTGGTCTCGCACTCCCTGGCGCGCCGGCGCCATGATTGCTGCCCTCATGATCGGCGTGACGCTCTTCACCACCGTTCGCGCCCGCGGCGAAAGCATTCTCAAATCATGGTCGTTCCCCGCCAAATTCCCCGATCTCGTCTTGTTCAGTCCAACTTCCGTTTCTGCCAAACGTATCGACCTGATCCGCAAGGATCATCCGGAAGCCGCTGAAATCAGCGGTCTGGCCGCGTTTCCCGTCAAGATGCCCAACTCGGCCTTCCGCGTCGGCGAGGTATTGGCCAACGGCAGCACCAATTTCGTGGCCGTCGATCCGCAGAGTTTTCCCACCATGGTCGAGATGGATTTCATCCAGGGAGACCGCCAATCCGCCCTGCGAAAACTCGCAGAAGGCGGCCATATCCTGATCTCCAAAGAGTTCTATAACGCGCGCGGCCTGGGCGTTGGCGACAAACTCACATTCCTAGATCACGAAGGCAAAACCGTCGATTTCACCATCGCCGGTGTTGTGACCTCCAATGGCATGGATATGGCCAAAAATTATTTCGACCTCCGCTCCACCTTTCAGGAAGCCGCAATCAGCAGTGTTCTGGGTACCCTCGACGATGCCAGGAAACACTTTCAACTCAACGGCGTCAACCTGATGCTGCTGAATCTCAACCCCCAAGCCGCCAATGCCGCTGCATCCAACAAACTCCGCGAAGATCTCCAGCAGGAAGGATTCCAGTCCGCTTCCTCCGTTGAGATGAAGACCGGCATCAGGGATCTCATCCAGCACGTCGTCGACATCCTGAGCATCATTTCCGTCGGCGGACTCTGTGTCGCATCGCTGGGCGTCGCCAACATGGTCATCGCTTCCGTTCACGCGCGGCGTTTTGAGTTCGGCGTGCTTCGCGCCATCGGCGCAGGACGCTGGCAGTTAATCCGTCTCGTCCTCGCTGAAGTCACGCTTATCGGCCTGGTCGCCGGCATCCTCGGCGCTTTGGCTGGCCTTCACTTCACGTTCATGGGCACGCTCGTGGACCGCACCATGGTCGGCTTCCCGACAAAATTCCTCAGCCCCACGTGGCCCGGACGGCTCGTCGCCATCCGCGACAGCCTCTTCGTCGCCGCGGCAATTACCATTCTTCTGGCCTGGCTCGCTTCGTTGCTTCCGGCCATCAAGGGCGCCTATGCCGCCCAACGCACCCTCCTTGCGGGAGGTCGCGCTTAATTGACACCGCCTATCGCGCCGATAGTATACGTGTTTTCCTGTCCCCGAATCGTTCTGGATGGCCACTGAGCCAGTCTGAGTAAACCCATGAGTGATCGCGAAAAATTCAGCGCTGAAGAACTGGCGATTGTCATGTCGCATTACGACATCGGCATCATCCAGTCCATCAAGGAATTTGCCCGCGGTTCGCGCAAAGCCCCCAAGCTTCTCGTGCAATCCGATAAGGGCGAATACCTCCTCAAACGCCGCGCCAAAGGAAAGGACGACGCCTTCAAGGTCGCCTTTTCCCACGCCATGCAACTCTATCTCGCCAGCAAGCAGTTCCCCCTGCCTCATCTCATTGGCACCAAACGCGACAACAATTCCATGCTTCAACTCCACGGCACTCTCTACGAACTCTTCGAATACATCCGCGGCACCAGTTACGACAATTCCCTCGAAGCCACCTTTGACTCCGGAAAAATCCTGGCCCTCTATCACAAACTCCTGCGCGACTACACCGCGGAATTCGAACCGCCCACCGGCTCCTATCACAACTCCCGCTCCATCAGCACGTCGATCGATCAAATTCCTTTCACCTTCACACGCCTCGACCGCATGCGAAATATCTCTGAACAGCAGGTCTCGGGCACTTTAGGATTCCTTCGCGATTCGTATGTTCAGGCTTGCGAGAAGGTCAACTCCACCGGACTCAACGACTGGCCGCTGCAAATCGTCCACTGCGATTGGCATCCCGGCAACATGCTTTTCCGCAACCGCAAAGTCGTCGCGGTCATTGACTACGACGCCGCACGCCTTCAGCAACGCGTCATCGACCTCGCCAATGGCGTTCTTCAATTCTCTATCCTCGGCGGCTCCGACGATCCCACCACCTGGCCCGACTATGTCGATGAGTCGCGATTCAAACGCTTCATTCGCGGATACGATGAGGTCGATGTCGTCTCCACCGCCGAATTGCAGGTCATCCCTTGGCTCATGATCGAAGCCATGGTCGCGGAATCCGTCCTCCCCATCGCCGCCACCGGCTCGTTCGGACGCATCGAAGGCTACGGCTTTCTGCAGATGATCGAACGCAAAATTCGCTGGGTGCAGGAGCACCTCGATCACCTCATCACCTCCGTCGCCCAGTAACCCCCCATCAGCGATTTGACTCCGCAAGCGATGGTTCCATCAGGTGATGAATCAGTATCCCCCACATCCCGCCTATAAAATCGCCATAACTTGTTAAACCTAAACAAATTACATCTATCACAGATATATTATTTGTCTTCCGCTCCCGCGAATCTATACTTGTTTATGAACCTTCACCCTCTACCTTGTCCGTAGATGTGGTGTTCATTTTTCGGGAGATTAATCATGAGTAATGATCTTGCGGCTCCCCCAACACTCAATACCGCGGCGATTTGCGAGCGGCTCAAGCAAGTTCGCGTGCAAGTTTGCGGCTCACGCGGGCAATCCCACTTTGCCGCCCTGCTTCAGCTTTCGCCTTCGACTTATAACTACTACGAAAAAGGCCGCGTACCGCCCGTCGATGTACTCGACCGCGCCGCGCGTGTGACCGGCGCTCCGTTGCTTTGGCTTATCCGCGGTGAGCCGGCGGAGTTCAGCCTCGAATCTCTCAAGAGAATCGAGCCGCCGCCTTCGATGCCTCTGGATCCCGCCTCGGCTTCCGGAGTGCCCACCTGATGCCGCACTCCGCGGAGTCTTTCGTGGAGTAGAACTGATGCGCTTTCACGGCCAGTAGCCACACGGCTGCTGGCCGTTGGTGTTTTCGGACCTGGATGTCGCCGTTCCGTCTGCACAAGATAGACAGACCAGTGAAACTGCAGAAGATTTGCCGGCGTTCTGGAGAGCGCACTGCAGAATAATGTTTGACGCTATACAGGTGTTGTTCCGAAGTCTTTCATTGGTTCCTGCTACCTATCACCAACGCCGCCGAAACTCCCACATTATTATCTGAACCTGCCTGAATTCCCGGGCGAATTTCTGTTTAAGGGAGATTCTTGCCCACCCCCCGTTCTGGGGGTAAATCTATATTGCACTTACTGATCGGCCCAGGGAATCGCCATCAGCCCGCCGCAGGAGCGAGAGAGAGTCCAGACGCGAACTCGGCGGGGTGCAAGGAAGAGAGAGTCTTTTAGTCGTGAGGAATCCTTGATGAATACCATTTCTTCTGAACGCTTCGGGCGTACCGAACGGCGTGATCCGCGAGCCTTCGTCCTGACAATGTCGATGGTCCTGATCGCCCTGACGCTCGTGGCCGTGGTCACCACGCAACTGGCCGCGATCTATCACCTCCAGGTGATGTAAGCCAAGCGAAACTGAGTCACTCCCCTTCATGAGCCGTTCCATTTCAGCGAACGGATCCCACAAGCAAACACCCCGCGGCCGTCTGACCCGCGGGGTGTTCTGTTTTTGCATGACCATCGGAATACAGATGCGAAGAAAAGCGGGCGAAGGGATTCGAACCCTCGACCAACAGCTTGGAAGGCTGTGACTCTACCACTGAGTTACGCCCGCAATTAAGTTCTTTGTTTACAACCCCTTACAATCTGCGTTTTTGAATTCTTGCCACAATTCTTGCCAGCCCGCCTACCAATCCCAAAAAACCACCAGTAGCATTGTCCAGTACAAAGGAACTGGGCATGGCCAAGCGTGGCAGAAAACCTAGAGACCATCATCATACCATCACCGGAGAGGCTGTAAACGGGCTGACGAGGCAACCCGATGGACGCTGGCGCATCATCGCCACGGGGGAGCGATTCACCGAACCGAACGAAGATCGGGCGATCCAACGCTTTCGGCAGTGGGAAGCGCAAAACAATACCGGGCCAGCCGCCGAGACTTTGGTGTGCGTTCCGCTATCCGCCATTGTCGGCGAGTGCGGCATGTTGGCCATCGATGATGGCGACCCGGTGGACGTGAACCATGCCACAATCGGACTGCCAATTCAAGACCGTGTGCTATGGCCGTGGCTGCGGGAACAGTTGGCGATTCGTCCAGCGTGGGTGGCAGATCG
>CAIMWO010000058.1 GCA_903845195.1 uncultured Phycisphaerales bacterium
CGACCGTGGCGACATCCAGCTCCGCGAGCGTGCAATTCTCCGCATGAGGTTGTGGCGGCCTCCGTGCCATGCACAGAGTTCACCATATTCTTCACGATTGCGCAAGTGTATAACGCGGAAAACTTTTGGCAGATGCTCTAATTTACGTCGTGTCGTCGTGGTTCGATTCTTGCCCGTTCATTCAGCCAGCCGCTTCAAATCCTCAAAATACTCCGGATAAGTCTTCCCCGTGCACTCCGGATTCTCAATCCTCACCCCCTTGGCCCGCAGACCCGCCACCGCAAACGCCATCGCCATCCGGTGATCATCATACGTCGCAATACTTGCCGGCCGCAGCACGTTCCCCGGTGGGGGGGTAATGCTGATCCAGTCCTTCCCCGTCTCCACCCCCGCCCCCAGCTTCTTCAACTCCGTCTCCAGCGCCGCCAGCCGATCCGTCTCCTTCACCCGCAGATTCCACACATTCCGCACCACCGTCTGGCCTTCTGCAAACAGCGCCACCACCGCCAGCGTCTGCACCATGTCCGGAATGTGATTCATATCCAGCTCAATCCCCCGCAACTTCCCATCCGCCGGCGCCGCCACCGTCACAAAATCCTTCCCGAACACCAGCGTCGCCCCCATCGCGTGCAGCACATCCGCAAACGCCACATCCCCCTGCAGCGAACCTTTGCCCAATCCCTCGATCGTCACGCTCGACCCTGCACAAATCGCCCCCGCCGCCAAAAAATAACTCGCATTGCTCGCATCCGGCTCAATCGCATACTCCCGCGCCTTGTACCGTCCACCCGCCACCTGGATCACCTTCGATTTCACCCCTGCCGCGCCATGCCCCTCCGCCGGCACGCACTGATCGTGCACCTGCACGCCCGCGCCTCCCACCCCAAACTGCTCCATCATCCGCAGCGTCATGTTCACGTACGGCTCGCTCGTCACCGGCCCCGCCAACTGCACGCTCACCGTCTCCCGCGCATACGGCGAAGCCATCAGCACCGCCGAGATGTACTGCGAACTCTTCGCATCCTCAAATCGGCACCCGCCTCCCGCCAGTCCCGCCGCATGGATTACCACCGGCGGAAATCCCGCCCCCATCGCATAGTCAATCGTCGCCCCCAGCGCCCGCAACTGATCCACCAACTGATCGATCGGTCGCTGCCGCATCCGCGCCACGCCGTCCAGCTCAAACTCCCCCTGCCCCGCCGCCAGCATCGCCGTCAGAAACCGGATCGTCGTCCCGGAATTCCCGCACGTGATCGCCGCCCGCTGACTCGGAATCCGCTCCCCGCATCCGGCAATCCGCACCGTCTTGCCCGCCTCATCCACGCTCATCACATATCCCAGCCCCTCCAGCGCCCGGATCATCTGCCAAGTATCATCCGCAAACAGCACCCCGCTCAGCGTCGATTCCCCCTCCGCTAGCGCACCCAGCACCAGCGCCCGGTTCGTAATCGACTTGCTCCCCGGCACACGCACGCCCTTCCGGAACGGCCGCCCCACAGGTTGAATCTCAATCGCGTCCATACGCTCCCAATGTCCTCTTCCACACGAAAACCCTCCCCATTCGCCGCCCAGCATACCCGAAACCCGACGCCCGCTCTCCGTCACCTCACCTCCCGCGCGCAACAAAAAAGGCAGAAGCCCCGCTCCTGCCTTTATCGTCATGCGCTATCGCCATCACTTGTTCGACTTGATCGCCGGTGGCAGTGCCACTTTCGGGAACGACTTCTGCAGATCCCCCGGCACATTCGGCGAACCCGCCAGGTCGTTCACCATCAGATACAACTGATCGATCTCCATCGATTCCTTCGGCACTTCCCGGAACCCAAACGTCGGCTTCAACTCCACCTTCGCGATTTCCGCGCCCATCGCCGCGCCCGACTTCATCAACAGCACCAGCGCCGCATGATCCGCCGCCGGCACCGGTCCATCATTCGTCGTCTTGGCCAACTCGTGCTGCGCCGCCAGGCTCATCAGATGCCCCATCGCCGTCAGCGCCGCCAACTCCACTTTTTCATTCAGCTTCTTGCCTGAAACCAGTTCTTTCAGTTTGTCGATCCCCGCCGTCGCCGTGGCCAGCATCGTCGTATCCGGCGCCGCGTCCACCCACTTCTCCGACAGCGAACTCAACCCTTCCGCCAGCGCCGCCGTGTCTTCCGCCGACACCAGCGCCTTAATGATCTGCATCTGTATGATGATGCTCGTCTCCACCTTCATTTGCTTGTTCAACGCCGCCACCGCATTCCCCAGCGTCCCACCGCCCACATCCCTCACTCGCGGCATGATCCCGTCCGCCCCCAACCCCTTCACCGCCCAGTACCGTACCGCCGGGTTCGCATTGCCTACCGCACGCTCCAGCGTCGCGTCCGTATCCAGCGCCTTCAATTCCACGATCGCCATCATCGCATTGATCGCCGTGCTCTGCTTCTTGCTCGCAAGCAGCGGCTCCATCGCCTCGCACACGGCCTTCGCGTAGTCATTTAGCGCTGCAACTTCCAACCCCTTGGCCCCCTTCACAATGTCATCCTTGATGCTCGGCGCCTGCTCCGGCTTCAGCGTTTCCAAATCATGCGCGGCCTGCGCCAGGTTCACCCCGACCGCTGACGCCGGAAGCGCCTGTGCTCCCACCGCCATCCCAGCCGCCATCAGCATCACCGCCGCTATCCACCGCCGCCGAAATTGCATCGATCTGCTCCACATCAAAGATTATGGAAATGTTTATCACATCAGGAGCTACGCACCAACATCATAGGATATTCGCGCGCCCGAACCGTATCACGCGCCTCGTGCACTGTCAAGACAATCCCCCACAGGACGCACCTCCCATTCCTTCCCGCCTCGTGCTCAACTTTCCGCCCCCTCCCCGTATAATCCTCCCATGGCCAGCACCTTCGTAATCGGTGATATTCACGGGCATCTCGTCGCTCTCGACGCGATCCTCGCCTCTTTTTCCCTCCGCAAATCCGACACCGTCATCACCCTCGGCGATTACATCGACCGCGGCCCCGACTCCGCCGGCGTCGTCTCCCGCCTCGTCGATCTCCAATCCCGCTGCCGACTTGTCCCCCTCCTCGGCAACCACGAGGAACTCCTCCTCAACGCCCGCACCGATCCCCGCTTCATGCGCGGCTGGATCCGCAACGGCGGCCGCGAAGCCCTCGAATCCTATGCCGGCGAAAACGCCACCCTCGACGATATCCCCATCGACCACTGGCTCTTCTTCGAACATACCTGCCTCCCTTACTACGAAAACGATACCCACCTCTTCGTCCACGCCTCCGCTGATCCCACCCTCACCCTTGACCAGCAAACCCCCTACACCCTCCGCTGGCAACGCTTCAACGATCCCGCTCCCCACCGCTTCGGTAAAATCCTCATCTGCGGCCACACCCCACAACGCTCCGGACTCCCGCGCAACATCGGCCACGCCGTCTGCCTCGACACCGGCATCCATGCCGGCCGCTACCTCACCTGCCTCCACCTCGAGTCCGGCCACATCATCCAGTCCGACCCCGCCGGCAAAACCCGCGAGTCCCGCCTCGCCGATCACCTCACCACGCCCAAGCCCCCCCCGGCACACAGGAACCTGAACCATGCTTCAATTCGACGATCTGCAGTCGCCAAAAATCGCGGTAATGAGCGCGGACGGCATCCACTCATCCCCCACCAGCCCCACCCACATACGCCTCGAACGCGCCCCCAACCAGCTCGCCATCTTCGTCGCCTCGCCCGCGCAGCCCCTCTCCCGCGTCGTCCTCCGCTGGCCCCACCAATTCCCCTCCTCCGCCCTCTATCTCGGCGACCACTGGGAACGCGGCTACGGCGACCTCCAATGGCGCCACCTCCAACCCCAGCGCGTCCTCCCCTGGTACTTCCTCGCTCATGACCCCGCCCGCGCCGAAACCGTCGGCCTCGGCGTCAAAGTCCAACCCAATGCCCTCTGCTTCTGGACCGTCGACGACCAAGGCATCTCCCTCTGGCTCGATCTACGCAACGGCACCGGCTCCGTCGACCTCGGCACGCGCGAACTCCACGCCGCCACCGTCGTCTCCACCCGCGGACGGCCCGGCGAATCCCCCTTCTCCGTCGCTCGCCGGTTCTGCCAAATCATGTGCCCTAACCCCCGCCTCCCCCGCGCTCCCGTCGCCGGAAATAACAATTGGTACTACGCCTACGGCGAAGGCTTCGAGGCCCAAACCATCCAGCGCGACGCCGCCTTCCTCGCCGAACTCGCCGGCTCTCATCCCAATCGACCCTTCTGCACCATCGATGCCGGCTGGTCCCCCGGCAGCGTCTGCCCCGGCGGACCCTGGACCGCCGGCCGCCCAGACACCTTCCCCGATATGCCCGCCCTCGCCGCACGCATCAAAGCCCTTGGCGTACGCCCCGGCATCTGGATCCGGCCCACCGCCCTCACCACCGTCGACAATCCCGCACGCCTCCGCCCCGGCTACACCGGCGGCGAAACCGAATCTCCCCTCGATCTTTCCCTCCCCGAAAATCTCGCCTGCATCGCCGATGACATCGCCCGGCTCCGCCACTGGGGTTACGAACTCATCAAACACGATTTCTCCACCTATGACGCCTTCGGCCAGTGGGGCTTCCAAATGGGCGCCAGCCCCGGCCGCGGCCAATGGCGCTACCGCGACACCTCCCTCACCAATGCCGAAATCATCCTCCGCCTCTACCGCACCCTCCGCGACGCCGCCTCCGACGCCTACCTCCTCGGCTGCAACACCATCGGCCACCTCGGCGCGGGGCTCTTCGAAATCCAACGCACCGGCGACGACACCTCCGGCCGCGTCTGGGAACGCACCCGCCGCATGGGCGTCAACACCCTCGCTTTCCGCCTTCCCCAACACAACACCTTCTTCGCCGCCGATGCCGACTGCACACCCCACACCGAAAAAACCCCCTGGGATAAAAATCGCCAATGGCTCGACCTCGTCGCCCGCTCCGGCAGCCCGCTCTTCATCTCCGTCGATCCCACCCTCGCCACCGGCGAAATCCGCATCGCCTTCAAAGACGCCCTCCAACTCGCCCTCTCCGGCGGCGAGCCCGGCGGCATCGAACCCCTCGACTGGCTCACCAACACCTGCCCCAACACCTGGCGCCTCGGCTCCCGCACCGCCCACTACTCTTGGACCGAACCCCTCGGCCCCTCCCCCCTCGACTGCTAACAACATATCTAACTGAATACACCCACCATGCCCTTGCGTCATTGGTCATTGGTCATTGCGTCATTGGCCATTGCGTCATTGGCCCTAGCGTCATTAGAATTTAATACGTCACTCGAATTTCGTCGTAGCTTTCTCCAGGAGTCCACCATGCACCTCATCCACCCCACCAGCCTCGCCGCCACCCTCGACGCCTTCAACGCCGCTCACTTTGCAAACCGCACCATCCCCCTCACCGACCGCAAAGAACTCGCCGCCTTCCTCGCCTCGCGCATCGAAACCCACGGCTCCTACGCCGGCATGCCCGCCCCTACCCCGCATGATTTCGAGCACAAAGTCCGCCTCTTCACGGGCGAAAAACTCTCCTCCCACGCCTGCATCGCCCACGTCCTCGGCGAAGAAGCCTGCCGCACACTCCTCCTCCTCAACGTCCGCGCCAAATCCGTCCGCGAACCCCTCGCCCGCGCCACCCGCGGCATCGCCTCGCGCGTCGCCAACGACGATCGCCACTACCGCCAACCCTCCGGCCGCTACTGCTGCGCCCAATGCTCCGTCGGCCTCTGGCGCCACCTCCTCGCCGGCGGACTCGACCACCAGCAAGACCGCCTCCGTCACGGCATCTCCACCCTCACCTCCCGCCGCACCCCCGACGGCCGCTGGAAAACCTACCCCTTCTACTACACCCTCCTGGCCCTCCTCGACATGCCCCTGGCCGAAGCCCAAACCGAACTCGAATACGTCGCCCCCGCCTGCGCCCGCCTCCTCTCCCGCAACCTCCGCGGCACCTCCCCCTACCCCACCCGCCGCCGCGCCCTCCTCGAGCGCGTCCTCGCCCGCTGCCCCCTCCCTAACTAAAGCCCGCCGACGCCGGGTGCCATGGTCTTGGCACAATCTCGGTGCCAAGACCATGCCAACGGAATCCGCACCATCGCCCCCACACTCATTCCTCTATCTCGCCACACATGAACCTGCCCACCGACCCGCGGATTCAATTCCGTTCGATCGTCCAAGCCCAGGGATTGCAATCCTTGGGCCCCGCTTGCCACGTCGCGGTCCTCCCCCTCGCCCACTACACATTCTCCCGCCGCAGCCAATAGAATAAGGAATCATGAATACGCCTCCTATCATAAAGCCCCCCGGGCCCAAGAAGCCAATGGCCTGGATCACAGGCGGCCTGGCCCTTTCGGCATCCACCATCGTCTCCTACGCACTGGCCGCATTGTGTGTGCTTCTTTTCCTCGCCGGATGCCTCGTGGCGGGCTTCGGCACCGCGCACGGAATCAAGGCGCTTCAGGCCGCGGGCATTGTCATGGCGATCGCATCCATGATCTGGGGCACAGTGTTCGTTTGGGCCGCCATCGCGCTCTCCGTGGCGCAGGTCGGCAGCCTCGCCATGAACGCCGTCGCGCTTCGCCAATTGAATAAATCCGATACCCCGGCCGCCCCGCGCTCACGCGCCCTGGCAATCATCGGCATCGTCCTGAGCGTTTTCATAATGACACTTTTCGGATCGGTGTGGGTCGCCTTTCGTGCCCAGCAAGACGCCAGGCATCACGAGATTGACTCCGACTACATCGTCCGCGTTGCACTGGCCGTCACCCAGTACCAATCGCATGGCGCACGCCAAGGCGCCTTCCCGCCGGCCCTTTCCGCCGCTGAGATTCAGCAGGTAAACCCCGAACTCTTTGAAATGATCATCAGGATGCCCTCGGGAACCACCCGTCATCGCCTGATACCCTATGGCGCCCAGGAATACGATTGGCCTGCGTACGCCGCCGCCGTCGACGACGCCTGCGATTACCGCTACGTCGGCGCGGACCTGACCCACTCTCGTGCCCTCTTCAGCGTCGCCCCGCGCATCATCATCCTCTACAACAAAATTCCCTACGACGGCGGCCGCACCGTCGCCTTCGCCAACGGCACGCAGCGTTTCGTCCCCAACGCCGACCTCCCCAGCCTCTTCGCCGACGCCTCCGCCGCCCGCGCCACCCTGGGCCTGCCCCCCATCCTCCTCGACGCCCCACCCCCGCCTCCTCGATAGTCGCACCGATCAGCCTTCACAAAGGTAGCTCACCCCTCCGACGCGTCAATCAACATCCCACCCCTCGGCCCCAACGGGGCCCACGTCAATAGCCCGGGGTGACCAACGGGAACCCCGGGAGAAGAGCAATAAGCCCTGCCCAGCCCCAACGGGGTGATCGACCCTGTAACGAAGCATCCCGCCCGCCCCTCCCATCTGGATTGTGTACTCCCAAACCCGTGGCTAGACTTCGCTCATCTCATCGGAAATCTCTTTTACGTTCACCAGATGAGGAGTCGAATCAAATGAGAGCATCAATTGCATCAGGGGTTTTGGCAGTCGGCATACTACTATGTACGCTTGTAGTGGCTGATGAAAAAGTAGTATCAACCTCAATTGCGCCTGATTTTGCCGCTCTTGATGATAAGGCGGCTTCTGATGCAGCAAACAAACTCATCGCTGATCGCCGCACTCTGGAGCAGAACCTAACGACTCAACTCGATGCCGTGAAAACGCCAGACAATCGCAAAGTGCTGTTGATTTATACCCTCGGCAAACTCCGGTCACGTTGGGCCGTGGCATCTTTGATAAAGGTCATAGATTTTAAGGCACCATTCATGGATCCAAAGTTTGATGTTGCTCGCTGGGGATCGCACCCCGCAGTAGACGCCTTGGCTGGGATTGGTGATCCAGCGGTGATTGGAATCGTTGATACACTATCAACAGAGAAAGACGACGCCCGAGTACGCTTGATGGTGATGGTGATTTATCGAGTTGAAGGCGCAAAACCAGGTCAGGCGCGGCTTGAAACCGCTTTGGCCAAGGCCCACGATGACACGGCAAAGCAGAATCTACAGAATGCTTTGTCAGCCTATCGCGAATTGGCAGTGAAGTTTGACAAGTGACACAACGCTTGTGGCCTAACGGAAAACGCGACCGGATTCGTCGCGCTCGCGGCCAATGCCCGCAATCGAAGCACGACTAAGAACGGAGATTAAGCATGATTTGGCCGAATTATTCAAACGGTAAGTCGGTGCTGGGCGTTGGCCTTTTAATACTGGCTGCCGTTTCAATTGTCTATGGAGAACACCCAAAGGAAAACGAGAAAGAGTCCGTAAAATACCTCTCAAAATCAATCAGCGAGGTATTAGACAGAGCGGTTAAGGACGTCAGTAGTGCCAAGCCTCAACAGTTCAGCGAAGATATGAATATATTCTACGATTTGCGTCGGGGTGACCTCTTGGCTCTCTGCTTGCGCTCCAGTATGCAACGATTACCGTATTCAGATTACGACTCCTTCGCGGACGTAATTCGATTAATCAATACTTTACCTGAGAACTCGAAACGGGAGGCCGTAATTCATGTGTTGTCAGACGAGAAAGTGAACATAATATTTCACCATCAAGAAAAGGACGGGGAGCTGGAAGCTTCACGACATGTTGTGATGTCTATGTATAGCGAGTTGATACTTGCCGTCCTCCATGAAAATGACGTGAACGGTGAGTTTGACGGCACCAAACCCGATTCGATACAGAAAACACTGTTGCTCCTTCGGCAAAAGGCACGTGAGCAAGAAAAAGCGACAACGACAAGAAAATCGTAGTTTCTTTGTTTCGAAATGAACGATTCGTGGCCCCCAGAAGATCGAAGGCACAATCCCCGCCATACGACGATTAGCTCACCACCCTCGCCCACTACACGTACTCCCTGCCCGCCAAAGGAGAAAGAAAAAGGAAAATAGCCCTTTTTCAATGGCGACCGCAAACCTGTTGGATTCACCAGAAAATACGAATGATCGATGGCACCACGCAAATCGCCCATAAGGCGATCGGTACCATATTGAGCGCCAGCGCCAACAGCGCTTTGACATCCGACCGGTTCCGTCGGAACGCCAGGATCGAAAACACGATGCCGCACATCGCCAGCAACACACTTAACATGAAAATACCCACACAGAGCAGGAGCACGAGCGGTCCGCCAAAGTTGGTGCCCGTGGTCGACATCGCGTGTGTGGACCTTTCCAGGCACCACGCGGCTAGAATGCTTCCCCCGCCCATCGCAACCGCAACTCCCCCCATCGCCAATGCCGCCGAAGACCACGGCATTTTCCGCTTCGGCCTCTCAACATTCGCGCTGATCTGAATGTGATACATGCCCGCAGTATAGAACGCGCCCACATCACACTCAAGAATGACCTAAAGGGGACAACGACTTAACTTAGAGGGGACTCACCGGCTCTGTCTCGACCAAAGGCCATCGCCGCTAAACACTACATAGATCACGCGGAGAAGAAAGTCGCTTCTTTGCATCCGCCTTCATCGGCGGCCAATTCTCGTCCTCCTCGTGTCCCTTCGCGCGTTTCGTGACCTCGTGGTGAAGTCGTCGCAAGATCCCCCAAAAACATGCCAAAACCAGAAAAAATCAACTCAAAAACTTCAAAAACGCATCAAAAACACTCCAAAACACCTCCAAAAGCGCGCCAAAATGGTGCCAAAACGCGCCGCTTGCCCTCCCCAAAAATACTCATCCATCTCCCTCCCCGTCATTCTGAACTCTGAACTCCGAATTCTGAATTCGTCTCCCCCTCCCTGCCCAGACACATCTGTGCGCAACCATATCACCCCCCATCCGCCCCAAGCGAAAGATTTTGTCGGCCGCTAACTCCCGCCCCTCCCAACACCTACAGACTCTTCCCTCAACGCGTGTGCGCACAAACATGGTCCTCCACCCCGTATATAGAAAGGCCCACAATGCGACTACTGGCAACTGACCACTGGCCACTGACCACTCAACTCATTCGTGTCCATTTGTGGACCGTTTACGTCGTCAATCCCCTCTCTCGCAAAAACCCTGCGCATCTCCCTTCCCAGAAGCCCCCTCCACACCCAACCCCACGAACCATCGCAACTTACAAAACCAAAACGAAAAATCCCCTCTGCGCAGGTGCGCAAAAAACCCTGCGCATCTCCCCCCAAAAATCTGCGCAGGTGCGCAAACCTCCGCCCCTCGCAGCGCCTACCCCCCTCCCCCCGCCTCGCCAACTACCCAAACCCGCGCGAATTTCGTATCGTGTCCCTCTTCCACGCTGCTCACAGGAGAACTCAATCGTGAAAAAAGAAATCGCCCTCCAACGTCTCTCCGACTGCGGCGTCATCGCCGTCATCCGCGCCCAGTCCGACACCCAACTCCAAGACATCGCCAAAGCCCTCCTCGATGGCGGCGTCATCGGCATCGAAGTCACCATGTCCACCCCCAAGGCCATCAAAGGCATCGAAAAACTCGTCGATACCTTCGGCGATAAAATCGTCGTCGGCGTCGGCACCGTGCTCGATCCCGCCACCGCCGCCGCCGCCATCCACGCCGGCGCCGAATTCGTCTTTTCCCCCGTCCTCGACATCCGCGTCATCGAAGTCGCCAAAAAGCTCGGCAAAGTCGTCGTTCCCGGCGCCTACACGCCCACCGAAATTCTCACCGCCTGGTCCGCCGGCGCCGACATCGTCAAAGTCTTCCCTGCCACCACCCTTGGCCCCGGCTACCTCAAAGATATCCTCGCCCCCATGCCGTTCCTCAAACTCACCCCCACCGGCGGCGTCGATCTCAAAACCGCCGGCGACTGGATCAAAGCCGGCGCCGTCGCCGTCGGCGCAGGCTCCAGCCTCATCAGTAAAGAAGCCGTCAGCAAAGCCGACTGGGCCGGCATAACCGCCACCGCCAGACAATTCGTCGACATCGTCAAAGCCGCCCGCAGCAAGTAAGCAGCAAAGGGAACCGCTACCCCATGGCCAAATCCACCAAAACTTCCGCACCCGTCTCCCCCGTTATGGTCGTTGCCGGCGAGGATCTCTTCCAACGCAACCAACACCTCGCGGAAATCCAGGTCGCAGCCCTCGGCGAAGGCGATCCCGGAATGGGCCTGATCCGCATTGACCCGGCGCAACACGGTGGGGGGACAATGGCCGTCATCCTCGACGAATGCCGCACTGGCTCCATGTTCGCCCCCAAGAAACTCGTAATCGTGGATCCCGCCGATCCCCTTTTCAAGAAAACCGATGAAGACGACGCCCCCTTGGTCCGGGGCGAACGGCCGCAGTTGACCAACCGCGAAATGCTCGAGAACTACATCGAGTCACCCTGCGATACCGCCGTGCTGGTGCTGGTTTGCGAAACTTGGCTCAAGACCACCCGCATCCACAAGTCCCTCGACAAGCTCGGAGCGGTCCGCTGGGCTCAGCCGATCAAGGATTTCCAGGTCCCCCCCTGGATTATCCGCCAGGCCCGCGAAGTTTACGGCAAATCGATCGATGCCGCCGCCACCGAACGCCTTGCCGACCTGATCGGCGCGGATCTCCAGCGATTGGACAATGAATTGGCCAAACTCTCTCTTTATGAACCCGATTCTCCCGCAATCTCGGTCAAAGCCGTTGATTCCCTCGTTGGTTTCCAGCACGAACAGCAGATTTGGGACATGATTAACGCCTTGGCTGCCAAGGATTCGCAAACCGCATTAAGAAAAATTGATGAATTGTGGCAACTCGACCCGAACATCAAATATACGGTGGCAGGCGCGGTCTTCTTCTGGCTGAACCAGGTGCTCCGCGCCCGCGAACTGGTCGAGCGACGCCTCCCCGATGGTGCGATCGCCGCCCAGCTCAAGCTTTGGCCGCAGGAACGGGCCCAAAAAGTCCTCTCCGTGGCGCGAAGCTGGAGCCCTGAAAGTGCCGGTTGCTGGAGCCAGGCAATGCTCCAAATGGACATTGCCAACAAGACAAGCCTCGGCGAGCCGCGAATGAATCTGGAAAAGTTCGTCGTGCAGTTTTGCACGGCCTAGAATGAAAAGTTGAATACAGTCACGCCGGCCCAGGATGGGAACCCCCGGCATCCAAGGATGGAGTAGTTATGACTGCAAAAAATCCCCAGGCAAATGTTGAATTGAACGCCAAGCTGCCCATGCTGCCGGCTCAACTCTTCAAGCGCCGCGTTCTGGCCCTCGCCTCCGCCACTGCGGCGGTCGCTCTCGGCGGCTGCGGATTCATCGACCTCGGCGACACCGGCACCGCCCAGCAGCCGATGATTGTCGAACCGGATTCACGCCCCGTCGTATTGACGCCCCAGCAGGCAACAGCGAAAAAAGCGGAAGAATTTACCGCCAACGTCGATGCCGCCCTCGCCAAAAAGCCCGGACAGGTGATTCTGGCCAATGCCCAAACCAACACCCCGGCCACCGCGGCTCCCGCCCCGGAACCTTCGCCAGTCAAACCCGCCGAACCGGCTACGCCCGCTGCAACCGTATCCAAACCTGTCACTGCAACACCTTCCCCCACAGTCGCCGTCACCCCAGCAGCAGCCAAACCGCCTACTCCCGCTCCTGTCGAAACAACCACGCCCATGGTCGGCAACGGCCAGGTGTCTACAGCCGTCATTTCGCCACTGGGTCGCCTGACGGAAACATCCTCAACGCTGGCCATGAGTAGCGCCACAGCGTCGACTCCCGCGCTGTCCGAGCCCGGTTCGCCCACGGCTTCTGTTCAACCCGGCGAACCCTCCATCGACCAGGTGCTCGATACGCTGCGAAAACGCATCGCCGCCAAGCCCTCGCTAAATACCGCGCTGGCACTGGCCTTGCTCGAGTCATCCGAAGGCAAGGCCGCGGATACATCCGAAACCAAGGATCTTTCAACCGCGGACCAGAAGGTCTTCACCGACCTGCTCAGCGCACTTCAAACGATGACCCCCGCAGCGCCCAGCACAACGGTCAGTGATCGCGCCGCACCACTTGTGGCCGCGGCCAAGAAATGGGAGGCCGACGCCGACCTCCAACTCCCCAAGCTCGTGCTCGCCAGTCGCGTTGATTCCTATGGCGTCTTTTCCGCGGTCGATGCCAAATTCGAGGCCGGCAAGCGGCATACGGTCATCATCTATTGCGAAGTAGCCAACTTCGCCACCCAAAAGGGCGACGACAACTGGTTCACCACACGTCTGGCCCAACAGGAAACGCTCATCACCGAGGACGGCCTCCTTGTCTGGCGGCCGAACCCCGAGGAAATCGAGGACCGCTCCATGAATCAACGCCGCGATTTCTATCTCGTCAAGAAACTCACCATTCCCGAGAATCTCGCCATCGGCAAGTACACGCTTCGCATGAGTGTCACCGACAAGAACACCAACAAGATTGCGATGATGAGCCTGCCCCTCGAGATCGTTGGGAAATAAAGCGAAAAAACCACATCCCGGAAATGCTCGCAAGAGCTTCAGGAATGGGGACGACGGACGCCTGCAACGTGTCACAGGCGTCCGTTCTTTTTTTTGCTTTGAAAAGCGAATTTACTTGGTCATTGCGCCGGACAGCCCCGGTCCCAGCAGCACCTGCGGCTGCGGCGCCGGCCGGTACGTCGGCTCCACGGCAATCTTGAGTGGCCGCCTGGCGCGGTCGGGAATGCCGCTTTCATCGATGATCTTCTGAATCGCCATGATGCCTTCCATCAGCGTCTCGGGCCGCGGCGGACATCCGGGCACGTACACATCCACCGGAATGAACTGATCGATCCCCTGCACTGTCGCGTAGTTATCGAACACGCCGCCGGTGCTCGCACATGCCCCCATCGAAATGACCCATTTCGGCTCGGCCATCTGCAGATAGATCCGCTGCAGAACCGGCATCATCTTGATGCCGACGCGTCCGGCAACAATCATCAGGTCGGCCTGACGCGGACTGAACCGCATCACTTCAGCGCCGAACCGTGCCAGGTCATACCGGCTTGAGGCCGTCGCCATCAGCTCGATTCCGCAGCACGCCGTTGCGAATGGCAACGGCCACACGCTCGACCGTCGGCACCAATTGACGACATGCTTGAGACTCAGCGTCAGGAAGTTATCCGGTAACGCTGTAGGTTCGATCGCCATATTCTTCTTCTCAAAAATCAGACCACTGATTACTGCCGACTCAGTCCCACTTCAACACGCCCTTGCCCCATGCGTAAAGGTACGCCACGAGGATGATGGCCATGAATGTGAGCACGGCGGCGAAGAGGACGCCAAATTTTATGCCGTAGGCACCCAGCTGCAGAAAATCGTATTGCGGAAAGATCGTGATGAATGGAATCAGGAACAGTACTTCGACGTCGAACACCAGGAAGATCATCGCGACCAGATAGAACCGGACATTGAACCGCTGCTTGGTGTCGCCCACCGGGTTCATACCCGATTCGTACGGCTCATCCTTGATCAGGCCCTTGCGTTTCGGTCCCAGTGAGGTCGACAGCACGACGTTCGCTGCCGCAAATCCCGCCGCAATCACGAACAGCAGTCCAAGGACCGCCCATTCGTTATAAGATGCCGCGGCCAGCGACAGGCTTGGCAACAACGAATTCATATGTGCTCCGGCATTTTGGCCCAACTTATGGAAGTGCGGATTATACGCCGCTGGCGGACCCACCGGCAAGCACATCGGATCATGCATTTCGCGACCGCGCGTGCGAAGATTCGCTATTGCTGTTGTTGCTGCTGCTGGTTCTTTTTCTCATCGAGCAGTGTCTGCAGGCTCCGCAGAGCTTCCCAGGCCTGCATCGGGCTCATGCGATTCATGTCCAGGGCGCGCAACTGGCTCAGGGCCTGCTGGTCCGCCGCATCGAACATATTGATCTGCGGTGTCACTGTCGTGCTCGCGGCCCGCGCCCGGCCGCCGGTCTTGCCGACGTGTACGACCAACTGGTTCATCAATTGCCGCGCCCGCGTCACCACGCTCCGCGGCACTCCGGCAAGTCGTGCCACGTGCACGCCGTAGCTCTTGTCTGCCTGCCCCGGCACGATGCGATGCATGAAGACCACCTGATCCTCCCACTCCCGCACCAGCACATTGAAATTGGCCACGGCCCCACTGGTCTCGGCCAACTCGGTCAGCTCATGATAATGCGTTGCGAACAGCGTGCGAGCTTTGGTCGTGTCGGCAAGATATTCCGCAATCGCCCAGGCCAGCGCCAGCCCGTCGAGCGTACTTGTTCCCCGGCCGATCTCATCCAGAATGATCAGCGAATTCTCCGTCGCATGATGCAAAATGTTGGCGGTTTCCGTCATCTCCACCATGAACGTCGACTGTCCCTGCGCAAGATCATCGCTGGCGCCAACGCGGGTGAAGATGCGGTCGACCAATCCTACGGACGCACTTTTGGCCGGAATAAAACTTCCCGCCTGCGCCATTAGCACCAGCAGCGCCACCTGCCGGATATACGTCGATTTTCCTGCCATGTTTGGCCCGGTGATCAGGTGCAGCGTAGCTTTCGCAGTAGCGGCCGGACGCGTTCCAGCGGGCAGATCGATCGCCCCCGGCAACTGATCGCTGGCTACTGGCGCCTCTCCAAACATCACATCGTTCGGCACGAACTTCTCACCCAGGCTCTGTTCCACCACCGGATGTCGAGCGTCGACGATGAACAGCTCCCGTCCCGCCGTGACTTCTGGCCGGCAGTAATGACGCGATCTCGCCAGATGCGCCAGACCGCAAAATACATCCAGCGACGCCCCCGCATACGCCAGTTTCTGCAGCGATTCCACATGCTGGGCCAGGGCCAGCCGTAGTTGCTCGAAGAGCTCCTGCTCGAGTGCCTTGCTGCGTTCCTGTGCCGTCAGAATATCGCTTTCATACTGCTTGAGCTCCGGCGTGATGTAGCGTTCGGCATTCTTGACCGTCTGCTTGCGGATAAATTCGGCGGGAATCTTCTCGATGTGCGTGTTGGTCACTTCGATGTAGAAGCCGAAGACCTTGTTGTATCCCACCTTGAGCGACGGAATACTCGTGTTCTGCACCAGCTTCGACTGGTACTCGGCCAAGAACGTCCGGCTGTCGTGCGACAGCGACCGCAGGCGATCCAGTTCCGCATGGAACCCGTCGCGGATCACGCCGCCATCACGCAGGTGTGATGCCGGCTCATCCAGGATCGCCCGACGGATTTCGCCTGCGATCGCAGTCGCCTCCGGCATCAGTTCCAGCAGGTCCCGCCAGTGCGTTGATGTTTCGTCCAGCGATTTCAGCAGTTTCGCCGCCCCGACCAGCGTTTCCAGCGACCGCGCCAATGCCACCAAATCCCGCGGACTTCCGCGCCTGCAGCAGATGCGAGCCGTGATCCGTTCCACATCGGAGCAATCGCCCAATACCTGCCGGATCTGCGACAATGCATGCTCGGCGTTCATCAACTGTTCGATGGCATCCTGTCGCTGGCGGATCGCCGCGATATCCCGCAGCGGATAGCACAGCCAGTTCCGCAGTAGCCGCGATCCCATCGGCGTCAATGTCCGATCAATCGCCCCGACCAGAGAACCGTCTATTCCGTTGCTTCGGATCGTCCGCAGCACCTCCAGCGAACGCAGGCTCGTGGGGTCGATGATCAAATAGTTCTGCCGCTCAAACGCCCGTGGCGGTCGCAGATGCTCCAGCGCCGCCTTCTGTGTTTCATGCAGATATGCCACGATCGCGCCGCCGGCCCGCAGCGCCGCATCCTGATCGTCTTCATATCCGAACCCCGCGAATGTCATCACGCCATAATGATCCTTGAGCATCTTCTGCGTGTGGTGGCTCTCCAACTGCCACGCCGGCCGCGCTGATAGCGTAATTCCCAGTGCATTCCGCAACTGCGTCGCCCACTCCGGCAGATGATGGTCCGCCGCCTCGGCAAAGAGCAGTTCCCGCGGCCGCACCCGCGCCAATTCATCCGCACACGCCTCAAACGTCCCCCGAAACGTCATCAGTTTTCCCGTCGACAACTCGCACCACGCCAGCGCCGCCTGCGATTCTTCCTGCTTCTTGCTTCCTGCTTCGGGTTTCTCGCCAAGCACCATCGCCGCGATAAAATTCTCCTCCCGCCCATCGAGCATCGCCTCTTCGGTGAGCGTCCCCGGTGTCACCAGCCGCGTCACTTCCCGCTTGATCAATCCCTTGGCAGCCTTGGGATCTTCCATCTGCTCGCAGATTGCCACCTTGAATCCCGCGGCAATCATGCGATGCAGATATGAATCCACTGCATGGTAGGGCACCCCCGCCATGGGCACGGGATTTTCCCCCTTGCTCCGTGCCGTCAGCGCCACGCCCAGCACCCGGGCCACCGTCCGTGCATCTTCGTAAAAGCACTCGTAAAAGTCGCCCATCCGGAAGAACAGAATCGCATCCGGATACTGCGCCTTGTACTGCTGATACTGCCGCATCGCCGGCGTCAGCGTCGACGGATCAATGGAATGTATGGAATCGGCCCCGTGAGTCATGGCAGGAGTATAAACGGATCGTGGATTGGATTCATGGATTCCATCACAACGTTTCCGTGGCCCGCGGAAAACTCCCCAGCACCGCCAGTTGCAGGCAATGCTGCTTGGCCTCCACCAGGGCCTCTTTCACCGGGTCATCCTCGACATGCCCGAGCAGATCCGTGAAGAAGTAATACTCAAAATTCCGCTTCTGGCTGGGCCGCGTGTCGATATTCGTCAGGTTGATGCCATACCGGCGAAACACGTCCAGCACGTCCACCAGCGCCCCCGCCTTGTGCGATGTCGTGAAGATGATGCTGGTTTTGTCGTCGCCGGTGCGTTTGGCCGCCTGGTTGTTACCCGTCTTGCCGATGACGAAGAACCGCGTGACGTTATTGGGATTGTCCTCGATATTTGCGAAGAGCATCTTGAGATCGTAGACCTCCGCGGCCAGCGAACTGCCGATCGCCGCGGCGCCCGGTTCCTTCGCCGCCATTTCTGCAGCCTTGCTGGAACTGGCCACGGGCAACCGCTGCACATCGCGGAAAGTCGCATTCAGCCACTGCCGGCACTGATCCAGCGCTTCGCCCTTCGAGTAGATCACCTTGATCTCTTCCGGCGCACATCGCGCCAGCAGGTGCGAATGGATCGCGATCAATACCTCGGCCACGATCGTCACGTTCGGATGTTCCAAAAACGCATCCATCGATTCGACGATCCCGCCCACCGTCGAATTCTCAATCGGCACCAGGCCCAGATCCGCGTGCCCCCGCGCCACCTCATCAAATACGCTCTCGATCGCCACGACCGGAACATGCTCGACCGAACTGCCGAACTTCTTGGCGCTGGCCAGGTGGCTGAAACTTCCCTGCGGTCCCAGGTACGCAATTCGCAGCGGCCGCTCGAGCGCGAAACTCCCGCTCATTAACTCCCGGTAAATCGCTTCCAGACACGCATTCGGCAACGGCCCGCCGACATCCTGATTGGCCTTGCGAATCCGCTCGAGCACGATCTTTTCGCGATCCGGCGCGTAGATTGGCGAGCCCGACTGATGTTTCACCTTGCCGATGTCCACCACAATGCGCGCCCGCGCGTTGAGCAGTTCCACGATCCGGTGGTCCAGCTCGTCGATCTTCTCCCGCAACGATTGCAGCGCATCATGTTCGGCCATGGCATCCTCGAAAACTCAATGCCGCGAAGTATATCCGAGAATGAACGCGAATGGCGATATGCCGCCAGCCCAATCGCGTCGCTGGTTTCCGCACCTGCATTCCGGATGGCGCACCTGCGAGCTCACACCGTTCCAAAGCACCGGTCCCCCGCATCCCCCAGGCCCGGCACGATGTATTTCTGGGCATTGAGATGCGAATCCACCGCCGCGGCGTACAGTGCCACATCCGGATGCGCGCTTTGCACCGCCGCGATTCCTTCCGGTGCGGCAATCAGGCACACAAATTTGATCCGGATTATTCCCCGCCGCTTGAACGCTTCGATCGTCGCCAGCGCGCTGCCACCGGTCGCAAGCATCGGATCGAGGATCATTACCAGTGTCTCAGGATCGAGCCGCTCCGGCAGTTTCACGTAATACTCCACCGGCTGGCAGGTCGCCTCATCGCGGAAGATCCCGATGTGCCGCACCTGCGCATGCGGAAACGTCGCCATCGCCCCGTCGATCATTGCGAGGCCTGCCCGCAGGATCGGCGCCAGGATCAGCTTCCGCTCGTCGATCCGCGTCACCGTGGCTTTCGTCAGCGGCGTCTCGACTTCCACCGTGCATGTCGCCATGTCCCGCGCCGCTTCATACGTCAGGTACCGCGCCAATTCACCCACCCGCGCCCGAAATTCCAGCGGCAGAGCCTCCTTCCGCCGCAACTCCCCCAGCGACTGCTGAATCAGCGGATGCTCGCACACCGTCAACTTCCCACCCATGTGCACCTTCCTTTCGGATCACCTCTCCCAAGGCGTCCGAATTGTAACCGCCCCTCGCTCATCTTCGGGTGCAATTATTTCAGGATTCCACCGGTCGCCAGCAACTGCTTCTGCACATCGGGCGCACCCACATCGGCCATCCCGCAGCCGCGCAGCGCCGCCAGTGATGCCGTCACCCCCGCCGCTTCCCCTAGCGCCATCACCGATGGTGATACGCGGAACGAACTCATCGCCTCGTTCGTCGCCGAGATGCTCCTTCCGCCGACAATCAGATTCGCCGGCCCGCTCTTGGGCACCAGGCACCGCCACGGAATGTCGTAGTGTCCCACCCCGCCGACAGGCTTCATCGTCGTCTGATCGCTGCCCGGCTCGTGAATGTCCACCGGGTAACAGCTCTGGGCAATCACATCCTCAAACTGAGCCCCGCTCACCACATCTTCACCCGTCAGTACGTACTGTCCCACGATCTGCCGCGACTCTCGCACTCCGATCTGCCGGGCCAGTTGCACCAGGTCCACATTTTCCAGCCCCGGCAGATATTTGCGGAAGAAACGCAATCCATCCTGCACTTGCAGTTTTCCCTCCGCCTCGGCCGCCGCAAGCTGCACCGGGTCCGTCGGATCCGCGACGTTCACCCGCCCGAAATTGACAGTTGCATACTGGGGCATGTTCGGCACGCTGCAAATCGCCGAGATATGATCCCGCGAAATCCGCAGTTCGCCCCGCGCCCGCGCTTCCGCTACTTTCTTGTCCACATCCGGGTACCACCCCGACAGAAAGTAATAATCCTCGCCCACTGCCTCATCATGATGCATGAACTGCGGCGTTTCGCGCTTGGCCGTCGCCAAGTCGATCGGACCCATCATGTAGCAATACGTCAGCGGCATCACCGCATGATCTGACGCCCGGCCAAACGTAAACGGAACGCCCGCGCGAAACGCCACCAGCGCATCGCCTGTCGCATCCACCAGCGTCTTGCCGCACAACTTCCCGCCGCTGGCTAACCGCACGCGGACATCGCGTCCGGCGTCAAATGTCACGTCGGAAATGGTTTCCCCCAGGTACAGCCGCACTCCCGCCTCGCGGCACATCGCCGCCGATTCCTCGATGAACACTTCCGGGTTGTACGGCTCCATCCGCGTGGTCGCATAAATCGCCTTCCGCCCGATCAGCCGCTGCCGCAACTTGCCGAATACCCCGCCAATGACCAACCGCTGGCCATCGTGATGTGCTGCGCAAAAATTATTGACCAGCGCCGCTGTCCCCATCCCGCCGAGGATCGGATGCCGTTCGACCAGCGCCACCCGCGTGCCCATCTGTGCCGCGCCCACTGCCGCCCCAATCCCCGCCGGCCCACCGCCGATCACCAGCACATCGTATTGCGATTCATTCGCCGCTGCGTTGCTTCGTGACATTTTCCGATCCTTCCGCCCGTTTGATGCCGTTACAACACTGCCATTCTACTGTAGTTTTGCTACAATTGAATGTCTTGAAAGGAGCCGCTCGGACGATGAACTGGCAGCAACCCATCCTCCGCCGATACACCGAAATGCCTGCCGATGAAGCGGTCGCCCGCATCGCCGCGCGCAAAGCCGAGCTTGGCGAGAAACTCATCATCCTCGGCCATCACTATCAGCAGGATGATGTCATCCGCTTTGCCGATGTCACCGGCGATTCCTTCCAGCTTTCCCGTGAAGCCGCCAAAGTCACCCGCGCTCAGTACGTCATCTTCTGCGGCGTCCACTTTATGGCCGAGTCCGCCGACATCCTCACCAGCGAAACCCAGCAGGTCATCCTCCCGGACCTGGGTGCCGGCTGTTCCATGGCTGACATGGCCAATCTCGACGACGTCCAGGACGCCTGGACCGCCATCCATGAAGCCTGCCGCGAGATCCCCAATTTCAAACTCATGCCCATCACCTACATGAACTCCGCCGCCGACCTAAAGAGTTTCGTCGGCGAAAATAACGGAGCTGTCTGCACGAGCTCGAATTGCGAAAAGATTCTGAGATGGGCGCTCGGCAAAGATCCAATTCAGAATTCAGAAATCGGAAGTCAGAATTCGACGAAAATCATCTTCTTCCCCGACCAGCATCTCGGCCGCAACACCGCCTACCAGATGGACTTTCCGCTCGATTCCATGGTCGTCTGGGACTACCGCCAGCCCAACGGCGGCCTCACCGATGAGCAGATCCGCAGCGCCACCTTCATTCTCTGGAAGGGCCATTGCTCCGTTCACCAGCTTTTCCGCCCCGAGCACATCGATCAGATCCGCGCCAAATACGCCGACCAGGGCGGGATCAAGGTAATCGTCCATCCCGAATGCCGTTGGGAAGTCGTTCAGAAAGCAGATATGGCCGGCAGCACCGACCTTATCGGCAAGACCATCGCCGCCGCGCCCCCCGGCTCGCGCTGGGCCATCGGCACGGAAGTCCACATGGTCAACCGCCTCGCCAAGCAATTCTCCGACAAGCACATTCTGATCCTTTCCGAGTGCCAGTGCCTTTGCACCACCATGTACCGCATCGATCCCCCGCACCTCCTCTGGGTGCTCGACAATCTCAGCGAAGGAAAGGTCGTCAACCAGATCGTCGTCGACAATTACACCAAATATTGGGCCCGCGTCAGTCTCCAACGCATGCTCGATATCACTGCCGGCGCCCCCGTCCGCGCTCCCGAAGGCACTCCGCCTCCGCGTACGGATAAACCTTCCCTACGCGTACTCGCCAGTAACTGATGGCGCGCTTGGGACTTCAATATCCACGCTTGTAAACCAACTCCACCTCCGGCGCCTCGGTGATCGCCCGCGGAGTGATCAATTTCCGCTCCAGCGGCACCGGCCCCCCTTCGATCCCCTTCATCAATTCCTCGTAGGGCTTCCAATTCAATTCGCTGACCTTTTCCATTTTTCCCAATGGCGTATTGGTCGCCTGCAGATATCCCTCGTACAGCAGTTCTGAACAGTAAATTCTCTCATCGTCCATCTGGTAGTGCACGTCGTACGGCCTTCCCATGTAACGTCTCGCCGCGGTGATCATGGGTTCGATGGCAGAGCGGTAGGGGGGCTTCAATCGGTACACCGCAAAGGCGTTCCCCCGTCCATGGCCGATCCACGCATCAAGCGATATTTCCTGCACCGGGCCAATCGCCTCCAGCACATACCACGCCCCGTTCTTCTCCACCACTATGCCGCAGTGCGAGTAATGACTTCCTGTAGATCCCTCAATCATGTCCACCATTGCGCCATGCGGCAGCGATTGAAATACCATGTCGCCCTTCTGCGGCGCATAGTCCTGCGGCACATTCGAACACCCTCCCGCCAGTAGCGACAGGGCCGCCAGTATCATCCATGCAATCACGAAACGTTTCATGCGTTGCTCCAACAAGTGTGCAATGTGCCCACTTTAGGCCCATAGATACGCCTGTGTCTAATCCCGGCGTGGCATTGACGTTTTCCCTGCTCCTCCCGACAATACCCCGCTTCCCGGTGCCTGTTCGTAACTGTTTCTGTTTATGAGGGTTCCTTCCATGGCCAATACTGGCGTTTCCACAGAGTCTCTCGGCGGCGAAGTCAAACAATCATTCTCCGGCAAAAAATTCCGCGTAGCCTTTATCGGCTGCGGCGGCATCTCCGGCACGCACATCAAGGCTCTTCAGAAGATGCCCGATGTCGAAATCGTCGCCGGCTGCGACATCAAAGCCGAACGCCTCGCCTGGTTTACTGAAGAAACTCGCTGCACCAACGTCTTCACCAAGTGGGACGACATGCTCAAGAAGGTCGAAATCGACGGCGTCTCCGTCTGTACCCCCAACGGCCTGCACGCGCCGGCCGCCATCGCCGCCTCAAACGCCGGCTGCCATGTCCTGACTGAAAAGCCCATGGCGATGACCCCCAAGGAATGCCAGAAGATGATCGACGCCGCCAAGAAGGCCAAGAAGAAGATCGTCATCGGCTTCCAGTACCGCTACCATCCCAACACGCAGATCATCAAACGCGCCGTCGATGAAGGCATTCTCGGCGACATCAAGTTCGTTAAGTGCCAGGCCCTCCGCCGCCGCGGCATCCCCAACTGGGGCGTCTTCGGCCAGAAAGAGCTCCAGGGCGGCGGACCGATGATCGACATCGGCGTACACGTGATCGAAATGGCCCACTACGCCATGGGTGCTCCCAGGCCCATCGCCGCCTCCGGCAACACCTGGACCTACATGGGCAACAAACCCTCCCAGGTCGTCAGCCAGTGGCCCGGTTGGGATTGGAAAACCTACACCGTCGAAGATCTCGCCATCGGACAGATCCGTTTCGAAAACGGCGCCATCATGCAGATCGAGGCGTCCTTCGCTGGTCACATCGAAAAAGACATCTGGGATTTCACCATGGTCGGCGACAAGGGCGGCGCCCGCTGGGAAACCGCCTCGATCTTCACCGATCGCGCCGGCACCATGGTCAATTGCTCCCCCGCCTTCGTTCCCAGTGGCGATTTCAATATGATGTTCTTCACCAAGCTCCGTAATTGGATCGACGGCTGCACCAAGCACACCCCGCTCACCGCCCCCGGTGAAGCCGGCTTGGCCGTCCAGAAAATCCTCGACGGCGTCTACCGCTCCGCGGACGCTGGCAAAGAAGTCAAAATCGACTAAATAGAGAATAGATTCGACGTTCGCGTTTCAGCGTGTCAAGAATTCTACCGGGGCCTTCGATCTCCAAATCGAAGGCCCCGTTTCTTTTCGTGGCGCCTTCGCATCATGTTCGTGGAATCCACACCCGCCCCGTCGACGGTCTACTTTCCTTCCTGGGTCGCCGTGTCCGCCTCGCCCTTCGCATCCTCTTTGAATAGATCTTCCATCAATTCCCGATTTGGCTTCCGCACGAAGATCCCGTGCCTCGTCACCGTATCGAAGCGCACGTTGATTCGCCTTGCCCGCCCGCCAAACAGCCGACCAGAAGCGTCGTTGAACTCGTTGATCGGCGCTTGCTTGGCCGCTTCGCGCGCTTCGGCTTCCGTCTTCCCGGCTGCCGTATAGATCTTTCCCTCCATGGCCTTCAACACCGCCGCCATTGGAACGATTCCCTCTGCGTAAACACGCTCGGAGACCTCCCGATGCGTCTCCTCATGGTCCAGCAGGTATAGCGCAGGATGCGCCGGCAACCACAAGGTGAGGGTTAGCGTGATCCGTGTCCACGGCCCGGAACACTTCATCGTTCCCACAAACCTCTCGTCCGTCCGCCTCACGGTCACCGGCGTCACGTCATATCCAAAGTCCGTGCGAAACAACGTATCGCACCGCCCGCCTTCCCCATCGTAATCCTTGGGCATCAGGCCATGTTCAGGATCCAGCAGGTTTCCTATGACTTTGATGGGACCGGTCTGCACGAAAGGTGCGCCGCGGACGGTTAGTGATTTGCGCGTCGTCGCCGGTGGTTCACCGGGAACTGCTCGCGTAGTTGCCGGAGCGGTTGCTGATGGCGATTTGTTCTCGGGCCTGCCGGAGGTTGCCGCCCTCATCGTCGTTCCAGCCGGCGTGGTCTCGGCCCCTATACGCAACACTATCCCTGGCTTGGAACCACTCGCTTGCCCCCACACTATCCCCGCACCTAAGCAAACCACTCCCGCGCCCATCGCCATCCACCGTCGCCACAACGCTTTTCGCATGCGTACGCTCCATTATTCCACGCTTACCATCATACCGCCAACCCGCCGTCCCAAGCGTCGCCCGTCATTTGCCGCTCTCCAGGCCGTCCCACGTGCCGCGCTGCGAGCCGTTATTAGTTTCGCTTTTATCCAACCGTGCGGTATCGTATCAACGGTGGTCCATGCCCGTGTTGTATCGGGCATGAAAGTTTGATGGCACGGGAACGAGAGGTATCTATGAACATGCTTCGCAATCTGCTGTTTGCATCCCTCATTCTCGGCTCATGCAACCTCGCTTTCTCCCAGATTCTTGTCAATCCGGTAATCAATGGTGTCGGGCTTTCCGAAAATGGCGCCCTTAGTGCCCGACACGAAGATGCAACACTGGCGGCCAAACGCGCCGCGGCCCGTAGTGCCAACCAGACGCAGGGCCTCGCCTTTGTCTCGCTTCCCCGCGCCCTCGATGCACTTCGCGCCAACGTCGAACAGAAACAGCCCATTCCCGAGAATCTCAAGTATCTCGGCGGCCTCACCCGCATTCGCTTCGTCTATCTCTATCCTGAGCAGAAAGATATCATCCTTGCAGGACCTTCCGAAGCTATTGATGCAACCAATCCGCTGACCCCCGTCGGCAAATCCACCGGCCACCCGATCCTCCAACTTGAGGACCTCGTCGTAGTTCTCCGTGCCGTCTCCTCAGCCAAATCCGATTTCTTTGGCTGCTCCCTCGACTCCCTCCCCAACACGCAAAAAACTTCCGATGATGTCGTCAAGAAATTCGGCAACGGTCCGCGTGAGAAGCTCATCGCCGAAATGAAGAAAGCCATGGGGCCGCAAACCGTCCGCATCTTTGGCGTTCCGGAGGACTCGCGCGCCGCCTTCGTCATGCTGGCTGCCGACTACCGCCTCAAGAGCCTCTCCATGGGGGCCGAACCTGCGCCGATCGACGGCTTGGCGTCCGCCGTCAATGATGCCGCCGCCGCCAGCCGCCTCTGGTTTGAAACGTCTTACGAACCCCTCCTGGTATCCGAAAATGCCGATGCCTTCGAGATCCGCGGCTCGCGTGTCCGCGTGAACTGCGGCGCACAGAACTTCGAGCCCAAGGGCGCTTCCGAAGCTGCCCAGCGTTTCGCCAAGACATTCACCGAAAAAATGCCCGCTCTTGCTGAGAAGATCGACGCCTTTGCCGACCTGCAAAACATTTCCGATTTGCTCTTCGTCGCCGCGCTCATTAAGCATGACAAGTTGGACCAGAAGACCGGCATCGATCTGGCCTGGGCTCTCGACGCTACCAAGTTCAAGCCCGCGGCGCTCCCCATCCCCAAGACTGCCGACACTCTCGTTCACATCAGCGGCAAAGCCATCGCCTCCGGCGGCGTCGGCCTAGGCTATAACTCCGCGATCGCCACCGACCATCGCCAGACTGATACCGTCAAGACCCTCGAGCAGTCCAAGAACCGTTCTCCCGAAAACTGGCTCCTCACAACGAGCCCAGCCGCCGCGAAGAAATAAAATCGCCCCGTCAGCGATATCAACGAACCGCGGTGCCGCTTGCGATTGCAGCGATTTCTCTGTCTTCGAAATACTGGCATGCCTGCGCCTCGGCTCATTCGTCGATTCTTAGCGCCAGTTGAATGAGCCAGACCGATGGCGGTTCTCTGCTACATTCGATCCCCTGATTCGGCGTTACTCACGACGAACGGGACATCTCACTGCAGACTTGCGACATATCTAGGCATTCCTAACTGATTTAGACGCCATTACTTAGAATCGATCTTCCCGCTTCGGGAATGCATTTTTCTGTGTCACGCAATCTCCATCGCCTTTGTTTTCATTGTGTAATCCAACGTCAAAACCGCCTGATTTGTCGCGGTTATTACGACCATTTCGTCCGATTCTCGTTTGACACTCCTCGCCCTTTCTTTATACTTTCCGATTCTAGTTTTTCCGGGTTTTTAGGTCCCTCAAGCGCATTTGCCGGTCCTCTTCTTCCACCTCCGGCGGCGCTCTTTTTTACGGAGGATTTGTTTCGTGGCTAAGAAAACTTCCAAAAAAATTGCTCCCAAGTCCGCCAAGTCCGGCGGTAAGCGCGTCCACTTCTTCGGTAACGGCAAAGCCGAAGGCATGGCTGTCGCCAAGACCGAAGGCGAGCGAAAAATGATTCTCGGCGGAAAAGGCGCGGGCCTCGCGGACATGACCTCCGCCGGACTGCCCGTCCCCCCGGGCTTCACCATCTCCATCCCCTGCTGCGAAGAGTACTACATCCTCGGCCGCAAACTTTCCGAACAGACCAAGAAGGAAGTCCTCGAGAATCTCGCCAAGGTCGAAGCCGCCATGGGCAAGAAGCTCGGCGATGCCAACGACCCGCTGCTCGTATCGGTCCGCTCCGGTGCCGCCCGCTCGATGCCCGGCATGATGGAAACGATTCTCAACCTGGGTCTCAATGACAAATCCGTGCAGGGTCTTGCCGGCAAGACCGACAATCCCCGCTTCGCCTACGACTCCTATCGCCGCTTCATCCAGATGTATTCCACCACCGCCATGGGCCTCTCCAAAGAACCCATGGAAGACCTCCTTCACGCCATGAAGCACAAGCTCGGCGTCAAGACCGACCCCGAAATCCCCGCCGAGAGCCTCAAGGAACTCTGCGAACAGTTCAAGGCGTTCTACAAGGAAAAGAAGGGCGCTGACTTCCCGCAGAATCCGATCGATCAGCTCTGGGGCGCCATCATGGCCGTCTTCGGCAGCTGGGAAGCCGACAAGGCCCAGACCTATCGCCGCGTGGAAAAGATCACCGAGCTCAAGGGCACGGGCGTCAACGTTCAGACGATGGTCTACGGCAACAAGGGCGACAAGTCGGGCACCGGCGTCTGCTTCACCCGCGACCCGAACACCGGCGAGAACACCTTTTACGGCGACTACCTCATCAACGCCCAGGGCGAAGACGTCGTGGCCGGCATCCGTACCCCGCTGAAGCTCTCCACCCTCGATGACAAGTTGCCCAAGGCCTACAAAGAACTGTGTGCCGTCCGCAAGCAGCTCGAGAAGCACTACAAGGACATGCAGGACCTCGAATTCACCGTCGAGGACGAGAAGCTCTATATGCTGCAGTGCCGGTCCGGCAAGCGTTCGCCGGTGGCCACCTTCAAGATCGCCGTCGATATGGTCAACGAAAAACTCCTGACCAAGGAAGAAGCGATCGCCCGTATCACTCCGGAAGACATCGAACGCCTTTTCTATCCGGTCATCGATCCGAAGCTTGATCGCAAGACCCTCACCAAGCTGGCCACGGGCATCGACGCCGTCCCAGGCGCTGCTTCCGGTCGCGTGGCCTTCAACGCCGCCGACGCCGAAGCCCGCGCCGCCAAGGGTGAGAAAGTCATTCTCGTCCGTAAAGAAACCTCCCCCGAAGATGTCGGCGGCATGCATGCCGCCCAGGGCATTCTCACCGCCACCGGCGGCAAGACGTCCCACGCGGCCGTCGTGGCCCGCGGCTGGGGCAAGTGCTGCATCGTCGGCTGCGAAGTGCTCCGCATCAATTACGAAACCGGCGTCATGACCGTCGGCGATAAGACCGTCAAGGCCGGCGATTTCCTCACCCTCGATGGCGGCACTGGCGAGGTCTTCCTAGGCGAGCTGACCCTCAAGGCCCCCGAGCAGCCGCCTGCATACCAGATCCTCATGAAATGGTGCGATGCGATCCGTACGCTCAAGGTCCGGGCGAACGCCGATACCCCCTATGATGCTGAGAACGCCATCAAGATGGGCGCTGAAGGCATCGGCCTGACCCGCACCGAGCACATGTTCTTCGACACCGAAGAACGTCGCCTGGCCATCCAGGAAATGATCGTCGCCGACACCCTCGTCGCACGGAAAGCCGCCCTCGCCAAGCTTCTTCCCTTCCAGCGGGAAGACTTCGTCGGCATCTTCACCGCCATGGACGGCAAACCGGTCACCATCCGCCTCGTCGATCCGCCACTGCACGAGTTCACCCCGAAGGATGACGCCGGCGTCAACAAGCTTTCGCAGATTACTGGCATCTCCGCAGCGGATATCCGCCATCGTTGCGAGCAGCTCCACGAATCCAACCCGATGCTCGGCCACCGTGGCTGCCGCCTCTGCATCACCTACCCGGAAATCCTCGATATGCAGGTGACGGCCATCATCGAAGCCGCCATCGCCGTCGCCAAGAAGGGCATCAAGGTCTTCCCGGAAATCATGATTCCGCTGACCATGGACAAGAAGGAACTGCAGATCCAGGTCACGCAGGCCCGGGCGCTGGCCGACGGTCTTATCAAGGCGGCCAAGAGCAAGGTCAAGTACATGCTCGGCACGATGATCGAAGTTCCGCGGGCCGCGCTGCTCGCGGACAAGATCGCTGAAGTCGCCGAGTTCTTCTCTTTCGGCACTAACGATCTGACCCAGATGACGATGGGCCTCTCCCGTGACGATGCCGGGCGCTTTCTGCCGGTCTACGTCGCGACGGAAAAAGACGGCGGCGTCGGCATCTTCAAGGCCGATCCCTTCCAGGCCCTCGACCAGGACGGCGTCGGCCTCCTCGTCAAATTGGGCATCGAAAAGGGCCGCTCCACCAATCCGAAACTCAAGGTGGGTATCTGCGGCGAACACGGTGGCGAATCCAGCTCGGTGAAGTTCTGCCACAAGATCGGCATGAACTACGTCAGCTGCTCACCCTACCGCGTCCCGATTGCCCGCTTGGCCGCCGCCCAGGCCGTCATCGCCGACAAGAAGAGCAAGAAGTAACCCGCTCTCCACTAATTAACCCAAGAGCCCAGGGATCACATCCCTGGGCTTTTTCACGCGCCCCCAGACACATCGCGCTCGCAACGCGCGCGGTAACCGCTTCATTTGTGGTATGATATGTTCCTTCTGTGATCTGTTTCGCGTTGAAAATATACCCCTTCGATTTCGAAATGTATCGGCTGGTGTCGGGGCCACCGTTTTCCGCCGGTTTTGCCTGCGCGGCGGATCAGATCCGCCTGTTTCCGCTGGGCTACTGCACTACTGCACCAGCATTTTTCGGAGATGATCGTGACTAAAACTGCATCGACAACTGAACTCCTGGTCGAACCGGGATTCGAAACCTTTGGGTTGAGTGAGAAGGTGCTGGCTGGCGTCGTCGCCGCGGGCTACAAGACTCCCACGCCCATTCAAAATGCGGCCATCCCCGTGGTGCTCGCCGGCAAGGATCTGATCGCTCAAGCCCGCACCGGCACTGGAAAAACCGCCGCGTTCGGCCTTCCCGCGATGAGCCGCCTCAAGTTTTCCGGCACTCCCGAAATTCTCGTGATCACGCCCACTCGCGAATTGGCCATGCAGGTCAGCGACGAACTGTTCCGACTCGGCCGCCTGGCGAATGTAAAATCCGTGGCCGTGTACGGCGGGCAATCCAGCGGTCGACAGGTGGAACTCATCAGCCGCGGCGCCCAGATCGTCGTGGCCACCCCCGGCCGCCTGCTGGATCTGCTCAATTCCAAGCGGATGGGCGCGTTTACCCCATCCACCGTGATCATTGATGAGGCCGACGAAATGCTCGACATGGGCTTCCTGGAGGATATCCAGGCGATCTTCAAATTCCTGCCGGGCGAACGCCAGACGCTGCTTTTTTCCGCCACGATGCCCCCGCCGATTCGCAAGCTGGCGCAGGATATCCTGGAGCATCCCGAGACGATCAATCTCGTCCAGCAGGAGGCGACGAACACCGATGTGGAGCAGTCGTTCTACGTGATCGACGAAGCCGAACGTCTGGATGCCGTGGTGCGGATCATCGATGCCGAGGAACCCGCCAAGTCGATCCTGTTCTGCCGCACGAAACGGGAGACCGATGAACTCTGCGAAGTGCTCATCGGCCGCGGGTGCCAGGCGCGAGCCCTCCACGGTGACATCGAACAAGGCATGCGACAGGACATTATTCGCGCCTTCAAGTTGGGAAAACTCGAAATGCTCGTCGCCACGGATGTGGCGGCACGCGGCCTCGATGTCACCGGCGTCACGCACGTCTTCAATTATCACATGCCGTTCGATCAACAAGGCTACGTCCACCGCATCGGCCGGACGGGCCGCGCGGGGCAGAAGGGTAAGGCGATCACGCTGGTCAATCCGTTTGAGTTTCGCACGCTTAAACGCCTGCAGACCGCAATCAAGGCGTCATTCATTCACCGCGAAGTGCCGTCGGCTGCCGATATTCACCGGAAGGAAGATGTAAAACTCATCCGCAAAGTGTGCCTGCAAGAAGTTTCGGACGAAGCGGTGGATTTGCTCTCGAACCTTGAAGAGCAGTTGGATTTGACGCAGATTGCCTGCAAACTGCTCACGATTATGGTAGGCAAGCGCAAGGTACGCGGCCCCGATACGATTGGAGTACGTGGCCCACGGCTGAAAAGCATTCTCGGCGGCGGCAATGTGGGCGGCAGCGGCCGCCCCGGCAGATTCGGCCACGCGCGCCAACAAGAGTTCCGCCGAAAAGGCGGCCGCGGGCAGGGGCGATAGTCGGAAGTGCTGCGCCTTCGCTCCATAGATTGCGTTTCGTTGTTTTTTTGCAGGATTACGTCCCCATTGACTGAAGAATCTTGACCAGCGGCAAGAACAACGCCACCACAATCGTTCCCACGATTCCTCCCAGCAGAATCACCATCACCGGTTCCAGCAGGCTCACCAGCGATCCGACCAGCACATCCACCTGGTCATCATATTTGTCCGCGATCTTCAGCAGCATTTTGTCCAAGTCTCCGGTCTCTTCTCCCACATCGATCATGTTCGTCACGATCCCGTCGCACACCTTCGTCGCCCGCAGCGGTGCGGCTACGGACTCACCCTCGCGAACCGCCTCCAGAACCCGCTGCAACGCCTTCTCGTACACCACATTGCCCACGGTATCACGGGCAATGGCCATGGCTTCCAGGATCGGCACACCCGCGGCCAACAAAGTCCCCAGCGTGCGAGAGAACCGCGCCACCGCCGTCTTGGCGATGATCCGACCTACAATCGGCACCTTCAGTTTCATGCGGTCGAGCGCCTCCCGTCCCGCCCGTGACTTCCCCACTAGTTTCATCACGAACCACGCCGCCACCGGTGATCCTAGCACCAGCGCCCATCCGTGGCGATGCGCGATGAAATCCGCAACTTGCATCAATGCCACCGTCAGCCCCGGAAGGGTTGTGCGGAAGTCCTTGAAAATATCGGCAAACCGCGGCACGACAAACATCATGATGCCGGTCACGATTAATATCGAAAACATGATCACCGCAGTCGGATAGATCATCGCCCCGATGATCCGTCGTCGCAGTCGCTGTGCCTTGTCCATGAATTCCGCCAGCCGCTGCAGAATCAGATCCAAGACTCCTCCGGTCTCTCCCGCCTGCACCATATTCACGTACAGCCGGTTGAACGTTTTCGGATGCCGCGTCATTGCTTCCGACAACGTATCTCCGCCTTCCACGCCGGCGGCGACATCCGCCAGAATATTCTTCAGAACGCCTGGCCGTTCCTGCTGCCAGAGAATCTTCAATGAACGCAAGATCGGCAATCCCGCATCCTGCAGCGTAGAAAGCTGTGATGTGAACTCTGTCAGAGCCCCCGTCGATACGCCGCCAATTGAGATGTTCCAGCCCTTCTGGGATCGATGTTTTCCATCATCGCCCCCTGCGGTCTTCGATTTTGCTCTCCGCTCTGCCGCCGGCTTTACCTTCGTCGGAAAGTACCCTGTCGTACGGATCTTGGTGAGCGCCTCCGCTGCGGAAGCCGCCTCTATTTCTGCTTTGACCGTCTGGCCCGCCGCATTCATTGCTTCGTAGTGAAAGTTCGCCATGGAAATGTCTCCTCGTTGTCGACCGATCCAACGCGTACCCTGACGATACGGCACGCACCGCGCCGCCGCTTGTGTCGCGTTTCCCGATCGTTTGCAAATTTTCGTCGTCTGCGGCTGCGCTGCCGTCTGTAATCGGCCCGCGCTACTTCAATGCCCACGACGGCGCAGACTCCCCAACCGGCAGGCACGCGATACTCAAGAGTTCATTGTTACGCCATTCCAGGAACGATCCCTGATGGCGTTCTCATCCATCGTCGCTCGTCCATCTATCTCTCTCTACCGCCGGACCATGTGTCCAGATAGCTACGCGAAGCCGCCGTTGGCCTCATGAGGGGGAAACATGCTCCTGCGGGTCTCGTATCTCGTGCGTTTTATTGTCGGTAGGGGGTGGGACAACGTCGTTCAGTCGAACTCGTCGCCGCGGAAGGTGTGGCCGAGGTAGGTTTGGCGTACCAGCGGGTTATTGATGAGTTCTTTCGGTGTGCCGTGGGCCAGCACTTTTCCGTCAGAAATGATGATGCCGCGGTCGCAGACTTCCAGTGTTCGCTGCACGTTGTGGTCCGTGATCAGAATCGCCTTGCCCAGCGTATCCTTGAGTTGCCGGATTTCCCGCTGGAGATCTTCCACGGCAATCGGATCGACACCGCTGAAGGGCTCATCCAGAAGAATCAGCGACGGATTTGTCACGAGGGCCCGGGCAATCTCCAGTTTCCGGCGCTCGCCGCCGGAAAGTGTGTTCGCCTTCTGATGGCGGGTTTTGGTCAGACCGAACTGCTCCATCAAGCGTTCAGACTCTTCCTTTCGTGCGGCTGCCGAACGCCGGGTGGTCTCCAGAATTGCCAGCAGGTTCTGCTCCACCGTCATCCGCTGGAAGATCGAAGGTTCCTGCGAAAGATACCCCATCCCCTTGCGTGCCCGCTGGTACATCGGCAGCTTGGTGATGTCGAAACCATCGAACATCACCTGCCCGCCGTTGGGGACGATCATCCCCATCACCATGCGGAAGGTCGTCGTCTTGCCCGCCCCATTGCGGCCCAGCAGGCCAACGACCTCACGATGGCCCACATCAAACGAGACTTCGCTAACGACCGTGCGGGCGCCGTAGCGTTTGATGAGATTGGTGGCTTTGAGCAGGATCATGAACGTCCAGAAAAGTGCAGATCAGTTGAACTCAGAACCCAAGACCCGGCGGTTCGTCCGCAGCACAAAGTCGCCGGGTAAGGCATTGTGGCGATGGGGGGGTAGATTGGCAAGGCGAAAGCTCCGCCGGGTTGCTACTTTTTCATGGTGGTCGGCGGGGCGATCGACGCGCCCAGCGGTTTGCCGCAGTGTCGGCAGAAGCGGTCGGGCGGATCGATCGGCCAGCCGCAGTTCGGACACAGCGTCGCCGCCGGACGATATTCTTCCGGATTGCCCACCGTCATCCGCGCCACGCGCTCCACCTGGGCCAGCAGCAGGTACCACAGGCCCAGGATCAGCGTAACGCTGGAAACGATCAGGATGCCATAGGCGATGATGGCCCGGTAGGGCGATTCTTCGCGCATCCGCACGGCAGCCGAAATGGAAAAGCCGAAGAGCGACCACCCGGCCAGCGCCGTCAGCCCGGCGATGATCAGCATGATCCGCGCCGTCCTATGCGACCGCCGCCGCTGGCGGATCGCCGACTCCGGCAACCCGATGTCATGAGGATGTATTCCGCGCCGTTCAGTCATGCGACACTAGACACCCGAAATGCCTCTTGGTCGGTCCATTGTTCAAATTGGCTATTCCCACTCAATTGTACCAGGGGGTTTACTGGTGATGTCGTAGACTACCCGCGACACGCCTCGGACTTCGTTGACAATGCGGTTGCTGACGCGAGCCAGTACTTCGTAGGGAATACGGCTCCAGTCTGCGGTCATGAAGTCGCTCGTATCCACGCTTCGCAGTGCGATCACGTGCTGATAACTCCGGCCGTCGCCCATCACGCCTACCGCTCGCACCGGCAGAATCGCCGCGAACGTCTGGGCGGTCGAACGGTACAGCCCCTCGGCCACAATCTCTTCCAGGAAGATCTGGTCCGCATCCCGCAGCAGGCTCAACTTCTCTTCCGTGATTTCTCCGATGCATCGCACCGCCAGGCCCGGGCCCGGGAACGGATGCCGCCAGACAATGGCCTCCGGTAATCCCAGCAGTTCGCCCATCTTGCGGACCTCATCCTTGAACAGATCCCGCAGCGGTTCGACGAGCTCAAACCCCAACTCTGCCGGCAGCCCGCCGACGTTATGGTGCAGCTTGATGTTGGCCGCGGTTCCCGCGTGTCCATGGCCGGATTCGATGACGTCCGGATAGAGCGTTCCCTGTGCCAGGAATTTTGCATCCTTGATGTTCTTCGCTTCGGCCTTGAACACGTCGATGAAGATTTTTCCGATGATCTTGCGCTTTTGCTGCGGATCGGTGACGCCCGCCAGGGCAGTTAGAAAATCATTCGCTGCATCGACCACGCGCAGGTTGATGTGGAAATGATCGCGGAAGGTCGCCTCAACAGACGCCCGCTCATTCTTCCGCAGCAGTCCGTTGTCGACAAAGATGCAATGGAGCTGGCTGCCGATGGCTTTGTGCAGCAGGGCGGCCAGCACCGACGAATCGACGCCGCCGGAAAGGCCGCAGATGACCTGGTTGTAGCCGACCTGCTTGCGGATTTGTTCCACGGATTGATCGATGAAATTCCCCATTTTCCAGGTGCCTGCAGCCTTGCAGATGCGGTAGAGGAAGTTTTCGAGAATCTGCACGCCGTGGGGTGTGTGGGTTACTTCGGGGTGAAACTGCACGCCATAGAAGGGCTGGCTCTTGTGCCGCATGGCTGCCAGCGGGCACGTCGGCGTCGCCGCGAGCGCCACAAAGTCCGGTCCAAGCTGTTGCACCTGATCCCCGTGGCTCATCCACACCGTGGTGTCCTGCGGCACGCCGTGCAGCAGGTCGGACACTTCGGCATTCGTATGCAACTTGGTGCGGCCATATTCCCGGGCATGCGCCGGCTTTACATCGCCGCCGAGAATCTGCGTCGCAATCTGCATTCCATAGCAGATCCCCAGCACGGGCACACCGAGCTGGAAAATCTGCGGATCGCACTTCGGTGCGCCCTCTTCATAGACGCTCGATGGCCCGCCGGAAAGAATCAGCCCCACCGGATTCATGCTCCGCAGTTCCGCCACCGAAATATCCGGACGCACCAGCACGGAGTAGACCCCCGCCTCGCGCACCCGCCGGGCGATCAACTGTACGTATTGCGATCCGAAATCGAGTATCGGAATGGTCTGCTGCGATTGAGAAAGGTTGTTATTCATGCGGCGATAATAACCCAGCCGCACAAGTGTGAAAAGCCACCGTCCAGTTTCTCCCCTTCCCTTGACGCACGGTTCCACATGCCGTGTGTCGAAATAAGGAATTCAGTAATCAGAATTTTGTCACCCCGTCGCCTGCGGCTTCTTCAGCCGCTCCTGCTTGATCAACTCCTCCACCTTGGGCAACAGTTTCGTCAACTGCTGGGCAGCCTGCGAAGACGGATGCTTCTCGATTACCCCTTTGGCCACTGCCGCGGCCTCCTCGTAACGCTGGCGGTTGAGCAGATCCTTGAACAGTTCTTCCTGTTCCTTCCGTTCCTGTGCTTCGGCATTTTCCCGGATCGTCGGCAGATCTTTCCGCAATTTTTCCACGCGTTTCTCATGCGGATATCGTCGCAACAGTTCATCAGCCGCCTGGATCACCCGCACCCATTGCCGATGCTCCGTCGCCTCGTGCAATTCCTGAAAAAGCCGTTCCTGATCCTCTTGTTCGAAGGCTGCGCGTTCTTTCTGCAAATTCTGCACAATGTGTTGAACTTCCGCTTCGTGCGGGTACTTCTGCTGCAAGCCTTTGGTCACTTCCTCCGCCTGTTGCCAGGCCGCGATGCTCATGAGGTGCCGCAGCTGCACGCGCGCCGCCGCGACATCTTCCTTGAGTCGCGATGCGTGTGTGCTCGTGAGCCGTTCCCGCAGGGTGTGCACTTCCGCATCTTCCGGCAACAGCGTTTCAAGATCGTCCATGCGTGCGAATGCCGCCGTCCACTCGCCCAGCGTGATCTGGCGGTCAATCAGCTTGGCAAGGGACTCCTTGCGCTTCGCCCAGTGGCGTCCGGCCCATTGGCCGCGCTGCCGGTCGTTCATCAGCGTCAGATCGCGGATCTGCTGCAGAAGTTCGATCGTCTGAACGCTGGTCGATTCGTTTCGTTCGGTTCCCGACGCGGCCGGATGTGTCGCAGACGACAGAAGGTGCGGTTCACTCGTGGTGGGCTCCACGGATTTGGCCGGTGTTTCTCGTGGCTTCTGTTGCAGCAGCACGAGGGCTGATTGCAAATTTTCGAAGGTACTCTGACTCGCCTGGCTCTGATGAATCTGCAGGGCCATCAGTCGCAGCACCGCCGACAGAGTGAACATCAGCATCGATAGAAGGCCACCGCAGAGCACGATTCCCGCGGCGTTCAGGAGAATGGCCACTTTGAACCCGCCGGCTTCTCTCGTGGCAAATACGGCGAAGATCGCCGCCGCCGCTATGCTGCCGATGAGAAGCACCACGCCCAGCGTGATCAACAGAAACCGCAGGAATTCCACACCCACTGTCGAAATTCGCATCGATTTGTGCATGCCTGCTCCTCGAATCATCTCCCCACCGGTCTCCGCCGCGACGCCTCAATGATACCGCAATCAACTTGTCTGTGGAGCGACGAACCAGTATTTTGGCGTGCTGCGGAAGCGAGTGGTGTAATTAATGTTCAAAATGCGGAGGCCCGCGGCGTGATCACGGCACGTCCCGGCGGCACAGGTTCTTACTCCCGTGGAAGAATTGCCGGAGTTCTCGCCAGAACCTCTCCGGCATTGGAGAACGCTTGTGGACCCTCAGATCGCTTCGCGGAAACGTGCGCCATTGGTGCACCTCAGTCATCCCGACCATCACATCCCCGGCTTTGAAGTACCGGCCGAGGCCGCTGGGCCGATGAATAAGAAGTGGCTGGTCCTGGGGGCAGTTCTTGCCGCTGGGGCAGCACTGCTCAGTTTTTGGTTCGAGCATCTCGGTGAAAAGGCGGCCGCTCCCAGCGTGGCGATGCCCTGGGTTCTGCCATTTGTGCTGCTGCTGGCCTGCATTGCCACCATGCCATTCATTGCCAAGCATTTCTGGGAAAAGAATTACCAGTGGGTCTCGATCGGCCTGGGCGCAATCGTTTCGATTTACTACGTCGTATTTCTGCACGCAGCAGATTCCGTCGCCAAGTCCATGGGCGAGTACATTTCGTTCATTTTTCTGCTGGGATCGCTGTTTGTCGTTTCCGGCGGCATTCTGATCCGCGTGCGGCGAAAAGCCACGCCCCTGGTCAACACCGTTCTTCTGCTCGTCGGGGCTATCCTGGCCAATGTTTTCGGCACCACCGGCGCATCGATGCTGCTGATCCGGCCCTTTCTCCGCATCAACAAGGGCCATATTCGGCCGTACCATGTGGTCTTCTTCATTTTCAGCGTATCCAACCTCGGCGGATCGCTGACGCCCATCGGCGATCCGCCCCTGTTTCTCGGCTACCTCAAGGGCGTGCCGTTCTTCTGGGTGCTCGAGCATTGCTGGCCGGCATGGTGCGTGGGCGTCGGTGCGTTGATGGCGATCTTTTTCGTGATCGACACCATCAGTCACGCCAAGGAATCGCGGGCGCCGCACGATGAGAACGATCTGGGGCCCGCCGTCTCGGTTTATGGCGCGGGGAACCTCGTCTTCATCGTCATGATTCTCGTAGGCGTCTTTCTGGACCCTCCCTTTCGTGAACTGCTGATGGCTGCAGCGGCCATCGGTTCTTTGTGGACCACTTCCCATCGCATTCATTTTGAAAATACATTCAACTTTGCACCCATCAAGGAGGTCGCCCTGCTGTTCGTCGGCATCTTTGCGACCATGGTGCCCGCGCTCAATTACCTTTCCAATCACGCCAACGATGAGGCGTTCAAGAAGTACCTGCAGACGCCGGGGCAGTTCTATTTCTCTTCCGGGACGCTTTCTTCGGTGCTGGATAATGCGCCGACGTATTTGACGTTCTTGGAGACCGAGGTTGGCAAGATCGACAAGAAGCTGATCGCCGTCGCTACGGATGTCGTAAAGGACAAGACCAAGGATGCGCCGGATGCCGCGGACTATGCAAAGTTGTACCAATCCGATGCTCAGCGTTACGAGAATGATCCCGCGGCGTTCGATCGCGACAAGAAAACGCTGGATGATGCCGTGGTATTGGGTCTGCAAAAATATCATGGCGAGAAGGTGAAGAACGGCAAACTGACGAAGGATGAAATCGAAGTCGGCTTCCTGCTTGGCGATGAAAAGTTGAACTGGTATATCGTTGCGATTTCGCTGGGGTCGGTCTTCTTCGGGGCGATGACCTACATCGGCAACGGGCCCAACTTCATGGTCAAATCGATTGCCGAGAACGCCGGGGTGAAGTGCCCATCGTTTTTTGGTTACATTTTCACGTATTCGCTGCCGATTCTGCTGCCGATTCTCATTCTGATCTGGGCGATCTTCCTCAGAGCCCATGGAGGAGACTGAGGCTCAGGATTTGCGTGATCATGCAGGTTTCCATGCGACACATGGATCGTGCAGGTGTCACTTCACGTAATAGCCGCCGACGCGCCAGATTCCGTCTGCATCCTTCATGGGCGTGACGGTTTCAACTGCAGCTTTCTTGTTTTCAAACTCGGTGTCGTATTGCAGGACGACGTAGTGACCGTCGGGTGCGCCGGGGAGCGTCGTGGCATACTCGGCGGATTTGAGTTTCCGCTTGACCACTTTGCCCAGAGGCTTGCGGGCGCTTCCCAGAGCTTTCGCCCAATCGGCTTGGGCGATTGCTTTTCGCGCGACAGCCGAGAGTTCGTTCCAACTTTCATCGTACCGGCCGGCGTCGGCGAGCTTCAGCCACGATTCAGCAGCGATCGCGGCTTCGGTCGTGACGGGTTGGGTCGTCGCAGTGCTGAGCATCTTGATCGCGGCCTTGGCGTTGTTGGCGACGAGCGGATCGGGGTCTGCGGCGACTTTCTGCAGCGCCGGCAGCGCATCGGGCTTGCCCAACAGTCCCAACGCGTAGGCGGCGCAACGGCGGGCGTAAGGGCTCGAGTCTTTGGTGGCCATTGCGATCAGGACGGTTTCGCAGTCCGCAGCATGATTCGCACCCAGCGCCAGCGCCGCCATGCCGCGAGTCAGGTCTTCTTTGTGCACGCATAACTGCATCAGGGGCTTGACGGCCGCGTCGATCGAGGTGAATCCGCCGAGCCATAGCACGTAGATGGCGGCACGACGGACATTGTCTTCGTCCGATGCGAGGTACTTGGCCGTCTCGGCGACCGCCGCAGGTGCCTTAATGCCTTTGAGGGTTGCGAGCGCCTGGGCCACTTTGGGATCGCCTTCGGCGCAGGTGGATATCGTGGTGACAGCCGCGCGAACCAGGTTGGAGACGTTTTCCGGCTGCGTTTCGGCTCCGCCGACTTTAGTCGTCGCGCCGACCGCACGCGTTTGAAACACCAGCAAGTACGGTATTGCCGGATGGTCAGCTGTGTCACGGAAATTGTGTAAGTTGCTCGAGTTCAGCCAGAAGCCATACGTCTTACCCGGCTCCAGCCGCACCGTCACCACGCATGTGCGATGGTCGGCATCATACCTCGGCTTGCCCACGAACTCCGGCGTCGAATCCTTCCACGCGCTCGACCAACTCCACGAACCGTCCGTCATCTCCTTGCTGAACATCACCTGAATTTCGGTGACGCCCGGTGCAACGTCGGTATTGCCAGCTTCCGGAACGGTCTTCACGACCACGGGCGGCATGGTGTCGATGCTTTCGGCACCGCTGGCGTGGGCCGCGAGGTGGCACCACAGGCCGACGATAAGAACCGCAACAAGTAGGGTTGTATTCTTCATACGGTTACTCCTTTGATGCGACCTTGGTCTGGAAGATCAATAGGTAGGGGACGGCGGGGTGGTCGCTCTGGTCCTTGAAGTTCATAAATTTTTCAGAGTTAAGCCAGAAGGCATAAGTTTTTCCGGGTTCGAGCTGGACGGTGATCGCGGCAGTGCGGTGATTGGGTTCGTACCAGGGTTGGCCAATGATGGCGGGCGTCGAATCCTCCCAGGCAGAACTCCAACTCCATGAGCGGTCGAGCATGTCTTTGCTGAAAGTGGCGCGGATGACCGTGAGGCCCGGTGCGACATCGCGCGCGCCGGAGGCGGGCTGGGTATTAATCACCGCCGGTGGCAATCCGGCCATTGTCTGTCCCGCAGTTGCCGAGTGCATATTCGTTTCGGGATCCTCTCCTGTTTTCGCCCCTTGCACGAGTTTGACGGGGCCAAGGTAAACAACGCCACGTCCTGGCAGAAAGATATTTAGTTCGAGTCTCGATGGAGCTTCAGAAACGCCTGTGCGATCAAAGGGCAGCGAGAATTCCCGCCATCTCGAGGTGCCCGCGATCTTTTCCATTGCTCCAGACCCCGCCGTGCCCAGCGTTCGCGTGAAATACTGCCCCGTAGGGAAATAATTCCACATTTCCAGGTAGCCTTCGCCCTGCACGTTTTCGTACTTGATCTCGCCGGTTAACGCGTAGCGCTCGGCGGTTACGGGCGGCCGCTCGACTTGGAAGAGATTTAGTTGCAGCGGCTGATCGCTGGTGTTTTCGATCTTTATGACGTCGCGACCATCCACGATCACCGCGGTGCCACCGAGCAATCGATTTTCCGCGGCCAGTTTCGACGCGGTGAATTCCTGCATGGACTGCTTGATTGTGCGGGTAACGGAGGGAGCCGTCGGCGCGAGCCGGTCATCAGCGTCATGTAATACCGGCAGACGTAGACTGACCGCGGCAATCAGCAACACCACGCCCAGAGAAAGCAGTACGAACAGTGACCAGATTCGCAGCAGCCGTCGTCCGCCCAAACGGTTGGCCAGATAGCAGATGGCAAGATTCGCGGCGAACAGCGGGGGTAAAACAAGTATCCCATAGGTTTGAATCGCAAGTGCCAGCGACACGATGAGTGCCGTCAATGCGGGCAGGTGCACGCCCATTTCGTGGAAGCGCTCCACGGCGTGCGGCACGGTGTAGACGAAGAAGCCGAAGGCACCGAGCAGAACGGCCGTCAGGAAGATCACGGCGCTGGCGAGCCCCCGTCCATCGACGGGAACGTCTCCGCTCGGGGGCCGTCGGACCGCAAACGCTGCTTTCACCTCGCGCTGGTTCAGTACGACGAGCGCCCAGATCCCGATGGGCAGGCCGATGAGATTGCCGGGGGAGACCAGTATCGCCAGGACGCTGGCGAGCATGGCTGTGCCGTGTGATTGCAGGCGTTTCATCCGGAGGGCCGCGAAAATCATCAGGCTGCTGATCGCGAGAACGATCAGCGGGATGCCGATCACCGCAGCTTTTCCTGAGGAGTAGATTTCCCACAGAATGCGTTGGGCGGGCGTCAACGGTGCATGCATTTCGAAAGCAGGTAGTGCGGAAGCCATAAGCAATGTCACGACGATGGCAGCGAGAGTGATCAGCACCCAATTTAGGATGCCGGTGATGAGCAGGCCGATTGCAGGGCCATTCACCTGGCGTCGCGCGGACTGGAGCGCTTGCGGATCTGGCGTCGCGTTCTCCAGTGGGGCTTCGGGTGAGTCGAGGGAAGCGAGTTGGTCAAGGGGCTTCCGGAATTGTTCGATGATCACGCCGCCTACGGCCGCGAAAATTGCAGCGGCAATGATCGCAACGCCCAGGAAAAAGCATTGCAGAATCCCTGTGGTATTGACGATTCGCTCCGGTATCCATGCCATGAATAAAATGCACGTGGCGATCACCAGTAAGCAGAGCGTCATGCCGGGCCAATGGATCGCTCTTCGCCCGTTGCGGACGCCGACGATTGGGATGTTCTTTTTGAATTGCCAGCGTAGGGGCTCGTGTCCCTTGCGGAGTTCGAATGTTAGGTCCGTGTCTATATGGATGCCCGCAGGAGGTTTCATAGCGGCGCCACCGGTTTCGGCGGTAGGCGCCCGGGATGTAGTGTTGCCTGCCGTGAGGGACACCGGCGCATCCAGCGGCGGCAACTGCTCCACCGGCATCGCGAATCCGCGCAGCAGGGCAATCGTCAATTTCAATCCGACCAGCAGAACCGCGACGCCGACATAGATCGCCGCGACGAGAGGTGCTTTCGATGCCGGACCTTCCACCGTCACCACTTCGAAGAGCGCGAGCCCGCCGACCAGTATGGCGGTCATGGCTCGGAGCGTCCGCAGAGCGAGCGCTGGCCAATGAATGAACCGTCGCCCATCACGCTGGCGAACCAAAGGCGGCCACAGCCATGCTTTCCACGCCTCCCATGCGGTTTTCGGCTGCGCCGACATGCCGGAGTTAAGGATGGACGGCGTGCCCGCAATCGTCTTAACTTTCGTCTTCACGTCGCTGGCCTGCCGATCGCGTCGGCGTTTGGCAATTTCAACCATGTAGACGAAGCCAAACAGGCAAATCGTTGTGATGGGACCAAATAGCAGTTCGCTCAACAAATGCGGCCATCGGTGTTCCCGAATCATGGGGATCACCGCAAAACCGAGCGTGACGGTCACCATCGTGAGAAGGAAGCTCTTGGCCCTGCCTCCCCAGCATGCGTCCTGTACTGTGATGGGGAGTGTGCGTCCGGTGCAGGCCTCAATGGCCTCCTGCATTGCAGACAACCATTCCATAGCGACCTTGTTGGACATCACTTCTGTCCTGACCGGAGTGAACAGCAAAGTGCGTGAAACACCATGCTCTGTGAAGATCACAGCAATGTAATGGAGGGGCAGCGGTTTGGCCGAAGCAGGATACATGCCCTGAGCCAGCGAGCGAATGGATGACAGGGGAATCGTCACGCTCTGCCAGCCGCTACGAAAGCTGAGCGTCTCGCGATCCAGGCACAGTTCGCCCTTGCCCTGATAAATGTAGAGGAAGCGGCCTCGGAACGTGCGCAGGTGTTCCGGCGTGCTGACCCAGCTCATAGAGATCTTGGGACGGGTTCCCGTCGCTGGCGCCGCTGGCCCTTGTGCAGCGGACTCACCAGACACACGGGGTGTTGCGACCGTAGCTTCGACTTCTGCCTTCAGGTCGCTGGCGTGCTGAACGCGCCGGAGTGTGGCAAGCACGATTCGTACGATCACGAAGCTCACCAGGAATGCGACCACCAGGGAGGCCTCGGCATACGCTGGGGTCAGGTGAAAGACTCCGGTCTTGTCCAGGAGCCAGAGTAGGCCTCCGATCGCGACGGCTATCAAGGCTACCCAATACGCCCACTGCCATTTGTCAAATTCTGCTTTTTGCAGAAGCGGGCGTTGGGAGATGTTCTCGCGCTGCTTCGGCACGTCGTACTCAGCCTGCTGCAAGAGCGAGCTTTGGGGAGTAGTGGCGATGGTTTCAATTTCGGTCTTCACGTCGCTGGCGTGCTGGTAGCGGAGAGCAGGTTCTTTTTCCAACGCGCGAAGAACGACTTCATCCAGCCGGACGTCGATGACAACTTTCTTCGATGGAACAGCGAATCGGCCAATCGGGAGTTCGCCCGTCAGCATTTGGTAGAACACCACGCCCAGCGAGTAGATGTCCGCGCGGTGGTCCACGGCGTCGGGGTGTTCGGTCTGCTCGGGGGCCATGTATTGGGGCGTGCCCATGACGGCGCCGGGCTGGGTGAGGGTGTGTTCGAGAGAGGAGACGGGAGTGTGGAAACTGCGGGAGGCGGGCTCGGCGGCGCCCATCAATTTGGCGAGGCCGAAGTCGGCGATTTTCACGGTGCCTTTTTTGTCGAGCAGGATGTTTTCGGGTTTGATGTCGCGATGGACGACGCCGGAATCGTGGGCGAATTGCAGGGCCTCACAGATCTGCGGCACAATCGCGAGGGCTTCTCGCGGCGCGATTCGGCCGGCATTGAGCAACTGGCGGAGGTTCACGCCTTCCACGTATTCCATGACGAAGTAGAAGAGTTCACCGCTTTGGCCGAAGTCATGTACGGTGACGATATGCGGATGATTGAGTCGCGCCAGTGCCTGAGCTTCGCGCGCAAAGCGTTCGGCGAAAGCCGGTTCCTTGCCGATGCGGGGGGACAAAATTTTGAGTGCCACCAGCCGATTGAGTCGTTTTTGCCGGGCCTTGTAGACGACGCCCATTCCGCCGTAGCCGAGCAATTCGAGGATTTCCAGTTCGGGAAAATGCGGGGCGAGGTCCGCGGGAGTCGGGGGGGCAAAGGGAGTGGTATCCGCCGCGGCACTCGCCCCGCCGATCCCAGCGCTCGTTTCGGTTTGCAGCGCGCGTTTGAGCAGGCAGGCGGGACACAAGCCCTGCGGTGCGTTTTCTACCAGCGCCTTGCCGCATTGTGGGCATTGATGTTCCTGACTCATGGTGCATCCTCCGGCGGTCGTCTATTCCGCCACCCCTTACAGAAGCATTCTGTTTAGAAAGTTTCGCTCAAAA
>CAIMWO010000059.1 GCA_903845195.1 uncultured Phycisphaerales bacterium
GTCCATTTCGATAAGTTTGGCATGGCCGATATCCGCGCCAAAAAACCGATGCAGACCGATTCCCTGTTCCGTATTTATTCGATGACCAAGCCAATTACCAGCACGGCCGTGCTGATGCTTTTCGAGGAAGGCCGCTTTCGCCTGACCGACCCCGTGCACCAGTACATCCCGGCTTTCAAGGATGTGAAGGTGCTGGATAGCTCGGTCAATTCGCAAAAACGGCTCGTCGAACCCAATCGCCCAATTACCATCCGCGACCTGCTGACCCACACCGCCGGTTTGAGCTATGGCTTCGACGATAATTTCTACATTGACGATCTGTATCGCAAGAACATGTGGGCCAAAATGGACAAGGGTTCCGGTATGAACCTGGCGGAAATGGTGGCGGAGATTGCCAAAATCCCTCACGCCTCCAACCACTCGCCTCCCAGCACAACTTTCTCCCCCTACCTCCGCCTTCCCGCAAAACTATGCATATAGTCAATTGAGCGTTGGGCCGATGAAACAACAAGAGTGTGGCATTATCGACCCCTAGCCGAGTCCCCGGTTTGCCAGTACCGGCGGAGAAAGGAGTAGCACCATGATGACGATACCCGGCCCCGTCATCCTGGACCTGAATACGCAGCGCGATTTCCTTTCGACGGATGGCGCCTGCGCAATCTTTCAGGCGGAAAAACTCCACGACCCGCTCCGCAGACTCTTCTCCTTCGCCCACAAAATGCGCCTCCCCATCGTCTCCACGCGCCTCCATCATCAACAAATGCCCGATCCCCAGCGCGGCCCCACACGCATGGTCTGCACCCCCGGCACTCCCGGCTATCAGAAAATGCCCTTCACCCAGCTCCGCAGGCGCCAGGAATGGCCTCTCGACTGCGGCACCGATCTGCCCGTCGAAGGCTTCCGCCTCGCCCAGCAATTCATCTTCGATCTCCCCAATCTCAACCTCTTCGAATGCCCGCGCCTCGACCGCCTCCTCTCCGAATGGACCGTCGAACGTTTCCTCATCATCGGCTGCCCGCTCGAATGGACCGTCCGCACCGCCGTCCTCGGATTGCTCCAACGCCGCCACAAAGTCGCCGTCCTCTCCGACTGCCTCGGCATGTGGGATCCGTACGAAGGCGACATGGCCTCGCGCCAGATCGAATCGAAAAACATCGAATGGCTCACCGTCGATAAAGTGATCGAACAGTGCCGCGCCGTTCATCCCAACCGCACTTCGCATCTGCTTCGCGCCAAGAACCGCACGGTGCAGGCCAACACCCACGGCATCACTAAGACGCCCGCAAAAACCCGCGGCACTTTCCGGATCTGATTTAATAATGTTTCAGCATGATGCCCTTCTTAGGGAAGACTGACTTTTGCGCCAATAACTATCGCTTTCACGCCGATCATGCCTTTGTTGGTTAAGACTCCAAACAAAAACACATAAAACACGATACAACTCATAGCCCCAATACCAGCTAAAGCATATTTTCGTCTCTGGATGATTCCCGTCTCTTACCGTATCTTTTCCTCATCCACCCCGATTCCAAGAATAAAATTTGGAATTTTGGAACAAACAGTCTGGTTTCGCGTCTTTACTATTGAACCGCACGGGCGAACCTGACTCGCACTTCGCACTAAACGTAAGATTATGAATCGCGGTGGATCGTAGGGGAAGAATCGATGAGCACCATCCTGATCATTGCACAACGGAATGAATATCTCCAAAAATTTGCCAGCGCCGGCGCCACTTCCCCCGCGCACGCACGCTCACTTCGCAGCGTCGGCTGCCACGATACCTTCGTGTTTCGCGACCTCGTCTCTACCGGCGTAATTCAACCCGCCCATGACGACGCGTTCTATCTCAACGAACCCGCCGCCCGCACTCTGCTCAAGGGCCCCCGCCGCACGCTTCCCGCTGGCAAAATCACCCTGAACTCTTCCTTCACCTGAACCTCTCCCCACGGTTCATTGCAGCCGCGTCACACTTCCTCACGCCACCGCCACCCGCACCGTCGTAAAAGACTTCGGCGGACAAGTCACGCGCAACGTGTGCCCATCCACCACGGTGGCCGTTCCCTTCACCGGCATCACCGCATGGGGCGCCTCCCACGTATTGGCCGCGTAAGGATCCTTGTGCGTCAATATCTCGACCGATCGCACTCCCCCGAAAGGTTTATCCGCGAGCGCCACCGTCGTCTCCAGCGGCGCGGTCCCATCGCGGTGCGTCAGGAAGATCGCGATCTCCGCCTGCCCCTCATCGTAAGAAACCGCCGCATCCAGCGCCGGCGCATCCCCGCGCTTCCCCGCCTTGTATAACGGCCCATGGATCACCGGCGTCAGCGACACGCCCCGCGCCGCCTCCGCAATCATCCGGAATGGATGGTAAATCGTCTGCAGCAAAAGCCCGTCCCGCTTCGTCATGATCGGCGCGATCACGTTCACAATCTGCGCTATGCACGCGATCTTCACCAGATCCGCCCGCCGCACAAACGCCGACAGATATTGCGCACAGACCAGCGCATCCTCCACGTTATACGCTTCCTCCAGCAGATGCGGCGCCGCCTGCCACCGGCCATCCTCGCTCCGATCCCGATACCACACGTTCCATTCATCAAACGACAGATGCACCTGCTTGTCCGACTTCAACTTCCCCCGCACATAACGAATCAGCCCCGCATAATCCTCCAGGATCCGATCGATCTCCAACCCCTCCGCCAGAAACGCCGCCGAATCGTTCGCATCGTTATTCGAATACCGATGCGCCGAAATGTAATCGATCTCGTTCCACCCGTACTCCAGCACCGTGCGATCGTATTCCAGGTACGTCCCCATCCACCGCCCCGACGATCCGCACGCCACCGTCTCAATCGTTCGGTCCATCCCCTTCATCAGCCGCCCCGCCGCCTTGGCCCGCTGTGCATACACCTCCGCCGGCACCTGCCCCGCCTGCCACGGACCATCCATCTCATTGCCCAGACACCACGTCTTCACCCCGTACGGCCGCGCCTGCCCGTTCGCCCGCCGCTGGTCCGCCCAATACGTCGGCGTATCCAGATTGCAATACTCCACCAGGTGCATCACATCGTTCAGATTTCCCGTCCCCAGATTCACCGCCATCATCGGCGCAGTCCTCGCCGCTTTGCACCACGCCATGAACTCATCCGTCCCGAACTGGTTCGTCTCCACCGAATGCCACGCGTAGTCCGTCCGCGCCGGCCGCTTCTCCTTCGGCCCCACCCCATCCTTCCAGTTGTAGCACGACACAAAATTCCCCCCCGGATACCGCATCAGCGGCATCCCCAGCGGCGCCAGCGCCGCGATCACATCCTTCCGAAATCCCCGCTCATCCGCCCGCGGCGATCCGGGATCGTAAATCCCCTCATACACGCACCGCCCCAGGTGCTCCGCAAACCCCGAGAAAATCCGCCGATCGATCGCGCCCACCTGAAACTGCGTGTCGAGTTGAATTGTCGCTGCCACGTCTATTCCCCTGCAAAAAATCCAATCCCAAAGCAGTATCGTTAGCCCAGCCCGCCCACCTGTCAATCCAGCCGCCACTCCGGCTATAATGTCCCGACAAGGAGAATTGCTCATGCCGATTTACGAGTACCACTGCGACGCCTGCGACAAGGTCTTCGATCACCTCGCCAAGTCCATGGCCGACAGCAAGGATCATGTTCCCTGCCCCAACTGCGGCTCGAAGAAAACCGGACGCAAGCTCTCCGTCTTCGCCGTCAATACCGCCGGGCCCAAAACCAGCGCCGCCACGTCCTCCGGCCACGTCCACTCCGGCATGTGCGGCTGCGGCAAACGCCGCGGCTCCTGCGGCATGAACTAAAACTAATGAACACCAGTTCCTGAGGTAACAAGAAGTGCCGCAGGCACTTTCCCCTTTTCTAGTTCCCCATTTGTGTTCATTCGTGTTCATTTGTGGCTAATTTACGTCGGTTAGGAATCGCGCCATGTCCACGCTCGTCGGCAAACTCATCCTCACCTTCGTCGATGACCTCTACGAAGACCTCGAACTCTGGTACCCCAAGTACCGCCTCATCGAAGCCGGCGCCAAGGTCATCGTCGCCGCACCCGAAGCCCACAAAAAATACACCGGCAAAAACGGCTACCCCTGCGTCAGCGATACCGCCATCAACGATATGAACGCCTCCGACTTCGACGGCCTCGTCTGCCCCGGCGGCTTCATGCCCGACAAACTCCGCCGCGATGAACACGTCAAACAACTCATCCGCGATTTCAACACCCAGGAAAAACTCATTGCCGCCATCTGCCACGGCGGTTGGATGCCCATTTCCGCCGGCGTCTACAAAGGCGTCCGCGTCACCGGCAGCCCCGGCATCAAGGACGATCTCATCAACGCCGGCGCCCTCTGGGAAGACTCTCCCGCCGTCATCGACCGCCACTTCGTCAGTTCCCGCAAACCCGATGACCTCCCCGACTTCCTCCGCGCCATCCTCCAAGTCCTCAAGGCCGGCTGATCCACTTCTTCACCAAACCCTCACGCAAACACTGGCCATCTTCGCGCGCCCTGTCATAATTACCGACCGCTGGACGACGAAAACTAGTGATCCACCAATGAACACAAATGCGTGATAAGAGAAGAGCCTCGCGAGTGATCTTCAACCCTTTCTAGTTCAATTTTTGTGTTCATTAGTGTTCATTTGTGGCTAATTTACGGTAGTTAACGCCGCAGTCCTAAATGTGGGGTCGCATTATGATCGGAAATATTCTCCAGGCCGAACTCGAAGAGATGATCCAGAAGCACCAATGGGACGACCTGCGTCAGGCCCTCGCCGTCCTCGAACCGGTCGATATCGCCGAACTCATCGTCGATCTCCCCCCGGAAGACGAAGGCGTCATCTTCCGCGTCCTGCCGCGCGAACAAGCCGCACACGTCTTCGCCTACCTCCCCCCGGACGTTCAGGAAGGACTCCTCAAATCCATCTCCAGCGAAACCTCCGGCGCCATCCTCGACCAGATGTCCCCCGACGACCGCGCCCGCATGCTCGAAGAAATGCCCGCCGAAGTCACCCGCCGCCTCCTCGAATCCCTCTCCCCGGAAGAACTCAAGGCCACGCGCCGCATCCTCAACTATCCCGAAGACACCGCCGGCCGCTACATGACCCCCGAGTATGTCGCCCTCCGACCCGACATGACCGCCCACGAGGCCCTCGAACACGTCCGCACCACCGGCCGCGGCAAGGAAACCCTCAGCGTCCTCTACGTCCTCGAAGGCGGCAAACTCATCTCCGAAGTGCGCCTCGGCACACTCGTCATGGCTGACCCCGACCTCCTCATCCGCGACATCCCCGATCGCGCCCTCGTCAGCGTTCAGGCCACCGCCAGCCGCGATGAAATGGTCTCCACCTTCGAACGCTACGACCGCATCGCCCTGCCCGTCACCGACATCCAGGGCAATATGCTCGGCATCATCACCGCCGACGACGTCCTCCAGGTTGCTGAAGAAATCACCACCGAGGATATGCAAAAGATGGGCGGCACCGAAGCCCTCGACAAACCCTATTTCGTCGTCGGCTTCTGGGAAATGGCCCGCAAACGCGGCGGCTGGCTCGCCGTGCTCTTCCTCGGCGAAATGCTCACCGCCACCGCCATGGGCTTCTTCGAATCCGAAATCGAACGCGCCGCCGTCGTCGCCCTCTTCGTCCCCCTCATCATCTCCTCCGGCGGCAACTCCGGCTCCCAAGGCACCTCCATCATCATCCGCTCCCTCGCACTTAGAGAAGTCAAACTCCGCGACTGGTGGCGCGTCTTCGGCCGCGAACTCCGCACGGGACTGGCCCTCGGACTCTTCCTCGGCATCATCGGCTTCCTCCGCATCTCCGCCTGGCAGGGACTCTCCACCGCCCCCATCGTCGGTCCCTTCTTCCAGACCCATGCCGAAAAAGACATCGCCGCCATCCCCACCGGTTTCAAACTTGTCACCGCCGACACCACCTCCTCCATCGCCATCACCGTCCCCCAGCACACGCTCCCCGCCGGCACCGAACTGCAAAAAGGCCAGCTCCTCCCCGTCGCCGCCATGCTCCCCGCCGAGGTCCCCGTCTCACTCCAGGTCGATACCCACCCCACCGCCTACGGCAAACACTGGCTCCTCATTGGCTTCACCGTGCTCTTCTCACTCATCGGCGTCGTCACCTGGGGTTCCCTGGCCGGCTCCATGCTCCCCTTCATCCTCCGCTCCCTCGGCTTCGACCCCGCCACCAGCTCCGCCCCCTTCGTCGCCACCCTCGTCGACGTCACCGGCCTGATCATCTATTTCTGCGTCGCCAAACTCATCCTCTCCGGCACGCTACTCTAATTCCCTTTCGCCACGCGCCGCAGCCGCGCGCCCGCGATGACAAAAAACGTGGTGATCGCCACAGCCAGAGCCATTTCGACGATGGACCAATAGCCCCTCAGAAAGTGATCGAGCTCGATGGGAACAAAGGCCCCATATCCACAGAGCGATTTCAATGCACTGGCGGTGTCGATAAATTGGCCGACAGTAACCAGTAGAGCGAGCGAAAAAATCGTCAGGGACAATCGGCGTAAGAACCTATCGCGCAACAACGTCGCAATCTGATATACGTAGATCAGTCCGAAAGCATACGCGCCGGAAGCCGCCGCCAATGCCGTCGTAAGTAGAGCGGTGTACCTTGTCAGCATTCCCTCGGCAAAGAAGAATTCAGGGCCAGCGAAAAAGAAGGACTCCGCAAGTGACTGGAAAATCGCGTACACCAAAATCAAAACGAAAAGCACTCGAAGCGGCCAGAGCGACACTTGCCTGTGCCCGAGGTCGGCCACGAACAACACAATCGCAGCAATTACTATCGCGCCGGCACTCAGCCAAGTACCAACCACCTCAATTTTCCAGCTGAGCCCAACACCAACACGCGACGCACTGGTCAAGCCAACCACCGCCGTCGCAACCTGCAGAAAATACGCCACCGCAAACAGCCAGCACGCCACCCCCGCCAGCCGCGGCCGATGCAGCACCGGCCGCATTTCCCCGTAAAGCTCCAACGATTGAACTTCGGCCTGCACCATCAAGACCAATCCCAAATGCCAGGCACGCGTGCGTCATGCGCCACCGCGCCATTCGCACGCTACTCATACCCGCCATCGGGCCCGCCTTCAACCGCCGGCCGACGGCGACCCCGCACCGGCCTCCTCCGCCGCCACCGGCTCGCCTTCCACCGCCGGGTCGTTCTCCCCCTCTTCCGTGCCATGCTTGGCGCCCAGCTTCCGCTGCAGCGTCCGCACCGAAATCCCCAGCGCCCGCGCCGCACGCGTACGGTTCCCGTTGAACCGCTCCAACGCCGCGGCAATCGCCTGCTCCTCCAATTGGTCCAGCGTCATCGTCGCCAGCGCCTCTTTCAACATCACTTCACTTGCTGCCATGTCACGACCTCCCACTTTGGACACGTTTTCCACTTCCCCGCCGCCCCCCGGCGCCATGCCCACTACCACGCGCCCCGTCGCACCTTGCCGGATGTACGACGGCAAATCATCGATCTCCAATCCAACCTTATCCGTCAGCACCATCATCCGCTCAACGATATTCAGCAACTCCCGCACGTTCCCCGGCCAGTGATACGTCTGCAGCGCATCGACCACCGCCGGTGAAATACTCGTGATGTGCGTCCCATTCTGTTCGTTCACACGCTCCATAAACCGCTTGACCAGCAGCGGTATGTCCTCCATCCGCGACCGCAGCGGCGGCAGATCGATCGTGATCACGTTCAAGCGGTAATACAGATCCTCCCGGAATTGCCCCTTCGACATCATGTCGCGGATGTCCCGGCTCGTCGCCGCCACCACCCGCGTGTCCACCTTGATCTCCTTGTTCCCGCCCACCGGCGTCACCACCCGGCTCTCCAGCACGCGCAGCAACTTCACCTGCAGCGATACCTCAAACTCCCCGATCTCATCGATGAACAGCGTTCCCCCGCTGGCCGCCTCAAACCGCCCGATCCGCCGATCGATCGCCCCCGTGAACGCCCCCTTCTCATGACCGAACAGCTCCGTCTCCACCAGCGTCGCCGGCATCGCCGCACAATTCACCGCCACATACGGCCCGTCCCGGCGCTGCGAATTCTGGTGAATCGCCTGCGCCACCAGTTCCTTGCCCGTCCCGCTCTCCCCCAGAATCAGCACCGTCGAAAACGCATGCGCGCTCCGCCGGATCAATTCGAAAACCCGCTGCATCCCGGGACTCCGCCCGATGATGTTCGACAGCGCAAACCGCTCGTCCAATCGGTTCTGCAACTCGAGCATCTTCCTCCGCTGCTCGTGCTGCCGCACCATGTTCTGCAATAAGTTCAGCAACGCCGGCGGATCGATCGGCTTCGTCAAATAGTGATACGCCCCCGCCTGGATCGCCTCGACCGCCGTCGTGACCGACCCATGCCCCGTCATCATCAAAAACAAGATCTCCGGCTGCTTCCGCTTCCACAACTTCAGCAGATCCATCCCCGACACATCCCCCATCAGCAAATCCGTCAGCACGCAGTCGATCGGCTCTTCAAGGTAACTCAGCGCCTTGTCCGCCGATTCCGCCGTCGAAACGTGATACCCCGCCTCCATCAGCAACCGCTGCAGCGCCACCCGCTCGTTGGCGTCATCCTCGACGACCAGGATTCTCCAATCCACTGATGCTGTAGAAGCCGTCATTGCGTCGTCCTTCTGCCTGCCCCGCAATTCCGTCAGGTCGAACAACCTTACGCCGTCAGATCGACCGCACGAACTGACCTATCCGACAAAATCGTACCAGAAGTTCCCGTGCGGACGCGAAGCAATTATCACACCATTGTAAAAAACATGCCCAAATTACGTATTCCTACCGCAAAATAGAACAACGCCAGCGTCACAATGTCACCTATGCAGACATTGCGACGCTGGCGAGCCAGTTCCTCAAACTCAATCTCTGAAATAATAGTTTTGTAGGCCCCGCGAGAAGTACAACCCAGCAAGAACACCCCACCGCAGGATCCACGTCGTTCGGACGCTCATCCTTCCTCTATAACTCCCTATTCTTGCAGACCCTCACCTGGCCGCGACCGCCGGATCTTTCTCCGTCGTCATCTCCCCGATGATCTTGCGGTGCAACTCCGAAACCAACCGCTCCGCATCGAACAGCGACGAATCCAATCCGTCGACCGTCTCTCGATCCAACAGATCCCCGTGCATGCGTCGCAACAAATAAGCGTTGATCTTTGCGGCATTCAAGGCATTACTCAAGTCGTGCAGATACTTCCTAAGCTCGACTATTTCCATAATTCCTGTTCCTTACGACTGAACTTCGAAATCCTTTTCGGAAGCCCGTCTGATAACGCCTTCCGCCTCGCCGCTGCCGGATTATCCCAACTCCATCGGCCTCCTCAAACGCCCCAACAGGAATGCCAATTTGTCTGGCAAATAGGGATACATCCAGCAAAATACGTACTCAGCAAATACTGGACCGCTGTGGTTCGTTTTTATGCCCATAGGGCACCCATATTTAAACACCATATCTCAAAAAATACACGATAATATATTGCAATTACACGCGTTACATGACCGTGATTATTACCCTAAACCCTTGCACAGACGGCCGTCACTTCCCCCAACCATCATCCTCCCAGCTCCAAAAACGGCCATCTCGTCCTGTTAAATCTCGCATAACGCGAAAAAACCACCCGTTTCAAAAACGACCCTCTCCTCGCGAAATCATCGTTCACCGTTGATCGTTTCCCGCAGGATGAACTCCACAATCGGCGCCGGATCCACCAACCCGTGCGGATGATGCTTCATCCCCGGCTTCATGATCTCACAATACGACCCACCCATCTTCTGATACCGCACCTTCAACACCGCCGAATTCTCCTCGTACGGCACCGTCTCATCCGCATCCCCGCACACATGCATCACCGGAATCTTCGCCCGCGCCAGCCGCCGCAGCGCATCGATCGGATTCTCCCGGTACGCCAGCGCCGCCGCCTCCGTCTTGAACCCGTACACCCGCTGCAACTCCTTCCAATCCGCCGCGCTTCCCCCCGCCTTCCCCTTGGGCCCCGGCCAACTCTTAAAATCGCACACCGCGTTGTCCGCATAAATGCACGACACCGCCTCCGGATGCCGCGCCGCCCATCCATACACAAACAGCCCGCCCCGGCTCAGCCCCTCCAGCGCCGGCCGCCGCGAAAAACCATGCTTCTTCACCAGCATTCCATACAGCTCTTCCCACTCGACCATCGCTGCCGGACACCCAAACGTATTGCCCGAATCCAAAAACACCAGATGAAACCCGCGCCCCAGCAACGCAATATCCACCCCCGGCTCGTGCGCCCAAAACTGCGCCCGCCAGATCCACGGCTTCCCTTTCGCCGCCCGCTTGGGCCGCACCACCGTCACCATCTTCCCCGCCACCAAAAAATCCCACCGCTCAAACCCCTCCCACTCACTCTTCTCCCCCGCCCACCGCGCCACCCGCCCCCTCCGACCTTTTCCCGCCGCGACACGCCTCATCACAACCTCATCTTCTTCTCTAAAACATTTGTGTTCATTCGTGTTCATTTGTGGCTAATTTACCGCCGGAAACATCTCCAACGGCACCATCTTCCGTCCCGCCGGCAACTCCCAGCAGCAACTCAACCGCCGCCCATTCGACAAATCCATCGCCACGCACAACTCATGCTCCCCCTCCGTCAGCTCCACATCGCAAAAACCTCGATCCCCCCGATACGTCCCCGGCTCCAGCCCGCAAAACACCTCGCGCCCATCAATAAACACCCGCACCGCCCCATCATGCCCCACCCACAACCGCCACGCCCCCCCGCACTTCGCCCGCATCTTCTCCGCCAGATAACACACGCCCGCCCCTTCGCCAATCTGCTCGTGCGGATGCGTGATCCCCTCGCCGCTCGCCCAGATCGCCCGCCAGTCATGCCCATCCGCCAAACGCGCCGCCTCCACTCCCGCCACGCCCTGCGCCGGCAGCTCCATCCGCCGCGAAAGCTTCCACCGCGGCCAATATCCCCCATGACGCAGCCGCGCCACGAACTCCGCCAGCGGCCGCTTCGGCATCATCAGCGGGCCCAAATGCTGAATCACCGGCCCCGCAAACTCAAACGCCAATATCCCATACCCCAAATCCGCATCCACACTCCCCTTGCCCAATCCTCTGACCACCACCCGCCCAGTCTCCTCCGTCCACTCAAACGCCAACTTCCTCCCGCTCGGCAGCAACCGCACCGCCACCGGCTTACGCGACAAACCGCCCACCCCCACCGAATCTCCCGGCGACTGCCGCATCCACAAGAACCGCGTATTCCCCCGCGCCGTCCAATCCCCCACGCTGCACGTCTCCATCTCCCGCACCCGATCCACCTTCCCGTACATCACATCCCCATACTTCTTCAACCACTTCCCCACGCGCCCCAGCAACTCCCCCGCCTCCTTTGGCAACTTCCCATCGCCCGCCGGCCCCACGTTCAAAAGCAGATTGCCTCCCCCCGCCGTCACGCGCCGCAGCATCTCCAACACTTCGCGCGCACTGATCCAGCCGTCCGCGCCAATCCGGCTCCACGCCCACGAACTCGTCGTCGTCATGCACGATTCCCAATCCCGCCCCGCCTCCGCCGCCGAGATCATCCGCTCCGGCGTCGAAAAATCCTCCGCCAGTACCGCCCGATTGTTGATAATGATCCCCGGCTGCAACTCCCGCGCCGCCGCGTTCATCGCGATCGAATCCCATCCGCCCGCCCCCCATCCCCACAGCGGCACCGACACGTCATACCACAGAATGTCGATCTTCCCATAGTTCGCACACAACTCCCGCACCAGCCCATGCGTGTACGCCTGAAACCGCGCCCGCGCCCCCGCATCATGCTCCCCCGTCGCCCCGTCCGGATGATGCCAATCCATCAGCGAATAATACAACCCCACCTTCAGCCCCTCCGCCCGGCACGCCTCCACGAACTCCTTCACCAGGTCCCGTTTCGGCCCCATCCGCGCCGCGTTGAATTCCGTCAGCTTCGAATCCCACAGACAAAATCCATCATGATGCTTCGTCGTCATCACCACGTACTTCATCCCCGCCTTCCGCGCCAGCTTGCACCATTCCCGCGCCGCATTCGGCTGTGTCTTCCACGCCGCCGCCACCTGCGCATACTCCGCTTCCGGTATCCGCTCCATATTCCGCACCCATTCCCCACGCCCCAGCCCGCTGTACGGCCCCCAGTGCACAAACATCCCGAACCGCCCCTCGCGCCACCACTTCATCCGCCGATCACGCGTCTGCGCCACCGCCTGCTCATACCCCGCCAGATCCCTCGGCAACCGCACCATACCACGCTCCCGCATAAGCCTTCTTGTACCGAACCACACACGCTCCCCCGCACCATCCTCCCATCAACGCCCAAATCGTCGCAACATTGCCCCAACCCGCCATTTCCCACCGCTCACAGACGATACCGCGTCACCCGCGCCATCGGATCAAAATCCAAAATGAACAGCGACCCGTCCGGCGTCACATGCGTATGCGGAAAACGAATCTCCTCCTCTGCCGGCAACACCACCGCCCCCTCCCGCACATTCCGCGGCACACCGCTGCTCACATCCGCCCTCATCCCCTTGCCCGCCGCCGTCACCCAGTGCAGCACGTCCCCCGCCTGATGAAAACTCGTCGGCGCAATCATCGTCTCCATCCGCACCGTCGTCTCCAGCGAATAACAATGCGTCCCATCCACCCGGCACACATACACCTTCCCGCGCTTCACCAGATCGATCCCAAAAAGCTCATCCCGCTCGTTGGCATAAAAAATTACCGGCGCCGGATACCCCGCACCCGGCTGCCACAACTTCGCTTCCCCCTTCGCCGACAATTCCAGAATCACCGTCTGCAAACGCAACAACTTCACCCCCGACATCCCCCCCGCCGCCCCTCCCGCCGTCCCCGGCGTCGGCAGCGGCCGATACAACAACGTCAAGATCACCCGCCCATCCGACAACACCACCGGCCAAGACCACATCGCCGCCCCCACCGGCAACTCACACTCCACCCACCGCTGATAAACCAACGTCGTCTTCACCACACACTCCAAAACGTCTCGTCTCTTACTTCTTAACTTCCTGATTCTTGCTTCTCGCTTCTCGCCACTCTCTTCTCGCCAATCGACCGAATCCTAACCCCCGACCGCAGGTCAATCTAGCCTTTGCCGCTGATCGCAAATCCTACCCAAACCCCCAAATGACTCCCGACACGCTCGCCCTTTCGCGGATACGATGAACTAAACTCATTCGCAAAATCGCCTTCCCCACCCAAATGTCACCCCAAATATCCAATTTTGGCTGCATAATTCTGGACATCTTTGCCCAATCTTCCACCACACTGCTGACATTCCGTGCAGACTCCCCGTGTTTCGTCCGATAAATCCCTTACGCCATCGATGCCAAGTCACTGCGGTTGCACGCATCAGATGGCGCGTAGTTTGTATAGGCTTGCTCGTAATACTCTGTAGAATAATAGGTTACCGATAACATGATTACGCTAAAAGTAAATATTGCAGAAATCGCCCACCGAACGCCGCTAGATGTCCGTATTCCCTGGTGTGGGCCAGGAATCTTCCGAACCGCCTGAGCCGATAGACCATATGCAAGAGTAGTTTGTCACAAGGCGATTTGGAGTATAAGCTGTAAGAGAGGATGGCATTCCATGCCAGAACGTACCAAGGAAAACAAAATGAACGCCACTCAGGAAATGACCGACCCTGCCCCAGCCGCCGCAACCACTGCGACGGCAGCCGCCCCCAAGATCCATTGGGCCGCGGCCCCAGGTTCCGTCAAAAAGATCGAACTGGAAGAAAAATTTGAAGCCATGCGCTCCCGCAACTGGATCACCGAACGCATGATCGAACAGAGCCAGAAACACTGGCACTGCACCCGCGAGGAAGCCATCGAACGCCTCCTCGTACGCACCGGCGCCTAAGCCGCACCAGCCCCGCCTGCTTCATCAATAGGCACAGCGAGGCACTGAAAAGTTAAACCCCCGGCCGCGAGAATCTGCCGGTAGATATCAGGATACATAAGTCCCTGATACCGACCGACAAACCTCACGGCCGGTTTGCGTTTTTGCGGCGATTGTCAGGCTTCATCCAACCCATCCCCAGAGTTCCAGATCGCCCCCAGCCAATGTTCTGCGGTCACACCGGCTGACTATCGCGTCCTGAAAGTGTCTTCCTTCTTGGAAGCCTAGACGAGGAGATGCAAATGAGTTCCGCATATTGGAAATTGGCCCTGGCCTTGGCAGGCCTTGGATCACTGGCCGCGTGCCACCATCATCATCATCGGGATGCCGAGGTCCGCGTCGGCGTTTACGAACAGCCCGCTCCACCGCCGCAGCAAGTGGTCGTCGTCCAGGAAGCCCCGCCACCACAGGAACAGGTGATCATCGTCCGGGAAGCCCCGCCACCCCCGTATGCCGAGGCCATCCCGCCGCGACCCGGCCGCGAGTTCGTCTGGGTCGGCGGCTATTGGGTGCGCCATCGCGATCGCTGGGTCTGGGTCGGCGGACATTGGGTGCGGCCACCGCATCCCGGCGCCGTCTACGTCGAACCCCGCTGGGAACGCCATGGCGGCGAGTTCCACTTCTCCGTCGGTGTATGGCGATAGGATGAACGCCAGGCCGCCGGCGACGAGCGCCCTTGTTGGCCCGCGGCCCTGTTCGTATCATCGGGCGGCATGAAACCAACGATTCGCCGCCAATTTCTCGCCGCCCTCACCATTACCGTGATCTGCGGCTGCGCTTTGCCTCTGCCAGCCTACGGCAACGAAGGCCGCGCCGCCGCAACCGCCGCCACCCCGGTCGAAATCCCCGTTCCCGCGGATCCCACCTCCGCCCGGCCGCTCCTCCTCTGCATGGTCTGGATCACCGTCACCGCGGCCATCCTTGGCCCCCTGATTCAACATTACCACCTGCTCCCCCGCGTCACGCAGGTCTTCAGCGACGACCGACGCAACCGTCAATAACCCCCCACGGCATCTTACGATCAGAAAGTGAGCACGCATGGCTTCCGATCATTCCTTCGATATCGTCTCTGAAGTCGACCTCAACGAAATGCACAACGCCATCATGCAGGCCCAAAAGGAGATCGCCCAGCGCTTCGATTTCCGCGGCACCTCCGCCGGTATCGAAGAACTCGACAAGAAAGAAAAAATGGTCACCATCAATGCCGACAATGAGCCCCACCTCGACGCCGTCCTCCAGGTCCTCATGTCCAAGATGATCAAGCGCGGCATCGACGCCAAGGCCCTCGATCGCCAGAAAATCGAAGCCGCCACCCACAAGACCATGCGCCAAAAAATCAAACTCAAGACCGGCATCGACCGCGAAACCGCCAAGGCCATCCAAAAACAAATCCAGGACCTCGGCCTGAAAGTCCGCCCCCAAATCCAGGGCGAAACCCTCCGCGTCGTCGCCGCCAAACTCGACGACCTCCAAGCCGTCATCGCCGCCCTCCGCGCCAAACCCCCCGCCGTGGCGATTCAGTTCAATAATTACAAATAGGCGAAACGAACGATATAATAGAGGCAGAGTTGGTGATTGGAGCAGGAGCCCATGGTGTATCTCGGCACATACAAGGGGGGAGTGGTGGTCCTTGAGGGGAGCGTCGAACTCCGCGAGGGCCAGCGCGTGGAAGTCGTTGCGGAGCCAAGCCCCAGCGATGCCGGGGGTACATCGGCTTTGCAGGAATTGTTGAAACTGTCCGGCGTGATCAAGGGCGGCCCCAGTGATGCTTCGGAGAATCATGACCATTACATCTATGGCGCTAAAAAGAGAGACCCCGAATCGTGACCCCCATCTTTGCCGACACTTCGTTTTTCATTGCCTTGCTTTACCTTGATGATGATTTTCATGAACGCGCTCAGGCGTTGTCGGCCTCGCAACGGCACCGCCCACTCATCACCACCAGTGCGATCATTCAGGAACTGGGCGCAAGTTTCCACCGAATTCCCGATCGTCCCTTATTCTTGTCAGTCCTCACCGCATTGCAACACGGCGGTGCGGAAATCGTGCATGTCGATGAGTCTCTCCAACGCCGCGCGATCGAGCTTTTTGAACGTCGTGCTGACAAAGATTGGTCCTTGGCTGATTGCATCTCCTTTCTCGTCCTTGAAGCACGAGGGCTCACGGAAGCTGCCAGCAGTGATCGCCATTTTGAAGAGGCGGGTTTCGTCGCACTCCTTCGCAAGGACCAGGGATAATCTGAAATGAACAAACCCCCTCTTCATCTTCTTACCACAACGCTCTGGGAGTATCCCTCCCAAGACTACGGCCGCGAAGCCCACGGCGATAAAGACTACGTCGGCGCCACCCCCGCCTGGATCATCTGGCAGCTTCTCTCCCGCTACACCCGCGAGGGTGACACCATCCTCGACCCCATGTGCGGCTCCGGCACCACCATCGACGTCGCCAACGAACTCCAGCGCCAACCCCTCGGCTTCGACCTCGCCAGCCACCAACTGCGCCCCGACATCAAGTCTGCCGACGCCCGCCACCTGCCCCTGAAAAAAGAATCCGTCGACTTCGTCTTCATCGATCCCCCCTACTCCACCCATGTCGATTATTCCGACGACCCCCGCTGCATCGGAAAACTGGACGCCAGCACCGACGGCTCCGGCGAAAACGCCTACTACGCCGCCATGGCCGAAGTCATCGCCGAAATCGATCGCGTGCTCAAGAACCGCCGCTACATGGCCCTCTACGTCTCCGACTCCTTCAAAAAGGGCAAACCCTTCATGCCGATCGGCTTCGAGCTCTTCTCCCTCCTCCGCAAGTACTTCAAGCCCATCGACATCATCGCCGTCGTCCGCCACAACCGCACCCTCAAGCGCGGCAACTGGCACACCGCCGCCGTCGAAGGAAACTATTTCCTCCGCGGCTTCAACTACCTGTTCATCATGAAAAAAGAACACCCCACCCCTCCCCAAAAATAAAAAATAAAATCCCCCACAAACGCACGCACCCCTCCACCACAAACACCAAGCCCAGGGATTGCAATCCCTGTGGCCCGCGCCCTCGACGGCCTGTTCAAACCGTACTCACCGCAGATTTCGCCCCCGCCCCAAATCGCGCCTTCAACCTCAAAAACGGCCCCTCCAGCACCGCACGGCTGACCAGCGCACACAACAGCGACGCCCCAAACCACGCCCCAATAAACACCCCATTGGCCACCCACGGCGAATCCCCCGCGAACCTGAAACACCCTGCATCATTCCACGTTGTGAAAACGTTCTTCAGACACCCGTGAAAAATATACAGGCCGTAACTGTACGCCCCCAAAAACCGCATGAACCCGCCAGAAAAAAAGCGATTGAGCGGACCCGTTGTCGTCAGCGTGCAGCTCAGCAACGCCGCCGCAAGAATCGCCAGCGCCGGATAAATCAGAATCCCCGTCAAACTCACCGCCCGCGGCAACTCCCCACGCACCAGAATCGCCGCAACCACCAGCGGAATACCCAGCTTCACGATCAACCGCGCCGGGCCAAGAAACGGCGCCAGTCCCTCCGGCGAGCGCGCCACCAGCGCCACCGCCGCGCCGATCAACAGCGAATCCATCCGGCATTGCGTCAGCGTGTAGATCCCGATCAGGTTCGTCGGATGCGTCCACGCAATCGCCGCCTTCGCCACCAGCGACAGCACGATCAGCCCCCCGCAAACCCGCAGAATCGACCGCCGCGGCAAAAACGCCACCACGCATGGCCACACCAAATAAAAATGCTCCTCCACCGCCAGCGACCAAAAATGCGAAAAGTCGATCCGCGGTCCCTCAAACGCATGAAAACTATGCGTGGCGTTCATCACGTAATTCGTCATGTAACAAAACAGCCACGGAAAATTCTGCCGCAACTCAATATTTCCCGCATCCCCCGCCGGCATCACCCACGGCCCCAGCAAAAGCGTCAGCGCTAACAACACAAAATAGAGCGGAAATATCCGCAGCGCTCGCCGCGTGTAAAAATTCCGGAAGAATCCCTGCGAGCCCTTGGCATCAAACAAAATCCCCGTGATCAGAAATCCTGATAGCACAAAGAACAGATCGACCCCCATCCACCCCGCCTGCAGCAGATGCACCACGGACGAACCGACCCGCGAATCCACGCTGATCGCAGAAAAAAAATGATGCCCCATCACCAGCAGAATCGCCAACCCCCGAATCCCATCCAGCGCCGGCATATGCCCCCGCAACGCCTCCCCCCCCGCGCGCGCACCCGTGCCCACATCCTGATCCGCGCGCAGCATAGCTATCGTCGACATACCAAACACCTCTGATATTCGTAGTTATCGGAATTCCCAAGGGGGTCCATGAACACCGCAGCGCAATCGCAAACGTGGGATCGACCTCGAATGAGCCAACCAATACCAACCCCAACCCATTTGTGCTCATTTGTGACCATTTGTGGTCGCGTTCCGTCGTCTCCTTCGCGCTGCCAATAGAGAATACGATTGCCGTATTTTCACCCTACCCAAGAACACTCACAGACCCATTTCCCGCACGTGCAACCAAAAGCATCTTCGCGAAATACTCTTCTCGCAGCGCCCGAATGCCCTTAGTATCCCGACATGCAACGCCCCCGCGAGACCGTCCATGATTGAATCCCGCACTTTTCATTGCCCTGCCCTGGGCCGCCCGCACCCGTACTCCGTCCACATCCCTCCCCAGCCGCCCCCGCCCGGCGGCTGGCCCCTGGTCCTCCTCCTCCACGGCGCCGGCCGCAGCCACCGCACCATCGCCGACAACGCCGAAACCGCCGCCCTCATCGAAGCCGCCCCCTTCGTCACCGTCTTTCCCGAAGGCGCCCTCAGCTTCTATATAGACTCCCCCGTCCCTGGCCAGTCACCCTTCCAGTCTATGCTTCTGGAACTCCTGGCCCACGCCCGCGCCACCCTCCCCGTCACCTCCGCCCCCGCCTCCACCGCCATCTGCGGCTGGAGCATGGGCGGCTTTGGCGCCGTCCGCTTCACCCAGGATCACCCCAACGAAGTCTCTACCGTCGCCAGCATCATCGGCCTGCTGGATTACCCCAACCCGGATATTCCTCCCGAATCCAACTACCCCCTCCCCCCCGCCTTCGGCAGCGACCCCGCCTTTCTGCAATCCCTCAACTGCTGCCACCACGCTCCCCGTCTCCGTGGCCACTCCATCGCCATCTTCGCCGCCACCGAAGCCTTCGATTATCAAATGAACCAAAACTTCTCCGCCGCCCTCAACCGCCACGCCATTGCCCACCTCTACCACACCGTCCCCGGCACCCACACCTGGCCCGCCGTCGCCAACCTCTTCGGCCCCCTAATGGACTTCCTATCCAAAACCCTCGCCCCTCCTACCGGCGAGCGCCAACAACCCCGCGCAAATTAACCCATAACCCATAACCCATAACCCATAACAACCACCCCCCCCTCTCCGCCACCACGCCGCTCCATAGCGCCGCCGCCCCATTTCCCGTATGATAGAGCCATGACAAATGCTTCGCCCAATATCCCCGGAATTTCCCTCTCCGACTGGCTCGCCAAAAAATTCCCGCAAGCCAAGAAAACCACCCTGCGCGACATGATCGCCGACAAACGCGTCCACCTCAACGGCATGCCCGCCAAATCCCTCAAACAAATCGTCGAAGCCAAAGACAAAGTCGAAGTCGTCGACGCCTCCTCCGTCCCCATGAAACCCCACATCCTCGATGAAGGCCTCCGCATCCTCTATCAAGACGCCGACATCTTCATCGTCGACAAACCCACCGGCCTCCTGACCGCCACCGACGAAAAAGAACAACGCCCCACCACCCTGAAAATCCTCACCAATTTCGCCCAGCGCACGAATCAAAAGGCCCAGGTGCACCTCATCCATCGACTCGACAAAGACGCCTCCGGCCTCCTCGTCTTCGCCCGAAATGTCGATGCTGTCTCCTCCCTCAAAAAACAATTTTTTTATCACACCGTCACGCGCCGCTATGACGCCATCGTCCACGGCATTCCCAAAAAACCGAAAGCACGCCTCGAAAATCTCCTCCTCGAAGACCCCGTGACCGGGTCCGTTGCCCCCACCAAAGACCTCCGCAAAGGCCAGATCGCCATCCTCGACTACGAACTCATCGCACGCAGCCGCAGCAGCAAATTCTCGCACGTGCAATGCACCCTGCAAACGGGCCGCAAACACCAGATCCGCGTCCAGCTCCACGCCATCGGCCACCCCGTCTGCGGCGATCTCCTCTATCGCAAATCCACCCAGTTCGGCGCCACCGGCGAAACACCCGGACGACTCGCCCTGCACGCATCCCATTTGACGCTCGAACACCCAAGCTCCGGCAAACGCATCGCCTTCGATTCGCCGATGCCCCAGACTTTCTCGGAATTGCTCAGGAAGTGACACCGGCCATGACGGTCGAACAGGCATTTCAACAAGCACTCCAGCATCACCAAAGCGGCCGCTTCGCCGCCGCCGCGACGCTCTATAAACAGATCCTCGCCGTCCAACCCCAAAATCCCCACGCCCTGCATCTCCTCGGCGTCGCCTATTTCCAGATGGATCGCGCCCCCGAAGCCGCCGACCTCATCAAAAAATCCGTCGCCCTCTTCCCCACTTCGCCCGAAGCCTTCAACAACCTCGGCCTCGCCCTCCACGCCATGCAGCGCGATCACGACGCCATCGCCGCCTATCGCCAATCACTCACCCTCCGCCCCGGCGCTGCCGAAGTCCATTACAACTTCGGCCTCGCCCTGGCCGCCGCCGGACAACTCGATGAAGCCATCGCCGCCTATCAGCAATCGCTCGCCCTCCGCCCCCAGTTTCCCGAAGCCCAGCACGATCTCGCCGGCGCTCTCACACAATCGAACCGCCTCGATGAAGCCCTGCTCGCTCTCGGCCAGGTCCCCCCCGCACACCCCGGCCGATTCGCCACCCACAGCAACCTCATTTTCAAAATGTACTTTCAACCCCAGTACGACGGCCCCGCCATCCTCCGCCAGCACGGCCACTGGGCCGAGCTCTATGCCGATCCCCTCGCACCCGAAATCCGCCCCCACACCAATGACCGCTCACCCGATCGCCGCCTCCGCATCGGCTACGTCGGCGCCTATTTCCGCGATCATTGCATCTCCTTCTTCACCCTCCCCCTCTTCGCCCATCACAACCACGACCAATTCGAAATCTTCTGCTACGCCGACGACTCCCTTCCCGACGCCGTCACCGACCGCCACCGCACCCACGTCGACACCTGGCGCACGATCATCGGCCTGCCCGAACGCCAGCTCGCCGAAATGATCCGCGCCGATCGCATCGATATCCTCGTCGATCTCACCATGCACATGGCCCGCGGCCGACAACTCGTCTTCGCCCGCAAACCCGCTCCCATCCAAATCACCTGGGCCGCCTACCCCGGCACCACCGGCAACCGCGCCATCGACTACCGCTTCACCGACCCCCAACTCGACCCCCCCCCATCCCCCTCCGGCTCGGCCTGCCACGATGCCGACTACTCCGAAGCCTCCATCCGCCTGCCTCACACCTTCTGGTGCTACGACCCACGCACCCTCGAACCAGCCGTCAACGCCCTCCCGGCCGCCACCGCCGATCACATCACCTTCGGCTGCCTCAACAACTTCACCAAGGTCAACGATGACGTCATCGCGCTCTGGGCCAAAGTCATGCTCGCCGTCCCCAACTCGCGCCTTCTCATCCTCGTCCCCTCGGAATCCCACCCCGACCGCCTGCTCACAAAATTCGCCTCCCGCGGCATCACGCCCGACCGCATCGAAATCACCCCCCACCGCCCGCGCCCCGAATACCTCAAACTCTACCACCGCATCGACATCTGCCTCGACACCTTCCCCTACAACGGCCACACCACCAGCCTCGACGCCCTCTGGATGGGCGTCCCCGTCATCACCCTCTGCGGCCAAACCTGCGTCTCCCGCGCCGGCCTCTCCCAACTCACCAACCTCCACCTGACCGACCTCGTCGCGAACACCCCCGAACAATTCATCCACATCGCCACCCAACTCGCCAACGACCTCCCGCGCCTGGCCACCCTCCGCGCCACCCTCCGCCCGCGCATGCAATCCTCCCCCCTCATGAACGCCCCCCTCTTCGCCCGCAACGTCGAATCCGCCTACCGCACCCTCTGGACAAAATGGTGTAACTCCACCCCCTAATAACCACGCCGCGCCCAACTCAATGCGCAACTCCGTGAGAAACATTGTGATACGGCTTAACGTAGTGGCATTAAGCGGCGTCCCCGTTTCGCTCGTTCGAGTCGATTTGGGTATACACAAAAACACGCATACTTAACCGCTCTATTTGCCCGCCGGGACTGCAGTCGCACGCGTTGCGTTCTTTACTTCGCCGTGGGCGTGGCTCACAAGCATTCCGTTGCCCGCTACGTACGTATCCTTGAGGGTTCCGTCTTTGTCCGTCAAGACGACGGACTGGTCGTTAATGCGCCAGGTGCCGCTGCCGCTGCCGAAATTTGAGTGATAATGATACGTGCCATCAGCATCAAATTGCATACGGGCTCGCCAATTGTTGTTGGCGGGTTGTACGACATCCCACGTTCCGACTACGTTCGCCGCGGTCAGCTTTTCGGCGCTGGCGGTTGCCGGTTGCGTAGCCACAGCCGGCTTGGGCTGCAATTCCTTGATCTGTTCGCGGATGGCCAGGGCCTCATCAAGATTTCCAGCCTTCGTCGCCTTTTCCATGGCCCCAGTGAGTTTCTTAATGGTCTCAGCTTTCACCGCCAATACCTTCTTGTCGTATTCCGCTTTGGCCGCAGCAATCGCGCGGTCACATTCGGCCAGCGCCGTCTTGGCGTCAATGGTCTTGGGCTGGGTCGCAGGAGCTTCGGGCTGGGCTGCGGGAGTCTCGCCATACACCGCGAAAGTCATCAGAGCGATGAACACGGAAAACATCGCGAATGTCCGGATGTTACGATTCATAGAACCTCTTTCTCCGGCGGTGCGGCCGGTGTGATAGTTGCGGCTTTGACTGAGCGATAGGCGCTGCCTTCGCTGCGTTGGTCTGGCTTTCCCGTCCGCCGACCGCGCTAGTCCAGCGGCCGGCCGGCCAGATAGTTCACGCACCGCACGTAGATGTTCCCCTTCGGCGGCATCAGCGCCCGCGGCGTGTTCAGGTGCTGCGACCATTGCACCCCCACCACCTTGGCCTTGCCAAACTGCGACACGTACAACGGGCAGAACTTCACCTCCTCCTTCAACCGCCCGCTCGGATTGACGACGTCCTGCATATCGATCACTTCAATCAGTGCCGTGGCTCCCTCCGGCAGCACCCCATATCCGCCGTTCGGCACCAGCTGTAGCGTATCCCCTGTCGCCAACTTGGGAATCAGCGGATGCGCCTGGACCACCTTGCACGACACTTCCACTTCATTCCATCCGTACACTGCCTTCTCCAGACCGTGCAGATGCGCGACATCCTCGTGGTATCCCGGCGTGACCGTCCCAAGCCGTGACACCAGCAGGATGGATACCCCGCGCTGGCTGGTGGCCTCCACAAATGCATCCAGGACCTCCTGACGCACGTTGGAATAATTCACGATCACCAGCACATCCAGCTTGGCCAGCGCCGCTACATCCGTCGCCAGGATGGCCGTGCCGGGGTCGAAGTATTTCTTGAGTACCGCCGCGGTCTCCGGCTTCTCGGCCGAACCCGGCTCGATTACCGGCACCAAGTCAAAATCCGAATCCTCCAACTGTGTGATCATCTGCTCTGTGTGCCCGAAGCCATACGGTGGGCCTCGCCACGACGGTCCCGTCGCCCCATACTGGCTGACCGTCACCCCCACCCGTACCGGATGCGGTTTCGCCTGGCCCATCGCCGGAACCGCCACCACGGGCTGCGATCCCGGCTGTCCCGCCACTACCGTCTGCGCCCCACCCATCGCGGCGGGCTGCATCGCCGTCGTCTCCGCCACACGCTCGCGCTCGGTTTCAGGGCGATTGGCCCACCACGACGCCAAGCCCCCCAACAGCAATCCCAGCGCGGCCGCTACCAGGGCCGCCCATAAACCACGCCGGTAGGTTCCCACGGCGCGTTTCGATTCCATTGTGTTCATCATTTTCGAGGCTCCTATTGGTTTGGAGTCGCTGGTGGCTGCGGCGGGCAACGGCAGTTCCGGCCCCGCGCCCGCCAGGGTGCCGGCGATCGTTTCGACCTGCGATTTGACTTCGCTGGCGTGCTGGTAGCGGAGAGCAGGTTCTTTTTCCAACGCGCGAAGAACGACTTCATCCAGCCGCACGTCGATGACAAACTTCTTCGATGGAACCGCGAATCGGCCGATCGGTAGTTCACCGGTCAGCATTTGATAGAACACCACGCCCAACGAGTAGATGTCGGCACGGTGGTCGACGGCGTCGGGATGTTCGGTCTGCTCGGGGGCCATGTATTGGGGCGTGCCCATGACGGCGCCGGGCTGAGTGAGGGTCTGTTCCAAGGTGGAGATAGGGCTGTGGAATCCGTGGGAGGCAGGCTCGGCGGCGCCCATCAACTTGGCGAGGCCGAAGTCGGCGATCTTCACGGTGCCTTTTTTGTCGAGCAGGATGTTTTCCGGTTTGATATCGCGATGGACGACGCCGGAGTCGTGGGCGAATTGCAGGGCCTCACAAATCTGCGGCACGATCGCGAGGGCTTCTTTCGGGGCGATCCGGCCGGCGTTGAGCAACTGACGGAGGTTCACGCCTTCCACGTATTCCATAACGAAGTAGAACAGTTCACCGCTTTGACCAAAGTCGTGTACTGTGACGATGTGTTGATGGTTGAGTCGGGCGAGGGCTTTGGCTTCGCGGGCGAAGCGTTCGGCAAAGGCGGGATCGCGGCCGATCCGCGGGGAGAGAATCTTGAGTGCGACGATGCGATCGAGGCGTTTTTGGCGGGCCTTGTAGACGACGCCCATGCCGCCATAGCCGAGCAGTTCGAGGATTTCCAATTCCGGAAAATGCGGGGCGAGCTCCGCGGGAGTAGGTGGGGCAAAGGGAGTGGTATCCGCCGCGGCACTCGCCCCGGCACCCCTGTCCAGCCCCGCATTTGTCTCCGTCAGCAAGGCGCGTTTGAGCAAGCAGGCTGGGCACAAGCCCTGCGGTGCGTTTTCTACCAGCGCCTTGCCGCATTGTGGGCATTGATGTTCCTGACTCATGGTGCATCCTCCGGCGGTCGTCTATTCCGCCACCCCTTACAGAAGCATTCTGTTTAGAAAGTTTCGCTCAAAA
>CAIMWO010000060.1 GCA_903845195.1 uncultured Phycisphaerales bacterium
CTCGGCGGCATCTTGTGGGCCTTTTTCCAGGGGTTCCCTTCGGTCACCCCTGGCTATTGACGCGGGCCCCGTTGGGGCCAAAGAGGATTTCAACAGAGCCTCATTATCTGTGTTCATTTGGGGCTGATTTATGGCAGTTAGCGCTGGAGAGTAAAGGTGGTCATGCGAATTGCTTTTTTGACGCAACAGTTTCCGCATACCCGCATGGGCGGGATCGGGGCGTACACGGTGTCCGCGGCGGCGGCCTTGGCGGCGGCGGACGTCGATGCACATATTTTCACGTTCACCCTGCCGGACGATGTGCGGGCGAAGCTGCCGACGCTGGCGCCGCGGGTGAGGGTGCATGAGGTGGCGGATCTGGCGCAGCGCGTGGCGGCGGGGACGCTGGCGGCGGAGCTTTCGGCGGCGATACAGATCGGTGGGGATGTGACGTACCGGCTGGCGATGGCGGCATTGCTGAGCGATGCGGCGCTGGCGGCTCATGCGGCGATGCCGTTCGATGTGATTGAAGCGCCGGAATATGAGGCGCTGGGGGTGCCGCTGGCGCTGCGGCTGGCGAATATGGCGGGAGGGGCGGCGGGAGAGAAGTGGCCGGCGCTGGTGACGCATTTGCATTCGGGGTCGGCGATCAATCGGCGCGGGAATAATTTGCCGACGACGGCGGGTGATCTGGCGGTCGATGCGCTGGAGCTGGCAGCGATCCAACTGGCGGATGCGGTCTGTGCGCCGTCGGAGGCGGTGGTGCGGGAGACGCGCGTGGGATTGCCGTTCGAGCGCGCGGTGGAGGTGATTCCGCTGGCGGTGCAGAGGGAGGGTGCGGAGGGTTACACCCCCCCACCGGCGAATGGGCCGATCGTGTTTGTGGGTCGGCTGGAGCGGCTGAAGGGTGCGGACGTATTGATTCATGCGGCGAACGCGTTTTTGTCGCGGTGTGCGGAGGCGCGGATTGTGATCATTGGCCCGGACTCGCCGACGGCGCCGGCCAATTCGGGTTTTCAATCGATGCAGCAGTGGATGAAGAGCAAGTTGGATGCGGCGTTGCACGGGCGGGTGGAGTTCACGGGGGAATTACCGCCATCGGAGGTGAGCAGGTACGAACGGGCGGGGAGTTTTGTGGTGGTGCCGAGTCTGTTTGAGAGTTTTTCGCTGGTGGCGGCGGGGGCATTGGCGCAAGGGCGGCCGGTGATTGTGAGCAGCGGGATCGGCACGACGGAGGTGGTGGGCGATGCGGGGATGACGTTTGCGCGGGGGGATGCGGCAGCGCTGGCGGATGCGATGGAAAAGCTGTGGGGAGATGCGGAATTGCTGGCGGAGCTTTCGAAGCGGGCGTACGCACGGGCGCGCGAGCGTTTTGATCCCGCGGTGGTGGTGCCGAAGCGGTTGGCGTTTTATGAGCGTGTCGCGGCGGCGGCGCAGGGGTTTGATGCGGCGACGATGGATCGGCGGTTGGCGGGAATTCCAGCGCCGTTTGCGGGGGCGCTGGTGCGGCCGCTGGTGAGTTTGACGGAACATCTGGCGGGCATTCGCACTGGGGCGACGCTGACTCCGGGGCAGCGGTTGCTGGAGATCATGGAGCGTCTGAAGAAGGCCAACGGAGCGCCGGCACAGGTGCTGTTGTATGGGGCGGGGCGGCATAGTGCGCGGGTGCTGGCGGAGAAACATTTGTGGGAATCGCAGGGGCATCGGGTGGTGGGATTCGTCGATGATGCGCCGCGGTGGAATTCCGGCGGGGCGCATCTGGGGTTGCCGGTGCAGACGGGGTCGAAGATTCTGGCGCAGGCGATCGCGCGGCAGACGCTGTGCCCGGTGGTGCTGAGCTCGGATACGTTTGAGGATCAGTTTTGGGAGAAGACGGCTTCGTTGCGCGGGGCGGGGGTGAGGGTGCTGCGGTTGTATGGGAAATGAGGAGGGGAGGAATGACGCAAGGACCAATGTCCAATGACGCAAGTATGGGGGGAGAGGTTCAATTTTCAATTTTCAATTATCGCGTTTTGCGGTTCGTGATTCGCAGATCGTGTTTCATAGTTCGAGATGTTTTTTCCAGAGGGCGGCGGGGGTGCGTTTTTGCCAGTGGGAATCGTCGAGGAGTTCGAGGCCGCGGAGGAAGCCGAGGCGGAAGGCGAGGCGTTTGAGGGGGATGTGCATCTGGTAGATGGTCATGAGGGTGCGCTGGCGGGTATCGCCTTGGCCGAGGGTGGAGGCGGGGAGGGCGGCCCATTCAGCGAGGCGTTTGTATATCCACTGGTGCATGGGTTTATCGAGTTTGAGCCAGGTGCGGAAGTCGGCGGCGAGGGTGTCGAGTGTGGCGCTGCCGTGAATGGCGGCGAAGACTTGCGGGAGGGTTTGGGCGAGGACGGGGGACATGAGGCCGAGGAGTTCTTCGCGGTTGAGGTATTGGTCGAGGGTGGTGGGATGGCGATGGAGGACTTTCGCGGCGGGCTCGAAGTAGATGCCTTTGCGTGTGGGGCCGAGGACGCGGAAACCGAGGGCGAGGTCCTCGTAATAGACGGGGCGGAGGAGCGGTTCGAAGCCGCCGGAGGAGAGGAAGTCGGCGGCGCGGATGGAGAGGTTGAGCGTCCAGGCGTGGCGGAAGTCGTACCACTGGTGCGGCTGGAGTTGGTTGTAGAAGAAGATGGCGGGGGTGTCGGCGAGGAAGGCGTCGAATACGGTGGCGCCGGCGGCGGGCATTTCCCAGGGGGCTTGGCCGAGGACCATGGAGCCGGCGGGGAGCGATGAGAGTGTGCGGAGGTGGGTGGCGACGAGGGCAGAGTCAGGCCGGGCGTCGGCGTTGCCAAAGATGAGGATGTCGGACGGTGCATGCTGGACGAGTTCATTGCGGATGGCGGCGGCGCCTTGGCGGTCGAAACGGTGAGGGTGGAAGCGAATGGCCGGCGAGGCGGGGGTGTGATCGTCGAGGGGCGGGATGTCGCAGCCGTCGGCGCCGATGTGGACATCAAGTTGGACATCGGGCGGAAGTTCTTGGCGCGAGAAACCTTCGAGGGTCCAGCGCAGGAGGGCGGGATCTCCTCGAAAAGCAATGATCGCGGCAACGCGAGTGGGCATGGGCGGCGGCTCCTTTATAGGGAGCATATCGCCGCGAAAGCGTTTTGCCATGGAGGGAGGGTGGGAGGCGTGGAAAGGGCTGAATGTGCAGGCTTGGAAGCCTGCACCACAAGGCGACAAGTGATGCGGGCGGCGTTACAATCTGCGGGCTAAACATTCTGCAAGCCGCTGGAGCTATCCGTGACCATCAAGCCAATTCGTTCCTGTTGGGCCATCACCCTTATTTCCGCGATGCTCTGCGGTGCGGCGGCGAGGCCGGCGCTGGCGCAGACGAAGGATGTGACGCTCGATAATGCCGAGGGGCTGCTCTCGCTGGCGCTCTCGGAAACGAAAGATGCCCCGGTGATGCAGGGGCGAAATGCGGCGGCAATTTTTACGGCCCTGCGGATATCGCGTGATGTGGCGGTGCTGCCGCTGTTCGATCGGCTGCGGGATAGCAAGTTTACGGAGAATCAGATCTTCGGCATGGTGGCGACGGCCATCCTGACGAAGGACACGAGCAAGGTGGATGCGGGATTGCTGGTCAATACCAGCGATCCGTCGATGGTGGGCTCGGCGATTGCATCGCTGATTGATGCCGGCGTGATCAGCAACGAGCAACTGCAGCGGCTGGTGACCGATGCGCCGGATCCGGCGCATCGCGTGATGGCGGCGGGAGAACTCAATAAGCGAAAAATCCTGAAAGACCGCACGGTGCTCAAGATGCTGCTGGCGTCGAGCAAGGACATGGTGCGGCATTACGCGGCGGCGACGATGTTGGAGCAGAAGGACGACGGTGAAAATGATGCCGCGCTGAAGGCATTGAACGACATGGCGACGCGGCATGACCTGCGAACGGCGCCGGTGCAGGCGATGATTCTCGTCAAGGCCCAGAAGGAAAATCTGGTTCTCATGACGCCGTGGGTGACGCTGATTGCGAGGGATGAAGAGAACGACGAAGGGCTGCGTCTGACAGCGGTATCCACGCTGCTGACGCTGAAGGGTCCGGACGGACCACAGGTCTTCACAGACATGGTGCAGAAGCAGAAAGAACCGATCCAGCAGGTGAAGCTGGGGTTGATCGCGTTGGAGAACGCGGATCGGTTGAAGCCGGCGCAAATGGAGCCGCTGGAGCGAAGCAAGTCGGCGCTGGCGCGGACGATTGCGGGAATCGCACGCAAGGCGGCGGAGGGCGGGGACGTGACGAACGACCTGGTGAGGCTGATCCGCGAGGGACACCCGATCTTGTTGAACTGGGCGGTGGTGTATTCGGACCGGTGCGATCCGGACCGGAAGCTGGCGCTGCGAACGGCGATCGTGGCGCAGGCCAGCATTGTCGATGAGGTGCGGGGTGGGGATTTCGAGCGTGCGGCGCTGGCGGCACAAAAGCTGCTGGACGATCCGTCGCCGGACAGCCGCAAGGCCGTTCAGACGCTGGTGAAATCAGAGAACCGTGCGGTGGTGGAGGCCACGCTTTCGGGCATTTTGCGCAGCACCTCCGAGAAGCAGTCGGAGCTGGTTTTGCCGGTGTGGGAGACGATTTCCCATTCGGCGGCATACGAGCCCTCGGCGAATTTCGGGGCGCTGATTCTGGCGCGCGAAGGCCACAAGGAGGCGCTCCCGTGGCTGGTGTCGATGGTGCAGGGCGGCAAAACGCAGGGGATTGGATTCCGCACGCTGGCGGGCTGGTACTATGCCCGGTTGAGCGGTCAGACGGATGTGCTGCTGAAGCGGGTTTTGGAAACGAAGAATTAGGCGAGAGCAGCAAGACGGGCGACGGAGAATGACGTCGTTTGCGTAAGCCCTTTATTCCTGGTTGTAGACTCTCCAGATTTTGATGTTGTCCGTCACGATGGTCGCGAGTTTTGCGGCCATCGCGGATTCGTGCGCATCGGAGGAGACGATGATGGCGGCGGGTGAAAGGGTGCGCCAGTCGCTGGCGGGGATGACCGGCAGGCCGTCGATGTCTCGACGATCGCCGGGGTGATCGTCGAGGATGCCGGCAAGCTGGGCATGCGAACCGGCGGCCTGGCGAAACAGGGGGAGCATTTTGCGGGTGTGTTTTCCCGCTCCGTAAAGGGCGATGCGACTTCCTGCGGGAAGGGCCGCGATACGTTGGGCGAGGCGCTCGTAAAACGGTTGGGCGTGGCGAAATTTGGGAGGCACGCCCCAGGCCGGGTTCCAGTGGCGATCGCGTGCGGCTTCGGACTCTTCCCAACTCAAATCGATATTCGACAGCGAGATGGATTGCGGATTTTCGAGATAGAGCGAGAGGGGCTCGGTGACGTGAAGGAACGTCTCGCCCGCGGCCGCCAGACGCAGCCAGAATTCATAATCGCCGGCGGAGCGTAGGTGAGCGTCAAAGAGGCCGTAGCGCTGGTGAAGAGATTTTCGCCAGAGGGGGTGAGGGCCGAGATAGCAGAACTCGAAGAGGCAGTCGCGGTCGAAATCAGGCCAGGCGAGTGTCTTGAATGGTTGGGCCTGGGCGAAGGGGACATTTTCATCGCGGGTGACGATGCTGTCGGCATAAGCGCCGGATGCGGCAGGATGGGCGTCGAGGGCGTCGGCAAGGCGCTGCAGGCAGTGGGGATGATGGCGATCGTCGGTGTTGGTGTTGGTCAGATACGGGGCGCGGGCCAGGGCGACGCCGCGGTTCCAGGCGCCGTAAACGGTTTCCCGTGTGGGGGTCCGCAGGTAGCGGACGCGATCCGGCGCGCGGGCGGTGAATTCGGCAACGATCGCCCCCTCATTCTGCGGCGAGGCGGAATCGATGACGAGGATTTCCAACTCGCCGCGGTGAAAGAGCGTCTGATCGAAGAGGTCTTCCAGGCAGCCACGGATGAACCGCTGGCTTTGAAACGTTGAGACGATGGCCGAGACTCGGGGAGGGGTAGGCATCCTGACCTTATCGGGAATTGTTTGCGCTGTGCTTTGAACATTAACGCTAATCAAAGACAAAGCCTCTCGACGCGGGGCGGGGCGCGTCGATATAAAGGTCACGTTCGCGTGCCGTTAACGCCCTTTGTGGGAACGATCGCCGCATGGTCAATGTCGATATGTTTCGCCGCCTGCTGGCCCTGGCCGATGTGGCCCGCGACCCGTACACGGTCGCCGAAGGAGCCGCTGCGCTGCTGGGGGCCAATCCGCAGGACGCCGTGGGGGCCGGGCATTATCTGCGGGCGCTGGCGTCGCTGAAGCTCTACGCGGCGGCACGGCGGCTGCCACATGAGGGATTGCGCGAGACGATTGCGGGGCTGCCCGCGGCGCCTTCGGGCGCGATTCCCTGGGCCAGCCGCGCGCGGCGATTCCGCGCCAACGTCAACAGCCTTTCCCAGCGCTATCCTGAAATCGCCGCATTGCTCGTCCGCGATACCGATGCACTCGATCGCTACGAGCTGCACCAGGCCGGCGATGGCAATTATTTCGTACTCGATACGCAGGCGCCATCACTTTGGACTGCATGGCTGGCCGGGCTGATCAATCATCAGAATACCGATGCGTTGTGGACCTTCGACCGCGAGCGCCCGTCAATGCCGATGCCGATGGTCTTCGACGGCATCGGTTACGGCTGGCTGCTGCAGCGCGTCGCGACGACGACCGAACGTTCGCTGCTGAGTTACTCTTGTGCGCTCTACGTGCTGGAGCCGGATCCAATCGCTTTCGCCATGGCGCTGCATATGCATGATTTCCAGGCGCTATTGGCCGATCCGCGGCTGCGTCTGTTCGTCGGCGGAACGGCGGAGCAGGTGACGGAGGATTTCTGCGCGCAATTGCATACCCATCGCGATTGGACGCCGCCGCAACAGGTGATCAGCAATCGTCTGACGCCGCGGGCGCCGATTGCCGCCCGCGAAATGGCTGAGGAGATTCTTGCCGAGCGCGGCAAGGCCCGCCTGGCAATGCAGCAGCAATGTGCCGACCTTTATGCGGGCAAAGATCAAACGCACTGGTACAAGCGTTTTGCGGAGTCCTCCGCCGGAAAGGGCGGCCCGCCGCTGCGCGTCCTGGGGATGACGACGCGTTATTCGACGGTGCTGCAGCATTCGATGCGGGAACTGCGTGAAGCGGTTATTGCCGCCGGGCACGAGATGCAGATCGCGATCGAGCCTGACGATCAATCGCTGGAGAATCCGTATCTCGAGATGATCGCCTCGTTCAAGCCGGATCTGCTGGTGCAGATATCGCGGATGCGTTACGAAAATCCGGCACTGCCGCGCGGGGTGCCGTTCCTTTGCTGGGACCAGGACAATTTGCCGGTGATGCGTACGCCCGAGGCGACGGCCGGCCTCGATCCGCTGACGTTTGTCGCCGGTCACGGGGCATTTCACGGCTACGTGTACCTGGGTTGGCCCCGGCGAAACTGCATCATCTGCCAACCCGCTGCGGCGACGCATCGTTACGCTCCGCGTCCACTGGGGGCGGACCTATTGGCGCGGGTGGCGGCGGACTTCAGCTACGTTTCCAATGCCTCCGGTTCGGCAGAGGAACTGCGCCAGCAGCACGCAGCGCGCTGGCAGGGCGATCCGCTCGCCTCGGGCGTTTTCCAAAATTTGACCGATGCAGTGCTGACCACTTCCGAAACGGGTGAAACCTGGAACGCGCCCCGTCTGCACGGGCTGCTGGAAAAAGTTCTGAAACAACGCGGCGCGACGTGCCCCTCCGGCGCACTCGAGGAAATGGTGATGTCGGCCGTCACGATCGCCGACCGCGTCTTTCGCCATGCCGTGCTGGGATGGGCGGCCGATTTCTGCGACGCACATGGGCGCACGCTCCGGCTGTACGGCCAGGGCTGGGACCGCCATCCGCGATTCGCTCGTTATCACGCAGGGGTTGCCGGGCAGGGCGACGAACTCATGGCCATCTACCAGGCCAGCAAAATCAATCTGCAGATTATCGAAACCGGATTCCTGCACTCGCGGGCGATCGACGGCCTGGCCGCGGGCGGATTCTTTCTCACCCGCCGCACGGATTACGACGGCCTCGACCGGGAGATTATCGCGGCGCGGCAGGAGCTTTCGCTATTCATCCGCCGCAATGGTGTGACGCGGGTGGAGCAGCTCGAACAGGCCGCGGAGCCGCAGGTCCGCCGCCGGTGGCAATTGGTTCGGGATGAGCTTAACCAGCTTTCGTCCGGGGCTTTCTTCACACCTGAGGCGCTGCTGCGGTGCGTGGAGACGTTTGCCGACACGCACGCCGCATGCGTCATTTTCCCGCAGTTCGACCGGATCGCGTTCACCAATCGATCATCGTTCATCGCGCGTGCCGAGCAGTTCCTGGGTGACGATGGGGCGCGCAAGAAAATCGCCGCGGAGATGCGCCAGGTGGTTCTCGATCATTTCAGTTACGACGCCCGCTGGAAGCAATTTCTCAGCGGCATCATTACCGGATTGGGCCAGCTGGGTGCGTGATTATTTTTTCCGGCACATCCAGAGTGTGTGAAACAGGGCGATGAATTCGTATTGCCCGGACGGCCGCACGTGATGGTTGATCACCCAGGTAGGGCCGAGATCTTCGCGGTTCTTGTCAAAATCGCGGAATAGCAGGAATCCGCCGGATTTCAGGCTGGGACTGTAGAGCTGATAGTCGGTATTGCATCCTTCAATCGAGTGGTCGCCGTCGATGAAGAGCAGATCGATGCCGATGGTCTTGATGCGATCGGCAAAGTCCTGCGAGGTTCCCTGCCAGATCTCGATTTTGTCCATGACGCCGCGCTGCGTCATGTTGTTACGGAACTGTTCGAGCAGCGGCAATTCGCCGCGGGTCTTGGCGTAGATTTCCGTGCTCCCCTCATCGCCGGCGGCGTTGAACGGATCGATGGCGATCAGGCGGCCGGAGCGCAATCCCTTGGCCAGGCAGCAGGTGCTCTTGCCCTTCCAGGAACCGATCTCGACAATCGTGCTATTGGGCCCCAGCCGGGCGGCCATCTGGTAAAGTCCGACCGCTTCCCGGGGCGCAAGGAAGCCGTGGATCTCTTTGTAGGATCGAATTTTTATCGCATCGGGGATCGAAACGATCCGGTGAACGGTGCGGCGGCACATCTTGGCGAACTTTGTGGCCATCCATGACTCCTCTAACGCAACACATTCCGCCCCCCACCGGCCGGCGGTGGTGCGAGTCCATCGGGACTTCCGCATATAGTAGTCGTCTGTTCGGTCGTCTGTCGATAAGAGAAACGGATAACACGAACCAACCCGGCGGCTTGGCACCTTTTTCGGGGACGGGTAAGGTACCCCTCCCAGTCACACGCTGAACCAGGAAGGCAGTATCGACGATGGAGATTCAGAATCAGCCGTGGTCCAGCAGGCTGTGGCGGCGCATTCGGCGCCCGTTCAGGAAAGCGTACTGGACGATTCGCAAGACGCGGGAATATCGTTATCTGCGTCGCTGCGGCGTCGAGACCGGCTGGGGAGAGGTCCATCTCGAAGGGTGGCCGATCATCCAAAAATGTCCCGGCTCGCGGATCATCCTGCGGGAGGGCGTAACGCTTGTGTCCCGCTGCGAAGGGAATGTCGCGGGGGTGAATCATCCGGTCATCCTGGCCACCCTTACGAAAGACGCGGTCATCGAGCTCACCGGTTGCGGCATTTCCGGATCGTCCATCTGCGCGGCGACGCGTGTACAGATCGGACGCCACAGCGGCCTGGGCGCCAACTCCAGCATCTACGACACCGATTTCCATCGCATCGATCCCGTCGAACGCCGGCGGCAACGCAGCGTCGTCGAGGCGGATACCGCGCCGGTCATCCTGGGTGAAGACGTCTGGGTTGCGGCCAATGTGCTGATACTGAAGGGCGTCACTATCGGCGATGCGGCCGTGGTGGGCGCGGGTTCGGTGGTGACCCGCAGCGTTGCGCCGTTTGAGATCGTTGCGGGCAATCCCGCGAAGCATGTGGGGGATGTTCGGCAACGCACTGAGCGCCCGGATGCGGCCGCGACGCAAGCACCTGCCGAACCCATCTTCGAAGCTCGCCGCGATGTATGAGTTCCGCACTGCAGCAGCATTAAATCATGGACGTTTCAGCAAGAGATGGAATTGATCGCCCCCGCCGGGAGCGGTCAGGGCGATCTGCGAAAACTGATTGATCGAGCCGTCGGGGCGGACGTGGACGAGGCTGGAATATTCGACGGCTTCACGGACGAATCCCGCCGGCCGGGCCAGCGTCTCAAGTCCCTGCGGCGTGAAATGCCAGAAGTGCTGATCCGGAACCCAGGCGTACCATTTTTCCTTGTAGCGCTGCGGCATGAGGCCGAGCCAGTGCGTCTGCACGAGGAGCAGCCGTCCGTGCGGGATGAGTTTGGCAATTTCATTGAGGATGTCGCGTGGGGAGGGTAAATGTTCCAGCACCTGCGACATGACGACCGCGTCGAATGTGCCGCGGAGCTGCGGATGGGGGAAGTATCCCGTCAGTACATTGAGACCTGCCGCGCGTGCGGTTGCTGAGGCGGTTTCGCTGGCTTCGACACCTTGAACCTGAAAACCCGCGCGTTTGAGTTCTTCAAGGAGCAATCCTTCGCCGCAGCCGATTTCCAGCAGCCGCGCGCCAAGGGGTAGATGCCGCTGCAGCAGCGCGACCTGCATTTTGACGCTGGTTCGCCACTGGGCCGGGAGGTCCGCCAACGTTTTGCGCCGCGAGCTTTGGCCGACGGTGTGCTGATGGAAATTGGCCGCGGCGTAGTCGATGGAGCCCGGCGCGGGATCCGTCCAGGCGTTCGTACAGTCCTCGCAGGCGTGAATCCGCCATGTGGGTGTTTCGACGGCGGTCATGATCCGCTCACCGCCGCACAGCGGACATTTCATCTTCATGCCTGAATCACTCACCGCATATGCCTTTGAAAATTGAGAATTGATAATTGAAACTTGAAAATTAAACCTTGCGACCGCACTTCACCACCCTGCGGCCTTCAGCTCCGCATCGCGCTGGCGCACGGAAGCGTCGCTGGCCGCGGTCGCCTGCGTATCGCGCAACCACTGGATAATCTGTTTCTGCTCAGCGGTCCGCGGGTCCTGCAAGCTTCGCGGGGGATTCCCATCCTTCGCCTGGCGGTAGATTTCTTCGTAGTCCAGATGCCAGATGTCCAGCCGCGCAAATTTCTCCGGCCCATGTTCCGCCAGCCATTCGGCCACCTGGATATCCCAGTAATACCCGGCAGATTTCTCCACCGACGTGATGTCGATCTCAAAGTCCGCGTACCCTTTGAACCACTCCGGCAACAGCGTCACCCGCTGCTTCTCCGGAATGGCGTACATGTGATGATACTGCCGGAAAATATCGATCATCGATTTGCCCGGATGATTGAGCACTTCCCAGCACTGATACCAGCGATGCTTGCTCTTCATCCGCTGCCAGTCGGTGTATTGGTAGTGCAGCACCTTGATATCGTGGCAGACGATCCGCGGCGAATTTGCGGGTGTGGGCAGACGCCAGTTATGAATCGCGCTGCCGCCGTGGGCGCTGCCGTCATCGACAAAACCCAGGGGATAATCCACTTCCGGAATCCATCCGCCGCGGAAATCGGGCTGCACGTTCACCCATTGAAAACAGATCACCGTGCCGGGCGGCGCGGCCAGCAGCGTTCCCCATTCCGGCGAGGTGCGGTAGTTGGCGGTGAGGAATTCGTCGGCATCGAGCGCCAGAATCAGGCGGCGTTGGGTTCCGCGAACCAGGGGCAGTTTCCGCGCCGCCTCCAGGAGCAGCTTCTGCCGGCCGGCCTCATCGTAGCGCGGAATCGTATTGTCGATCAGTGTGACCTTATCGAAGCCTTGGGTGACTTGGCGCGTGCCGTCGGTCGATTGCTGATCGGCCAGCACGATGTGGTCGGCCCAGGTGGCGGCACAGCGCAGAAATTTTGCCAGGATCCACGCCTCATTCTTTACCGGCGTGACGCAGATCAGGGTGGGACGTTCCGTGGCATCCATGCCTGTGATTCCTTACAAGACTCCAATTCCCTCTTATCGACCAGCCGGCGAAGCTCCATCCAGTTTTCCGCCTTGCGGGAAAATCCGGCCTGCTTCTTTGCCACTTGGGCGATTCCCTCGCTTGCATCTGCCGCACCCGGTCAGCGACAATACCTTTCTGATGTTTGTGCCGGAGTTCCTATGCCCCTGAACACCCAACCTCTTTCGCCGATCCGCCAGGCGCTGATGCTGGCGACGCTGCTGGTCTGTTTCATGGGCTCGCTGGCTTTTGCCGACTGGATCGTTGCTTCGCGCCGCAGCAGGGTTTCATTTTCTGCGTATTTCCCGCCAGATTTTCCGACGGCCGAAGTGAACCTCAAACTGCCCGGTCTTTGCGCTGCACGCACGGGTACGGTCGAGGGCGAAAAGCGGGAACTGCTGTATTTCCTGTATCCTTACGTGCCCGTTTCGGACCCCGATGCACACTTGCTGGAAGCCGCCCGGCTCTTCACGGATGTCGTCGGCCAGGTGCCGGAATATAAAGACGTGGCCATGTTCGGCGGGCAGCCGGCGATCGATCTACGTGCGGTGGCGCTTCCCAATCATCGCTTCGCGTTCTTCCGCTTCACGGTCGTAGCCGATCGCGCCGTAGCCGTACTGTATACGGGGGCTACGCCTCCAACCGATAACGATGTACGGCAGTTCGAAATCATTGGCCTGAAAGTCCGGCTGCGGAATCTCACTGCCGCGCCCGGCTCGTCCCCCAATCGAGGAAGATGATGAGCGTTACATTCCCTTTCCGTTCCGCATGTATTCTCTGGCTGGCAGCGCTGGCGGGCACCTTTGCCGCGCTGCCGCAGGGCGCCGTCCGTGCGGATTCCACACCCGCCACTCCGGGCGTTGATAACGGCCCGCTGACCGCAGATCCCGAGACCGACAAGCTCCTGGGCCCGCTCTTCCGCGATGAGATTGCCGGCATCAAGCTCAATGCCCCCGCCGGCTGCACCATCATCAACCGGGCCAACCTGGAGTTGGTCAGTTTCATCCATTACGCGCGCCAATGGGGCGGTGACGTGCAGCTCGTCGTCGTGGATAAGGAGATGACCGTCGGTGAGTACATCAAGGCCTCACTGACGCAACTGGCCAAGAATTTTCCGGCCCTCCAGGTGCTCGACTCCCGGGAAATCGACTTTCAGGGGCGCAAGGCCGGTCGCGTGACGACCTCCATGGAAGGCGATGCCAAGGGCGCAGCGCCCCGCCCGGGCGAAGCCGCCAAGCCCGGCGAGCGCATCGCGCTACTGCGGCAACAACTTCTGATCCAGACCACCCCCAAGAGATTCATCGTCATGACTTTCTATGCGCCGCTCAAAGATAAGATCCTCGCCACCAAGACCTTTGAAGCCATGGTGGGCAGCTTTGAGCTTCTGGACCGCCGCAAGATCGAAGAGCGCCGCCTCAAGGCGATCGCAGCAGGAAAAAAATGGCTGAGCGAACACTCCGCCGACGATCTCCGCGGCAAACTCGAAGCCCGCGCCAGCATCTTCCGCATGAAGGTCAACGATAACGACATCGGCTATGTCCGCTTCAGCGAGTCGGAAATCAGCCGCGACGGCACGACGGGCGTTCAGTTGTACATGGATTCCCGCAGTTTTCCCCCCGACAATTCCATCGTCATGGGCAAGAACGAAGCCTACTGGGCCTACACCAACGGGCCCGGCGCCGCCGGAGACCGCCTCCATTATTCCCTGTGGGTCAATATGACCAAGAGCGTGGTCCACAAGCCCACGCTGCCCAACGGCGTCTACGAGTTCTGGTTCCGCGAGAGCGGCCTGCTGCAGATGGACAAGTCCACCCGGCTCACCGCTGAACAAATCGACCAGCTTCGGAAGGAACGGGAAGAGCTGCTCAAGAATCCCAACCTCGATCGCACCCATCTGCCGCCGGAAATCGGCGACCCGACCAAGGTGTACCGGCTCTTCGTGTCGCGTACCGGCGATCCCACCCAGGATTTCCAGGAAGCCAACAAGTCTTTCGACGCCACCCTCACCGACAACATGCCCGCCCCCCTGCCCAAGCTGCTCGAATACCTGTGGCCACGGTTCGTCGACCTCACCAAGCCCTGCGAAATGACGTTCATCGTCTACAACAGCCGCACCGGAAAGCCGGCGTACCGCACGCTCTCGGTCATCGGCCCGGATAAAATCGTGCTCGATCGCCGGGTCGTCGATTGCATCAAGGTTACCGATGATCTCGATCCCGGATCGACCAGCACGTGGGTCGACCGCAACGGCAAGACGCTGATGGTGCGAACCAGCGATTCGTCGATGCTGCTGCCGACTACGGAAGAACTGATGGCCCAGCTTTGGGGCAAGCGCCTCGAGCAGATCCATTGAACCGGCGTTGAACTCGCAGCGCGATCTGACCGATAACAACACGTGGCCGATCCGCAAACGCCTTAGACGCGTAATACTCTTGCTTCCTGATTCCTGCTTCTCCCAGGAGCCGCATGTCCATCTTCTTCCGCTTCATCCTCACCATCATCTGCGTGGCCTTCGTCATGACGCTGGGCATGGTGCTCGTTTCCAATTACCGCGGCCGCACGCTGCACCGGCAAATACTGAGCGTTGACCAGCAGCATTTTGCGGAAGTGATCGCGCGCGTCAAAGACCGCCAGCGAAAAGCCGAGATCGTCGTGCGCTGGCAGAAAATCAGCGCCACCGACCAGGTACTCGAATCCTCCCTCCTCTGCCGCCGCTACACCATCGGCGAAAACGAAACGCCCGTCGCCCTTCCAACGCAGGAAATCATCGTCCCCGGCACCCGGGTCTTCATCGACGGCCTGCGTCTCGAATTCGACCCGCTCTTCAACGAAGACTATAAAGTTCTACGCAATGCCAATCTCAACTACTTCGGCAGCATCTACGCGGAGTCCCAGCCCAAGGCCGAGCGATTTAGTTTCCTGACGCTCGGCCAAGTCCCTGATTCCACCCGCGTCCATAGCAGTCAACCGTCCGCGACGCATTTCGAGATGAAACTCTGGTCGTACATCTGGGACCTCATCCAGAACCCGGCCGAGGCCGAAAAACAGGGCCTGCACGTGCGCTGGGTCAAGCCGGTGGCCCGCACGCTGAAAAGAGGAATGGTCTATTCCATCTACCTGGCCCCCGACGGCATTGCCATCTCGGAAGAGGACGATCCCAAAACGCTGGCCGAAATCATCCAGGAAGCCGATCAGAGTAATCCTTCGAGACAGGCCCCCGGCTTCTGATGGGCCTTTCCCGCCTTCGGCCAATCCGCGAGCGCTCTTTCCTGTTGTAAAGAAGTAGAACTGTCACCCTCTTAACTGAAGTAGAAGTGTCACCCTGACAGAGTCTTGGTTCCCGCGAGCAAGGCCCGTTGAGGCGTAGCCGAAGCGGGCCTTGC
>CAIMWO010000061.1 GCA_903845195.1 uncultured Phycisphaerales bacterium
CCCCGTCATTCTGAATTCTGAACTCCGAATTCTGAATTCGTCTCCCCCCTCTCACCTTGTCACATCTGTGCGCAACCATATCACCCCCCATCCGCCCCAAACAAAAAACAATCCCGCCTCTAACTCTCACTCACCCCAACACCTACCGCCTCATCCCTGAACACCTGTGCGCACAAACATGGTCCTCCACCCCATATATAGAAGCACGCCCCGCGTGCCCACTAAGGACTAAGGACTGCCCACCGCCCACATAAGGAGTCCTCATGAACTTCGCCCCCCAAAAAAAATCTCTCCGCGCCAGCTCCGCGTCTTCCGCACCTCCGCGTTCCCGTCCCCCGTCGTGCCGCCGCGTCGTCGTGACTCAACTCCCGCCCCGCTCGAAAATCTGTTGCGCATCTCCCTCCCCCCAAACCCCCTCCGCGCCCAAACACCTTAATCCGTTGGACTTACAAGAACGCGACAAAAATTCCTCTCTGCGCAGGTGCGCAAAAAAACCTGCGCATCTCCCCCAAAAATCTGCGCAGGTGCGCAAACTCCCGCCCCCTGCCACTCCCATATTTCCCCAACCGCGTGACGACCCCCCTACCGCTTAGGTACAATACCCCCTCTATATCCAGAACTCAGGAGCCCGCATGATTTCACGTCGTAAAACCCGCCAAGTAACCGTCGGCAACGTTCGCATCGGCGGAGACGCCCCCGTTTCCGTCCAATCCATGACCTCCTGCTATACCTATGACATCGACAAATGCGTCGCCGAAATCAACAAACTCGATCAGGCCGGTGCCGACATCGTCCGCGTCGCCGTACCCGAACGCAAAGACACCGAAGCCCTCAAGGAAATCCTCAAACAGGTCAAAGTCCCCATCGTTGCCGACGTCCACTTCCACTTCCAACGCGCCCTCGAATCCGTCGAGGCCGGCGTCCACAAGATCCGCCTCAACCCCGGCAACATCAACGACCGCGCCCAGGTCGAAAAAGTCATCGATGCCTGCAAGGAACGCGGCATCCCCATCCGCGTCGGCGTCAACGAAGGCTCCATCGTCGAACGCAAAGACAAACAAAAACGCCTCAAGGAACTCGGCGGCGTCTTCTCCGACAACAAGCATGGCCACTTCCTCGCCATCATGATCGCCAAGCTCGAGGAATACCTCGATATCTTCTACGAACGAAACTTCCACGACATCGTCATCTCCGCCAAATCCATCGACCCACTCCTGGTCGTCTCCGCCTATGAAGAAATCTCCAAACGCTTCGACCACCCCCTCCACCTCGGCGTCACCCACGCCGGCCCCAAGGAAACCGGCACCATCCGCTCCGTCGTACCCCTCGGCCACCTCCTCGCCTCCGGCATCGGCGACACCATCCGCATCTCCTACGCCAACGACCCCATCTACGAAGTCCAGGACGGCCTCGAACTCATGTACATCCTCGGCCTGCGCACCCGCAAAGGCGCCGAACTCATCGGCTGCCCCACCTGCGGCCGCATCCAGGTCGACCTCTTCACCCTCATCCAGCAGGTCAACAAAGCCCTCCACGAACACATCCAACTGCCCATCAAAGTCGCCGTCATGGGTTGCGTCGTCAACGGCCCCGGCGAGTGCGAAGGCGCTGACGTCGCCATCTTCGCCGGCGACAAACGCGGCATCATCTACGTACAGGGACAGAAAGTCGCCAACGTCCCCGAAGAACAGATTCTCGAAACGCTCCTCGCCGAAACCCGCAAATTCCAGGACAAGGTCATCCGTGGAGAAGCCAAGCTCGGCGAAAAAGTCGTCGACATCCTCCCCCCGGATCCCATCGGCGAACTCGGCTCCGGCTACGCCAAAATCGAAGCCGGCAAAGCCGCCGCCGTCTCCCTGCCCGTCATGAAGAACTGACATCCCAACGGCCCAGGTTTCTATATGACCAAATTCGCCACGGATTATAGCGCCGTCCTGTTTCGCGGATGGGAAGTCGTGCGCCTGAACTATGCCATCGACGGCAGCGAAGTGGTCGTGCGTGAAAAACATACCTGGAGCGGCGCCACGGAAAAACGCGTCTCAATCTCCGGACTCAAAGGCGATACGCGCCGCGTCTGGGGTCGGCAGAAAGCACATTGGGCTTGCTTGCTCGTCTTCATCGCCGTCGGCATGACGCTGGGCTACAACCTGCTCGTACGCGAAGGGGGAATCCAAAGTGGCCAAATCTATTGGCCGCTGTGGGGACCGGGAATGGCCATCGGTGGCATGGCCTGGGCCGTCATGTGGGCAACCCGCGGCCGCCAGGAGTGGACCTACTTCCCCCCAAGCAACGGCGGAACCGGAATTTACATCCTCAAGGATCGCCGCTTCGCTTCCGCACATCAGGCATTCATAAAAAAACTCAAACAACGCATCGACGATTGAGTCCGATACTTCCCTAATCGCGTTAAACAAATAATTCCGCACCCCATCTCCAAGCATCCTTGAGCCGGCATTCATTTGCCAGCCCAGTCCTGTTACAATAAAAGAGTAATCAGTCTCATTCCCTATTCTTTTCATTGAGGCAGTCATGCTCAAAGATGGTGATCGAGGCGTCGTCCTGCAGCGCGACAGAAGCACCTATGCCATCGCCCCGCACCTTCCCTGCGGCCTCGCGTCCCCGCAACTGCTGCGCAAACTCGCCGACGTCGCCGAGAAATATCACGCCAAGGCCATTAAGTGCACCTCCGCCGAACGCATCGCCCTCATCGGCTTGAAAGAAGAAGACATCGACGCCGCATGGGCCGAATTCGCCGAAATCGGCTTTGCCAAACCCGGCCACATGACCGGCGCCGCCGTGCGTTCCGTCAAAGCCTGCCCCGGCACCCAATTCTGCAAACGTGCCCGTCAGGATTCCCTGACCCTCGGCCTGGAACTCGACAAACGCTACCACGGCAAAGCCCTCCCCGGAAAACTCAAGATCGGCGTCTCCGGCTGCGCTAATCAGTGCGCCGAAACCTGCATCAAAGACATCGGCCTTGTCGGCGGACTCCGCGGCTGGACCGTTTACGTCGGCGGCATGGGCGGATCCTACCCCCGCCTCGCCGAACCTCTCCTCTTCGATGAAGTCTCCACCGAGACCGCCCTCGAACTGGTCGAAAAACTCTTCGCCTACTACCAAAAGAACGCCCGCGCCGGCGAACGCCTCGGCGAACTCATCGACCGCCTCGGCCTCCACACCCTCCAACGCGCCCTCGGCGTCCCCGCCTCCTGACCCTACCCCGACGCCCCCATCGCACCCCCCAAAGCCCAGGCCTTACATGGCCTGTGGCTCGCCCCACTCTCGGTGCGCGACACCGCCGAACAATGAGCCCGAAGGGATCGCACATGATAGCCGGGAGCAACGCTCCCGGTACCCACCCCCATCGTAATTCCTGAGCCTGAAAGGCTCACACCTCGTCACTCCTCCCTGCCACGAACTCGCTGACCTTGCCCACGCATGGGGGCACGGCCTGGGAGACGGGGACGATCAATCTGCGATCCGATTTCACGTGCGACTTTCCACACATCAATTTCTGCGTACGTCAGCGCGAGAACCCGATGCCCCAAGCAAACGCGGATGAACCGACCTGATGGCTGCCGCTGGGTGAAAAAGGGAGGAATTGTTTTCTCCCCTAGGGGATAGCCGGTATGCTTCCTTTGTTTCGCATTGTGTCAGAGTTCAGAAATGCTTCAGGCCATGCTTCATCACAAACTGACGCGCGATGAGGCCCAGATGGAGGATTTGCTCACCTCCAATGTATTCGGGCTCCTGAAGTTCGTCGCGCAGGAAGATGCCCTCTTGCCATGGCTGAGAATGTCGAAAGATCCACAAACAACGAACACGCTCGAAAAATGGTTGGTGGATGTAGACTGCGTCGCCGAGTGGCAGTTCTGGCCGCAGATGTCAGAATCTGGTTGCAGGTTCTGCGAGCCTGATCTGTTGCTGAAATTACGGCACCATGATGGCACGCAGACGTGGCTTCTCGTCGAAGCAAAATACCTCAGTGGCAAATCGTCCTTCGCCGACGAAGCAGCTATTGAAGCGAACGACCAACTTGCCAGAGAGTTTGATAATTTGCGCGTCGCCTCAGCGCGGGAAAATGTGTCGCAGTTTGCCGTGGTATTTGTGACTGCAGACGTGACCATCCCCCTCGCTGATATTCAAGCCTCCATTAAGGAATACGAGTCAAAGCGGAAGCTTACGCCGCAAATCCTATGGCTTTCATGGAGATATCTTTCCGATGTCATCGCCGAATCACGAAGTCCGATCCTTACGGATCTGCGAGAGCTCTTGAATGACTTGGATTTGGTAATGTTTCGTCGGCTGCGTCTGCCCGAACGGTTAAAATGGCATTTCGGATTGACGACCCATCAATGGAAATGGAACGCATTTCAGTTGCCGGTTTGGCAATTCGTGGGTATACCCACGAATCGCGCCCAACAACTTTCATCTGAATCCAGCAGCAATTTCGATTTAGAACTGAGAATATCACCAAGTGCAATCTATCGTTGGAGGGACAAATGACTACGCCTGGACCTGAGCTTCTTCGTTCAATCAAGAGCATGCGGAATTTTCTCGCCGACCTCAGCCACCTTCTTCAAGCTGCCGACCGGATGATGGGAGAAAGTGGGTGGGAACCAAAAGATTCGAACTGTTTAGACGGCCTCTCATACAGCGTCTCAACGGGGGCCAAGTGGATGCCCGGGGTGGCTAGTCGTACCTATAGGAATGCTTCCGATTTCCCCGGAATCGCCATTATGATCGCAATCATCTTGATGGATGATATTGAATACAAATATGAGCTTTTAGAACCTGTCGTTGCTGCTTCCGTCTTCAAAGTGGCAGATGACTTTCGCATCTATGGTTGGCAGGCTCATTTCTTTGGATGGAACAAGGTGTCTTCAGATGGCAAACCACTCACAATGAAGAAGAAAGATGAGCCTGATTGGAAATCAAGTTGGGGTTGGTCCGAATTGACTATGCTTGGTCGTCCATTGGTCGAAATCACCAATGAAGGACAGTTGGCCGAGTTAGTCATTCAACCGGTACTTAAACTGATCAATAAACGGGCTTAACCAGGGTGCATGGGCTCTGTCTCGCCCCGTCCCTTCGGCCTCACTGGGAGAACCCATCATGGCTACCCATTCGTCGTGTCCAAGCAACGCGTAACCCGTTACACCAACGAACACTAACAGGCCACCCCTAGCTCCGCGGCCTCCGTGCCCTTGTGGTTACCGCCTTCACCCTAAAATCCGCTTGCATCCACTCCCGCGCAAGGGCACACGCAAGACTTCCGCCCGCCATTCTACTAAAATGCCCCAGCGCGATTCTTTCGCGTTTCGTGACTTCGTGTCCTCGTGGTTAGGTGAAAACCCATGTTCGATTCCCTGCAAGACCGCTTCGGTACCCTCTTCCGGAACCTCACCGGCAAGGGCAAAATCTCCGAATCCAACGTGCGCGACGCCATGAAGGAAGTCCGCACCGCCCTCCTCGAAGCCGACGTCCACTTCGATGTCGTCAACCAGTTCGTATCCGACGTCACGCAAAAAGCCCTTGGCACCGAGGTTCTCGCCTCCGTCGAGCCCGGCCAGCAGATGATCAAAATCGTCTACGACGAACTCTGCAATCTCATGGGCACCGCTGCCGAAGACTCCGGCTCCGCCGCCCGCATCATGTTCGTCGAGCCCGGCCCCACCATCATCATGATGTGCGGCCTCCAGGGCTCCGGCAAAACCACCACCTGCGGCAAACTCGCCCTCTACCTCAAATCCAAAGGCAAAAACCCCCTGCTGGTCGCCGCCGATTTGCAGCGCCCTGCCGCCATCGATCAACTCCATACCCTCGGGCAGCAGACCGAAGTGCCGGTCTACTCGGAACGCGAAAACAAGAATCCCGTGCAGGTCTGCCGCAATGCGGTCGACTTCGCCAAAAAGAACGGCCGCGACGTCATCATCCTCGACACCGCCGGCCGCCTGCACATTGATGAAGTCCTGATGGCCGAGCTCCGCGCGGTCAATCTCCAGGTCCATCCACACCAGATCTTCCTCGTCGTCGACGCCATGGTCGGCCAGGACGCCGTCAACTCCGCCAAGGCCTTCAACCAGCAACTCGAACTCGACGGCGTCATCCTCACGAAGTTCGATTCCGACACCCGCGGCGGCGCCGCCCTCTCCGTCAAAACGATCACCGGCAAACCGATCAAGTTCATCGGCGTGGGCGAAAAACTTCCCGATCTTGAAGAGTTCCACCCCGAACGTATCGCGCAGCGCATGCTGGGCATGGGCGACATCCTGACCCTCGTCGAAAAAGCCCAGGCCGAATTCGATGAGACCAAGGCCCTGAAGCTTCAAGAAAAAATGGCCAAGGCCCAGTTCACGCTGGATGACTTCCTCGAGCAGATGCGTACCGTGCGGAAAATGGGCCCCCTCAAGCAATTGATGGGCTTGCTGCCGGGCATCGGCTCAGCCCTCAAAGACATCGAATTGCCGGAAGCAGAACTCGACAAGACCGAAGCCATCATCTCCTCGATGAACCGCAAAGAGCGCGAAGACCCCGACATCATGGACGGTTCCCGCCGCCGGCGCATTGCCAAAGGTTCCGGCGTGCAGGTGGAAGATGTATCGCGCCTGATCAAAGGCTTTTCCGCCGCCCGCGACATGGCTAAAAAAATGTCCGGCCTCTCCATGGGCAGCCGCATGAAGATGGCCCAGGCCATGAGTTCGATGGATATGTCCAAGCTCGGTGCCGGCAGCGCAGGCCTGCCAAGTTTTGGCGGCGGCGGTCAGCAGAAACAATCGAAGCTCTCCCCTGAACAGAAACGCAAGCTACGCCAGAAACGCCTGCGCGGGAAGTAACGGCGGTACCGCAAACGCTGGATGAATTGCTGCGGCGTCCCTCAAATCAACTGTTGACGCCGGCGGATCTCGCGCATCATCAACAGCGCCGCGCCCGGTCCGAACAGCCAGAATGCCGCGGTGCAGCCGAATGCAACTCCCGTCCAAGTTCCACGTTCGCAGTAGCAGTCGTCCCCACGGTAATACACGATCAACGCATGGGCCGGACCGGCAATCAGCAACTCCAGCACCGTGCCCGCGATTAGCCAGCGGAAAAGCCGTGCCATTGCTGAGTAACGCTCCATACCGCGGAAGTAATGGTAGAAAACGAATGTCCAGAACACCCAGAGTAACCCCATGAGTATCCAAACCACGCCAAAGTGTTGGCGACTGTTCAACCCGGTCTCGGTTGTGAGGGAAATCCACCAATCAGGAATCTCCAACAACGCCGCGATGAACCCCATCGCCAGCAACATCCCCAGAAACCCCGCAGCCAGTGCCGCTCGCCGCGGTAACGGGCCTGTGGTCGAAACCTTGATCCGCCATGATCCGCGCGGCGTCAGGAAAAGCCATTGTGTAAACAGAAACAAGAACACGTAGACCGATGCGCGCATCCAGTAGACCTTACGTTCCTCTTCCGCACTGATGCTTGGTCCCGTACCATTCACAATGGTCAGCGGAGAAAACGGCGTGCCCGCAATCCCACCCCCCAGGTATTCCGAAATCCCAAAACTGGGGTTAAACAGCAGGATAAAAAACGCAGCGAAAGCCACGACGGCCACCACAATCATGCTGATCCACAGGATCTTTGCACCGGTGCGTGGCCTCAACGACACCGGCCAATATTCAACGACCGGGGGCTTCCCGCCGCCTGCCTCACCCACACCGCTTTGTCCTCCGCAGCCCCGGCACACCGCTCCTGGAGTACCTTCCAGCAAGTGCCCACATTTCGCACACTTTGCCATGATGAACCTCGTTGTCAGACTGCTACCCGCCGATGAAACGCATCCTACCCTGATGGCTTCCGCCGAAAAAGAGAGAAGCCCGAATATGCATTTGCACATTCGGGCTTCTCATTTCAGTTGAGTATCGCGGCTTCAGTTCGCCCGCGGATGCGCCGCGTCGTAAACCTGCTTGATATGGTTCGTCGTCAGGTGCGTATAAATCTGTGTCGTGCTGAGGCTCTGGTGACCAAGCAATTCCTGGACGCTCCGCAGGTCCGCACCATGATTGAGCATATGCGTAGCAAAACTGTGCCGCAGTGTGTGCGGGCTGATATCCGGATCGAGGCCCGCTTCAATCAGATACTTATCGAGCTTCCGACGCACTGAACGCGTGCTCAGGCGCTGACCGTGCTTGTTCACAAACAACGGGCCGGCCGGCAGGGCATCCTTGACGACTCCACCCCGCATGGCCAGGTATTTCTGCAGCGCCACTATGGCCGTCTGCCCGATCGGCGACATGCGTTCCTTCTTGCCCTTCCCGCGGACGCGGATCGTGCTGCCCGCAAAATCAATGTCCTCCATGTTCAACCCCACCAGCTCGCTCACGCGGATACCGGTCGAGTACATGCATTCCAGCATCGATTTATCACGCGCACCGAGCACGTCGCCATCCTTGGGCGTACCCAGCAGCTTGGTGATCTGGTCTTCCGACATGAACTTCGGCAGGCGCTTGTCCTGCTTCGGCGTGCGGATGGTGATCATGGGATTGTTCTGCGTCATGCCGCGGCGATTGCAGAACTTGAAGAAGCTCCGCAGCGTGGCGAGCTTGCGCGCCATCGTCGCCTTGGAATAATTGTTTTCCCGCATGAACTGCAGGTAGTTCCGCACATCTTCGGCGGTGGAGTTGAGCAACAGCGTCTCGGCGTGCTCGGGCGACGTGTCGACCTTCGGAAGCTGCTCGATCACCGCCGGGCCGCTTCCATTGGCATGACCCATGGACGGTGCCACGCCCGCTTCCAGATCGTCTGGCATAATTTCCGCCGGAACCCCCAGCAGGAACTGGCAGAACTGCCGTAGATCCGCCCCGTAACACCGGCTGGTGTAGGACGAAAAATGCCGCTCGAACTCTAGATAGTTGAGGAATTGTTCAACACGTGGTGGATGCGCAACGTGATCCATAGCCCTAAGCCTCTGGACTCTGGCATCTCCATGAACAACAACTCCGTTGCCGCCCGTAGCGCCATGAGTCAAATCAAGTGACTGGAATCAGGTGGCGTCCGCCGCCTTCTTATATCCGCCAGGCATGCCGAGCTTATTCTTCAGCAGTGCCTGCATTTCATTGGCCATGCGATGCCCCATCTGGTGCGACAGCACCGCGGCGTCGAACCAATCGAGGGGGCTCTCCGGATCTTCCGCCTTCTCGATGAGCGTCTGGATGAGCGAAGCCTCATCCCCGGACTCATACCGGAAGAGGTAATATTGGCCCTTCTTGATGAGAGTCAGTTGCCTGACATCATTTGCCATAATCTGCCTTTCTACTTCCCCTCATCGGCCAAATTCTCGGGCGTATTGAGTCAACGTCCGTTTTTTTATCCAGAAGCAGGGCAATCGACTGCCCTTTTTATCGGCCGGTTACCCGCGTTCGCTCCACTTCAAGCAGCCGCCGCGCCATCGCATGGCACACAAACCGCGAGTATTGCTCCATATCCAACAGGAATTTCTGCTCCCGCAGCGCCGAATCGTATTCCGTACGCCCTGCGGCATAGTCCCGTAACTCCCGCAGCACAGTCTGATTATGCGCATCAAATACCGCCGACACTGCCGATACCGGCTGCCGGGCATCAGCCGCCGCAGGATCTTCGCCATTGGCAATGATGGTTCCATCGATCCGCCGCGCCTCAGCGCTCGGACGTGCCACCATATTCCGCGTCGTATAGAGCTGCAGACTCATCCCCAGCGTCGGCGGGTTATAAGGGTCATACGCTGTCACCGCAGGAATAATCAGCCCATCGGCAGCCATCTCTCGCGCCACCGCCTGGGCCGCCTCCGGCGTATCGATGCTCCGGATGCCCAGCTTGGTCATCGCAATCAGCGTCTTGTTCAGCGGAAGTACCTGCAAACCCGCAACCTGATGCATCTCCTCAAATAGCCGGTCGGAGATGGTCAGCGGATCGAAGTCCCGAACACCCGAAAGATTCACCGCCGGTGCGATCGCCAGCGTACGCACGTCGGCATAGGGCGTGCCGAGGGAATATTCCGTGGGAGGCGGAGGAGCCTTCTTGTTAAAGCTGATATCCAGCCCGCAACTCGCCAATAGAAGACAGGCGAATGAGGCAATCAACGGTTTCCACTGCCGAACCGACACCTGCTGTTCCTCCGTGAACACGAGGCGAGATGGACCCACAATCCATCCATGGATCGCGTCCCTAAGACATTTATCGGACAAACAGGGGGAAGTGCTAAAGCCGCTACGCTAAAAAGGTGTAAGCCACCCGCGCGGCCTGCCAAATGGCAGTCGCGGGCTGCTGAAACCATCGTATGGGGTTGCTTAGTTGGCTTGAACGGCCTGACGATCCAGGAAAAACTGCTTCGCTTCGCCAATCAGGTAGAACGACCCCGTGACCGCGATCAAATCTTCACGGGTGATCGCCCGCTCCGCGATTTCCATCGCGTGGGCAAAGCTCTCGGCAACCTGCACCATCTTGCCGTAACGCTCGGTATACAGGTTGGAAAGCTCGTGCGGATCCGCTGCCTTCGGATTGTTGAGACTGCGCGTGAAAATCACCTTGTCGGCGCCCAGCGAAATCTGCTCCAGCATGCCATCGATATCTTTATCGCAGTTGCAGCCGAAGATGACCACCATCGAGTCATACGGAATGTGCTGACCGATGCCGCGGAACAAAGCCTGAATAGACGCGGCATTGTGTGCGCCATCGATAATGACCTGCGGCGAACGATTAACAATTTCAAGCCGGCCGGGAATCTTGACGTTCGCCAAACCTTCCAGTGCCTTGGAATCTTCGAAAGCCAAGCCGCGCTGCTTGAGCTTGTCGAGCATCGCCAGCGCCAATCCGCAGTTCACTGCCTGGTGTTCGCCCATGAGCGGCACCGCAAGATGTTCGAAGCGGCTGGATTCCGTGGTCAGACAGACCCGCATGTGCGGCCCGATGGGCCGCGTGATCTCAAAGCGATAACTGAATTCGATGTCCTGGCCGACGATCTGCAGCGGCGCTTTGGCATTGGCCGCAACACGCCGAAGCGATGTGATCACCTCGGGATCCTGCACGCAGGTCAGCGCCGGAATATCTTTCTTGAAAATGCCCGCCTTTTCTTCCGCAATCTTCGGCAGCGTGTGGCCGAGAATCTGCATGTGGTCGCGCGAGATGCTCGTCACAGCACAGACTTCCGGCGTAATGACGTTGGTGGAATCCAGACGACCGCCCATGCCGGTCTCGATAACCGCGATATCCACTTTCTTGTCTGCAAAGTAGCAGAAACAGATCGCTGTAAAAATTTCAAAGAACGTCGGACGGTTCGACGCCATCTTGCGGAGCACCGGCTCAACGCGACGAACGTACTCCACCATTTCGCTGTGCGTAATCAATTCGCCGTTGATGCGAATGCGTTCACGCATATCCAAAATATGGGGCGAAGTGTAGAGACCTGTTTTCACGCCGCCCGATTGCAGCATCGCCGCAAGCATGTGACACGTGGAACCCTTGCCCTTCGTGCCGGCAACATGAACGCTCTTGAACTTGGTGTGCGGGTTTCCAAGATGCTTCAGCAGCGTCCGCATGCGGTCCAGACTGAAAGTCGTCGTGTTGTAACGAACAACCCGCATTTTTTCGTAATCCGTGTGCGACATCAGGAAGTTGACGGCCTTGGTGTATTGCGGGTGTGGATCCACAACTCTTGGCGCCGGCGTAGGATGCAGCTTGGCCACCACGGCGATGCGGGCATGGCCATTCGAAGCCGCCCGCTTGCCGTTCTTGGCGATTTTGAGGGACCGACCCTTGGACTTCGGCGTCCGACGTTTAGACTTGAGTGTAGTGGTCATAGGCTGAGGAGAGTACCATATCTCGTGCCTTAAATGCAATAGAACGGCTCCGTAAGTGCCCGATAATCCGCCCCATTAACAACTGTAACTTGTTGTATTTAAAACGGTTGAAGATACATGGAGCATTGAACAAATATTCTCTTGATTACACGACTATTAACACAATCATAAATTTCCGATGTGCGAAATTAAGGCCGGCCAAAGGCGTCGTCGCTCCTTCGTTCCCGTTCACCGGGTCTCAATGCACTTCAAAGGTCGAAATCTGGCAGTGAAATCAAATCTCGTTTCCCGCAGAATGCCGCGCGTTGCGTTTTCTAGAGGGGGATGATAGTTTGTCTGGACTTTGCCGGAAGTTTCCGGGCGATTAGCTCAGTTGGTTAGAGCGCTTGCATGACACGCAAGAGGTCACAGGTTCGAATCCTGTATCGCCCAGTTCCTACCCCCTACCCATTCCCACTCAAAACCGTATTTTCATCGCGCCCTTCGACCCACACAGAGCCCGTTAGGCTTGGGCCATGACCACCGCGTTCATCCACGCATCGGTGCGAATCAGCCGCACCTCGCCAAAACCCGCTGCCTCCAGATCGTCGCGGATCTCACTGAACGTAAAGGTTCCCCCAGTGTTTGTGGCTGTGAGCATGTTGATCGCAAACATTGCCCCGGCCCGCGGGTGCGTGCGGTTCTCGTCCATGACGATGTCACGAATCATGACATGCCCGCCGGGCGTCAGCGACCGTTTGGTCTTGCGGTATAGATCCTGGTTTTCCTGCCGCGACTGTTGATGGATGATGGCGCTGATCCAGGCCAAATCCGCCCCCTTGGGCAGTTCATCGGTCGTGAAATCTCCGGTGGCCAGCGTCACCCGATCCGCAACTCCCGCCGCCGCCAGACGCGATCGCGCCATCGGTATGACGTGCGGCAGATCGAACAGCGTGGCCCTGCCGGCCTGATTTGCCGCCAGCCACGCAATCGTCCACGTGCCTGAAGCACCACCTACATCCAGCACGTGGGTCCATGGAATCACGTTGATTTCACGCACGATCCGCTCGACGTTCGGCCCGGAGATATCGTTCATGGCCTCAATGAAAGACTGCTGATCCCCCGCTTTCCCGCGCACGCTGGGTTGCCGTTCCGCAGGCCGGCCGGTCTGAACCACGCGTGCCACCTGGCTCCACTGGCGCAAGCAGTTCATCTGATGCTGCGTCATAGCCAGAACGCTTCCTTTGCCCGCTGTAAGCGCCTGCATCACCCCCGCCGCGCAGGCATAGCGATCGCCATCTTTGACAAGCAAATCCATCGCCGCCAGCGCGTCGAGCAGCATGCACGTGGCGCGAAGATCCGTGGAAGCCCGTTCGGCAATCTGCTGCGCCGTTGCCGGACCGCCCGCCAGTTGCGTAAAGATATCCAGTTCCGCCGCCGCACCCAGAACGCATGTATCCTGATAGGCACGCATCAACGCCTGAATGTCTTCGCTGGTCCAGGATCGAGCCATGTCACACTCCTTATGTACGTCTCCCCAGCCTGTATCGTAACCAGGCATCAAAACGCTGCACCGTCAATCACCCCGGCGCGATGAGCTCAAATGTCAGCACGATGGTTGACCCTTGCGATGCTTGCGTGTCGCCGATCGCAGGCACTTTCAACGTCATCGGCGTGAGCGCCGGCTGAGTCGTGGCGCCTGTGCCTGGCGTCGCGGTGGAGGCCCGCCACACGTACGGACCGGGATAACGCTGCGAATACAGATCCACGAGTTTGCCTTTGTGTACGCCTGCAGCAAGCTTCGGCACCCGCGCTTCGAAAACGAACGTCTGCCCAAACACCGGATCGAGAACCACCTTCCCCGCCACCGTCACGGCTACCGGTTTATCATCCACGCTCATCTGCAATTGCTTGGCAATCTCTTCGCCGCGATGTTTGAAAAAGGCATCCCGCTCCTCCTCCGAAATCTTCCCATCGCCATCCTGATCCATCGCCTTGAGCTGCAGCAGTGCGGCCCGCTCCGGCAGAACCATCCTGTAGGAAACGACAACGAGATCGTTCTCATCGAGCCGCTGGGCGCTCATGCGCAGTATGCGATGCACGTGATCCACCGGCGATTCATGCGCCAGCGCGACGCCGCAGGCCGCCATCACCATCGTCATCGCAATCCATCGCTGCACTCTCATGGCCGCCCTCCTTTCGCACCCACCGCCAGCGCCGCCTGCAGCGTGGCTTTGAAGTTCAACGTATCGAGACCGGAGTCCGCAACGGCCTGAATCCACCGGTCATGCGCCAACGCTTCCAGCGCAGGATGGTATTTCACAGGGTCCACCGTTCCCGCCGCCTTGATCGCCGCCAGCAGAATCGCAAATTCCGTCGAATGCAGCCCCTGCTCAATCGCCGGATGATCCAGCTTCAATTCGCTCAGCAACATCAGCAATGTCAGTTGTGTCGTCGGCGTTCCCTCCCGATAAACGCGATCCGCATCGTCACGCGCCCCGGCCATCCCCAACTGCATGCGGCTGGTGGCGATGAACAGCCTTGCCTGCTCCAGCCGTTCCGGCGATCCGGCCGCCAGTGTGACCTCCCGCGGATCGGCAAAATATTTGGCGGTGTTGTCGTGCAACTCCTGCAACGTCTTTCTGACTTCCGCCGTATCAAATTTCCCCAGTGCCCAGACCGCCTGCGTGCGAACCACCAGCGGGGCCGTCGTATCCATCGATAACGAGATCAAAGTCTTCTCCGCCTCCGCCAGATGCAGACGAGCCACAATGGCGATCAACTGCGGCACGACCAACTGCGAAGTCTCCCGGGAAAGCTGATCCAAAAGCACCTTCGCCGATCGTGGCGAAACCCCCTTTGCAGAATCCTTCGCCAATTCCAGTTCCGCAATTCTTCCCAGAGCCAAATCCACCTTCAGGCGGATGACGGGGTTCTCATCACTGACCCATTCCACCAGCTCGCGCGTCGCACGCGGATCCGCCACAGCGCCCGCGGCATCAATCAACACCGCCTGTGGACTCTTGGCTGCATCCAACAGTAGGATTACTGTCGGTGCCGCTTTGGCGATCGGCCTTGCCGAGACGGCCTGCAGCGCCGCCGCCACTGTGCCTGCATCTTCATCGCGCAGCGCCGCCAAAACCAACGCCTCCCGCTGCGGCCACGACGCCTGACCAGCGGTGAAGAGAATCGATCGCTTTACGACCGCCGAAGAAGTACGCGCAAAAACCGTCTGCAACGCCTGTCCCACATCACTGTCAGTGCCAAATGCCTCCGCTCCCTCCGCCAGCGCCGCAAGTACCGCAGGCGAGGTCTCCTTTGCCAATCGCTCCACCAGCGCAGCCCGAAGCGCCCCGGCCTCCTGATCGTTCGCTGCAGAAACCAGCCGCAACATCGTATTGGCCGCGGCCGTTCGCACGGATTCCTCACGATGTGCCAGCGCCTCAATCAGTGTGGCTGTGGAATCCGCATCCCCCGTGTCTCCGATCGCCCGTACAAGTTCCACCGCAGTCTCGGCATCACCTGTCACCGCCGAATTCTTCGCCAGCGTCCCAATGGCCGCGTGCAATTCCGCCAGATGCTGGCGTTCGTATCCGGTCCGTACCCACCAGCTCCACTCCCGCAAAATCTGGCGAACATGATCCTGGTTGGGATGCTCAGATGCCGCCTGCTTTCGCAAATACGCCAGCGTGGGCAGTGGAGCCGTTCGCACCAGTGCAATCACCTCATAGTGCGGCCATGTTTCCCATTGCAGCGCAGCGCCCAGCTTCGTCTGAATCTGTTCGCGCTCGGCAGAGTAAAATGTCCGGTAAGCTGCGGGATCATAGAGCCGCAGCAACTCCGGCTGCGACCGCCGCGCCCGGCCGACGTGCGCCATCATGTGCAGCAATTCATTGCTCTGGGCCTGCTTTTTCTCATCAAGTTTTTCCGCAACCGCCAGCGCCACGATCATGCCGCGGTCCAGCGCCGCGCTCAAGTAGGGTTCTGATTCCCGTCCCTCCCCCACCGCTTCCAGCACCTCCGCCAGAAGCGCCCCAGTCGACAGCACTTCCACATCCGCCCCGGATTGAACGGCCGGTGCGGTGGTTTCATGCGCTTGCGTACTTGGAACAGTTTGCCCCCACGCTCGCTGCGCCAGCACAATCATTGTCACCGCATAAATCCATGCGAATTTGCCCATCATCGACTCCGGCCAGCCACTGCGATTTCGACCGATGTCACGCCATGGGAGCGTCCGCCCGCGGACCCCCGCTCAGCAGCACGTTTATTGATGCTGCAGATCGGATCGCTACTTTTCCAGCGTGTATCTGGGCCACACGGCGCCGTTCTTGTGGAACCATGTCTGGGGAATGATTCCGGAAGTGTGATAGCGCTCCGCCATGTCTCCGTTTTGGCATACCGCCAGAATGCGGAAGCTGTGGCCCGCGGGAGAAAAGCGCTTCCCCTTGATCCAGTCGGCCGGCGCTCCCAGCGACTTCCATGGAATCCGTATCTCCGCGGTATATCCCGTGTCTTCATCCGATTCATCATTGACCGTCGACGGCGTGCCGTCCGTCTTGGGCTTGAGCTTCACCGCCATCTTGACCGTCAGCGGACCGTCATCGTGAAGGTATTCGCCGCGCAAAAACAGTATGCCGAATTCCATCGCCGACGACTTGGCGATCGGCCAGCTTGAATCGGGAACGATGCAGAAGACATCGTTAAACTGGTTGAGCGCATTGTGATGAAGCTCCCACATGAACCGCGTGTCTTCAAAGCCGATGAAGAATTCCACGACGTCGATTTTGTGCGGAGGATTGTAGATTCTGGCGCCATCCCGGCGGTTGCGCATCGGTCCGGAGACTTCGCCCGACCCCTGCGCGATCAGATTCGTGTCAAAAGTCTCGTAGCCGATGTACAGATAATCCTCATCGTACACATATTGTACGGTCATCGGCGGCGTCGCAGCGTGCTGGCCGGGCTTGCGGTAAACATGGTCCACCAATATCGGCGGATGCAACTTCCAGATCGGCTTGTTCAAATCGCCATCGATGACCACCGGCGTGCTGATGTGGGCAATGGTCTCCTCAGGAGCCGCCGGAGCACTGGCAACCGTCGACGCCTCGCCGTTTGCGGCCAGCCGCACTGGCTCAGACGCCTCTCGCCGTTCCGACGTTTCGCACGCCGTCAGGGCGCAAAGCAAGCCAATCAACACCAGTATGGTCAACGGTAGCACAGTCATCGAACCTCCATGAAGGCGAAAGATGAATTTCCCAATGCGTCCGGCAGATTGAATGGCATCCATATTACACATTCTTTCAGATTTTTCTCTTATCTCCGTAATACTGCCTCTATCCAGTCCGCAGCATCGGACTTGTTTCCGTCACCCGCATCACCCACCACCAGCCGCAGACGTTTGGCCCCTTTGACCTCCACATCGACATCTCGCGGGGCGTCCAGCCCCGACATCACAGGTGATTCCCATATCTTTTTGCCATCTGCGTAAACCTCAAATGTGACCGAGCCGCGGCCTTCCGTCGCCGCATCCACGCCCACCTTTGCCGTGAATCGCGAATATTGCCCGTTCAAGGGTACCTCGACCAGCGACCGCGCAAACGTTCCCAAACCGTTCGCATATGCCGTCGCTCCGATCTTCAGCGGCGATCCGATGACATTCCTCGCATACCGCAAATGTCCCACATTTTGATCGGCATGAATGGCCCCCACCGCGGCCAGATCGAACACCCCCTTGTCCGAAGGCAGGCATTGCATCACCTGCCAGCCCAGCGTGTTGCCCGCGGTCGTGTACTTCAGTTCGATCTCCGCCTTTGAGGCCTTCCCGAGAATCGCGCGGGGCATAATAAATATCGCATCGCGAAATCCTGATGCCAGTTGCGGGTCCGAGCGCATCAGGTCCCACGTTCCCGTCGCCGTGCCGTTGACGAATACATCCGCCGACTGCCCGGTCTCATCGAGAAAAAACTGCTTACGCAAAACCAGATCCCCCTCCACAGGCACATCCACGGCGAATTTCTCGCTTTCCCCTTTGGCAAAAACGCGGCCTTCGCGAACGCGCAGCATGCCGTCGATCGCTCGTCCAGAGAACTTCCGCACCGCGCCCCCTGTTGCCGGAAATGCCGCCAGCATCCGCTGCGACCAATTCCCCCCGTCCGCATCGAACACCTGTATCCGCTCCAGCCCCTCCGCGGATGCCAATGTAAACATCACCGGCATCTTTCCCACCGCATAGGTCCCGTCCTTCGCCGGCGCGACCGGCGCTCCGACCAAATCCTCCGCAGCCTCCACCTTCATCGCGCCAAGAGAGGCCCGCCCGGCATCATCATTCCGCCAAATCACCACCACCGGTTTCCCATCGCCCTTTCGCGTGAAAGCCAGGCATCGTGTGCGATCCGGGATGGCATCGGCAATCACAACTTCCTGCGGGTGCTCCAATCCGCCCAGCAACGTTCGCGTGCGGGCCAGCGCCCACCATGCGGGACGCAACTGCAGCGTCGGCAACTGCTCCGTCGTCGGCGGAACGCTCAAAACATTGCGCCACGTAAGCCCAAGCCCGCCGCGGGAATCATCTTCATTACGCACCGTCAGCTCCGGCGAAATGCCGTACCGGGCCAATAGAAATTCTGAACGCACCAGGTACGCCGCCTGGTCAAAACTGTTGAGCCCCGCCGCATCCTTCTCCACGGCCCAATCCAAATCGGTAAGCAAAATGCTCCTTTTCTCTTTGGCGCCCGGCGGATTCAGCACAGCATCGAGTTCTTCCAGATACGCCGGCACCTCCGCATCCTCCGGCGAAATCCTCCCGACATCCAGCCGCACGTTAACCCCCGTGATGTCCTCGAATGCCCCGAGCTTTCCCAGCTCCTTCAAATAACCCACCGCAGTCGTCCGATTCATCCCCCCGATCAACAACGGCGTCTTCGGACAATACGCTCGTCGATATTTCCCCGCCGACGCCAGCATCTGCGCAAACTTCTCCGGCTTCACCCCCATCGGCCCCTCCGTATCCGGATTGTTCCATACGACGAATCCCCCGACATCCTTCCCCACACCCCGCATGACTTCACGCACATACGCATCCCAATCGTCCAAGTCGTCCGGCACCAGAAAAATATCGACCGCATGGCCGATGTCCCGCTGCCGGCGCGAAAATGCCCCGACCTTCATCTGCTCATGCCCCACGCCCGCCGCCCAGTAAGCCGAGTAGCCCAGCAGAACATAAGGTTCGCCGCCGGCCGCCTTCACCGGCTGCGTGCGCGTGCGAATGGTGTCGAGCTGTAAATTCCCCGGAAAATGCTCCACCCAGTCCCAGTCTTCATCAACGAACGCAAACCGATCGTGCAATGCCCCGCGCAGCTTCCACGGATCCTTCAGTGCCCCGGCCACTTCCGAGCCCAGGAAAGGCGAAACGTCGCCAATGATCACATCATCATTCGTCGCGGCAGTCTCGATATCGCCCCTCTTCAGCGCAACCCGAAGTTTGTAAGCCCCAGCCGGCGCATGCTCGACCAGCGCCAATTCCTCTTGCGTGCCCGGGGCCAGTTCGACCGTCCGCTTAAGACCGCCCACGACCACGCCGCGCCAGTCCGTCATTCCGCCGGTGAGTTCCGCTTTGACTGCCCCCTTCAAATCATAGTTCGCAACTCTGATCTTCACCGGGTCGCCCGGCCGCAGAACATTGGATTCCCCGGCCCGCTCCACCACCAACCCCATCCTCTGATTCGCCGGCAACTGCGTCGTCACCTGCACGTCATCCACGTACACCGTTCCCGACGCCACGCCCGCATCCGCACCCAGCACGCACAAATGCAGTCCGAGAGGATAATTGGGCGTAAACGGCGAAGCTCCAATGTCGGATTTGTAGTTACTCTGGGGAACAGGAAGCTTAAACGTCAGTTTCTTCCATCCGGAAAAATCAATCTTCACCGCATTGGCCAGCGGTCCCTCCGTGGATCGCCCCAGAAACATATTCCATTGCCCCTGCGGAGCGCCTTTGACGATGCCGCGGCGATCGCCGATCAGCGGGTAAAACAACGCCCCCGAGTTGTCGCCGTACACCCACATGGAAACTTCCGTGGGAACCCCCGGCAGCGACGGATCGATCGATACCAGACGCTGTGGCAGTTTAGATTTGTCCCATTCAATCGCCAGCGATTGCTTCCCGGAATGCGCCTGCGCCGTCGAGGTCATCGCCAGTGGCTGGGCATTAAACACCCCCGCCGCCTGCAGTCCGACATAGCCCCGCACCAATTCAAAATCAGCAAACGGCACCAAGCTATCCGGACGCGAAATCATGATCTCACGGGAAGTCGATACCGAAACATCGCGCGCATCCGACGCCACCACCTGAAGCTTGAACGGCCCGTCGCGCGCCGCCAGCGCCGCAGCACTCTGGGCCAAAGGAATCGTAAACGTCTTCGCTTCCTTCGCGGCAATCTCTAAATCGACATTTCCGCTCGCAGCAATCGCATCATTGCGATCGAGAACCGCCCACGTCGCCTTCACCTTCCGCGTCCCCGTGTACCAGGAGTTCTGAATAGTCGCCGTGGCATTGGCCGCCGGCTGATAACAAAGCGACGGATCGTCATAACCAACCTGCACGGAAAGCGCCCCGGAAGCCGGCAGTTGCGTCTCCACGTACACCGAACCGATCAGCACCTCCCCGCTCTGCGAACCGGATGGCCCCGGCGTAACGTGGAATGCCGTCAGTTCCAGCGGATAGTCCAGATCATAAGTGGAGCCGCGGGACGTGTTCTTCCCGATGCCATTCCCCGGCAGTTCCACCGTGAAATAGCGCCAGTCCGTAAAATCCAGCCTGCACAGCGGCATGTCCGCGGTGATTCTCCGCCACCCGCCGGGCCAGAATTCAACGCCGTCTGTGTAATCGAGCACCAGGGCCGATAGCAGCGCGCCCGACCCGTCCCCCTTCACCCACACGCCCATGCGATACGCATTCCCCGGCAAGTACCGGTCGACGCCCGACCATGCCAACCCATGACCGTTCCACGCCAGCTTCATCGCATACTTGCCCCGCGGCATCGAATCGCCAACTTGCTCCTGGGCAGAATCGCCAACCTCCACGCGCTCGATCCGCGCACTGGTCTGCGTCACCGCCGTGAATCGCTGACCCTCCGCATGCGCCCACTCCTGCCAGTTGTGCGTGTGCATCGGAAATCTGTCCGGCAGTCCCGCGGTAAACCAGCGCCCCGTGACATTCGAAAAATCGTCGAACAGACAAGTCGAGTTGCCCATCACCACCGTCCGCTCGACCTTTCCCGCCACCTCTGAAAAATCCGTCGACAGCACGTCCAAACTGACTTTGAACGGAGGCAGAAACGCATCGAGATTATCTGCTTTGGCCGAGAATTCGATTTCTTTTCCTTCGCCCGGTCCCAGTTCCAGCGGCAGGTCGCGATCCACCACCAGGTTTTCATTGCGATCCATCACCGTCATCCGCGCCCGCACTTTTCCCCCCGTCGCCCCAAACGTTCGCACATCAACGCTCATCGCAATATCCGCACTGAACGGCCGCACCGTCTTGCCGATAAGCTCCGCAGTAAACGTAGCCGTGGGTGGATTGGCCGCCGGAACCACGCGAAGATCATCGAGAAAAATTGCCCCGTCGAGTTTCCCCCCGGCCCCCGCGGAAATCTGAATGCCATCAAGCCAGATGGCCCGACCCGCAGGAATCGCCCTCGCGTCCAGCGATACTTCCTTCCACTGATCGAAATCCAGTTTCACCGGCGGCACACGCAGCTCCTGTTGCTGCTCCAAACTACGCCGCCCTTCCCCGTCCGCTTTCACGGCCGCATGCCGCAGCGTCAACTGCAGTTCATTTCCCGATCCGTCACCCTTGATCCAAAGCTTCAAAGTCCCCGCAGCCGGGACGATGAGGCGATTGTCCGGCAGATTCAGCGATCCGCTGCGCGAACCGGGGTTCAGGTGATAGCTGAGCTTGCCCGATGCCAGCCCGACCTTCGGCGCAGTCCGATCCGGCTCGATCGAAATCATGGCATTGCCGGGCAGCGGCGAAGAAAAATTGTCGATCAGGTAGTACGACTCCGCGCGCACGATTGCCGGCAGACACAGAATTCCAAGTGCCGCAAGGAGCCATTGGCGACGGTGGGAATTCATTTTGCACTCCTGTTCGGCCGGGCGGGTCTGCGCGCGGGCTGGGCTTTCGCCGGTGGCGTCGCACCATCTGTCTGCGGCCGCCAAAGACGAACCGGTCCGTTGTAGGTCACAAACGTGCGGTTATTGATGGTGGCGACCGAAACCTCTGAACCGATCAGGCACAGCGCATCGCCGTACTTCAAAACCGCCGTAACCTGGCCGCTGGCCGGGCTCGTAAAACGCTCATCCGCCTGGCCATCCGCTCGCCGCAGAACGCGCAGCCCACCCGCAGTGGGCACCAGAAGCTGCGTATCCGTCGCGACCGGTTGTCCCGTGATTCGCGTATCAAGCGTGCGTTTCCAGGTTACCGCCCCATCGGCTGAAACCAGGGCAATCGTGCCCTGCTCCGTCGCGAACACGATGCCGTCTTCAGTGACCACCGGGCACATCGAAATGTAGCCATCGAGCCCCGGCGTGTTCTTCCAGAGCGCGTTGCCGGTGGCAGCGTCAAAACAATGCATTGTGCCGGACTCATCACCCAGGTACACGCGATTGTTTGCCACTGCCGGGCTGGATCGCGTGAATCTGGCGATGGGCGATTTCCACAGCGGCAAACCCGCCTGCGCATCGATTGCGTAAAGATAGCCGTCGAAAGAACTGGCAAACACGCGATTTCCCGCTAGCGCCGGCGCCGAACGCACCTTGTCGCCCGTGGCAAACTCCCAGATGAGCGTGCCCGAATCCACGTCCAGCTTGTAGACCTTGCCATCATCCGACCCCACGAAGACATCATCGCCCGAAGGAGTCGGCGAAGAATAAACGCGGCCGCCCGTGGCAAACTGCCACAGCGCGCTCCCGTCATTGCCGATAGCATACACTTTCTGATCCGCCGATCCGACCAGCAGACGCCCGGCAAAACGCGCCGGCGTCGACGTCGGCGTCACCGACGCCAGCGACCAGTGGTTCGCGAATTCAAACGCCCGCACCTTGGCATCGGCCGCCGGAATCTTCAGCGCCTGAATCCCGCCCCAGGCCTGACCATAGGTGAAAAGCCCGTCGGCAACCGTCGGCCCCACAGAATACGCCGGCGCATCGTTGCCCGCGTTTGAGATCTCCGCGTACGTACCGACCGCATCCCCCGAAAGCGTGACCGGCACATGCGCCGGGGTCCCCATGAACATCGGCACCGCGTCGGGATCGCTCGTAAAGGACTTGGTGCTGCCGGAAACCTCCGGCCCCCCCAGCGGCCCATACACTTCAATCTCGGTCATGCATTCCTGGTGCGCCGAATGATAGCCCGACAGAATCTTGAGCACATCCGTATAGATGGGCTCGGGAAAATGAATCACGATGAAGCGCCGCGTGTTCCCCCTAACCAGCGCCACATCATTGGGAAGCTTGGTCTTGAGATCATTGCTGAGAATCGAAAGGGTGTGGTAGACGTTGTCCGGCGTGGCGTCGTTCAGGTACAGCACGATGTGCGACACCCACGACGGCTTGGTGAACACGACCGAAAAACCCATGTTGTCCGGCTGATACGACCACACCGGGCCGACATCATCGAGCCGCCCGTTCTGCAGGTACGCCTGCTCCTGCGTCCAGATGATCGACGTGTTGGCCTCGCCCGTGCGCATGCCCACGACGTGGTTGCGGCCGCGCAGCGTGTCCGTCAGCGCTCGCGGAATGCGGTCATATTGAAAGCGGTAATCGCGCACAAACGTCGGCTCGATCGCGGCAAGCTCCGCGTTGGCCAGAAGATTGGGGGACGGAAAACGAATCGGCCGCAGCGACACATGGTCCACCCGCGCCGCCCCGCCCTCGGTTTCAAACCCGACGTCCAGCGTATCGGTATCCGGCAAGGACTTGACCGCCTGCCGTCCAAAAAGCCATTTGCCGACCTGCCCCTGGTGCGCCGAAAACTTGCACGCATCGAGCGTATCCTGCTTGCCTGACGAAACGTTCGCCCCCGCGATGAGCTTCGTTTCTTCGCTATCCACTTGATAATAGAACTCGAGAAGATACGTAGCCGACGGAATGATCCGCCGCTGCACGCGCTGCGTCACCAGTTGACCCGGCGTGAGCTGCAGCGCCGCTTTGCCCGAAAACGCCGGCCCTGCAATCGTCGGCTTGCCACCGGAAACGGCCCACGCATCCGCCGTCTCAAAATCCGTATTGACCAGTTGCTCGATGCCCATCCGGAAAACTTTGTCGTAATCACCCGGCGCGTCGATCGCCGTGGGTAGATAATCGGGCGTCGAATCGATATCGCGCCGCACGCCCGCTGCTACATAAGCCGGATAGTCGGCGCTGGGCAGCTCCTTCAGGGACCGCACGTTGGAAGCCCACACACGCTTGCCGGAAAGATCAAGCTTGATCAACTCGCCGTTATTGCATCCTGCGATCAGCCCGTCCGTGGTGCCTTGCAATATTCCTTGGAAGGGAAGCTGATACCGCCAAAGCGATTTGCCGTCGGCCAGACTGATGCAATCCACGAGACCGTCGACCGTCTGCCGGTAAATTCGCGACTCGTCCGCAGCCAACACGTCCAGCGACGGTATGCACACCAGGTCCGACACCGCCCGAAGCTTGGTATGCTCTTGAACATCCCGGCGAATAAATCCGCTGACGGTCTTTTCCAGCGTCAAACCGTCCCGCAGGTAATCGGGCTTGACCGGCCCCATCGGACCGAGGTGATTATCGTCAAAGAGCGGCCCGCTTACGTCGCGGCCACCGCCGCACCAGACATACGGCTGCGGCGAATCCGCATTCCAATACACACCCCAATTGCCGGCTTTCCGAAACAGTCCTGGATCTTCGCTGTTTTCGAAAAGCACTTGCCCCGTCCGCGCATCCAGCACTTTGGGAACGTGCCGCCAGAATGGGGTCGGATTACCGCGATGTTCCGGATCGGGAGTCGACCCCGCGATGATTTCCTCCGAGCAGGCAATCCTGCCCCCGTCCGGAGAAATCGCAAACTCACCCAGTTGCAGCGTGTGGCTAAAAGCCGCGGCCAGACCCTGCTCGGCTTCCTTCGGGTACGCCGCAATCGCGGCCGCCCGATCGAAGAACCACATCTTCTGCCCATCAAACGAAACCGCCAGAAGCCCCGATCGCCCCTGGATCAGCAATTGCCGCAGTGGCGTGTTGATGCGTATCCGGCATTCCGTGTCGTGCGCCCCCTCCCAGAATCCGCCATATCCGTGCCCATCCTGCCATTCCGTCGCCGCAAATTTCTTGAGCACCTTCCCTGTGGAGGAATCTATCAGGAACGCAAAGAATCCACGCGACGTCGCCGCGATGATGCGCTTGCCGGAGTCGTAGAACTTCGCGCAATAGACATTTTGCTCGGGCAGGTAAGTCTTCCATAGCAACTTGCCATCCGCCCCAAAGCAGAAAAGATTCTCACCGTACCCGCGGCTGCCTGCCAAAATGCGACCGGTGGCAGGATCGAGATCGATCGTACGGAACTGCTCGCGATTTGCCAGAACGCTGGCAAACGACTGCGGCGCAGCGGCCGAGCCGGTGACGGTCGTGAGTTGGGCCTTTGGGTCCGGTTCCGCCTTGGTCAGTGGAAGATGTACCGGCGTATCAGCATCTGCACTCGGCGACAGAACCGCATCAATTCCGCGGCCTAACCCGGCCTCATCAAACGACAGAATCGTCAGCGTATCGAACACCGAAGAAAAACCCCGCGGCGTCCAGTCCACCAGGCACCGGCCCGGTCCGGGAAAATTCGCCGAAACCGGCTCGACCAGCGCATCACGCCGGATCAACGCTTCGATCAGCCGATTCTCATAACGCTTGCCCATCAAGATCATCGGTGCATCGACAAAAATGCCCGGCTCCACCACTTCCCCACGCCACAGTCGCGTGCCGTCGAGCACCGGCGGCTGGGCATCAAAGCCGCCGGCAAGATGCGTCACGTCGGCAACACGTACAATCTTCGCCTCCCGCCCCGCCGCCGCCAGCGCCTTCTGCAGACGCTCCGCCTGCGCCCGAACCCACGGCTGCTCGTCATCCAGCGCAATCACCAACGGAGTCTTCGCCGCCAGAAACGCACGAACCTGCGCCGCATCATGCATGCGGACCGCCCGCTCATCGAGCGTCGCCAGCGCCGGCGCCCCTGCAACTATCTCAAACGGCGCCTCGGCGACCGTCCCCGCAATGAGTTCCTTCACCCGAAGTTTCCACGTCCCCACCGGCACGTTCACCGGAATTCGATACGCCCCGTGATATTCCGGCGCACCGACACGGAAAACTTCATAGAAAGTCTTCCCTGCCGCATCGACCACCGTGATCTGCAGCGGAAATCCCGCATCGATCCCCTGCCCCTTCGCATCCTGCACCGCGATTTGATATGTCAGATCCGTTCCCGCCGCCAGCCGCGGCACACACCCGATCGCCACGCGTCCAATCGCCGCAGGAAGAAACGCGAGAATCTTCCCCGGATAGTCCCGCATGTCCGCCCGAACCGTCATCCACTCGCCATCTGTCTTCACGTCCAGCGGTTTGTTTTCCAGCATGTCGTAGCAAAACGCCGGACGCTTCGGAAACCGTAGCGTCGGAACATCCGGCGCCTGATACAGCGTCTTGCTCAGGCCCGCAAATCCCACCGGCGCAAAATTCGGTAGAATCATGTACTGCCCATCCCGGCACTTCAGCCAGTCGGGCCCGACCAGCATGTTGTGCTCCGCCGCCGGAAGGCAATACCGCGGCAACGTCTCGCGCATCAGCTTCGTCATCTCCTGCGTCTGATCGAACACCATCGTGAACTCGTAGTCTTCGTAACGCGGAAATGACCCGCCGATCTTCTGATCGTACTCGTCGAGTTCCGAATCCAGACGCACAATGCGTTCCACCGGCAGCTTGCTCGACCGCTCCACAATCACCGTCTTGCCCGCATCCACCAGCCGCCGAAGTTGCGCCAGCAAGTCCGGCGAAACTTCATCCTCGTACGCAATGCCCGGCACAAAAATCACCTGGTAATCCATCCCCTTGCCCGCCCGCACCTGATGGTCGTAAAGGAAATCCGCCGGGAATCCCGCCCGGGCACATGCCACCCACAGCCCCTCGCATTGCATCGCCAGATTGTTCGGCTTGCGCCCCGCCACCCAGGCCGCCTCGCGCGAATAGAAAATGGCCACCTTCTGATACCCGCGCTGCGACGCAACAAACAAATCGCCGTAAGGCGTGCACAGTTTCCCCGCGATATTCTGCAGATTCGCCCTGTCCTCCTCCGTGAAATAACTGAATCCCTCCACTTTTTGCGACAGCCCAAAAAACGCCTGCCGCAGCACGTGATCGCCAAATGCGCTCGGTGCATGATTCGAGTGCAACTGCGTCCAGACCGGAATGTCATCGCGGATGCGCAGGATGTCCGCCATCATCGGCGCAAACACCGGCCGATCGCCCGACCCCCCATCCTTGTACATCACGCACACCGCGGTATCGAGCGAAGCGAAAACGTCCGGCGCTGTCCCGTTCACCGCCAGGCTCGCCCCGTTGTGCCCCCACGCACGGAACTGCGTCCAGTTCTGCGACCACGGCGCCAACTGCTTCGTGATCCACGCCATCCGGTCGGAAAATACCCGCCAATCCGCATCCTGATGCGCCGCCCACGTGCGATAAAGCTGCAAATCCTCAAACCGCCGCTGGCCCACCGGACGCGAAGTGAAACGGTCGAATGCCTTGAGTGCATCCGAAGAGGTCAGCCCCGGATGCGCCTCCCGGTAACTCATCTCCTGCGCTTTAAAAAACGAAGCCAGCACCCACGGCGGCGCATCATTGTCCCCGGAGTCATAAAGCTCATCATAAAGACAAACCCCCGAAAACCCCGGCGAAAACCGCATCGACGCCGTCTCCAGCGCACTATATCGCTGGCACGCATCCAGAACGCGCTGCCCTCGCGGCAACATCGCATCGTGCTGCGTAAACAAGTCCTCGTAGAACCGCAGGTTGTGTCGCACCATTTCGCCCAAAAATCGATCGCGCCCCGAAGGCTGGTAGTACGATTCCCATGGCCCCAGCGCCGGACGATCGCGCACCATCTGTTCCAGTTCCAACCCGAAACGATGAATGCGATTCGTGTCATAAGTCATGCCGGAAAATGCGTTGCAACCGCGCTCGTCGATCTCGCGAGCAATCACGTCGCTCCCGCGCCCCGTCGTGATCGCCCGGCTATACGCACCGGCAAGGCTCGAATACTTGCCATTGAACAAATTCGTAAAGTGCGTCCGCGGATCAGCCTCCACGATTTCAAACGAAAACTCGCGGCTCGTCACCCCGGCCACCTTCGCCGTGGCGCGATACCGCCCCGGCGCCAGCGACAGCGTCAATTGCCCCGCCAGATTAAGCGTCAGCGTGTCGGATTTTCCCGCCGCTATCGGCCGCGCCGTCTGCCCCCGAAACAGCGGCAACACCGTACTGGCCCCATCAACCAGATCCACGCTCACCCCCGTATTGGCCGCCAACTCGTTCTTGAGCGCCATCACCCCCAGCGAAATATGAAACGTCTCGCCGCGCAGAAACACATCCCGCCCACGCTGCGTGAAAAGACCCAGGCTCACCGGCCGCTCCGCCGCCACAGAAATCCACAGATCCTCGAACAATTCCGTTTCGCCCGGATCCACCGGACGCACCCCCACCCGCAGCCGGTACACCCCATCCACCAGCGCCGGAATCTTCGTCTGAACCTCCGTCGCCTGGCTCCCCGTCAGCTGCAATTCCGTCCAGTTCTCGCTGCCATAGGGCGCATACCGTGCGAAAACCGGCGCCTCACCCAGGGGATTCTGCGCCGCAGCCCCCTCCGCAGCCGCCAACTTTGCCGTCAAATCACCCTTCGCACCGGCCAACGCTTTTTCGGCAACCTCCACACGAGCCGGTTCAGCCGGCGCCAGTTCCTTGGCCGCCTTCAACGCCGCCTCCGCCTTGGCCACAGACCTGCGCGCCGCAGCAATCGCGCGCTGTGCCTTCGCCCCCGCTGAAGCGTCCACCGCCCGCACCTTCAACGCCAGCGTCGCGCCCGGCGCGAATTGACGCGTCGCCGTCTCAATGACAATCGCACGCGGAATCTTTCCCTCGCCCACATCCACATGCACCGCCTTCACCGGCAGCTTACTCAAGTCGCCATCGATCACCAGCGGCGGCGCATGGTCAGCAATGATCATGTCATAAGGACGCTTCCGCGGATACCAATTCGTCAACCGCCTCTGCCCCGCAGCCTCTGCCTTCCACTCAAACTTTTCCACATTCGGCACGACCACCGCCGTATTCGCCGCACCCGTCACCGGAAAACCATAAAGCGGTATCTCAATGCGCTCCTTGTCGACCCGCACCCCCGGAACACTCCCCGCCTCCGCCCCGCCCGCCCCCGGCACAATCGCCTGCCCCGTTAAATGAAACGTCAGCCCCAGCGGATAAATCAGATACCCCTCACCCACCGTATTGGCCGGCAGATAAATCGTCAGCGGCGCAAACCGGTCGAACACCGGCAGCAGGTCCAGCCCCGAATCCCGCCCGCCCGGTGTCTTCGCCGCCCCCTCATTCGCATTGGTCGACTCCCGAATCGTCAGGTTCGGCAGCGCCGCCGTCCGCATCGACAGCGGCAAATCCGTCTCATCCGGATTCGCCCGAAACGCCCGCACCGTCACCGGGTACATCTTCAGCTTCACCGTCGTGCCCGTGATCAGCAGCTCCGGATCGCTCGTCGACAGCGTATTGTCCTTGCCCACCTCAAACGTGTGATCCCCCGGCCAAAGCACATGCTTCCCCGCATTTAGTTCCGCCCGCGCGATCGGCAAACGATCGATGTATTTCCCTTCGTGGTACCGTTCAAATATCGCCTGCCCGTCGAGATGCACGTGCCGCGCCCAGCACGTCAGATCCAGCCCGATCTTCTCCATCACCATCCCGCGCTCGGTACTCACCGGCTCCGTCACGACGCGCGACGCTTCCTTCTTCTCCACCGTCGTATCCGTCTGATCGTGCACCACCAGTTGCAACGTCACCTGCACCGCCGACGCCGGCGCAGCCCACAGCAACAACGCCGCCCCAACAATGACGCCCCCGCGCCATCGATCAAGAATTTTCCGCAGAACCTGTCGCATACGTTGCTTCCTGTGTCCATTGCCGGGCAATGAAGTCCCAATTTCTTACACGATATATTCGTGTTCATTTGTGTTCATTTGTGGCTAATTTATCGTCCTCGTCGTCGCCGCAGCGCTAGTGCGTGTACGCAAAAAGTATAAAGTTCGTCACCCACTGATACATGATCTCGCGCTGGCGGTTGTCTCCGCCATGCCCGATCCCCTCGCCGATCGGGTTCGAGGCCGTCGGCGGCGTCGAAACTTCCCAGCCGCAGCCGTCGTCATTGGGACTGAAAAACACCGCCGGCCGGTTGTCCAGCACGTAATACTGCCAGGGCCGATTCTCAAAATTCGCCTCGCCCGGCCAGATCGTCGCATAAATCATCTTGAATGCGTCGGTCACCCGCGTGTCGCTCGCCAGCAGCATCGTCGGCTCCGCGCCCGGAATCATCTTGGCCACCTCCGGTCGCACCGAATCTGTGAACGGCGAACCGCGATTGTAGCAGTCATCCAAGAACAGCGTGCCGCCGCGCGACAGCCACCGCGCCACGTTGGTCGACTCCTTCTCGTTGAAACTCCACCGCGTGTGGCTCGTCAGGTAGATCACCGTATTTTCATAAATCTCACGCGAAGCCACGTCCAACCCGTCCGACTCCACATGCACCGGCAACCCCGTCCGCTTGTTAATCTGGTACAGCATATAAGGCAGCGCCGTCGGGTCTGCGTTCCAATCAATCCCCGGCATCGCCGGATGAATCCCCCGAATGCACAATTTGTTCCGCCGGTCCTTCTCCTCGTTGCCGCGATTGGCGATCGCCTGCTCCTGTGTGATCTCCTTGCGATTCAACTGACCCGCACGTTCTGTCCACGAATCGCCGTATCCCACCGCGCCCGCGCCCATCACCGTGCATGCTGCCAAAATTCCATAAATCCATGCCTGTCGCATAGTCACCTCGCTCATTGTTTCTGCCCAGACAGCAGTTGGAAATAACTTCCCACCGCATCCTCGGATCCCGACGGCCACGATTCCTGGCTGACGCGCGATTTCACCGCCGCCTTCTCAGGCTTCATCGCCGTTTCCGTACGCACCGTTTTCTCCGGCTCGATCAGCAAATCCGTATTCCGATTCAACTTCTTCAAACCACCCAGCAGCCCCGCGCCGCCGAAGCCATATTGCTGCTCCACAAACCCCGCCAGGTCCGGCCGCACCACCACAATCTCCACCGGCAATGATCGCCCCAGCGACGGCCCCGTCTCCGTATTGTTGTCCTTCGCCGATACCGTGATCGTGATCCGATCCCCCGGCTGCAGCGGCGGATTCAACGCCTTGAACACCTCCGCAAACGTCCCCTTGACCCGATCCTGCGGCGGATCGATCCGCCTCGGTACCGTGCTCTGCCGCGGCGCTCGACCCAATAATTCATCGATCGTGTCGATCTTGTATTCCAGATTCACCTCGGCCACGCCAAAATCATCCTCCGCCACCCACGGCACCACGAAGCCCGCCGCCTCATCCGCCAGCATCGTGAATTTCCGATTCCGCAGCGGAATCTTGATCGTCGGCGGCTCATCTTCCTGTACCGTCACTTCAAACGTGATCGGCTGCGCCATCTCAAACCCCCGCCCCAGCGATCCCGTCAGATGAATCGATGCCCGCTCCCCGTGCGCAATGCTGAACGCAAAATGCCCGAAACGCCCCGTCGTCGTGATCGCCTGCCGCGATCCGTCCTGCCACAGCACGTAGCAATATTCCGGATGCAGATCCGTCGTCGCCGCAAAACTCACCAGCACACCCGTGCCGCGCAGCGCCGCGAGCCGTGGCACCCGCCCCGACATCGTCCGCGAAGCCTGCCCCGTGTATGCCGGATACGCCATCTCATAGTTGATCGCGCTGACATCCGGCAAATCCCCCACCAGCACCCGGTGCGAAGCCGAGCGCCGCCCAGCATATTCAAACTGGTACGTAAAGGAATCCGTGGCCGTGATCTCCCGGCTCACGCTTCCCTGAGTGATTACAAGCTCTTCCGCATCCGTCTGCTTGCCCGCCAGATCGGTCCGCAACAGACGAATATTGTGACGCCGCGCCCCGGTCAGCGTCGCCCCCAGCGTCACCGGCTTCCCTCGCACGACTGCTATGTCCCCCGGCGTAACCCGCATATCCACCGGAAAGAGTGCATCAAGTATCGCCGCGTACGCATCCTGCAAACGCTCGTACCGCTTGCCCACCGCCCCCGGCGCAAGAACCGCACATCCCGCAATGACAATCGCAATCCCCGCCGCCATCACCAGCAACTTCCGCGTCTTTCGCAGATCGACCAGCCCGCGGAGATCCAGCGATTTCAATCGATCGGCCGTCTGCCCAACCAGTGCCCACACCAGCTCCGACGAGTACCCCAGCCCCCCCACCGCCTTCTCCGCAGCCGCCTCTCGCCCCAGTTGAATCGCCCCGATGATCTGGTTATCCAATTCCCCATGAAACTTCTCAATCGCCAGCGCCTCGCGTTCCACGCGCACCCGTCGAAATAGCGGCGGAACCAATTTCCAGATCAGCGCCCCCAGCGTCAGAATCACCGCCACCACAAACGTCAGCAGCAGTGGCCAGCTCGGAAGCCCAATGATCCAATCGACCAGAAACCACGCGAGCATCGCGCCCGGACCAATGATCACGAATCGCGCCAAGCCGTCGAAAACCGACCATCGCTTGCGGAACCGTCCAAAACCGCTCACCTGCCGTTCGATGTCGTGCAGCGCCTCCGGGCCCGTCGCCGTCGACTGGCTCACCGTGTCGCGCTGGGTTCGGGAAGAAATCGTCATACCATCCCCCTCCGCTTACGCAGCCACGTATCCAGACATACCAGCAAAATCATCGCGATCATCGTGATCGGCAGATTCCACAGCGGCACCACCGCCGCATCCTCAAACTCCCGCGGCTTCAAATCCAGCGCCTTGAGCAAGTCCGCCGACTGCTCCGGCGTAAACGACTTCCCGCCCGTCGCCTGTGCCAGCTCCGCCATTGCCTCCGGCCGCGCCCGCGGATCATCCAGCTCCGCATCCCCCGTCCCCGCTGGAATCATCTCCGTCGTCGTCTTGTCCTTATGCGTCACGCTCACCTGCCACGCCCCCGCTTCCGTCAGCGGCACCTGGTACTGATACAACCCCGGCGCGTCCCGCCCGTCGCGCGGATACATCATCGTCACCTTCCCCGCCGGGCTGCTCACCTTCACGGAAATGTCCGCACCCGACAGCGGCCGGAACGTCGCATCCACCAGCCGCGTCGCCAGCGTGATCGACTGACCCACCGGCGCACTCGATTGCAGTTGCATCACCTGCGGCTGGTTCGGCTGCAGCCGCGGATCCGGCGCCAGCGCCCGCACCGCATTGCCCCAGAAACGCCGGAAATAATCTTCGCCATCGTCCGGCCGCATCATCTCCCAGCGCCACGTCGTATCCGCCGCCAGCGAAAGCACCTGCCCGCGCCCCACGTTCTGCACCGCAATCACCGGCATCGCCGCGCCATCCACATCGCGTGTCGCCAGCAGACTCGCCCCGGGTTTCACCTTCCCCACGCGATTGCACCCGTCCAGCATCGGCAGGTCCAGCCACGCATCACGATTCGCCTGCCCGTCAAATTCCAGTTGCATCAGCGGATGACTCAACCCCGCCGGCGTCAGCCCAATCTTGAACGCCTTGGGAACCTGCGGCTGTTCCGTCGCTTCAATCCCAAACGGCAATATCCGCGCCAACGCCGAATCCTGATACTGCCCCGCCGCATACACGCTCCGCCCGCCCAGCGTGATCAACCCGCCCCCGCGCCGCGAGACAAACTCCACCAACCGCTGCATCTTCGTCTCAGCCACATCCCCGTTCTCCCGGAAATACGCCCGCGGGATATCCCCCAATATGATCACATCATATTTATACAGATCCGCCTCCGCGTTCGGCAGCCCGTCCCCTGCATTCTTGTGCAGCAGTGCCGTCGCGGCCCCCTGTGCATACCACCCGCCCTTGGGCATCAGCGTCAACGTCGCCAGATCGATCACCGGATCGCGTGACAGCCAATACCCCAAAATCTTCCGCTCGTCCCGCGGAATATCCAGATACAACACGTGTATCCGCGAATTGATCACCTGCACCTGGTGCTCCGTCGCCAGCATCCGCGCGCTCGGCGCATCCTTGATCCCCTCCATCACGATCCGGTACGTGCGATTCCCCGCCGCCTCCGGCTTCACGACAAACGACACCTCCACCGGCTCCTTCCCCAGACGGACATTCTCCCGCGACGCGATCGGCTCCTTCTTCCCCTCTTCCAGCAGCCGCACCGCCACCACCTGCTCCGCCCCCCCCGCCCCGCTCCCCCCTGCCGCCGTCAGCGCCGCCGTCAAACGCAGTTCATCCCCCAGCCGCACATACGACGCCCCAGACGCCATCTTCACGCTCGCCAGCCGCGCCCCTTTCACCTCCCCGAACACCACCGGAAATACCTTGATCCCCCGCGATGCCAGCACCGGCGCCAGCAACTGCCCCCGATTGCCGTCCGTATCATTACCATCCGTCAGCAGCACCACCGCTTCCAGATCGTTCTCCCGCCGCGTCACATCCCCCAGACAATCCACCAATCGCGTCATCCCGCCCGGCGCTGCCGCCGCTGCCTTGGCATCATCATGCTCCAACTGCCAGTTGAATCGATACGACGCGACATTCAGCCCGTCCGCCATCTGCGGCGAAATCTTCTGCGCAAATTGCCGCGCTGCCTCCAATCGCGTCTGCGACCCCACATCCCGCAAATCCATGCTCGCCGAAACATCCGTCAGCACCGCCACGTTCGGCCGCGCCGTCCGCACCAACTGCATGTGCAGTTCCAGCTGCGTAAGCATCAGCAGCAGAATCGCAAACCCCGCCAGCCGGATCGCCGTCAACCCGAAACGCATCCGCCACCGCATCACGCTCTGCGGCAGCAGGTTCAACGCCGCCATCCCCACCGCCGCCACGATCACCGTCACCACCATCCATGCCGCCACCGGCGCCGCCGTATGCCACGACCACCCGCTCGCCGAGCGGATCGCCCCCGCATCGTGAATCCCCAGCAGGTAATAGAGGATGCTCATCATGCCGCACCCACCGCGGATTTCTCCGCTGTCATCACGCCCGCCTGCTCCAGCGCCCGCTGCCTCTCCCGGCGAACACTCAAAATCCACCCGATCAGCGCCTCCGCCGCATACGCCACCACCAGCAGCATCACAAAAATCTTCCAGAACTCCCCGCCCCGCGGCGTCAGGTCCGTCGGATCGTCCACCTTCACCACCCGCGTCGCCGCCCCAAACAACATCCCCGGCTGATCCGCCGCCAGCGGCGTCAAATCGCTCTCCCGCGGGTCCGCATGCACCGTCACATAACGGGCATACGTGATGACCTCGTTCCCATCCCCCTGCCGCGGCTTGTGCAACAAATATTCTCCCGCCGCCAGCGCCGGCACCAGCACGTGATGATCCGCACTGATCGGCAACCGCAGCGTCTTAACCGCCGGCCGCGCACTGGCATCCGTCTCCGACGCCGTCTCCGCCGGCGTAAGCTCCAGCGCACTGGCAAACGCAAACGTCGGCTCCGACACATCCAGCACCGCCGGCGTCAGCGCCGTCAGCACATCCGGTGGCCGAACCGTCAGACGCCCCGTCAAATAATCCATCATCCGCCACACCAGCGCCGGAAACACCCGCGTCCGCGCAATGTTCCCCCGATCCAGCTCCAGCCCGAACGTCAGCATCACGATCCGCCCCCGATCCCGCGGCATCTCCACCGCCAGCGGCTGCCCCGCCGTCGTCGCAAACATCACGCTCGCCGTCGGCGCCATGTTCGATATATCACGCAGCTTCGTCACCTGGATCACCGACAGATCGCCCGCCAGCGGATCCTTGAACGGCGCCAGCACCGGATGAGCCGTCGCATCTGCCCGCACCCCCAGCGGCACATCCAACTGCCGATCGTTCCCCAGCAGCGCCGGCGAAAGCGCCCCATGCTTCCCCCCCGCCACCGCAATGCTTCGATTGAAATTCGGCGCACTCGTCCCGCCCGATGCGATCTCCAGCAGCGCCCGCCCCTCACGCACAAAACTGTCCAAGTCATCCAGCGCCGCATCCGGCAAACTGCTCACATCATAAAGAATCACCGCATCAAACTTGCTCAGCGTCTGCCCCGCGATCGCCTCCGGCGCGATGATCGTCGAATCGATCCCCGTCCCAAACCCCAATCCCAACTCGCGCCCGGGATTCAGCACGTACCGCAAAATCGTCGCCCCGTTGATCGTCCCTTCCGTCTCCGCCTCCGCCGCTGCACGTCCCCACACCGCCGTTCCTCCCATCGTCCCCGCCAGCAGCGGATTGGCTGCACTCGCCGTATTCTGCGAACTCCCATCAATAATCAGCACACGCCGCACATCCGAAACATTCAGCGGCACCGCCAGCGCATCGTCGATCGGCAGCTTGTCCGGATCAATGCTCACCTGCGCAAACGTCCGCACGCTCCGGCTCACCCGGCTCGTCAGATCCACCACCGCCTCCGCCCCCGGACCAATCACCACATCCTTCCCCGCCGGCTCGCGCCGATTTCCCACCGATAACCGCACCTTCGCCGTTGCTTCCTTGTCCGACGAATTAAATATCCGGCTGATCACATGCGCATCATCCCCCACTTTCACCTCGCCCCCGCGCACCATCGCATCCACCACCGCCATGTTGTCCGCCGCCCCGCGCGACACATCGATCAGAATAATCTCCAGTGCCGCTCCCATCTCCCGCCGCGCCGCCGCAATCCGCTTCAAATCCTGCTCCGCCCGCGTTTCAAACGCCCCTTGCCGCATATCCGTCAGCACGATGATCTGCGACCGCACCTCCCGCCGCCCCCGCACCGCATCACACGCCAGCGCCATCGCCCGCACCAGCCCCGCCCCCGTCCCATCCGTTGCCGCAGCCGCATCCAGCGCCTCCACCGGCGAAACCCCCGCCATCTCCCCCTCCATCCCCGACGACAGCCGCGTCAATCCGCGACCTTCCACCCGCGCCTCCGCCCCCGCCGTCACCAGCGCACACTGGCTCGGCGGCGTCGCCGCCGAAAACAGCTCGTGCGCCCGCTTTTTCGCCACATCAAACAGCGTCGTCTTTCCCCCATCTTTCCCATCGCCCGCCAGCATCCGCATGCTCGCCGAACAATCCAGCACCACCACCACGTTCCGCGGCGCCGGCTCATTCGTCAGCCATCCGCCAAACAGCCGCGACATCGCCAGCACCAGCAGCAACAACACCGCCAGCCGCAGCAGCAACTGCCCCACATCCACCAGCTTCGGCGCAAAAACATTCGTCCGCTCCTCCCGCATGAGCAACCGGATCGACGGGAAATCCTGCACCGGAAACCGATGCCGCGCAATCAAATGGATAATCGTCGGCACCCCCAGGCCGAGCAACCCCGCAAGCATCGCTGGAAACAAAAACATCATTACCAAAAATCCAATCTATCACCCTGTCCGTGTCTGTGTCTGTTGATTGCCTATCCCGTCGCCATCCTCATGTGCCCAATCTCTTTTTGATTTGTGCTCATTGGTGTTCATTTGTGGCTAATTTACGTCGTCTTCGTGGTTCAATCCTCATCGCGCCCTCTGCCGCCGATACAGCAGGTAATCGCGCAACACCAACTCAATCGGATCCGCCGTATCAATAAACCGGTAATCAGCGCCCACCGACGTGCATCCGGCCTTCACCGTCTCGCGAAAACTCCCGAGACGCTGCAGATAATTCTTCTTCAGCCGAATCGGATCGCTCATCACTTCCCGCCGCGACTCCAGATCGCGAAAACTCGTCAGCGCCTTGAACGGAAACACCACCTCATCGTGATCCATGATGTGAAACAGAATCAGCTCATGACCATGCGCCACCAAATGCCGTATCCCATCCGCCGTCGCCCCGGTGTCTCCATGACAATCCGAAATCAGCAGCACCACGCCACGCCGCGTCAGCCGCTGCGAAATCAGCCGCAGCACCTGCGAAAGATCCGTATTCTCCCGCGCCGCCAGCGCGCCTAGCTTCGCCAGTATCGTAAACAGATGCCGTTGCCCCTGCCGCGGCGGAACAAAATCGCGAATCGTCTGGTCGAACGTCACCAGCCCCGGCGAATCCTGCTGCTGCTTCACCAAATAACTCAACCCCGCCGCCAGGTAACTCGCATATTCCAGCTTCGTCAGCCTCCCCCGATCCTCCGGCTGATACCCCATCGAACCGCTCACGTCGAGCAGGCACACGACGTTCATGTTCGATTCCATCTCGAAACGTTTCACAAAATAGCGTTCCGTCCGCGCCAGCATCTTCCAGTCGATCGTCCGCGGCTCATCGCCCGGGCTGTACTCCCGGTGGTCCACAAACTCCACGCTGTATCCGTAAAACGGACACCGATGCCGCGAGGCGTACATCCCCTCGACCAGCAATCGCGCAGTCAATTCTAAATTGGCGATGGATCGCAGAATCTTCGGATCCAGAAACCGCATCGCCGGCATCATTGGCATGACGGTCCCCGGTTAAGCCACCTTGGTCAGCGCCGGCTCGACAACATGCGCCAGCAGCCGATCGATAATGACGTCAACATCGATCCCTTCGGCCTGCGCCGTGAAATTCGTGAAAATGCGATGCCGCAGAACGTTGTGCGCCACCGCCCGCACATCCTCCACCGTCGCCTGCAGATTCCCACGCAACATCGCGCGGCTCTTGGCGCCCAGCGCCAAATACTGCCCCGCTCGCGGACCAGCCCCCCACGCCAGGTACTTCCGCGAAAACTCCGGGCTCCCCTCGTTCGTCGGATGCGTCGCCGTCACCAGCTTCACGATGTAATCCAGCACATGATCGCTGATCGGCACCATCCGCACGGTCTTGCGCAGTTGCATCACGTCCGCCCCCGAAAGCACCGGCGACGGCTGCTGCATCACCCCCGCCGTCGTGCTCTTGATGATCTGCTTCAACTCGTGATCCGCTGGATAATCCACCCACAAATTAAACATGAAGCGATCCAACTGCGCCTCCGGCAGCGGGTACGTCCCTTCCTGCTCGATCGGATTCTGCGTCGCCATCACCATGAACGGCTCTTCCAATACGTACGTCTTCTTCCCCACCGTCACGTGCTTTTCCTGCATCGCCTCCAACAGCGCCGCCTGCGTCTTCGGCGGCGTACGGTTGATTTCATCCGCCAGCAGCAGATTCGTAAACACCGGCCCCTGCACGAACGTAAACCCCTTCCGCCCCGTCGCGTGATCCTCCTCCAATATCTCCGTCCCAGTAATATCCGAAGGCATCATGTCCGGCGTGAACTGGATCCGTTTGAAACTCATCGACAGCGTCTTGGCCAGCGAACTCACCAGCAAAGTTTTGGCCAGCCCCGGCACCCCAATCAGCAACACGTGCCCCCCCGCACACATCGCGATCAACACATTCTCGATCAACGTATCCTGCCCCACGATTACCTTGTGCAGCTCCGCGGTAACCCGGTCCCGCGCCGCCCGCGCCTGACGAAACAGCTCGATATCCCCACCTGAGGCGTCACTCATGGCAATCCTTTCAACCATTTTCGAAATGCGTAGAGGTCTAACGGACACCCACCGCTTCGTATTGCCCCCTTTTACCCAGAATTCCCCGCCCGCCCCTAAGTCCCAAACCCTAAGCCACGAAAATTGAAAATTGAAAATTAATTTCCGCCATTCGTGTTCATTCGCGTCTTGTGGCTAATTTACGTCCATCCTCGCTCCTCACCCCACTATCCCCAATATCACTTCCTCCAACTTTTCCATATTCACCGGCTTCGTCAGATGCGTCATGAATCCCGCCTCGTGCGCCTGCCGAACATCCTCATCCGTCCCATACCCGCTCAATGCAATCGCCTTGATCGGTCGCCGCGCCGAAAGCTGCCGCATCAACGCCAGGCCATTGCCGTCCGGCAAACCGATATCGCAAATCAGCAGATCAAATCGCTCGATCTCCGCCACCTGCAATCCATCCGCCACCGTCCCCGCCGTCCGCACCGAATAGCCGAACGACCGCAGCAGCCGCACCATCACCGCCACCGTATCCTGATTGTCTTCTACCAGCAGAATCCGTCCCGTTCGCTTGGTGACTGGAGCATTCCGTTTCGTGGTCGTCTCCTGGCTGTTCGACTGCGCCATCGACGCAATCGGCAACCGCAGAACAAACGTGGCCCCCTCGCCCTTGCCCTTGCTGTGCGCGGTCAGCGTCCCACCGTGCAGATCCACCAGCCCATTGGCAATCGCCAGCCCGATGCCCACCCCGCCGTATTCCCGCGTCGTCTCCTGCCCCCCCTGCTCGAACGCCCTGAACACCCGCGGCAGCATCTTCGACGAAATGCCGATCCCCGTATCCTGGATCGTACAGGTCAGAAATCCGTCGTTCGTGTTCTCCGTGCGCACCGTAATGCTCCCGCCCTTGGGCGTGAACTTCGCCGCGTTCTTGATCAGGTTCCACAAAATCTGCTGCAGTCGCGTGCTGTCGCTCCACACTTGCGGACGTGCCGCCTGCGCTTCCATCACCACCTTGATCTCTTTCGCACGGATATCCGCGTCGCACATCTCGACAACCTGCCGCAACGTCTCATGAATGTCCGTCGCGGTAAAACTCAACTCCAGTTTCCCGCGGCTGATCCTCGTCAAGTCCAGCAGGTCGTCGATCAACCGCGCCTCCAGCGCCACGTTCCGCCGAATCATCTCCACCAGTTCCCGGTTCCCACCCACAATCCCCGGATCTTTCTCCAGCAACTGCGCCGCGGTCATCACCGGCGTCAGCGGCGTACGCAACTCGTGCGACAGCGCCGCGAAAAACCGATCCTTCGACCGGTTCGCCGCCTGCGCATCCGCATGCGCCACTTGTTCGCGATGCAACAACTCCATCCGCTCCTTCTCCGCGTGCTTCGCGGCACTGATATCCACGTTCACCCCCACCATCCGCAGCGGCTTTCCCTTTTCGTCAAAAAACACCTTCGCCCGCGCCTGCACCCAGTGCAAACTCCCATCCGGCCAGATCACCCGGAAATCGCGCACGTACCGCCCCATCATCGCCGCTTCATACAACTCCGTCTCCACCACCGGTATATCTTCCGCATGCACCCGATGCGCCCACTCCTCCGCCGCTTTTCCGATTCCGCCTTCCGGATGCCCGTACAACGCCTCCGTCTCTGCCGACCATTGAAACCGCTTGCTGCGATAGTCGAATTCAAACGTCCCGATCCGCCCCGCTTCCTGCGCCAGTTCCAAGCGCTGCTGATGCGCCTGCAACTCCTCTTCGACCCGCTTCCGCTCCGAGATGTCCATCGTCACCCCCACCATCCGCAGCGGCTGTCCCTGTTCATCCCGAATCACGTTGCCCACTCCCGCCATCCAGTGAACCGAGCCGTCAGGCCAGCGGATTCGAAACTCCGAACGGTACTGTGCGTTCTCCTCCAGCGCCCGACGTTCCGCTTCCGCCAGCTTCGGCACATCTTCCGGCTCGACCATTTTCAGAAACGCCGCGTGTGCATCGGCAAAACTGCCCGGTGCCAACCCGAACAGCCGCTCCTCCTGCTCCGACCAGAAATCCTCCCCCGTCTTCAGATTCCGCTCCCACGTCCCCATCTGCGCCGCCTCCATCGCCACCGTCAACCGCGCCTCGCTCGCCCGCAGCGCCACCTCGGCCCGAATCCGCCGAATCAGTTCCTGCTTGAGCCGCCCCGCAATCGCCGGCAGCTCCGCCGGATCCTGCACCTCCGTTTCCAGCGAATGAAACAACCCCTCCAGATCCGCTTCCCGCAAATGAGTCAACTGCTGCCCCATAGGAAAACTCCCCAGCAAGGGCTCTTAGGCCGATAAATTGAAAAAGGAGAAAAATCTGTGACAGCCGTCACGGACCGGACCGCCTACGATCCCTCCGCACGCCGCCACCCGGTGCCTGGCTCCAATTGATAATAGCACCCCATTCCCCGCCAAACGCAACATTCCCCCATCCCCAAAAAGCATCCAACCCTCGAATCTTGAAACTCGAAAATTGAAAACTGATAATTGAAAATTTGCGTTTCCACTTTCGCGTTTCGTGCACTTCGTGCCTTCGCGTTACCGTTGTCATCCCCACTGACCACTACCCACTGACAGTTGACCTTAAAGATGCCAATCCGGCGTCGTCGAATCCAGCACCGCCCGCCAAATCCGCCCCGCCACCGTCGTGCTCCGTACCACAATCTCACCCCGCCCCGTCATCCCATCCGCCCAGAACGCATCTCCCTGCGCCAACCCCGTCGGCAAATCGATAATCACCGTGCTGCGCCGGCTCGTCGAACGAATATGCCCCTCCTCGTCCGCCTTCACATCCACCTCCCCCTTGATCGTGCTCGCCAGCGCCGGATGAATCAACTGATCGCTCACCGTCGAACTCACGCGATCCACCTTCGAAACAATCTCCGCGCCCGGACTCGACCACAGCCGTATCCGCACGCTCATCCCCGGCTGCACCATCGCCGCCTGCTGCTGCGGCAAACTGATCCGCGCCTGCAACCGGTCCGTCCGAATCACCCGGCAAAGCTGTTCCCCCGGCCGAATGAAATTTCCCACCACCCGCTTCAGCGGCGTCTCCGCCATCACCACGCCATCCATCGGCGCCCGCAATACCAATTCCGTCATCCGCTGCCGCAGCAACTCAATCTGCTTGTTGTACGCCTCAATCGCCATGTTCGCCGCCGCCATTACCGCCGGCTTGTTCTCCATCGCCGCATTGGTGGCATGTTGCACTTCCTCATCCCGCAGCGCCGTCGCCTTGTCCAGCAGATTCTGCGTCGCCGGATCGCTCAGCCGCGCGATGACATCCCCCGACCTCACCGCCTCCCCCACATCCTTGTCCACCGCATCCAGGTACCCCGGCGTCTGCACGAAGATCGGCTCATCCCGCTGGCTCAGCACCACCAGCGGCTCGCGTATCGAGTGCTTCAGCGGAATCATCGCGATGCCCGCCAGCAGCCCAAATCCCGCCATGCCCGCCGCCCCCACCCACGCAATTCGCCGCGAAACATCCCACCGCTGCTTCCACAAGAACTTCATCGCCTTGACCGTCGGCCACAGCACCGTCAGCGCCACATACGCCACCGCCAGCATTACGCCGATCGGCCCCATCCCGTACTTGTCGAAAAAGTAGTACAGCAACCCCACGATCCCAAAGAGAATCACCCAACGATACACCCCGGCCCCCACCGCGTACGCCACCATCCACCACAACCGCTTGCGATCCGGCGGCATCGTCGGCTTCAGCCCCAGCACGTGCTTCTGCACGTAATACCCCATGAACTGCCTGCCCTTGGTCATCAGGTTCGGCACTTCCAGCAGGTCCGCCAGGAAGTAATATCCGTCGTACTTCATCAGCGGATTGGCATTGAAAATGACCGTGGCCACCGAGCACGAAATCATCACGTTCATCGCGATCTGGCTCACCATCGTGTCATCCTGCGCGTACAGCCAGACAAACGTCGCCAGTGCCGCAATCACCAGTTCCACGACAATCCCGCCCGCGTTGATCCACAACCGTGCCGCCCGCGACGGAATCATCCACGCATCGCTGGTATCGCAGTAAAAGCTGGGCGTGAAAATGAACAGCATGATGCCCATGCTGGAGACTTCCCCGCCGAAATGCTTCGTCGTCAGCCCGTGCCCGAACTCGTGGAACACTTTCGTCCCGATGAATACGCAGTAGAGGATCATCAAGTTCTGCCAGCTCAACAGGCTGTAAGGCAGATGCGACAGGCGGTCCATGTTCAGCAGCAATTGCCACAATGCCAGCAGCACCACGCCGATCGCCGCCCAAGCCATCCCCCAGGAAAAGATGATCTTGCCCAGCGATTCTTCCATCAGCGTCAGCAGTTTGTCCGGATGGAACAGCGGAATCTTGAAGAACAGAAAGTTCTGCGCCATATCCGTAAAGCGGCGATTCCGCGCCATCGTCCGCCGCTTGGCCAGCCATTCCGCGTGGGCCACGCCCTCGCCCACCAGCATGTGCGATTCGTGCAGCATGCCCACGAATCGCAGCACTTCCTGCACCGTCAGTGACGTATCCGGAAACTGCTGATGCAGCAGGCCCAGCAGATCGCGCGCCGTCCGGCTGCCGTCCATCTGTGTGACCAGAAAATGTTCGATCGGTTGCAGCCGGTAGTACCGCAGCGTCACCGGGTCCTTGATCACAAAGCACAATTGCCCGTAGAAAAGCTGCGGACTGATCAGCAGATCCGCCCGGATAGGCGCGATCGCCCGATCCGCCGGCTCCGATCCCACCGCCACCCGAAAATCTTTTTTCTCTTCCGCAGCCATTCACGTCCTAACGTTTGTTGCCCCGTCTACTGTCTACCGTCTACTGTCTACTACCTTCCGTCCCTCAAAAGAACATCATCATTCTCACCAATCGCACCGCCCCGCGCGTCCACTGTTGCGCCAGCGGCTGACTGCCCACGTGAATCTTCGCCCGGCCGGTGACGCCGCTCATGGAAATCCCCGGCGGCAAACTCTTCGGATCCAGTTTGACCTGCAGCCGAAACACGTTCGCGTTCTTGCTCTGCATCGATGCCGGCAGCAGCGTCGCAATCCCGCGCGCCTTGACCGCATACCGCTGATCCGGCCACGGGTACAGGATGTATTCCACTTCGATGCCCTTATCCGCCTGGCCGTCGATGCTCGATTCCTTCGTCGCCTTCAGCAGCGCCGCACGAACTGTCGCCACTTCGCTCTCCGGCACATCCACCGCCAGTTCCCAATCCGCAAAGCTCGCAACTTCCATCAGCGGATCGCTCTTCCGCGGCGTGCTCCATTTCTTGCTCTCCACCTTCTCCGTCAGCACGATCCCCTCGATCGGGCTCCACACCGTGCACTGGTCGATCTGGTGATCCAGCAGCGCAATCTGCTTTTCCACCTGTTCGATCTGCAGCTTGATCCCCCCAATCTTCGTAATTTCCCCCTTCCGCTCCGCCTCCTTAAGTTGCACCTGAAGTTCACCGCGTTTTCCGTATTGCTCGGCGCGTGAAGCTATTAATTCGGTACTATCAAAAATAGCGAGCGGCTTCGCGCCGTTTCGGCTTTCGCCATCCGCCGGCTTCGGATACACGTGCTCCGCCGCGCGCACTGGAATGTCGAGAATCCGCTGTTCCACCGGCGCCGCGATCGACAACTGAGCCATCGGCCGAAGCTGGCAATCCGCGCGAATCGAGAAATCAAAAGGTATCACGCCCAGCAGCACGATCACCATCGTCACCACTGCCACAAGACTCAGCGCCAACGCCTTCCGCGTTCCCGTCGGTTTTTTCCACATCCGCGCCATGCCGTGCAGCACATGCCGCAGCGGAATCGCCTCGAATTCCATCGCGTTGGTCACCGCGCCTGTGCACAGCCGCGCCACATCCGACAGCATCGCCGAATTCGCCTGCGCCGTCGCAGTGCTCGCGTATTCCACCAGGATCACGCCTTTGACGGTCGATTTCGCATCATCCAACTTGATCGGCGCCGCCAGAAACGCTTCAAATTCTGTTGCCGCAAAGTACGCCACGGCCGCATCCTGCAGCACCGGATCGCTCACCAATTGCTTGGCCGCCTCGCGATCGAGCATCACCGACACCTGGCGATCGCGCACATAATCAAATATCAGCCGCTGAACCTGGAAAATTTTCGCCCGCTTGTTCGGTTCGTCGACGTTCGATACCGCCAAAATCTTCTTTTTCAATCGCGGGTACAACTCCACCGTCGCCCGCTGGGAATCCATCACGTCCCGCGTCAGGTTGGCAATGTCCACCGCCACCTGATGCAAAAACAGATGTTTGTGCACTTCATCCGCAAATCGCACCAACTTGCTGCTGGTCCCGCGATCCTTTTCGATCAGCGACATTTGCCGTTCGATCAGCGTACTCTCCGCTGCACCGATCATTCGCGCCAGAAAATTCAGATACGTGCGATGTGCCGCGGCGTCATTTCCCGTCGTCGCCGATGGCGGCACCGCCATCATCAGCACCATCGACACTTTTGCGTGCAATTTCATCGGCACAAACAACAGCTCGAACGGCGAAGGATTCACCGGTATGTCGCCCGCATCGTGATCCACAAAGAACGGCGGAACAATGAGCGACTTCGCCTCGCGCGCACAACGCCGCACCGCACTGACAATCCCGTTCACAATCGTCTGGCCATTCATCAAGCCCAATGTGACCAGACTCTGCTCCAGCACGAGTTCCGGCTTGTCCGGCGAATCGGTAATCCACATGCCCGCCCCACCCGCCGAAACCGCTCCCCCGCTCAGCCGAACCAATTCTGACAACAGCCGATCTGTATCCGGCTTTTCCGCGATCACCGCGCCCAGCGCCGTCACCGCGTTCTGCAGAATCGTTCCGAGATCCGGTTTCTGTTCCGTGGTCGCTGCAACCATCATTCACCCATGGGTTTGCCTGCCATCGCGGACCGTCAAGGGTCCCGAAATAGATCGGTTGGCGCAAAGCCCCGCTTAACGACCAACCCGTACAATCCCCCCGCCACGGTTTCGAAAACCGCCTATGCATCATTGTTTTCTCTGCTATCGGACCCACCCCTCATCAGGCTCTCACCCCACAAAATCCCCCCACCACGGTCGTCCCACCCTCCGTTTCGCATTTCGCGTTTCATTTTTCGCGTTTCCGTTCTCCCTACGCCTCCCAAGAATGCCGCTCCTCCGTCCACGGGTCCCCATGCATGTGGTAACCGTTCTGCTCCCAGAACCCCGCCACATCCGCAGACATCAATTCGATGCCCCGCACCCATTTTGCACTTTTCCAGAAATACAGTCGCGGCACCACCAGCCGCACCGGCCAGCCGTGATCCGGCTCCAGCGCCTTGCCATCGTGTTCGATCCCGAACAGGCAATCCTCCCCCAGAAACTCCTCCAGCGGCAGATTCGTCGTGAACCCCTGCTCACAGTGCACCAGCACGTGCGTGGCCGTCGGCTTCACCTTCGCCTGGGCCAGTACAGTCCGCGTGCTCGGCCCGCTGAACATATTGTTCAACCGGCTCCACCGCGTCACGCAATGAATATCGCATTTCACATCCACCCACGGCAACCCGCGAAAGGTCTCCCAGTTGCACTTCCACTGGGCCTCCACCTCCCCGACAATCCGAAAATCCCACTCCGCCAGGTTCACCTGCGGCACATCCCCATAATGCAGCACCGGCCACTTCTTCGTCTCGACCTGCCCCGGCGGTATCCGTACCTCGCGCGCCATGTCCGACGACACAATCACGGGACGCTTTTCCTGGCCTTCCGGCATAATTTCACCTTTAAGACTACGTCAGCTTTGCCAAGTATAGCGGCCTCGATTCTCCCGGCGAAATCCGCTCATCCCCCGCTGCGCGTCGCCGGCGCACTTGCCGACTCCTCCACCTTCGGCGCGATCCGGTAAAAATAGTACCCCTCATCACTGACGATTCCCGAATCAAATCCCGCCAGCAGTGTGGCCCGCAAGGATCGCAATCGCCACGGCCTATTCCCGTAAGCAGGCTTGTTGCGAATCAGAATCACCGGCCGCTTCTCGCGCTCCGCCAGCCAAGCCGCCCCTTCAAACGATCCCCATTTCTCGTCCGCCTGCTTCCAGATCGCGAACGTCCCCATCGCCCCGCCCAGCTTTGGAAAATAGAACTTCTCCCCCGGCATATATGCCGCCAGCGGCGCCGCTGTCTCCATCACCTCGGAAAACAGAATGTCATCCGGATGCTTCAACTTCAGCAACGCCGCCGCCGCCTCCCGACCGCGCGAAAAAGGATGCGACCATGACCACGCCACCGCCACGTATGCCCCATACACCTGCGCCGCCAGAAGCGCCACCAATCCCACCCGCGGCAACAGCCATAATCCCCGCTTCCACCAACTCATCGCATGAGGCCGATACCCTGACCATGCAATCCAGTACGCCGAAATCAGCGCCACATAAAGCGCTCCATAATGCCGCGGCCCGCCAAAATATTTCACATGTGCAAACGTCAGCAATCCCGCCGTAGCGCACACGAAGAACAGCGCCCCGCGCCATGACAGGATCAGCATCAGCAGCGCCGCGATCGCCATTCCCACCCCGCGATCGAACTGCAGCCGGTTATCCCACAGATAATTCGAACCCCAGAATTCCAGCTTCCATTCGCTCACCGGCACGTACGCCCGCCACAACGTCGTCAGCGTGTTCCGCACGTGCGGACCCCACAAATCAAAACTCCATCCCGGACTGAAATTCCCATCCGGCGGCGGCTTCATCAGTTTCACTGACAAGTACATCGCACACGCCAGCCCAGCCATCGCTCCCAGAAATCGCCACGGCGTCGCCCTCACTGCCGCCCGCCCTTCCCGCGTCGCCACGCTCTCCAGAAGTATCACACCCAGGAACGCCGACGCCAATATGAATCCCAAAACGTGTGACCAGCTCAGCAAACCGATCAACACTGCGATCCACACAAAGGCTCTGCGTCCTGTCCCCGCCCCCCGCCGCCACACGACGCACACCGCAACGCTCAGCAGCAGGAACAACTGATAGTTCCGCGCAATCACGCCGTACTCAAACAGCGGATAATAGCCAAACGCAAACAGCACTTTCGCGATCGCCGGAAACGGCGCAAACCGCGCCACCAGATACACCGACGTCGCCGCCAGCAGCAGGTGAAACCACTGCATCGCCGCCGGCGCAATCGTCACCCGCGTGAGTATCCACAGCAGAATATGCCACAGCGGCGGATGCCCTTCGTACCGCACATTCACAAATAATTCCCACAGGCTGCCGCTGTCGCGCGCGATCAGAAACGCCTGCGCTTCATCCCGCCACATGTCGTGGCGAGCGACCAGCAGCCCCCCCGCAATCAGAAACAACGCCGTCAGCACGTTCGGCAGATTGATGATCCTGCACCACAGCGGTATGCCCGATGCCCCGTCGCCCCCGTTTCGCGCACCATCCGATTCCCGTTGCTCCGCTGGAAGTGCCATCATGCCATGCCCTCGTTTCGGACGGCCCGCCCACCCCTAAGCCTGCCACCGCGCCTGGTTTGTTCCCCCTCGCCCCACCCGCTCGTTCAAGCCGGAACAAACGTCGGCATCTCGATATTGTCCCACCCGATCCGCGTTCCCACCGGAAAATCCGCCGCCTTGTACTTCTCCGGCAGCTTCACCGTCACCTCGTACCCGACCTGCACCGTCAACTCGTTCGTCGCAGTATTGACCGCCAGCACGGTCCCCTGCATGCGCCGCGGACGGCCAAACAATGGCTCCACGTAATTCCCTCCCAGCGCCACCTTCTCCGCCTTCCACGCCGGAGCCTGGATCGTCCCCGTCACGCGTTCGCCCGGCGCCGGCAGTGCTGCCGCTTCGGTCGTCATCGCAAAACTGTTCCGGTAATTCGCATTCGGCACGCGCAAAGTCACGATCCCATCCGCAATGCTTTCCACGATAAATTTCGCCATCGCTCCACTTCTCCAATCAGTACGGCAAGGCCCAAAGTATACGCCCGCGCCAAACGACCCGCAAAGCCCGCAGCTTCCAAATGGCACCGCGAATCACTCATTGCACCCATCCTCGCTTGCCACGTCGCGCTTACCCGCCGTACACTCCCCCCTTCAACCTGTGACTGACCACCACCCACTGACAGCTTTTCACTAACCCCCGCCTCGGAGGTACTTGATGTATTCCACCCGCACCGGCACTTTTCCCATCGGCTTCCGCCGCGTCTGGTCGCCCTGGCAGCGCGACCTTCCCACTCTGCTCGCCTGGACCAAGCAGGCCGGCTTCTCCTTCATCGACCTGGGCAACGATGCCGACACCATCGGCCAGGCCGTCCTCGACGCCGGACTCAAGATCGGCTCGGCCGATCTGCCCGAATGGCAACAGCTCCTCTCCGCCGACCACGCCAAACGCGTCGCGGCCGTCGCCAAGAATTCCGCGTACATCGCCGCCTGCGCCGCCCTCGGCGTCCGCAAGTTCTTCATCGTCATGCTGCCCGAAAACCCCAACCTCTCACGCAAAGAAAATTTCAACTACCTCGTCGAATCTCTCAACGAACTCGCTCACACGCTCGATAAGTACGATTCCAAGCTCGTCATCGAAGGTTGGCCCGGACCCGGCGCCCTCTGCTGCACGCCCGAGACCTACCGCGCCGCTCTCAAGGCCTGCAAGTCCAAGGCCATCGGCATCAACTACGACCCGTCCCACCTCCTCCGCATGGGCATCGACCCCATCCGCTTCCTCACCGAATTCGCCGACCGCGTCTACCACGTCCATGGCAAGGACACCGAAATCCTCGTCGAAAACATCTACGAGTACGGAACTGAACAGCCGCCCGCCTTCGGCACACCCCGCGGCTTCGGCTCCATGACCTGGCGCTATACCATCCCCGGCCACGGCGTCTTCCGCTGGAACCGCGCGTTCGAAATCCTCGTCTCCCGCGGCTATCACGGCCTCGTCTCCATCGAACTCGAAGATGCCGATTTCAATGGCTCGACCGACGGTGAACAATCCGGCCTCCTCGCCGCCGCCCAATACCTCGCCGCCTGCTGAGTGCGTGTGAAGAAACTACCCTCCCTTTCCGTAAACACCGCGAGCCCGGAACAGTGTTCCGGGCTCGCGTCATTTTTGGGATCTGGTGGATCCGTACTGCTTACTTCTTCTTGTCCTTCTTGGGTTTCTTAACTTCCTTCCGGCGGCTGTTGTTTCCCTTACCCATAGTCGAATTCCTTTTTCAGGAGCCTTGAATCTCACCGTCGCGCGACGATGCAAAGTCGTGTGATCCCTCACACGTCACCCAATATTACACCCTCCCCGCGCCAACGTCACGAACAATTTGCAGCTCATGCGTAAAATTTTGCACTCCGGTGCGGCTCAATGTCAGTGAGTCATCCGTCATTTTCTCCCCCGCTCCTCCTCCCGCATCTCCTCCATCAACTCCTTCAACTGCTCGTGAATGTCGTGCCACTCGCGCATCCGAGTGTAGCTCAAATACCGTTCCGCGCACGCCCGCCGCAGCTTGTTCGTCGACAGGTGCAGCTTGTGATACCACTCCCACATCTTCAAAAACCCCAGGAAATCCGACTGCTCATCGCGAAATTCCAGATGCGCCGCATCGGCCGCCTCCTGCTTGTCCAGCGGCCGCTCCCGCGGATCCTGCACGCTCAGCGCCGCCGCGATGATCAGCACCTCCTCCTCCACGCCCTCGCCCTGACCCGCCAGAATCATTCGCGCAATCCGCGGATCGATCGGCAACCGCGCCAGCTTCGCCCCCAGCGCCGTCAATTCAAACTCCCGCGTCACCGCCCCCAACTCCAGCAAGGTCTGATATCCATCCGCGATCTGCCGCGCGTTCGGCCGCTGCAAAAACGGAAAATCCTCGATTTTCCCCAGTTTCAGCGCCTTCATCTGCAGAATCACCGCCGCCAGATTCGTCCGCAAAATCTCCGGCTCCGTATACATCGGCCGCGTCTGAAAATTCTCCTCCGAATACAGCCGGATGCACACCCCCGCACTCACCCGCCCGCACCGCCCCGCCCGCTGATTCGCCGACGCCTGCGACACCGGCTCGATCGGCAACCGCTGCACCTTCGACTTCGGCGAGTACCGCGACACCCGCGCCAACCCCGGATCAATCACATATTTGATCCCCGGCACCGTCAGCGAGGTCTCCGCTACGTTCGTCGACAGAATGATCCGCCGCTTCTTGTGCGGCACAAAAATCCGCTGTTGCTCCTCCGCGCTCAACCGGGCATACAACGGCAAAATCTCGCACCGCCCATGCGCGTGCCCCTCCAACTCCTTCGCCGTCTCCCGAATCTCCCGCTCCCCGCTCAAAAAAATCAGCACATCACCTGCCCCCAGCCCCGTCACCTCGTCCATCGCCTCCACAATCGCCCGCAACATGTCCGGCTCATCCTCATCCACCTCTTCATCCGCCGGCAATCCCTCTGCTTCGGCCGTCGATGGCCGCGCCAGCGGATCGCGATACCGCACCTCCACCGGATACGTCCGCCCGCTCACCATCAGGATCGGGCATCCCTCGAAATGCGCCGAGAAACTTTGCGGATCGATCGTCGCCGACGTAATGATTACCTTCAAATCCCGCCGCTGCGGCAGCAATTGCTTCAAATACCCCAGCAGAAAATCAATATTCAGCGACCGCTCGTGCGCCTCATCGATGATGATCGTGTCATACTGGCTCAGGTACCGGTCGTTCTGCGTCTCGGCCAGTAAAATCCCATCGGTCATCAGTTTGATGTACGTCTTCTCCGACACGTTGTCCGAAAAACGCACCTTGTACGCCACCTGCTCGCCGACGCGCGTGTGCAACTCCTCTGCGATCCGCGCCGCCACGCTCCGCGCCGCGATTCGCCGCGGCTGCGTGTGCCCGATCATCCCCGCCACGCCCCGCCCCAGTTCCAGACAGATCTTCGGCAACTGCGTCGTCTTCCCGCTTCCGGTCTCCCCGCACAGCACCACTACCTGATTCTTCCGTATCGCCTCGGCAATTTCCTCCCGCCGCTCGCTCACCGGCAGTTGCATCGGAAACTCAACCCGCTGCACCGCCGCCGCCCGCGTTGCCCGCATCCCTTCCGATGCCTCGATCGCCTGCTGAATCCCCGCAAGCTCCCCCGCCACCCGCGCCACACCCTCCCGGCGCGCCCGCCCTTCCAGCGCCAGCACGCGCCGCCGCAATCCCTGCTGCTGCCGCAACATCCCCCGCTCAATCCGTGCCAGCAATTCCTTCGCATCCATAGGCACGGATTCTACGCCATTTCACTCTCCCCAGCATTCAGCTCCCTAGCCGAAATTCAACTGTTGCGGCTGGCGCGTCCTTACCGGCTTAGTGAAATATACTGCGAATCTTGTCCGCCGCATCCTTGGCCTTTTGTGCATTCTCCCGGGCTTTGTCGACAGCCGATGGGTTGTTATTTGCCGGCGGTGGCGGCGGGCTATTCGGCGGCGGATTGTTTGCCGGTGGCGTGTTGTTCGCCTGCCCCTGAGGATTCTGCGCTGGCGCGTTCTGTTGCCCGTTCGCCTGTTGCTGCGGCGTCGACGGCGCGCTGGCGGATTGCCCGGCGCTGGCGGCACCCGTCGAATCCGTAAACGTGATCGCCTCACCCGCCAGAGGTTTCGGCTGAATCACACTGATGGCGACCGTCGGCGTAACGCCCGCAACACCGGCCCCCGCCTGCGGCAGCGTCACCTTGTAGATGGCCGCGCCGTGCATACCGTACACGGCACCATGATGGAAAATGATATTGGGCATTCCACGGTGATTGGTGTAATCAAAGTTCGCACCATCAAACGCCACGAGCGTGACGGGCGGCTTCCCGCTGCCATCCGGCGCCAGTTGCTGCAATCCCTCTTTGGAAATGCCATAGAGCATGCCGTCATCACCCGCCACAAATACCTTGCTGAACGCAAATACATCGGGGTTGTAAACCACCTGGTAATTCGAACCATCCGCATTGATCTTGTAAATGACGCCGTTCTGCGACATACCGCCGGCGGAAGTCGAACCATAGAGATTGCCCTTGTTGTCGAGAACGAGGTTGGCGTCCGGACGGCTGCCATCCGTCGGTAGATTGGCAAACTTGTGCACCAGTGTCGGCGTATCCTTGAGGTTTTTGAACTTCACGATGGACGCTTTATTCTGGAGCATGCCGATGGCAAAGAAAGTTCCATCCTTGCCGGCGACGACCTGGCTGTACATGAGCAGCGGTTTGCCGAACTGGCTGTTGACGAAGCTCGCGTACTTGCTGCCATCGGAGGCCATGGTGACCACATTGGTCTTCTCCAAAATGGAACCACCGCCGAAGCCAATGACTGTGCCATCTGGGGCAGAGCCCGCCAGCATGTTGACATGATCCTTTCGGTCCACGTCAAGGAGGGCGAACTGCTGCGCCTTGAGATCGTAGCGGAAGACCTTTTCGGCTGTGCCGAAGAGGCTGCCGTCGGGCAGAAGCAGCAGCGATGTGGGGCTTTGGCCGTCATCGTCGCCGCCATAGAAATCGTGCAGGACCACAAAGCCGCTGCCGTCGGTCTTGACCTTAAAGACCGTGCCGTGCTTGAACTTCCCGTCGGCATCGCTGACGCCATAAATGGTTTCGTCTGGCGCAAGCACGAAGCTCATGGCCTCGGCCTGATCCTGGAAAATGTTCGGCCTCACAAAGTTGTGCAAATCACGCGGGCCCGGCTTCTCAGCCTCATGGGCCGCCAGCGAAGGCAAACCCTTGAACGCCACGGCCGGGTACGAGCAGCGATACAGCTGGCCGGCGACGACGGGGAGGAAATGCAGCGATCCGTCGGGCGCGAAACGCACCTGGTGGTATACATCATTCGCACTAAAGCCCTGGCCGGAATATGCGCCGTCGATCAGCACATCCTGGAACGCCGGACCCTCTACGCCATCGATTACGGTGTACGTATCAATATCATTGCCGTTGAGTTTTTGGGCGACGTACGCGACATGCAGGCCGTCGGGACTCAGCGCCAGATCCTTGATCCCCCAATATCCCGGCCCCTCCGTGCCATCGTAGATGGCATGGGTCAGCGACTTGCCGTTTTCGCCGACGTACGCGCCGATGAACGCTACATGCTTGCCATCATCGCTGATCGCAACATTTCGAATATCCGGGTAAGCGACCGCCGAAGGGGCATGATCGTCAATCGCAATCTTCTGTTTCAACTCCGACGTGCCGTAGTCGGTCGTAAACACTTTCACGATGTGCTGATGATTGGGACTGTACGCGATGGCACTGGGAACATCGGCCGCAGCAATCGTATCGCCCTTCACTTCAAACGTAACCGGCATGCCGCTATAGGAAGTGCTCGTCCGCAACATGAGCTGCCCGGTACCCGGCTGAAACGACAGCGTGCCGGGTGCAATGCCCTTGAGCGTGATCATTTTGCCGTCCGCAAGAATGGCAAATTTCTGCTCGCCCGTGCTCACGCAGCAGGCCCAGTGCCCGCCCTCGGGACTGAAGGCGGGGACATACGTCCCGCTGAACGGCCCGTATTCCTGGCCGTTAACGACGATGAAACCGCCCTGCGCGCTGACGGCAATATACAACATGGTCTTGCTATCCGGCGAGAATAGCAGAGTGTCGCAACCTCTGTATTGCTGGCTCGGCTTACCGTTATCGACGATCACTGTGTTGGTCTTGAAGCCTTGTGCGACGTAAGCCAGGTGCCGGCCGTCGTGACTGACGCTCAAGTGCGTGATCTGAACATCGTAGGGGGCGTCTTCCTTGCCATTGTCGATCACGACGTGAACGTTGTAAGGGGGATTGCTGTGATCCGGTGTCGGCGTCGGTCGAATCTGCTTCGTGGCGATACAGGCGCTTCGGCTGCCGTCGTCACTGATGACCAGTTCCTGCACACTGTCGTATGCCGGCCCCTCCTGCCCGTCCACCACCGCCCGCGTCAAGCTAAGCTGATCGATGCCGGCCAGATACGCCAGATGCTTGCTATCCTGGCTGAAGATCGGCCGATCAATCTTGGCGAAATGCTTCTGCTCCACGCCATCGAGCACGACGCACATATTCTGCGCCGTCTTCTTTCCTGCCTGAACCTCGAGTGGCGTTAATCCACTATTAGGCGTCCAGCCGACGTACGCCACGTGGTTTCCGTCCGGACTGAACATAGCCGGACCGCAACCCTGATAGGTTTTTCCCGCCTTGCCGTCATCGACGACAAAAAACTCCGTTCCCTTCGTTCCGTTCGTCTTCCCCGCCAGATATGCAAAGTGGTGACCCACCGGCGCAAAGCTCAACCAGCTCACTTGGTCATACGCCGGGCTCATCGTGCCATCGACGACGACGGCATGCTTGTTGTTGTCGAGATCAACGATGTACGCCACACGCTTCTGGTCGGCGCTGAACTGCGGCGAGCCATTCGTGCTGCCACCCCACTGCGGCTGCGTCAGTGTTTGCGTGATGGGAATTCCGTTCACCACCGGCCCGGGCTGGCCATCCACATACGCCTGTACCCGGCTGCCGTTGGCCACCGCCAGAAATGTGCGGCCACCACCATTGGTGATGACCGGCACCGGTTGATAGTGTCCGCCGCCCGTTGCGCTGATCGCCCCCAGCGGAATCGCGTTGAGCGTGAGCGCCCCCGGGCCCGCCGCAGCGGAGTTCTGCAAAAGCGCCGCGGTGGCCTTCTGCGCAGGCGAAGACGGAACGCTCTGGGAATTCGCCGCTGCACCATTCGCCGCCGCGCGCTGGGCAGCACCATTTCCCGAACTTCCTGAAAAACCATTGGAAGAATAAGCCAGCAAAAATAGCACAAACACGACCGAACGCCCGACAGCGGTCTTCATGCTCACTCCTCTTATCTATCACTGACCCACTTTTTTTGATCTTAGAAGGTGACCACATGTTTATGATTGAAACTCTAGTCCTTGCGCATTCCTTGTGTCAATTTATGGAATATCGGAACGGAATATCTGAATCTGATGTCCCGTGATTGGCAGTAACGTCGCAGAGCACTCCGGCTCATCTTCAAACAAAAAAAAAGGACTCCGCCGTTGCCGGCGCGAGCCCCGTGTGGAGGTTCCAACCTGTTGTCTGTTTGCGGCTACCTGCTCTTCATCGTCTTTTCCAATTCCTGCAACTTCGCCCCGGCCGAAGCCGAAATCCCCAGATTCTTGTCGTACTCCATGTTCATCTTGTACGTTAACGAAAAGGCTTCGCTCCCGTTCTTCTCCGGCGGTGCTGTCACATCCCACCGCAACAATCCCTTCTTGCGTTCCGTCTGCAGGTATTCCTTGTCGATGCTCAACTTCACCGTCTCATCATCCACAAACGTCACCCGCACCTCGTTATCCTTCGACGTCGGCAACCGATCCATGATCCGCACATTCGCCGGCACCGTCCCGAAATTCTCCACCGCAATCTTGTAGGTGTAATTGACCACCTTGTTTCCCTGTTGCGGCTCTTCCTTCTTTTCGATCCGTTCCCGTGTCGCCCGCAACGACGAATCGATTCCGAATCCCACCGTCACATTCTGCCCGATCGCCACCGTGGTGATTTCCCCGTTGCCGACAAACTGCCCGCCCACGTAACTCGCCACCGGCCCCGCCAGCAGCACCGTCTTGCTGTCGTTCGTGAGCGTCGCTTCGTCATACACGTAATTCGTCAGCACCGGAATCGCTACCTTATAGAATGCGCTCTTCATGCCCATCGAATCGATCTGGATCAACTGCGTGTCCGAACGGCTCGGCAAACTCGTCCGCGATTTCATCGAATACGTCACCACGATCCCCTCATGCCCGTTCACGCGCCGCTCCTCTTCATCCTTGCGCGAGTCCTTGGCCAGCAGTTCCAGCACCTGCAACTGGTCCGCCACCTTGTTCAACTCCAAATCATTGTCCCGATTCCAGTTGGAGTTGCTCTGAACGGTGATATTTCCTCCCGAAATTGTGGTTGATCCGGAATAGACGTTGTTGCCGGTGTTTCCCACCGGTTGATTGGCGTTCGCCCAGGCCCCTTGCGCACCGAACTGGCCCCGCGAAGATTCCGCCTGCTTACGCTGCTCATACAATTCCTGCTTGGCCGCCTTGTAATCCAGCCGGCCGCTCACCATTTCCCCGGCCATCACATCCGCCGAACCCCGGCTCGCCAGCGCAATCTGCAGCGGATTCAACTGCGGTGCCGCCGCCACCAGCGTCGGCGTCGCCGTCGATAGCGTCATCGCCACATCATTCCAATCCTCACCGCTCATCTGCACGATCGACGCCTGGTACTCCACCACTGCGCTCTTCCGCGCTGCATCCGCGCGAATGTTGTAACTCGGACTCCACCCTGCCGCGTCCACCAGGTACCGCACCCGCAACTTCCCGCCCGCCTTCTCCTGGCTCGTGAACACCACCGCCTGCCGCACCGTTCGGCTCGACTTTCCCGTGATCTCCCCGCGCTGCCGCTCGATTACACTCATTTGTTCCCGCAGATCCCGCTGCTCCTGCTGCAACTTCAACTCCGCATCCGCAATCTTCGCACGCGTTTCAAATTGATAATTCGTCAGCGTCTTGAGTTGCTCGGCATTCAGCACCCCCTTGGTCATCTCGGTACTCGCCGTCGGCGCTGTGAAATTCTCCAGCTTCTCCAGGTAATTCCGCTGCTCCCCCAGCACCTGCAATTGCTTCGCATTCGCCGCGATCTTGTCCCCGTATTTCCGAATCTCCGCATCCAACTTCCGCACTTCCTCCCGCACATCATCCCCCACCGCCTGCTCCCGGTACCGCACGCTCCGCACCTCCACACCCGTCCCGTCGATCCCCTCTGCAAACAAACTCCCCGGCAAAATCCGCTCCGGCAAATCCGAAACCACCAGCTCCCCCAACCCCGCCGCGCCCGGCACATCCACCACCCGCGTCACCAGCGCCTGCCCCCGATACACCGTCACCGAATCCAGTTTCCATTTCACCACCACCTCCCCCGTCTTGCCCGTCTCCACCACCGGCGCAGCCGTCACGCGTCCCCCCATCAATCCCACGATCCCCGTCGTCCCCACCACCGCCGCCATCAACAACGCCGCAATCGTCACTCGTTTCATGGAAACCTCCAAGCAAGACATGTGTGCAAAGAACGCCGGTATGATACTTCGACGCACCATCCGCCACCCGGTTCCTCCACATTTTTTAATTGATTCCCCGGCGGCCTCGGGAAGAAACCCTTGGTGCCTTGGAGCCTTAGTGGTAAAACATACCCGTTATCCAAGTGAGCACCTCATGAATCCCGCCATCACTTTCGAAGACCTCATCGCCCTTGAACCCCTCATCCTCGCGAACCCGGCCGAAAACGATCCGCGCCTCCGCGCCGCCCAATGCACGCTCGAAAACGCCGCCGCCGGCATCACCGGCCCCGACTACAAAACCTACTACAACGCCTGGCTCAACGCCCCCGCCACCGCCGACGCCCTCGAATCCGCCCACCCCGTCCTCCAATTCCTCCGCCGCTCCGCACAGCGCATCATCCACGAAGTCCGCACCACCCCGCCGCCCTCCACCGGCATCCTCCTCTGGCATGTCTACAACATGGGCTTCGTCGGCAAAACCGCCTCCACCACCTTCGGCATCGATCTCCACCTCCGCGACGCCGCACTCCTCGCCCCCCTCCTCGACGCCCTCTTCATCTCCCACCACCACATGGACCACAACACCCCCGGCCTCGCCGATGAAATGCTCCGCCAACGCAAACCCGTCATCTCCAACTTCGCCCCCAACTCCTCCCTCATCACCGAACCCGCCACCCTCGACATCCGCGATCTCCACGTCTCCATCGACCTCGGCGATCACTTCTTCTACAAGCCCGACCACCAGAACGATATGTTCATGTTCCGCATTCAATCCCCCGATGGCACGCTCCTCTACCATACGGGCGACAACTCCAACGCCAAGAAACTCCTCCCCACCACCCCGCCGCCCGACGCCTTCGTCTTCCACGTCAACGTCGGCCGCGACGCCCCCACCGCCTTCGCCCGCCTCCAGCCCAAACTCGCCGTCGCCACCCACCTCCTCGAACTCGGCCACGATGTCGGCAACTACCGCTGGCCCTTCTGCATCGCCCAGCAACATTTCGTCCAAGCCCCCCACCAACCCTTCTGGATCCCCCTCTGGGGCCAACGCCGCCACCTCATCCGCACCATATAGTGCATGAGTACCAGTGCGTATCTGTGCCCTCTATGGACACGCACCGCCCTGCCTGTCGCATCATTGCTGCAAATAAAATTCCCAAATTTTGCTCGCCCTCTTCCGAGGGCGTGATAAGATCGTCACCCATGAACTGGAGAAACCTCTATGGAAACTTGCGCCAACTGCGATCGAACGATCGGTAAACTCGAGACACCATTTCTCTGGCAAGATGAAATCGTTTGCCAAGATTGTCATGCCCGATTGCAGCGGCAATCGTCCTCGGCTCGCCCTACCTCACACGCCAGCCTCTCAACCGATGAGATTGAATCGGTCATTTCTGGCCCCCCTTCGATTCCGCCCGAGGATATCAACGAAGATTCATCCCCGACCTTGGTCTGTCCCACTTGCGGCAGCACTGATGTGAAGCGGGCTGCCTTGGTTCATGATGCAGGAACATCCCAGTCGATAGGAGGGGTAATGGGGGATATTTCTGCCATCGGCGTGAGCGTGAGTCAATCTGGATTGGCGCGCCGCTACGCTCCTCCGCGCCGACCCTTAACTATTTGGGCGCTTCTATTTGGAGCCTTGGCCGTCGGCTGTCTCGTCGCTTCTCTCATTGACTTCGGGCAAATTTCCACGGCATACGAAACGGTCAACAACTCCAGTTCTGGCCGTCATTCAAAGGCAGAATACCGTAACGAAGCCATTCTTTATCTGGTGCTCGTCGTGCCGTTCGTGCTACTAGCGTGGTACTTTGCTCGCGTTAATCGAGAAAAGTTGCAGCAGCATTCGGTGCAAATTAAGAATTGGTCAAAATCGTGGGTCTGCATGAAATGCGGTGCAACCTTCTATCCCCGCTGATCCCGCCTCCCGCTCCCAACGCCCCAACGCAGTAATGCCTTCGCTCTTCATGTCTTCGCGCCTTGGTGTCTTGGTGGTGAAATCTGACCGCGCCTCCCCCCACCCTCAAATCTGATAATCGCTCGAAAAAATCCGCACATCCCGCGCCACCGCCCACACCTTCACCCCGCGCTCCAACCTCAATTCCGCGTACTTTTCCCGCGGCAACTCCGCCACCAGCAACTCCTTCGTCTTCTCCACCTCCAACTCCACCTTGATCGTCGCCCCGGCCCGATGCACCCACAGCACCGTCGCCTCCGTCCCCACACCCTCCGCGGGCGCCTCCAACGTCAGATCAATCTCGTGCGGCCGCACATATGCCGCGATATTCCCGTCCGACACCCCGCCCGCATTCTTCACCTGCGACCCATCCGCCAGCGTCGCCTGCCCGCCCGTGATCCGTCCATGAAAAATATTCACATGCCCGAGGAACCCCAGCACAAACGGATTCGCCGGCTTGTTATACACCTCGTCCGGCGTTCCGGTCTGCTCCACTTTCCCCTTGTTGAAAATCACAATCTCATCGGACACTTCCAGCGCCTCTTCCTGATCGTGCGTCACAAACAGACTCGTCACATGAATCTCATCATGCAGCTTCCGCAGCCACCGCCGCAATTCCTTCCGCACCTTCGCATCGAGCGCCCCGAACGGCTCATCCAGCAGCAGCACCTTCGGCTGTGCCGCCAGCGCCCGCGCCAGCGCAATCCGTTGCCGCTGCCCGCCCGACAACTGCGCCGGATACCGCTTCCCCAGCCCATCCAACTGCACCAGCTTCAGCAGCTCATGCACGCGCGCGTTTACCTCATCCCGCGGCTTTTTCCGCACGCGCAAGGAAAACGCCACATTCTCAAAAATCGTCATGTGCCGGAACAACGCATAATGCTGAAACACGAACCCCACATTCCGATGCCGCGCACTGCGGTCCGTCGCATCCTCCCCCTCAAACAACACCTGCCCCGCATCGGCATGCTCCAACCCCGCAATGATCCGCAGCAGCGTCGTCTTGCCAGATCCCGAAGGCCCCAGCAACGCCACCAGTTTCCCGCTCGGCGCCTCCACCGTCACATCATCCAATGCCGTGAACGAGCCAAATTTCTTCGTGATGTTCCTGGCCAAAATGCTCATCAAGCCACCAATTACCAAGCATTTACGTACAATTAAGACTTCAATTCCTACTATTCCTACCAAAAGAGTAGGACATTATAAAACACGAAAACAATCAGGTCAAGCAAGACGTCCCGAGCCCGCATTTTCCAGCGCCTGCTTGGTGTCTCGCCGCCCGGTGGTGAGCCCAATTCGCCTATCAAATCCAAAGCTTCCGGATCAACCACACCTTCACCCCCTGCGTCAGCAGCACGTACGCCAGCAACGTCCCGAATAGCAGCGGCCAATACAACCCCGGCAGCGGCATCAAATGCAGCCACGGCCCCAGCGGCGTGAACGGCAACGCCATCCCCGCCATCATCACCGCCACCGACGTCATGATCAGCGGCCAACTCGCACGACTCTGAATAAACGGTATCTTGTTCGTCCGGATTACGTGAATGATCAACGTCTGCGTCAGCAGCGATTCCACGAACCAGCCCGTCTGAAACAACTGCGCCGCATAGGTCGAATCCGGATTAGCCAGCGTCATCTTCGCAAAATGCGGCGCCAGCCCCGGTGGAATCGCCATCCCGAGGTTATAGCATTTGAACACGAACCACATGATGCAGAATGTCGTGTAATCAAAAATCGAACTGCACGGCCCGATGAAAAAGATGAATCGCTTGATCTCAGCCATCGACCACGGCCGCGGCTTCGTCACCTGCTCGGGATCCACATCATCCGTCGGTATCGGCACCTGCGAAAAATCATACAGCAGGTTATTCGTCAAAATCTGTATCGGCACCATCGGCAAAAACGGCAGCCAGAGGCTCGCACCCAGCACGCTGAACATGTTTCCAAAATTCGAACTCGCCCCCATCCGCACATACTTCAGAATGTTTGCGAAAACTTTCCGCCCCTCCAGCACCCCCTCCTCCAGCACCATCAAGCTCTTCTCCAGCAGAATCACATCCGCCGCTTCCTTGGCAATATCCACGGCCGAATCCACGGATATCCCCACGTCCGCCGCCCGCAGCCCCGGTGAGTCGTTGATCCCGTCCCCCATGAATCCCACCACATGCCCCTTGCTCTGCAGGGCCTTGATGATCCGCTGCTTGTGCGCCGGCGACAGCCGCACAAACAAGGTCGTCTTCTCCGCCGCCACCGCCAGATCCGCATCGCTCATCGTCTCAACCGTCGGACCATTGAGCACGAATTCCAGCGACAGCCCCACCTCCTTGCAGATCTTCCGTGACACCAGCTCGTTATCCCCCGTCAGCACCTTCACCGTCACGCCATGCTTCTGTAACGCGACGATCGCCGGCGCCGCCGAATCCTTCGGCGGATCCAGAAACGCCACGTACCCCTTCAGAATCAACTCGTGCTCGTCATCCTTGTTGTAAGCCAGCTTCGGGTCGCCATCCTTGTACGCCAGCGCCAGAACCCGGAACCCGTCCGTTGAAAGCTGATCGTATTCCTCCTTCAACTCGTCCAGCAGCAACTGCTCCATCGGATAGAGCTGCCCCTCCAGCTCAAACTGCGTGCACCGCGGAAACACCGACTCCGGCGATCCCTTGCAGATCAACCGATGCTTCCCATCGGGCGTCTGCACCACCACCGACATCATCTTCCGCACAAAATCGAACGGGATTTCGTCGGCCTTGGCATACTCGGCAATCGCCAGTTGCTCGTGAAATTCCTTGTGCTGCAAAATCGCCCGGTCCAGAATATTCTTCAGACCCGTCTGAAAGTGGCTGTTTAAAAACGCCAGTTCCAGCACCCCGTCGTCTTCCTTCCGCACCACGTCGCAGTGCTGCTCCAGGATCACATGATCCATCGTCAGCGTGCCCGTCTTGTCCGTGCACAGCACGTCCATCGCCCCCAGATTCTGAATCGAATTCAATCGCTTGACGATCACCTTCTTCTTCGACATCAAGATCGCGCCCTTGGACAGGCACACGCTCACGATCATCGGCAGCATTTCCGGCGTCAGCCCCACCGCCACCGCCATCGCAAACAAAAACGCCTCGCCCCACTGCCCCTTGCTGAATCCGTTGATGAAAAACACCAGCGGCACCATCACCGCCATGAACTTCAGCATCAACCACGTGAATCCCGAGATCCCCTTGTCAAAACTCGTCACCGGCGGCCCGCTCGTCACCGCGCTGGCCATGCTCCCCAGGTACGTCTTCAGCCCCGTCTCCACCACCACCGCCGTCGCCGATCCGCTCTCCACGCTCGTGCCCAGAAAGCAGATGTTCTTCAACTCCAGCGGCATTTTCCCTTCGAGCTTCTCCGGCGCATCAAACTTCTCCACCGGAAACGATTCCCCCGTCAAACTCGCCTGAATCAAAAACAAATCTTTGCACGAGAGAATCCGCAGATCCGCCGGAATCATGTCTCCCGCCGCCAGCCGCACCACATCCCCCGGCACCAGCTCTCCCAGCGGGATCTCGCGCGCCTGGCCGCCGCGCAGCACCGTCGCCGTCACCCGGATCATGGCCTTGAGCTTCGCTGCCGCCGTATCCGCCCGCGCTTCCTGTATGAACCGCAGCGCCACCCCCAGCACCACCATCGCCACCATCACGCCCGCCCCCGCATAATCCGAAGCTTCATGCGCCGTGGCAAAGGATATGATCGCCAGCACCGTCAGCAGAATCACCAGCGGATTCAAACACGCCTTGATAAACAGCTTCACCCGCGGAAATCGATTCTCATGCGTAACGACGTTCGGCCCGTATTCCTCGATCCGCCGCTGTGCCTCCTCCTCCGTCAGGCCTTCCGTCGCGGTCTTCATCTCCTCCAGCGCCAGCACCGGCATCACCCCCGCCGTCGCCGTCAGTCGGCTGGAAACTTGAATCCCGCTCCCCGGACGCTTAATCGCCGTCAGAATGTTCTTCGGAAGATTCAAACTTGGAATAAGTCCCATGCGCCACCCTGGCTGAAAACCGTCGAAACCGATGGAAAGGGAGAGTGTAATGCACGCCCAGAATCTATCAACCCCTTGACCAGAACTTAAAAATGTAAGACGCAAAAAAGAAAGAAGCCCGATCTTTCGATCGGGCTCCTCAGGTATTCTTTTTTCGCCTCTTCGCTCAGGCCGCCAGACGTTCCACCGTCTCAGACTTCTGCCCGGCGCTCTCCTCAACTGGCGCCGCCTGCGGTAACGTCCGCGTCATCCACGAACCGTTATTCGCCGTGAGAATCGAGTACGGCACCACCCACCACAGGCACGTGAACCAGAACAGGTTATACAAAATCCCATACACCCAATCCGAATCCCGTTCCTTCATGTAATAGTACGTCTGCATCACGCCGCCGAACAGGATGATGAACGCCAGGTACTTCAGCAGGAAGAACGGATTGACAATGCTGTACAGCAGCGACGCCGCGATCAGCACGTACGGAAACACCATCTCCGCGCTGTTGAGCACAAAATCCACATTCGCATGCAGCCAATACCGCTTCCGGAACGGCTTCCAGCAGAAACTCGCGTATGTCAGGTTCTCACGCACATTGCCGCGCTCCCAACGCTGGTACATCCGCGCCATCTGCTTGTAACTCGTCGGCACGTTCGTCCACACCGTCGCGGTCCCCTGGAATACGATTTCGTGCCCCTCCCGCAGAATCAAGTTCGACAACGCCCGGTCTTCCGCAATCGTCGATGGCTTGCCCATCCACGACTGGTTATTCCATTCATTCAACACCGCTTCAACCGCCGTCCGGCGATACGCCGAAAACGCGCCCGGCGTGCACTGCACAGACCGGATCACCGACTGATATGCCCGCTGAAAATCAAATGCCAGCACAAACGATGCCCGCATCATCCGCGGCAGCACGCCCGCATTGCGATTCTGTACCTTCACGTTGCCCGCCACCGCGCCAATCCGCGGATCGACCGCGATCGGCGTCACCAGGTTCCGCAGGCTGTTCGGCGCCACCACGGAATCCGAATCCATCGTCACCAGCACGTCGCCGGCCGCCAAGGCAAACCCCACCCGCAGCCCCTGCCGCTTGCCGCCGTTCTTATCCATCTTGATCGCGCAGACAATATCGGGATGCCGCTTCGCCGCGCCTTCCATGTGAAACCAGGTGTCATCCTTCGAACCGTCATCAATCGCAATGATCTGCAGTTTCGCCCGCGGATAATTCGATCGTGCGATCGAATCGATCGACTTCGCAACATCCGCACCTTCGTTATACGCCGGTACGATCACCGTCACCGAAGGCAAATCCTCATCCGAAAGCGATCGCATCGGCTTGTACCGTGCCACCAGCAGAACCCGGATCGCCGTAACGATCAACATCAACGCCGAATACCCTGCCCCGAACGTCATCAGCACGGTGCCGATGGTCGTGTGGTACACTTCCGCGAACGGATTGAACAGCGAGCCCGTCGTGTATGCGAGATACAATATGCCCCCGTACAGTCCGATCAGCCCTGTCTTCAGGGCAACGTCGAACCACGACACTGCGGACAAATCAATGTAGTTGAGACCGAGCTTGGCCAACCCTTGCCGGACTGCTCGAAGACCGACGGGAACATTAAGCTGAGTCACTGCATTTCCTCGCACAAGCCGTGAACTACTCTCTCGCTCAGACAACTCGCGACGATCCTAGAAACTCTCCGCAACCCGTCGTACTTGCGGACGCCGGGCCTTCCGGAAGGTCGCCAACTAGACCCAACAGAGGTGTATAAGTTAGTAGGATAATGACTTTGTTCGCTATTTGGTAGTAAAAAATGGACTTCTCACCCTTCTATGGGTAATAATTCGCCCATGAACACTACTGAAAAATCGATTTCGAAGGCTCAAAATGAGCCCTCGCCAAGCCCTGAAGGCCTCTTCGGTCGCATCGTCCTCGACGACTGCCTCCATGCCGCCGCTTCGCTCCCAAAGTCCTGTCTCGACCTCATTTACATCGATCCGCCCTACTTCACAAAAAGGAATCACACCGGCCGGGACCGCACCTCTACCACCCCCGATAGCCCTCAATCACCCTCCCCCTCCCCTCTCACCTTCATCGACCGCTGGCAAGGCGGCCGCCACGAGTACCTCGACTGGCTCCACGCCCGCCTGACCCTCCTCCACCCCCTCCTCCGCCCCACCGGCAGCCTCCTCCTCCACCTCGACTGGCATGCCGTCCACTACGCCAAAGTCCTCTGCGACCAGATCTTCGGCGATGATCATTTCCAGAACGAACTCATCTGGTACTACCAGACCGGCGGCGCCAGCAAAGACCGTTTCTCCCGCAAGCACGACTCCATCCTCCTCTACTCCAAGACCGACCGCTTTTACTTCGACGGCAAATCCATCTCCATCCCGCGCACCGCCAAATCCATGCGCCGCGCCCGCTCCGGCCGCGGCGCCCGCATCGCCGCCGATGACACCCACAAAAATCCCGATGATGTCCTCACCGTCCCCGCTCTCAATCCCATGGCCAAAGAACGCAACGGCTACCCCACCCAAAAACCCGTCGAACTCCTCGAACGCCTCATCACCGCACTCTCCCCGCCCGGCGGCTCTGTCGCCGACTTCTTCTGCGGCAGCGGCACCACCCTCGTCGCCGCCCAAAAACTCGGCCGCCAATGGTTCGGCTGCGACAACTCCCCCCGCGCCATCGACCTTGCCCGCAAACGCCTCGCCGCTTCAAAGCTAGCATAGAATGCACGCGGGTACTTCCCCTGGTAATGTCCTGATCGGTGTTTCATGCCGCGACGTCCTCGTCCCACAAAAAAACTATTGACGCCCATTCCGCTTCGATTAACGTAACCCCGTGAACACCACCGCCCCACAACCTCGATATCTCCTCGCCGCGCACAACAATCTATCGGGTGCCATGCCCAGTGGGGCAGGGGCCCCGCTGGGCATGTTTCACAGACATCGCTCTCACCACAATTTCCTCCCCCTCCACCCCCTCATCCCCGCCGCCCTTCTCCTCTCCCTCGGCATTACCGCCGGCCGCTACACCTCATTCCCCGCCGAAATCTCCCTCCTCCTCGCCGCCATCACCTGGGCCGTATGGCTCGCCGCCGAAGTCGCTCTTCGCAAAACCCCGCAGCACCTCATCACCCACCTCGCCCTCTCCCTCGCCATCCTCACCGGCGGCTCCGCTCTCTATCAACTGCATCAAGACTACGTCCCACCCGTCCACCTCGCCCGCCTCATCCAAGATGGCGATCACGCCCCCGTCGCGCTCCGCCTCCGCGTCCTCGCCCCGCCCGAAGATCCCTCCCAGCATCACGGCAACATCTTCTGGATCGGCCAAATCTCCGAACTCCAAACCGACCACGGCTGGATCCCCGCCACCGGCACCGTCCGCATCAAATCCCAAGCCGCCATCCCGCTCACCCGCGGCCAACTCGTCGAAGCCTATGGCTGGGCCTACCGCCCCGACTCCAACCCCAACCCCGGCGCCTTCGACATGCGCGCCTACCTCGCCTCCGACCGCATCTTTCTCGAAGTCACCGCCAACAAGCCCGGCGCCATCCGCCTCCTCGAGGCCCCGTCCCACGCCACCCTCTCCACCGCCCTCGCCAACTTCCGCGTGCTCCTCCGCAGCAAACTCCTTGAACACACCCTCCGCATCGATTCCGAATCCGCCTACTCCATGCAAGCCCTCCTCCTCGGCTATCGCGATCCCTCCATCGACGACGTCTCCCGCGCCTTCGCCGATGCCGGCGTCGCCCACCTCCTCGCCATCTCCGGCAGCCACATCGTCTTCTTCGCCGCCCTCGTCTGGGGCATCCTCCGCTTCCTCCCCCTCCGCCCGCGCACCCGTCTCCTCCTCGTCGGGCTCCTCGTTGCCGCCTACGTCCTCGCCACCCCCTGCGGCCCGCCAGTCCTCCGCGCCGGCCTCGCCACCGCCATGTTCATCATCTCGCGCCTTGCCGCCCGCAAACCCAGCCTCCTCAACGTCCTCGCCGGCGCGCTCATCGCTGTGCTCATCTTCCGCCCCACCGATCTCTTCAACCCCGGCTGCCAACTCAGCTTCATCTCCACCGCCGGGCTCATCCTGCTGACCAAACGTTGTTACACCACCCTCGCCGGTAAATGGATGCAGCGTTGGGAAGAGATCGCACGCCTCGCCGAATCCCGCCGCTACGCATGGCGGCTACGCGCAACGCAGTTCATCCTCGGTGCAACCGTCACCAATTTCGTCGGCACCCTCACTTCCCTCCCACTCGTCGCCTTCCACTTCAATCAGATCAACCCGCTCGCCCTCGTCACAGGCCTGCTCGCCCTCCCTTTCGTCGCCCTCACCATGATCGCCGCGCTCCTCCAACTCCTCGCATCCCTACTCTCCACCCCGCTTGCCGCAAGCCTGGCTCCCGCGACCACCGCCGTTGCCCACCTCATGGTCCGCACGATCCAACACCTCGCCGATCTCCCCGGCGCCGTTGCCGCGCTCCGCGCCCCACCCGTCTGGATCGTCCTCCTCGCCTACACCGTGCTCCTGCTCTGGGCCTTCCGCCGACGCCTCAATCTCCCCCGCGCCTCCATCGCGCTCGTCGCTCTCGCCGTCATCGTCACCACGCTCACCTGGTACACCGCCACCTCACCCCGCAACCAGCTTCGTATCGATGTCCTCCAAACCGGCGTCACCGCCGCCCCAGACCAAGGCAGCGCCATCCTCATTCATCTCCCCAACGGCACCACTTGCCTCCTCAACGCCGGCTCCGCCCACTCCCCCGCCCTCTTCAAATCCGCGATCTCACCGGCCCTCCGCGCCTCGGGAATCCGCCGCCTCGACGCCCTCCTCATCTCCGCCGCCGACCGCACCCATGCCAGCGCTGCCCGCGATGTCCTCGACCTCTATCACCCCCGCGCCCTCCTTATCAGCGCCGTCGATTTCGCCCGCCAGGACTGGTCCCTCGAAAGCTCCCAACTCTTCGCCGCCGCCAACGAATCTCACATCCCTCTCCAACTCCTCCGCGCCGGCGACCACTTCACCACCGCCGACCTCACCGCCACCATCCTCTGGCCACCCTCCTCGCCTTCCATCACCGATCCCCACCTCGCCCCCGCCCAGTCCGGCCTCATCATCCTTTGGCAATATGCCAACCACCGCATTCTCACCCTCGACCCCACTGAGCAGGTCGCCTGGTCCACCCTCGCAGACAACAACATCGACCTCCACTGCGACACCCTCCTCCTCCTCGCCCTCGCCACCTCCACCCAACTCTCCCGCCTCCAATCCCTCACCAGCGCCCAAACCATCCTCACCCCCGGCACTTCCTACCACATCCCCTAACCGCCTCACTCCCTTTGCATTTTCCTCACGAACTGCTACTTTTACCCCTCTGAACCGCGGCCAAATCCCGCCGCCCGCACAACTTCACCCACTCTCAAGGAATCCCCAAATGGCCACCGCCGCCCCCGCCTCCTCCGATCTCTCCCAACTACTCTCCCACGCCTCGCTGTCCCCCCGCTCCCGCATCCGCATCGACGACCACTGGAAATTCCACCTCGGCGACCTCCCCGATGCCCAAAATCCCCAGCTCGACGACGCCCCCTGGCGCTCCATCACCCTCCCCCACGACTGGAGCATCGAAGGCCACACCGACCCCAAAAACCCCATGGGCGGCAACAGCGGCTTCTTCCCCGCCGGCATCGCCTGGTACCGCTACTCCTTCCTCCCCGGCGCAGACCTCGCCCATCGCCACCTCTCCCTCGAATTTGAAGGCATCTACCAACGCGCCACTCTCTACCTCAACGGCCAACAAATCGCCTCCCACCCCTACGGCTACACCAGCTTCCACGTCAACCTCACCGGCAAACTCATCCTCGGCCAAACCAACATCCTCGCCATCCGCGTCGATAACTCCGCTCAACCCAACTGCCGCTGGTACAGCGGCTCCGGCATCTACCGCCACGTCTGGCTCACCGTCCGCAACCCCGTCCACATCTGCCCCTACGGCGTCTTCGCATCCACCTCAAAACTCTCCGCAGACAGCGCCACCGTGCGCCTCGAAACCAATCCCACCAACACCACCGCGCACTCCTGCGAAGTCACTCTCCAATCCATTATCGCTTCTCCCGAAGGCCAAGAACTCGCCCGCGCCCAGTCCTCTACGCAACTCGCCCCCGGCGCCACCGCCCAAGTCGAACAACAACTCCTCGTCCCCCACCCCGCCCTCTGGTCCCCGCAATCTCCGACTCTTCACAAAGTCGTCTCCACACTCACCGTCGCCGGAAAAATCACCGACACTCTCGAAACCTCCTTCGGCATCCGCACCGTCGCCTGGTCCTCCGAAAATGGCCTCCAAATCAACGGCCAAACCGTCAAACTCAACGGCGGCTGCCTCCATCATGACAACGGCCCACTCGGCGCCGCCGCCTTCGACCGCGCCGAATTCCGCCGCGTCGAAATCCTCAAAGACGCCGGCTTCAACGCCCTCCGCACCTCCCACAATCCCCCCTCTCCCGCCTTCCTCGACGCCTGCGATCGCCTCGGCATGCTCGTCATGGATGAAGTCTTCGACCACTGGCAGGCCTCCAAAACCGCCCACGACTACCACCTCGAATTCCAAGACTGGTCCCTCGTCGATACCGAATCGATGGTCGCCCGCGACTTCAACCACCCCTCCGTCGTCATCTGGAGCGTCGGCAACGAAATGAACGAACGCTTCCTCGAGTCCGGCCAACAAATCGGCCAAACGCTCGCCGCCAAAGTCCGCGCCCTCGATTCCTCCCGACCCGTCACCGCCGCCGTCAATGGACCCTGGAAACCCGGCGAAAAATGGGAAGATGGCGACAAACTCTTCGCCCTCCTCGACCTCGCCGGCTACAACTACCATATCCACTTCCACCAAACCGACATCGCTCGCGTCCCCGGCCGCATCATCGTCTCCACCGAATCCCTTCAAAGCGAAACCTTCGCCAACTGGGCCTTCACCGAAGACCATTCCTACATCCTCGGCGACTTCCTCTGGACCGCCCTCGACTACCTCGGCGAAGCCGGCATCGGTCGCTGGCACTTCGATAACGAATGCGACATCTCCCACGGCGTCAACGAACTCTACCCCTGGCACGGCGCCTACTGCGGCGATATCGACATCACCGGCTTCCGCAAACCCATCTCCCACTACCGCAACATCGTCTGGAACCGTGGCGAAAAACTGTACATCACCGTCCTCCAACCCCAACTCGACGGCCCCAAAATCCGCACCACCAACTGGGGCCTGTGGCCCAACGCCTCCCACTGGACCTGGCCCAACCACGACGGCCGCCTCATCCAAATCCACGTCTACTCCCGCTGCGATTCCGTACAACTCTTCCTCAACGGCCATCTCATCAACGAAAAACCCACCACCCGCGCCCAACAATTCCGCGCTGAGTTCACCATCCCCTACGCCCCCGGCACCCTCAAAGCCATCGGCCTCATCGCCGGAAAACCCGCAGCCGAATACGAACTGCGCACCGCCGGCAACCCCGCCGCCATCCGCCTCACCCCCGACCGCTCCACCCTCCGCGCCGACGCCCAGGATCTCTCCTACATCACCGTCGAAATCACCGATCACAACGGCCAACTCCAACCCAACGCCGACCACTCCATCCAATTCACCATCGACGGCCCCGCCACCATCGCCGGCATCGGCAGCGCCGATCTCAAATCCCTCGAACCCTACCAAACCCACGAGCGCCGCACCTTCCAAGGCCGCGCCCTCGTTGTCCTCCGCACCACCCACCAACCCGGCCCCATCCGCCTAACCGCCCAATCCCCCAACCTAACCCCCGCCCACATCATAGTTAATTCCCAATGACCGCCCCGCTTCACTATCCGCAATCCGCAACGCAAAGCCACCTTTCATCGTTCATCGTTCAACATTATCGTTCAACATTATCGTTTCTCCCCCAAACTTCCTCCCCAAATCCCCCAACTGACACTTGATCGACGCATCCACTCCCCTCAACCCCGCCAGCCCGCGAAACAGCGGATTCTTCATCTCCCCCTCCTCCGTAATCGTCACTCTGCACCCCTCACCCTCCGGCCGCAGCTCATACGTCCACGTCCCCCACACCGGCCCGCCCTCTTTTTCCATCCGCGTCACCAACCGCGTCGCTGGCTCACGCTCCAGCGTCGTCACGATCACCGTCATCCCTATTTTCAAAGTCTGCTTTGTCGCCGGCCGTCCTTCCCGCTCCCCCATCCGCTCCACCTTCGTAATCATGCTCGACCACGTTGGATACGCCTCCGCATCATCGATCGCCGCAAACACCACGTCCGGTTTCTGCTTCAATACGATCGACCGCGTCACAGTATGCTTCACCGGCTGCGTCAACCCGAAAATCGTCACCGCGAGAATCGCCCCAACGATCAACCCCGGAACAACCAACAACCACATCATCATCCGTCGCCGTTTCACTCAACTACCCGATCATCAACTGACAATTCGTACCGCCAGATCATATTCAATCCGCCCCACACTCTCTACGACCACTCTCAACGCCCCGTCTCATGCTTCGTCGAAAGCGCCTTGATCCACTGCGTCATCAATTCGATCCCGCCGCTATCGATCTCATGCGTCGCCAGCGGCGGCATTCTCACCGTGCCGCTCGCCTGCAACCGCTTCAGCACCATCGAGTGCCCCACATCACCCGCCACCAGCCACCGGTTCGCCGCATCTCCCCCATCGTTGGCAAGCCACCCGCCGATGAGATTCGCCTCCTGTGTCGGCGTCGTCGCCCGCGCATCCCAATTCCCCTGCACCGCCCCGCCCGGCTGATGGCACTGCGCACAGTTCACCGCCAAATAGGACCGCACCCGCCACTCCAAACTCTGCGCCTTGTCATCCGCCGCCGCAAACGCCGGCATCTCCTTCACCCCCGTCACCGGCCCCGCAAAATATCCCCCATCGCTCAGCGCCTGGATCTGATTGATCTCCTTTCCACCGACCTTCATCGACCGGTTCAACTCCGCCGTATTGAAACTCAGCGCCTCCCCCGCCACCGCCGTATGACACGTCAAACACTCCGCCCGGCTCGGATAATGCCACGTCTGCTTCTTCGCCGTCCCATTCACTTGCACATCAAACGTCTCCTCCAAACCATCCTCCGCCACCAAATCCGCATCCGATTGATCCGCCCGCCACTTATATGTAATCCCATAAACCCCCGTCGCCGTCTTCACCAGAAACCGCGTCTCCAAGCGCCGCCGCGAACTTGGATCCCTGCGCCGCATCTCCATATCAAAATGCTTCACCCACACCATCCCCGCCGGAAACCCCCAATGCCCATCCCGGCTGAACGTCATCTTCTCCTTCGTACCTCCCATGCTGAACCACCGCTGCTTGATCGCATAATCCGACCAGAACCCCACGTTCGGCGTATACGTCACCAGCCCCTCCGCCGGCTTCATCGACGCCATATCCGCAAATGCCCCCGTCATCGACAGCAACGCCGGCGGTATCTCCCCCATCGTCCCCGTCCGCACCAGCCGCTTGATCTTCCCCGCCCCATGATCCGCCATCAACAAATCCCCATTCCGCGGATCGATCCCAAATCCCGCAATACTCCCCTCCGTCCCCAGCAGCTTCGGCAACCATTTTCCACCCTCCTCCCGCAAACTCCAAATCCGCCGACTCGTAAAATCACTGAAAATATACTGCCCATAAAGCTCCGTCAGCCGCGAACCCCGATACACCAGACCCCCGATCACGCAATCCCCCGAAAACACGCTCCCCCGCCCATGCGGGTACTCATAAATCGGCCCCAGTAACTCCAAATCTCCCGCCTTCGTTTTCGCCCGCGGCCCATTGTGCGTCCCCTCCAAATAACTCCACCCATAATCACCCCCCGCCACCCCCAAATCGATTTCCTCCCACGCGTTCTGCCCCACATCCCCAATGAAACACCGTCCCGTCGGCGGATCAAACGAAAATCGCCACGGATTCCGCAATCCCGTCGCCCAAATCTCCGTGCGGATCTTCCCCGGATCAAGCTCTCGCCCGCCATGCACCTTCGCCCCGATGAACGGATTATCCGCCGGAATCCGATACGCCCCCGCATGCACCGCCGACGGATACGTCGTCGAATTCTGCGCATGCGGATTCGGCGCCAAACTCCCCGGCCTCTGGTCCACATCCAATCGATAGATCGCCGCGAAAAAATCCTTGTCGACAAACCGCGCATTATCGAATTGATCGTTCCCCGCTCCCTCATCGCCCATCGAATAATACAAATACCCGTCCGCACCAAAATGCACATCCCCCCCATCATGGTTCCGCGCCAGATCCAACTGCGTGATCAGCGGCACCTCGCTCTGCGGGTCCCCTTCCTCCGGATTCTCCCGCGACACCCGAAACCGCGACACCCGATTAAAATCCTTCCTGCCCCCATTCTCATTAATGCTGAAATCGTACGTCACATAGAAATACCCGTTCTCCGCAAACTTCGGATGAAACGCCAACCCCAACACCCCACACTCCGATTCCGTCTGCAACGTCCCCTGGCCCGTGGCCTTCAACATCGCCGGTATATCCAGAAACACCTGCTTCGTCGGCTTCGACTGCAAGTGCGTCACCACTATGATGTTCCCGGTCTTCTCCACCACGAACAGCCGATCGTTCTCCCCCGGCGCCGCCGCAATGCACACCGGCAACCGAAAACTCAACCCCCCCAGCGCATCCTGCGTCGTATATCCCGTCGCCACCGGCAACTCCCCCGGCAACGCCAACTGCACGCTCTCCTTACGCACCATCTGCCCCTGCGCCCCCCGCCACGCCGGCAATACCGCCAACAACAATCCAATAATTCCCCCAACCCACGCCACCAAACACCATCGTTTCGTCACAGGCAATCGCTCCAGTTTTGGCCCACACGGAAAGTGAAACGGAAATTTACAAATTCAATGCTGCTAAGTGAAGAACCCCACCAGGTTCTCGATCAACGCCCCACGCCCCCAAGTATTTCAAAATCCAAATGTCACAATGACGGAGCGGGCGTGGTGTGCGGGGAAAAATCCGCAATCGAATGCTCGGAGTTCACGCTTCAGCTTGCCGTGAGCCCGAGGTGTACCCATCGGCCCCATCGGGGCCACGGATTGTAGCCACGCGGTGGAGCGGCGTGCGGCTCACCGCCCGCCGCGCAACCCGTGGAAATCGTCATCCCCCAAGTAGCCCGCCCCAGCCGGGGCGGCGGAAATCATCCCCCTCCAACCAAACTATTTCCTATGCACCAGACGCATGGTCCCTATCACACCCGCTAGTTCTTTCTGCGTGACACCCCGGACGCTCTTTCTTGCTTCTTACTCCTGACCTCTGTCCACTCCTCTGCCCCTCGGTGCTCTCGGTGTCCTCTGTAAGAACCCCAACGGTCGCGGTAAGATGCGCCCATGCGACCCCGTTGGATCATCCGGGGAATTTTTGCATTGCCGATCCTGCTCTGCTTGATCGGGTGGGGATGCCCGGAATGCGGAACTCCGATCACGGCGGTACACAAGGCATGAAACGCTGGCTTTTCAATATTGTCTGCGGCCTTTCCTTGTTGCTCCTCGTGGCGACCGTGGCGCTGTGGGTGCAAAGCTGCTCGAAACCAGCCGTCATCTACTGCAAGAATGGGAGTTTTGCGGTAGCGTCGATTCGTGGCGAATGCTGCCTTTTGGCACCCGTCATTTGTCACGATCTCGGCTGGCCTTCTCCTTCGGACAATGAACTGGTGGAACAATTTGGCTCGGCGGCGGTTTCAGATAACGATCTCTGGTTTCCAACAAACATTCAGGCAAGGGTGCTGGACCGATGGGTGCGAGAGCAATGTCGTGTGCTTCCGCTTGGCATCGCCATTCCCCGTAACCTCGTGCCGTTTCCTCCCTCTTGCGTTGTGCCGTACTGGGTTCTGTCATCGCTGTTGGCGATCAAGCCGATTTGGTCGCTGGCGAGATGGCGAAAGACGCGGCGCGGGGTTCGTGCGGCCGCGGCGTTTCCGGTGGCGGTTGCCGCGCCTCAGCAATCCAAGCAGACCGGATGAAGGTGAACTTCGCATGCAGAAAGCAGGAATGAGCCCGCCCATGAACAAACAAGACGGCACGTCTTCGGCCCCATCGGGGCCAAGGATTTTAGCCACGGGTGGAGCGGCGCAGTCGCCGCGGAACCCGTGGAAAATGTCTCATAAATTTTGCTCGCCCCGGCAGGGGCGAAGGAATGCTCCCCACCGCCGAAAGGCCCCTCATGCCCGGCACCTACCCCCAGATTCGCCTGCACATTGCCTTCAGCACCAAGCAGCGCACGCCCTGAATCACACTCGAGATTGCCGCGCGGTTGCATCCGTACCTGGGCGGCATCTTCCGCGATGAAAAGGGTATGCTTTACGATATCGCCAGCTTGTCGGAAAATTAGCAAGGGAGCACGAGTGTTCAGATGAATGGGCAGATGAAGGCACAGATGCGAGAAGATTATGCAGAAGCATGTCAAGATGCCAATTGTCGTGAGCTCGGTGGTGATGCTTGCCATCGCATGCGTTGGCGGCGCCATCGCGTTTACGATGGTCATGCATGGTTCGCGCAGCGGCGCCGAAGGTGAGTTGATAGGAGGCTTCCTTGTGGGCGCCTTAACGGCAATATGTAGCTATTGCGGTTATTTTTTCTCTGTGATGTGGACTGCGTCCTGGCTCGTGCAACGAGTACCTCCAGATTTGGGAAAGGCGATTGCGAAGCAGTCCATGAAGATGTGCAGCCGTTCGTTCTTTAGGAAGGCAAAATGCAAAGGAAGTTGGTGCGCCTGGGTATCTCCGTCGAGAACTGAACCTTCCTTGTACCTTGTGCTGCTTACCGTAATGACCCGACATGATTGGCAATAAATAGGTGGACCAAATCACGCCTTGAGTCTTGAGTCTTGAGTCTTGAGCCATCAAACTTGAGCCTTGGTAAGTAGTCAGCAGAGACGCCATCACCTTGTCACCCCCTCCGCCTCGTCACCCGGTCGAACCAGCGGTCAGAAGTTCACCCCATCATTCTGAACTCTGCATCCTTAACTCACCCCCCCCCCGCCAGACGCGCTCACCGCGGGTTTCAGAACTCAGCATTCAGAATTCAGAATTCGTCCCCCCCGTCTAGCGTCTAACCTCCCGCGTCACGCTCCCCGTCCCGGCACGCCGCGCTCAAAATTGTGTACCGCGCCAACGTGGGTAGGCGTACAATCCTCCCGCAGTCTCACGCTTGAAAGGATCATCGAATGCGAACTCCTTTTCTTCTCGTCATTCTGGCCGGCGTGGGCGCTGGCACTTTCCTCCACGCCCAGGAAAAACCCGCCATCCAACCCGCAACCGCACCGGCGTACGCTCTCACGCTCACTCAAGAGCAGGTGAACGCCGAGATCAAGAAGTGGGACGGTTCCGTCGAAACCTATTTCGTTACCACCACTTCGCAACCCACATCGACGCAATCTTCAGCCAATATCCCGCAGGGACCCTTTGTACGCGTCAAGTTTAACACACCTAATTTGTCCGGCGCCGAACAAAGCAAAGGCATTCCCGATGACGCCCTCGAACCCCTTAAGAAACTGGAACAACTCGACGATCTCTATCTGTACAATGCCAGCAACCTGACCCGTGCCGGGCTCGAGCATCTCAGAGGAATGACACAACTCCGCATGCTGTATACGGTGGGCAGCACAGACGCAACGTGTGCGGGACTCGAGAGCCTCTCAGGATTGAAGCACCTGGTATTCTTGTCGTTGGTGTGTTCCAAGGTGACCGATGCCGGCTTGGTGCATGTGAAGGGATTGACACAAATCGGACATCTCAAGCTGGACTACTCTGAAGTGAGCGACGCGGGACTCGAACACCTCGATGGCTTGAACAACCTCGTGATTCTGAGCCTGACACACACCAAGGTGACCGATGCGGGACTGGAGCACCTTAAAAAACTAAGCCACCTCCAATCGCTGGACTTGGCAGGCACCAAGGTGACCGACGACGGCTTGAAGAAACTCCAGAAAGCACTGCCTAAGTGTAAAATCACGCACTGAGCGGATGAAGGCTTAAGGGTTGGTGTGCGATGCCGCTACGGCTGCTAACAAGACGGCATGTCTTTGGCCCCATCGGGGCCACGGATTTTAGCCACGGGTGGAGCGGCGCAGTCGCCGCGGAACCCGTGGATAATGTTATATATATTTAGCTCGCCCCGGCAGGGGCGAAGGAAATCATCCCCCCCAACCCAACTATTCCCTATGCACCAGACGCCTGCTCCCAATCACACTCGCTAGTCCCTTCTGCGTCACACTCCGGACGCTCCTTCTTGAATCTAGCTTCTTGATTCCACCTCCCGCCCGCTCGTTTTCAACCACAGAGAACACCCAGGACATGGAGCTTTGTTCGGAGTTCATGCTTGAGCATGCGTCGAAGGCAGGCGGATTCAACCACGAAGGCTCAGTGATCGTCCACAGATCTTGCAGTGGCGCGCGATGGCTCAGACACCTCGCGCGGGCCGCATGGATTCTAGATGTTTCTGCAGACTCTTCGCCACGTCTGTCCATGCCGAGTCGCGGTCGGCCCACAGCTTGACGGCTTTCGCATCCTTGGGCAGAGCCTGAAGTTTCTGGAAGAGAGCGCTATTCCAGTTGCAATCGCGAACAATGATCGGAATCACTACCGCATTGCCCTTCTCGTGCTGCTGCATGGCAAACTTCATCTCGATATCGTAGCAGTAGTCAGAGGCGATGAAGTCCGAACTCACGAGCAACAGAATGATGTTGGCGGCCTTAATGTTCTCGTCAATGGCTTTCTCCCACTCCTTGCCGGGCGGAATCATCCGCATGCTCCAAGTGTCGAGCTTGCCTTGCCGCTTGAGCAAGGCGAGGTGCGTTTCGAGCTCAAGTTTAAACTCCTCGTCCTTGCTCGAGTAGCTATAGAACAGTCGCAGCGGTTTGTTGTCTGACGTACCCATGGCGGTGCGAGCTCCTTCCAAATCGATACCTTCAAGCAATTCACGGATGTCCACTTCATGAACGGTGCCGCCGAAAGGAATGGGCGGTTTGAGTACTCCGGCACGCTCATACGCCACGATGTCGTCATACTTCATCACCAGTCCAGGAACGGCCGGAACCGGAACCAGCGATTGGGGATTGAGCTTGAGTGCCCCATGGATGTAATCGAATTGGCTCCGCACCACCGCCAGCAGTCGCCGCCGGGAATCCTTGGCCCCGATGACGGCGATCTCCACACACCCCTCTTGAATATCCGCGCGGATGAGCGATAAATTCCCCTCGAACTTGAGAATGACCCCGCTACGCCAACGCGGCTGATTCTCGCTGTGGAAATACGTGCGGACAATGAAACGCGGTATAAGACCTTCGGGCAGGATGTCGTACTGGTAGCGGAAGCGAACAGCGCGGCCGTCGTCGAACTGCTCGGTCTCGGCGGCCTCGTCCTTGCCGAGGAGTTCGGGAATTAGGTAGCGATTGGCCTGGTCGAACGAAAAACACAAATCAAATTTTCGCATGAGCTCCAAGAGGAACGCGTGCATGTGCTTGGGATAGACCTTCGGGTCGAGCATAGACTCCAGATCGGAGACCTCCAGCGTGCCCCTTCCCGCCGCAAGCTTGGGTGCATTGAGAATCTTGTAGATGCCGTTGGTCACCCAATACGGGTTCAGCACGTGCTTGTCGCAGAGTCGGGGATCATCCTTGTAGTTTAGGGCGATACCCAGATCGTGCAGGTGTGCAGCCAAGCGTTCCTGAGCGATAGTATCGGTCTCTTTGTACTTGGCGCAGATCTCGCGGTAGCGGTCGAAGGTCACGAAATTGTCCTTCATCGTGGCCAACTCATTCTTGATCGATGCCCAACTGGCAGGGAACTTGGCACGTAACTCAGGAAGATGCTGGTCCACCGACGTCATGATGGCGGCCTTGAGCTTGGCGATACCCAGGGGTTTGGGATTGGCGCAGTCGGTCTCCACGAATCCGCGGATGTTAGGATACTTCACCTGCAAAGCGCGACGGTTAAGGTCAAACGGGTGTTGGCGAAATTTGTTCAGAACAATGAGCACTGGGGAATCTGCCGCGAGCGTGGAAATCGTCTTCAGCCAGTACTCGGCGTCAGCATCCTCTCCGCCTTCGCGCCCGTTCAAGACGACCAGGTAGAGCGAACGCTTGGTCAGGAAGAACTGGTGGGTAGCGTGCATGATTTCCTGCCCGCCGAAATCCCAGATATGGAGCAGAATTTTCTCGCGACGATGCAGCTTGAGCGACCATTTGTCGATCTGAATGCCCGGCGTCTTTCCCTGTCGGGCATTGAATCCCTTGCCTCGCAAACGTTTGACCAAAGAAGTCTTGCCCACCTCGCCACGTCCGACCAGGATCACTTTGGCTTCGTTGAGCGGGCGGGCGGCGATTTGCGTGCGGAAGTAGTAATCGAGAATCGCCTGGGGCGAAGCGGGCTTGGCGGTCCTCCCGAGAACATCTTCAAATGGAGGTCCCAAAATCTCTGGAGGTATACCGAGCGCCGTATTTCCATGGAGGTATAGCGCCGTGAGTTGAGCCAACGCCGCGATCTCAGGCGGCAGCGCGGTGAGCTGATTATTGGTGACTGCGAGATCCTTCAACGCGGCGAGTTGGCCAATCTCCGGCGGAAGCGCTGTGAGCCCATTTCCGCTAGCGTAGAGTGTCTGCAACCTGAGCCGGCCGATTTCTCGCGGCAGGGCGGTCAGCTGGTTGACTGCGACGTCGAGTCTCTTCAAGGCCCTGCACTGCCCAATCTTCGAAGGAAGCGAAGTGAGTCTATTGTGGCCAAGATGAAGTTCGTGCAAAGACGTGAGCTGGCCAATCTGCTCCGGCACTGCGACAAGTCGGTTTGACCACAATCTCAGTATTTCCAGAGCAACAAGTTGGCAAATCTCCGGCGGAATCGCTACAAGTTGATTGTTCCCCAATTCGAGCATCCGCAAGGTAGCGAGGTGCCCGATCTCCGCTGGCAACGCGGTGAGTTGGTTGCTCGTGAGATTGAGCGTCTGCAAGGCGGTGAGCTGGCCGATCTCCGGCGGCAGCGCGGTCAGATGGTTGTCCTGGAGGTCGAGCATCTGCAAGGCGGTGAGCTGACCAATCTCCGGCGGCAAGACGATTAGTTTGTTGCCCCCGAGGTGGAGCGTCTGTAAGGCGGTGAGCTGGCCGATCTCCGGCGGAAGGTGCATCAACCCCATTCCGTCTAGTCTGAGGGCCGTAGCCGCCCTCTCCTTAGCGCTATTTATGAGCTGGAGGGCCTCCTGATAGGCGACTAGCGCAACCGTGGCCATGGTGTATCTCCCCGCGAAAGGTCAGTTGATCGGCATGACGTCGATCAGCGGAGGATAAGTCCAGCCAGCGCCATCGGCAAGAGTTTTTCCGCCCCGAGAGCGTCCTTCCTCCCCCTCATCCCTCCCCCCCCGCTAAAGCCGTAAACTCCGAACCTTGCCGTTCGTCCCGTCATCTCCGTGACCTCGGTGGGCTCTGTGGTGAAAAACGTTCGGCAATTGGAAATAGGCACTCGGCAATAGGAAAAAGAAAAAGGGGCAGACGCACCTCGCAGCGCGCCCACCCCGTCTACGGTCTACTGACTACCGTCTACTTTCCGTCCCTCCCGCCACCCATGCACCCCCTCACCCCGCCACCCCATCACTCCTCGCCCCCTCAATCCTCAACCGTCACTCGTCCTCCCGCCCCCGTCATCCCTCCCTAATAATAGTTGCCCATTTTCTATACGTATGTAGATATCTCTATTATAATAACACACCCACATCTCCCCAGTCTCTTCCCCACCCCATTCTCTCCCCGTGCCCCCGCGGCCTAAATTCTCTCCCCCGTTTCGTAGTCCTTCGCACATTCCCCGACTTCGTGGCCACTTCGGCGAATCCGTTCCCAATTCTCTCCAAAGCATGCAAAAACTGCAAAAACACACCTCAAACACTGCAAAACACACTCAAAATGGTGTCAAAACGCGTTCAAAATCGATCCAAATCGATCCAAAATCGCGCGCCACCCGCTGTCCAAAATGATCGCCCCTCTCCCTCCGCCCCCCTCTGTCACCCGGTCACCCCCTCACCTTGTCTGGACTTCCCCACGTTTAGTGGGCGCTCGCAGGTTCGTGCGCGCTAATGCTCAGCCTCGAACGCTTCGGGGCTTAGATAGCCTAGCGTACTGTGGCGCCTCTGGCGATTGTAATACACCTCGATGAACTCGAAGATCGA